>CALCJF010000024.1 GCA_937967375.1 uncultured Leucobacter sp.
ATCGAGGGGGCTGATCGTATGGTCAGCCCCCTCTTTTTCATTCCATGACACTTCTCAAACGCCCGCCGGGCTGAGATATCCCGACGGCGAACAACCCCGATACACGCGGCTCGCGCTCCTCGCTCCGATAGAATGGTCCAGATACATACAGAGAGTCGGGACGGAGGAAGTGCATGGGGACGATAGCGACAATTCTGCTCGCTCTGTCCTTTTCCGCGCTTCTGACCTACCCGATCGTGCGGCGCATGCGTCGCAACGGCTTCTTTCTCGCGGCCCTTCCGCTCGCGATCGCATTCGGATCGCTCCTTCAGGTCGGCGCTTCAGGCGACCCGGTTGTCGAGAAGCTGGAATGGTTGCCCCAGCTCGGGCTCGATCTTACGTTTCGCATGGATCAGCTTTCGTGGTTGTTCGCACTGCTCGTAACCGGAGCGGGAACGCTCGTGTTGCTGTATTGCCGTAACTACTTCGACGACGAAGAAGAGGGTCTGGCTCGCTTCGCCGCGGTCTTCCTCGGTTTCGGGGCGAGCATGCTCGGGCTAGTACTCGCCGATAACGTCTACCTGCTCTTCATCTTCTGGGAAGCCACGTCCGTCTTCTCGTTTCTCTTGATCGCCCACGCTCACAAGAGGCGAACCAGTCGTTCATCGGCTCTGCAAGCGCTCATGGTGACCACCGCCGGCGGCCTCGTGATGCTTGTGGGCCTAGTGCTCCTCGCAACCATGAGCGGCACGCCGAACCTCTCTGAGATCGTCGCGTCGCCACCTCAGGGTGCGATGGCGACGGTGTCGGTATATCTCGTGCTCGTCGGTGCGCTTTCGAAATCGGCGATCTTCCCGTTCCATTTCTGGCTCCCGGGCGCTATGGCCGCGCCGACCCCGGTGAGCGCTTACCTGCACGCCGCAGCCATGGTGAAGGCCGGCGTCTATCTCATAGCGAGGCTCGGGGAGGGTTTTGCCGAGGTGCCAGGGTATCGCGAGACCCTCGTGGTGCTCGGTGCGATCACCATGATCGGAGGCGGGGTTCGTGCGCTTCGACAGTACGACGTAAAACTCATCGTCGCGCACGGTACGGTCAGCCAGCTCGGCATGCTGGTGATGGTGTTCGGAGTCGCCGAGCCGAACGTCGCGTTCGCTGGGCTCGCATTGCTCTTCGCGCACGCCCTCGCAAAGGCTCCACTCTTTCTGGTAGTCGGCATCGTTGACCACCGCACCGGCACCCGTGACCTGCGTCGCCTCAGCGGCCTGGGCAGGCAGGCGCCCGGGCTCGCCACAATTGCGGTGCTTGCCTCGCTCAGCATGATGGGCGTGCCGCCGCTGATCGGCTTCGTAGCGAAGGAGGCTGCATTCGCCGAACTCCTCGATGTGGGGCAGACGCTGCCCATCGCGGTGTTCGCGTTCGCCGTCGCAATGCTCGGAAGCGTGCTCACCGTCGCTTACATGCTGCGTTTCCTCTGGGGCACCTTCGCCACTAAGAAACAGGTGCAGCTGTGCACGATCATGCACCATGACTCGCCAAGCACCCTGATCGCCCCAGCAATCTTTGTCGCTCTGACAGTGCTCGGCGGCATGCTCGCGCCACGCTTCGATGCGCTGCTGTGGCGCGCAATGCCTGGCACCGGCGCCGAGCACCTCGCGCTTTGGCATGGGTTCACGCTGCCGCTGGCTGCGTCAGCCATCGTGCTTGCTCTCGGTACCGTGCTCGCTATATTCCTCATCCGCGGTAATCGTGCCGTGCCCATAGTCTCTGAACGTTTCACGGCCTCGCACGTGTACTGGCTGCTCACGCATTGGCTCGACGTGCTCGCCGTGAGGCTGACTTCGCTCACGCAGCGAGGATCCCTTCCGTTCTACTTGGCAGTGATTCTTGCGGTAACCGCTGCAACTCTTGGCGGCACGATGATTGCAACGACGAAGCTTCCCGCAGGCATGCCGCTGTTTACCTCACCGGTGCAGCTGCCAATCGCACTCATCATGATCGGCGCCGCATTCTTTGCGATGCGCGCACGCACGAGGTTTCAGGCGGTCGTGCTCGTCGGCGTGACTGGATACGGCATGGCGGCTATTTTTGCCCTGCATGGCGCGCCTGACCTCGCGCTGACCCAGGCGCTCGTCGAAACGGTCACACTCATCGCGTTCGTGCTCGTCATTCGCAGGCTGCCGCAGCGCATCACGCTGCGCGCCTCTCGTTGGAAGCGCTGGGTGCGCGCGGTGATCGGTGCTGCTGTGGGCCTCACCATCGGCACGCTCGTGCTCATCGCGATGGCGGCGCGATCCGCCGACCCGATCTCACTGCAACTGCCCGAGCTTGCTTACCTCGGCGGTCATGGTGCCAACGTGGTAAACGTGATGCTTGTTGACATTCGCGGCTGGGACACGCTTGGCGAGCTCTCAGTGATTCTTGCTGCTGCGACCGGTGTGGCTTCGCTCATGTTCTTGAGTACCCGCGTTGATACGCTGCCGAAGCTAGGGCGCCGCGATGCTCGATTGCAGGTGCAAGAACACATTCGTCGTGTCAACGACCCGAAAGACCCGGTCGAGCGTCGTACCTGGATGCTCGCGGGCCGTAACCTCGACCCGTCTCGTCGCTCGATCCTGCTTGAAGTGGTCGTGAGGCTGACCTTTCACGCCCTGATTCTGCTCTCGTTCTATCTGTTGCTCGTCGGACACAACTCGCCGGGAGGTGGCTTCGCAGGCGGCCTCGTCGCGGGCCTCGCGCTCGTCGCACGCTATCTCACCGGTGGTCGCGACGAATTAGGTGCCACCGTTCCTGTCGACGCGGGCCGCATTCTGGGGGCTGGTCTCGCTCTCGCAGCGACGATGGCAATTCTGCCGATCTTCTTCGGGCAGGCGGCCCTCTCCTCGGCCTGGATCGATCTCGATCTCGGCCCACTCGGCACGCTGCCACTCGTGACTTCAACGCTCTTCGACGTCGGTGTCTACCTTGTGGTGTTTGGTCTCGTGCTCGACGTGCTGCGTAGCCTCGGTGCCGAGATCGATAAGCAAGAAGAAAACGACCTCGAGACCGCGCTCGATGAGACCGCGACTTCCAGGGGAGGAGCCTCGTGACGCTTTCTGTTCCCCTCGTGCTCGTCGCCGTGATGGTGGTGCTCTTCGCCATCGGCGTGTACCTGTTGCTCGATCGCAGCCTGACACGAGTGCTGCTCGGGTTCTTGCTCGTCGGCAACGCTACCAACCTGCTGATTTTTCTCACCTCGGGTGCGTTCGGTACGGCGCCCATCTACGGTCATGCCCAACCACTCGATATGAGCGACCCGCTGCCGCAGGCTTTCATTCTGACTGCGATCGTGATCACCTTTGGTGTGAGCGCGTTCATGCTCGCGCTGATCTACCGTAGCTGGCGACTGGCGAGGGAGGGCGAAGACGCGGTGGTCGATGACGCCCACGATCTCGAGCTTGTCGACGCCGAAACGCTCACCACCGACGAGGTTACCGACGAAGAACTCGAGCGAGAACCCGAATTCGACGAGCTTGGGTCGGACGCAGACGAAGACACGAGAGAGGGGCAGGCATGATTTCGCTGATCCCGCTCGTGGTGCTGATCCCGCTGGGCAGCGCAGCGCTCGCCCTTGCGCTGCCTGGCCGCCGTCGCGCGCAGCAGCTGATCACGGTGATCGCTCTTGTCGCGGTGGTGGCATTGAGCGGCGCCTTCATGTGGATCGTCGATCAGCAGGGCGCTCTCGTGATGCAGGTGGGCGGCTGGGCCGCGCCATTCGGTATTTCTTTGGTCGTGGATCGCCTCAGCGCGCTGATGCTGACCGTGTCGGCGGTCGTGCTGCTCGGCGTGCTGCTCTTCTCGCTCGGCCAGGGTCTCGCTGACGGCGACGACGAAACGCCGGTGTCGATCTACTACCCGACCTATCTGGTGCTCGGCGCAGGCGTGTGCAACGCGTTCATCGCGGGCGACCTGTTCAACCTGTACGTCGGTTTCGAGATTCTGCTCGTCGCAAGCTACGTGCTCATCACGCTTGGCGGCACGGGCCCCCGTATTCGAGCGGGCGTCACCTACGTCGTGGTCTCGCTCGTATCGTCGATCCTTTTTCTTGTCTCGATCGGCCTCGTGTATGCGGCGACCGGTACCGTGAATATCGCGCAGCTCACGCTGCGCGTCGCCGAGCTTCCGAGCAACGTGCAGCTGCTGTTGAACCTCGCACTGCTCATCGCGTTTGGCATCAAAGCCGCGATCTTCCCGCTCGCCTTCTGGCTGCCCGACTCGTACCCGACCGCGCCGGCCCCCGTTACCGCGGTGTTCGCGGGCCTGCTGACCAAAGTTGGCGTCTACGCGATCATTCGCGCCCAGACCCAGATCTTTCCGCAGTCGAGCGTCGACCAGCTGTTGCTGGTGATCGCCGCGCTCACTCTGCTTGTCGGCATCCTCGGCGCGGTGTCGCAGCTCGACATTAAGCGTTTGCTCTCGTTCACGCTGATCAGCCACATCGGCTATTTGATCTTTGGCATCGGCATGGCGACGAGCGCTGGGTATGCGGCGACCATCTTCTACGTCGCGCACCACATCATTGTGCAGACCACCCTCTTTCTCGCGGTGGGCTTGATCGAACGGCAGGGAGGCACCACCTCGCTCACGTCGCTCGGAGGCATGCTGCGGGCGGCCCCGGTTGTGGCCGTACTGTTTTTCATTCCGATGCTCAACCTCGGCGGCATTCCGCCGTTCTCGGGGTTCATCGGCAAACTGGGACTCTTCACCGCTGCTGCCGAGCTCGGCACCCCGGGCGCATACTGGCTGATGGGAGTCGGGGCGCTGGTATCGCTGCTGACACTCTACGCACTCGCCAGGGCGTGGAGCCTCGCGTTCTGGCGCACCAGGGCGGCCGCGCTCGGGGGCGCGAACGCGCCGGTGCCGAACACCCCCGAGGGGCTCATGCTGCAGGGCCGCGAGGTGGCGCTGATCGAGCACCTGCACGATGCGCCTGATGCCATGCCGCTGCAGGAACAGCGAGAGACGCCGGCGCTCATGATCGCTGCGACCGCCGGCATGGTAGCGGTGAGCGTGCTGCTCACGGTTGCGGCTGGCCCGCTCTATGCCTACGCCACGCGAGCGGGGGAGCAGCTAGCCGCGCCTGAGCAATTCGTCTCAGCGGTGCTCGACAACCCCAATAACGTCTCGAGCGGCAGCGGCAAGAACGAAATCGATGGCTACGATCCTCGTCAGAGCGAATCTGGCGCGGGCACGAACCAGGCCGGTGATGCCTCGTGACCGAGGTTACGCCTGTGAGCAAACGAAAGGCTCGTCGTGAGCGACGCGCGGGCTCGCTGCTGCGCTTACACGAGCTGCCGCTGCTGCTCGGCCTGCTGCTGACGTGGATGCTGCTTTGGCGCGAGTTTTCGTGGCTGTCGCTCGTGAGCGGTGTCGTGGTGTCGATCATCGCGATGCGCCTGTTCTACCTGCCGCCGGTGGTCCTCGCCGGCCGATTCAACGTTTGGTGGGCGCTGCGCTACCTCGGGTACTTTCTGTGGCACCTTGCGCTTGCCTCAGTGCAGGTGGCGTGGCTGGCGATCAGGCCCGGCCCACCCCCGCGCACAGCAATTATCGCGGCCCGGCTGCGCACGCGATCCGAGTTTGTGCTGACGCTCGTGGCGCTGACGATCTCGCTGATCCCTGGTTCGCTCGTGGTCGAGGTCGACAGGTTCGGCTCGACGCTTTACCTGCACGTGCTGAACACGCCGACGCAGCGTGAGATTCGTCTCATGCGCGCCCAGATTGCCCGCATCGAGGGGTTGCTCGTGCGTACCCTAGGCTCGCGCGCAGAAGTGGAGGCGATGAAATGAGTCTGTTCCATACCGTTGCTGCGGGGATCGTCATCAGCGGTCTCGCGCTGACCGCGTTCGCCGCGCTGATTCGTATCGTGCGGGGGCCGACCATTCTCGACCGCATGGTCGCGTCTGATGTGCTGCTCACTACACTGATGCTCGCCGTCGGCAGCCATATGGCGCTTACTGGCCGCACCGAGAACATTCCGGTGATGGTCTCGATTGCGGCGACTGCGGTGCTCGCGACGATCGTGGTCGCGAGGTACGTGCGTCGCCGAGCGATGACGGCTTCGACTGCTGCGAGCCCGTCAAGCGCAACGAAGCCCACCGGCAGTGCGGGGCGAGGATCGGGGGCCGAAGATGCTTGAGACCGTGCTCGATGCGCTCTCGCTCGTGTGCCTCATTGCCGCGGCCGGCTTCTCGGTCGCCGCCGGCATCGGGCTGCTGCGGTTTCCCGATGTGCTGAGCCGCCTGCACGCTGCGACAAAGCCACAGATCTTTGGCCTGCTGCTCGTGATCGCCGCCATCTCGCTACACGAGCGCTCTTGGACCGCGCTCGCGACGCTTCTCCCGGTGTTCGTGTTTCAGGCGCTCACGTCTCCGGTGGCGGCGCACATGGTCGGCCGTGCCGCCTATCGCACGGGCCAGCTCGATGACGAGTCGCTCGTCATCGATGAGCTGGCTCCGGCGGTCGAGCGTTCGGATCGGCTGGGATAGTCCACCCGAGTGCCTATTCGTCGGGAACGAGAATCGGCGTGTCTCGGTTGAGGCTCTGGCGCGCGAAGAACGGCTTCGAGTTCGGGCGCAGCCACCACATGCCCATGAGCACGAAGCCGAGCAGAATCGCGCCGATGCCGATCACGAAGGCCCCGCCGATCCCGAGCAGCACGGTCTCGCTGTAGTCGGTGCTCCACATGTCGATCGCAGACTGCACGAACGCGTAGCTCAGCATGAGGCCGCCGAGCGCGGGCAGAATGCCGCGCATCCAGAGATTGCGCGCGCTGTCGCGCAGGGTGTCTTTGAAGTACCAGACGCACGCGAACGAGGTGATCGCGTAGTAGAGCGCGACCGCGAGGCCCATCGAGGTCAGCGAATCGGCGAGCATGTCTTCAGAGAGGATCGACATACCAACGTAGTAGATGATCGCGGTGAGGCCCATGAGCGTGGTCGAGAACCAAGGCGTCTTGAATTTCGGGTGCAGTTCGGCGAACTTCGCGGGCAGCGCCCGGTAGACCGCCATCGAGAGGGTGCCGCGCGCGGTTGGCAGAATGGTGGTCTGCGTCGAAGAGGCGGCCGAGAGCATCACGCCGAGAATCAAGAACCAGCCCCACGGCCCGAAGAGCGCCCCGCCGAGCACCGAGAACACGTCATCGATGCTCTCGGGGTTGGTAAGCCCGTAGCCCTCGGAACCGAAGCCCGCGAACATCATCGCCACGATCGAGATGCCGACGTAGAGCACGATGAGAATGGCGATGCTCGAGAGCGCAGCGCGGCCGGGCGTCTTGCGCGGGTTCTTCGTTTCTTCGTTGAGCGCGAGGCAGGTATCCCAGCCCCAGTAGATGAAGAGTGCGAGCAGCACAGCCTCGATGAAGCCCGACCACGACGTCAGCTCTGCCGGGTTGAACCAGTTCCAGTCGAAGGCGATTGAGCCCGCGTTGCTACCGTTTGTCGCGTTCACGAGAGCGAGCACACCGAAGAGCACCATTGCGAGCATCTGAATCGTCATGAGCACCATCTGCAGGCGCTCGCCCATCTGTACGCCAATCGTGCTGATGAATGTCATGATTGCCATGCACACCACCGAGGTCACGATCACTACTGCGCGGTTGCTTGCGAACTCCTCGTTGCCGAGCAACAGCCAGAAGTATTTGCCGGTGATTTCGCCGACATTCGCGAGCACCATGATCGCTGACACAGCAACGGCCCAGCCGCCGATCCACCCAGTGACCGGTCCGAACGCCTTCGCCCCCCACACGAATGTGGTGCCGCAGTCAGGCATCTCGCGGTTGAGTTCTTGGTAAGCGAACGCGGCGAAGATCATCGGTACACAGGCAACGATGAACACGAGCGGGGCCTGCGCGCCAACGGCGAGAATCACATAACCGAGAGTCGCAGCTAACGAGTAGAGGGGAGCGGTCGAGGCAAGGCCGATGACCGTCGAACCGACGACTCCGAGCGTGCCGCCATTGAGACCCTTGCCGACATGAATATGCCCGGTCTCCGTCGCGTTCTCGAGAGTGTGTTTCGCCATGCTGCGCTCCTTCGGGCGGAAATGAACAACGTAATCTTACGCGAGTTCATACACCTGTCGGTTCAGCCGATGAGTGCTGCGGCGATCTCGTCGGCGCGCTCGAGTTGCCCCGTCTGCCTGAGCAACTCGATCAACTCGCTCGCGGCATCGGCGCGTTGTTGTTTCGCACGGGCGGCGGTGAACCCCTCGAACGCAGATTCGAGCGACCAGATCGCGTCACTCGTTCGCCCGAGCTCGCGCTGTACCTTGCCGGCGAGCCAGAATGCGTGTGCTGCGTCGGCGAGGCGGCCGAGCTGCGCATACTCTTCGCCAGCGGTCGTCGCTTCGCGTGCAGCCCGGTCTCGGTCGAGTTGATCGGCGAGTAGCGTGGGATCAGCTGCGGCAATCAACCGAGCGAGCGTGTCTCGGGCGGTGGCCTTGGTGACGGTATGCTCGCGGCGCCGGCGTGCCGCGAGTTCATCGCTAAGTTCGCCGGACGGTTGGTCTGGCATAGCCTCGAGGTGTTCCATGCATTCCGCAGTGAGGAGCATCGGCTCGCCCTCGCGGCGAAGCCGAGCGGCTACCGGAGCCCACGCGGTCAGCACCGAGACGATCACGTTGGCCTCAGCCCCGCCGGTTTTCAGCAGCGGGATCGCCGCGGCAAAGCCACGGTGCGCTGTCTCGTCGTCGCCGCCCTCGGCAGCGCTCTGAGCCGCCTCGGCGTAGGCGAGGCCCGCGCGTTCGATCCATCCCTCACCAACGAACGCCTCGGCCGATGCGGCATAGTGACGCGCGGCTTCGAGGTACTGCTTTCTCGCGAGCGCACGTTCGGCACTCGCGAAATGAGCGTCGCCCGTGACTGGCTCTGCAGCTGCCTCGTGGACGAGCGATGTGCCGGCTAGCGCCGTGCCCGCGTGCCCGAAGCCGACCGGCTCGGATGCAGCCGCGGTGGCCTCGAGAGCAGGAATCGCAGGGGAATCCTTGGGCAACGGGCTCTCGGCAAGCGCGGCCGCGAGCGCTCGGTCGAGCCGCAGCGCGTAGTATTGGTTTCTGTTCCGCGCATCGAACTTCTCCGCGAGCAGGCTGGCCTCGCGTATCGCCCATGCGTGCAGAGAAGCTACGTCGCCCATCTCGGGGTCTGGCAGCCCGGTTTCAAGGCCTGCAAGTTCGGGCAGGTTGGCAGAGAGTCCGGCAATGATGCCGAGCAGAAACCGTAGCTGCTGCAGCGGGGAGGCGGCTCCGCGAAGCTGCGCGGCATCGTCGTTGCGCAGTATTGCGAGGGCGGTCTCCAGGCGCCCGCCCCGCGCAAGCATCTCGAAGCACTTGGTTCTTGCCGAGGCGTTCTGGTTGTTCTCGTCGGTCGTCGTCGCCAGGGCGAGTCGATGCTGTGCGAGCGCGAGCTCTGGGTCTCCGCTCAGCAGCGCGGCGAGGGCGGTGGCGTGATGCGTGCATGCCGGTTCTTTGTTGCAGTGCGACTTCTGGGTTACACCAATGGCGACGGCACTCTCGTAGTCGCCGGTTTCGGCGAAATAGCTTGCCTGGTTGCCGATCGTGCACGCCTCGCAATCTTCAAATTCGTCGCGTTCACCACCGATCCACGCGAGTCTGGCCTGCTCGACATCGCTGCGTCCTGTCCACCAGGCCCAGAGAAAACGACTCATGCGCACCGACGAGAGGCCGTTGCCCGCGAGCTCGAAGCGCCTCTGCATATCGGCGAGAAACGCCTCTGCCTGTTCTGGGGAGATCTGTGGAAAGTCGGCGAGATCTGCCGCGATCCACTTGAACTCCCAGAACAGGTTGCGCCTGTCTGCGGCGTCGAACAACTCGGGGCTCTGATCCCACAGCCTGAGCAGCCGGGCGAAGGTGACGAACGACTTCGCCCCCTCTCCTGAAAACGTGTATGCCTCGACGAGATCGAGCAGCGCCTCAGCAAGTGCCTCGGGTGGGCCTTCTGCTTCGACTCTGCGCGCGATCGTCTCGGTTGCCGCGGTGCGGGCAGTGCCGTAGGGCAGGTCTCGGAGGCCCCGAAGTCTTGCTGTAACTTGCTGAGTCAAGAGTGTTCCTTTCGAAGGGCGAGTTCGAGCAGCGAGCCGAGCGCTCCCGAGAGCGCCGCGGATTCGCTCTGCCGCAACCCCTCTCCGGCAAGCATGACTGCATTCAGGTAGAGTGAGCGCAGCCCGGCGGCAAAGACGTCGGTTCCGGGCGCTCCGAGCAACTGCCTCGCGACCGTGCTCTCGTCATTGATCACGAGTGTGCGCGAGCGGGAGGCACCCGGTTCGGCAAACGCGTCGAGCAGCCCGCCCCACAATTCGGGCGTAGCGGTGCGCTCGCGATCGCGTTCGCGGCGGTGCTCGCCTTCAGCATCGCGCAACAGCATCGCAGGCACAGAGTCGGGTGAGAATCGCCTCACGATCACGTCACAATCGTCGTCGAGCAGCAGATCCCTGGCCGCGGCGAGCGCCGATGCGAGTTGCATCTCTCGCTCGATGTCGACGACCCCGAGCACCTGCACCAGGTCTTCGCTCGCGAGCTCGCGAACGTGCCAGGCTTTGCGAGCGGAAAGGCGCTGCATGAGGTCTGAGTCGTAGACATACCCGGCGTTGACCACTACGAGGCCCTGCGCGCGGGCGACCGAGGCAATCCTGCGGTAGGCCTCTGTCGTGGTCGTATAGACGATCTCGCCGCCCGAAGCCGCTGCTGCATCGGTGAGCGTGAGCGGACCGTCGGTCGTCTCGAAGGGAAGCACCTCTGCCACAAGGTCGAGCATGTCATCGTCGCCAAGCGCGAGGGATCGGAATGCAAGATGATGGGTTTCGAGCACGGTGCGGGCGAGCGCCGAGCCCTCTCGCAGGTGCTCGAGCGCCCACTGCTTGATCTGCCCGCCGAGTGCCTCGCGGGCGGCGAGCAGGGTCTCGTCGTCGTGCAGTTGTTCTCTCGACGCGGTAGGCGAGAGCGATTCAGCGTTCAGCACAGCACGCACGAAGAATGCCCACTCGGGCAGCACCCGGTCGACGCGCGCTCCGAGCAGCATGCGCTTCGTGTAGACGCGGTGCCGGCCCGAGGCCGGGGCGATCGCCTGCGGCAGCACGAATGCGATGCCCGAGATGCCGAGCAGCGGAAGTGTGAGGTCTATTGCGGCGAGCGGAGTGAAGCCGAAGCTGCGCTCGCAATAGGCGGCAAGCGCCCGTTCGCGGTCGAGTGCCCGAGCGTGTTCGACCTGCCACGGCAGTTCGGCTTGGGTGATGCGGCGCCAGACCGGGGCAGCCCCCGGGACCGGCACCCGCACCGCGACATCGAAAGGAAGCAGGGAGCCGTACTCAACAGTGAGGGCGAGCACGCTCTCGTGCGACAACCAGTGCTCGGTATCTGCCCGTGCAAGCAGTCGCACCGTGGTGCCGACCTCGATCTCGCGCTCTGAGAGCTCGATGACCTCGAAGGTGCCGTCGGCGTGCCCGATCCAACGAATTGCCGGCGCCGTGTCACGCGCGCTGCGCGACACGACCTCGATACTGTCTGCCACCATGAACGCCGCGAGCAGGCCGATGCCGAACTGCCCGATGAACTGGGTGCGCCCGAGACCGAAGGTTTCGTCGCGCTTCGACGAACGCCCGATGGTGGCGAGCAGCTCGGCAGCCTCGGCTGCGGTGAGACCCACCCCGGAATCCACTATCTCGAGCACCGAACGGCCCTGGGCATCGATATCGGTGCTGATGCGAATCGTCGCATCAGCACCGGCGTCGATCTCGCGCCGAGCGGTGACCGCGTCGACGGCATTCTGCAGCATCTCGCGCAGGTACACCTGAGGACCCGAGTAGAGGTGCCGCGAGAGCAGGTCAACGATTCCTGAGAGGTCGACCTGAAAACGTTCGGGCAACTGGGGCGTCTCGCTCAGTCGTCTTCGGGCTTGTACTTGGCCCAGACCTCTGGGTAGGCCTCGTTCACCTGCTCGAAGAACGCCATGCTCGTGCTGATCGCGCATTGCAGCTGCTGGCCGAGCTGCCCATCGGTGATGCCCTGCTCGAAGTCGACGTTGTGTTCGGTGTGCACGCGAACCGCGCCCTCGTCGTCGACGCGGGCGTAGGTCTTCGGCCAGAGCCGTTCGGCGTTCCAGTTATTGCAGATCATCGCGATGTTCGCGAACTCGTCTGCGACGAGCTGGCCTCGCCAATTGCCGCGGATGCAGAGCAGCTCGTCTTCTTTGCCGTTCAGCATGAAGTAGAACGAGGCGTATTCCCAGCCGCCACCGATGTCTCCGTCTGAATCAACGCTGTATGACCAGCCCTGCGCTTCGAGACCGTGCTTGATGCGGTCTTTGCTGAGCGGGGCGAGTCCGTCGGGGCCATCGGGGGAGGGAGTGCTGTCTTTGGTGAAGAATCCCATGGTGTGTGACGCTTTCTTCTGCGAGTGACTACGGTGTGCACTTTCATACTAGGGGCAGAGAAATCGCGAGCGCCCCGCCTCCCGGGAAAAGCCCAGGGAGACGGGGCGCTCGTTTCGTTGGCTTTGGCCCAACCGCCGATCTAGTTGTCGACGAGGTAACGGCTGTAGGCAGGGACGGTCAGGAAGGTGGGGAAGTCGTCGCCGAGGGCAACGTCTTCGAACAGTTCTGCGGCGTCCGAGAAGCGATCGGCTTCGAAGCGCTCGAAGCCCGCTACTGCCGCTTGCACGAGTCCGCGCACCCAGTCACGGGTGATCCGAGTGCCTTCGGCGGTCGACTGATCCTGGTGAATCCACTGCCAGATCTGCGACCGGCTGATCTCTGCCGTGGCAGCATCTTCCATCAGGTTGTCGATTGCGACCGCGCCGTAGCCGCGCAGCCATGCCTCGATGTAGCGAATCGCCACCGAAACGTTGTCGCGAACGCCCGCATCGGTAATGTCGCGGCCGATGTGCACGTCAAGCAGCTGCGCCGCGGTCACTTCGACATCATCGCGCTGGCGATCCACCTGATTCGGGCGATCGCCGAGCACCGCGTCAAACTCTGCCTGTGCGATTGAGATCAGATCGGGGTGAGCCACCCAGGTGCCGTCGAAGCCGTCGGTGGCTTCGCGCTGCTTATCGGCTCGAACCTTCTCTTCGGCGCGGGCGGTCACCTCTGGGTCGCGGCGGTTCGGAATGAAGGCGCTCATGCCGCCGATTGCGTGTGCCCCGCGCTTGTGGCAGGTCTTCACCAGCAGCTCGGTGTAGGCGCGCATGAACGGTACGGTCATCGTCACTTCGCTGCGATCCGGAAGCACGAAACGCGCGCCGCGACCACGGTAGTTCTTGATGATCGAGAATATGTAATCCCAGCGGCCGGCGTTCAGACCTGCGATGTGGTCGCGCATCACGTACAGAATCTCTTCCATCTCGAATGCGGCGGGCAACGTCTCGATGAGCACCGTGGCGCGGATGGTGCCGTGATCGATGCCGAGATACTCCTCGGTGAAGGTGAACACGTCGTTCCAGAGCTTCGCCTCTTCGCTCGACTCGAGCTTCGCGATGTAGAAGTAGGGGCCGCTGCCGTTTTCGATGAGCTGCTTCGCGTTATGGAACGCGTACAGGCCGAAGTCGACGAGGCTGCCAGACGCGGCTCCCGACAGGCCGTGCGCATCGGTGAAGCGAATATGCTTCTCGACGAGGTGCCAACCGCGAGGACGCATCACGATCGTGGGCGTGCGCTCAGCGGTGACTTCGTAGCGCTTGCCCTCGGGGCTGGTGTAGCTGAGCTGACCGCGAATCGCGTCGAAGAGCGAGAGCTGGCCGCCGATGACGTTCTGCCAGGTGGGGCTCGTCGCGTCTTCCTGGTCTGCGAGCCAGACTCGTGCGCCCGAGTTCAGCGCGTTGATCGTCATCTTCGGATCGGTTGGGCCGGTGATCTCAACCCGGCGGTCTTCGAGGCCTGGGCCGGGGCCCGCAACGCGCCAGCTCTGATCCTCGCGAATTGCTCTGGTGTCTTCGCGAAACTTGGGATCGCGGCCGTTGCCGATTTCGTAGCGGCGGCGCTGCCGGTCAGCGAGGCGCTCGTGACGAGCGCCAGCAAATCGTCGGTGCAGTTCGCCGAGAAACTCGACTGCTTCGGGAGTGAGGATCTCGTCTTGACGGTGCACGGGCTTGCCCATGACCTCGATGCCAGTATCGGTGAGTGTTGCAGACATGTGGTGGGCCAGCCCTTTCTTCGTTGATGACCTGTACTAACGCAGTGAGCCGCGAATGCCGAGGGGCAGAAGCTGCTGTGTTTCCATTCTGAGGGGCTCACCGGGGGGAATTTTGGCGTTTTCTGAGGTGAAATTATCGAATATTTCTGTTGATTGAAAGTCTTGCGATCTGAGATGATGGGCTCATGCCTCCTTTTGACACCTCAGCCTCGGCCACGGGCCAGATTTCTCTTCCCGCCGCAGTGCCCCTCGACGCCGAGGGCGACACCGCCGACGCGCTCACCCTCGGGCGGCGCGTTCGCGAGCGGCGCATCCAGCTCGGGCTGAAGCTTGAACAACTCGCCGCGGCGATCGACCGGGCACCGTCGCAGATCTCGGCAATCGAGAACGGGAAGCGCGAGCCGAGCCTGCCAGTGTTGCGCGCGCTCGCCGCCGCGCTGAGGTGCACCGTCGACGAACTTCTGATGGATGAGGCCCCGAGCGAGCGAGCCGCACTTGAGATCGCGGTCGAGCGTGCGCAGCGTGGGGCGGTATTCACCGCGCTGGGCATTCAGCCGATTCGAGTGTCGAAGGCGACTCCAGACGAAACGCTGAAGGCAGTGCTCGGCCTGCACCAAGAAGTTGAGCGCCTGCATCGCGAGCGTGCTGCGACGCCCGAGGAAGCGCGCCGCGCAAACACCGAGCTGCGCTCGGAGATGCGGGTTCGTGGTAACTACTACTCCGAACTCGAACAGGCGGCGCAGCAACTGCTGGCCACTGTCGGCTATTCCGGCGGGCCGGTGTCTCAGCAATCGATCTCGAGCATCGCCGAGAAGCTCGGCTTTACGCTGCACTACGTCGGCGACCTGCCGCACTCGACCCGGTCGGTGATCGATCGTCGCAACAATCGGATTTACCTCGGCTCGAACCTGCCCTCGCGCGACGCGCGGGCGCCGATTCTGCGAGCGCTCGCTAGCATCGTCTGCGCGCACGAAGAGCCGCGCAGCTATGGCGAGTTCTTGCGGCAGCGCGTCGAAGCGAACTACCTGGCCGGCGCGGTGCTGCTGCCGGAACAGGCGACGATCGCAGCGCTCAGCGAGGCGAAGAAGCAGCGCCAGATTTCGATGGAGGATCTGCGCGACGCATTTGGCGTCTCGTATGAGATGGCGGCGCACCGGTTTACCAACCTCGCCACCACGCACCTCGATCTCGAAGTGCATTTCATGAAAGTGCACGAGTCAGGCACTCTCGTCAAGGCATACGAGAACGACGGGGTGCGCTTTCCTTCGGACGCGCTCGGCAACCTCGAGGGCGCGATGGTGTGTCGAAACTGGACCGCGCGCACCGTGTTCAGTCAGCCCGATCGGTTCAACCCTTGGTATCAGTACACCGACATGACCGAGGGTGGCACGTACTGGTGCACGTCTCGGCTCGAAACGGCCAAAGAGGGGCAGTACTCGGTGAGTGTCGGGGTGCCCTTCGACGGCGTGCGCTGGTTTCGCGGGCGCGAGACGCCGCATCGCTCGAAGTCGTTCTGCCCTGATGAGAAGTGCTGCCGCAGGGCCTCTGACGAGATCACCCGCAAGTGGGCTGGAGCGTCGTGGCCCGAGGCCGCAACCCCGACCAGCCTGCTTGCGGCTCTTCCCACCGGCACCTTTCCCGGCGTCGACTCGCACGAGGTGTACGCGTTTCTCGATGGCTACGAGCGCGGTTCGCAGGGCTCATAACACCGCGTGTGCAGAAACGATAAGCGGCGCGCCGGGTTCGAGATGCACGGCGCGCCGTGCTGCGATAACGTAGAGAGACCCGCAGCTCAAACCGTAGGCTGCCAAAACCCAGGTGGGAGTGGCACGTGAGTACCGAAGAACCGGCCCACAGGGCCCGCGAAACCGAGGTGCGCCCGACTGAGCAGTTCCGTGAAGATCTGAACCAGATCATTCGCGCTCGAGCCACCGATCTGTCTATCGACGAGCAAGAGGCGGTGAACGCGCTTCCCTCGGGCGCCGCACTCTTGGTGGTGCGCCGCGGCCCTGACTTCGGCGCGCGCTTTTTGCTCGACCAGGATTCGACGATCGCGGGCAGGCACCCCGAGGTTGATATTTTTCTCGACGACGTCACGGTATCGCGTCGTCACGCAGAGTTCTTGCGCTCAGGAACAAGTTTCTCGGTGCGAGATCTCGGCTCGTTGAACGGCACGTATAGCGCCGGGCAGCGCGTCGATGCCGAGTTCGCGCTGCACGATGGCGTTGAGGTGCAGGTGGGCAAGTACAAGTTCACCTTCTTCGCCTCCCGTTTCGATCTGCCGGGGCAGCAGTAGGTGGCGGCGCGTGCAGCAGCGGCTCAGCAAGAGCCGGTGCTTTTCAGCATTGGTCAGGTGCTTGAGCGGCTTCAGGGCGAGTTCGGCGATCTCACCCCCTCGAAGCTTCGGTTTCTCGAGGAGCAGGGTCTCGTCACCCCGCAGCGCACCAAGTCGGGCTACCGCAAGTTCTCGCAGGCTCATATCGAGCGTCTGCGCCTCATCCTGACCCTGCAGCGCGAGCACTATCTGCCGCTCAAGGTCATTGCAGAAGTGCTCGACGAGATTGATGCGGGTCGTGACCCGCTCATCCCCGGGGCATCGAACCGCGCCGCATCGAGCATTCTCGTGCCGCAGCGGCTGCTGAGCCGTGACGAGCTGCAGCGACTGACGGGCGCGGGATCGCGGTTTCTCGGCGAGGCGATTGCCGCAGGTCTGCTTCCTGCGGCCGAGGTGTTTCCCCACGAAGCCGTCGCCGAGCTCTCGGCTCTGCTGAAGCTCGCCGAGCTCGGGCTCACGCCGCGACACTTGCGAAACATGCGTGCTGCTGCAGAACGTGACGCTGATCTCATTGTGCAGGCGGTCGAGGCGCGCGGCGTGCGCGGGGGAAGCCCCAGCGCCGTCGAGGGTGCACTCGAACTCGGTGAACTGCTTGAGATTGCTCGTGCCGGCGTGTTGCGTCGGCGCTTGAGTCGGTAGCTCGCGGCGGCGGCGGCGCGCCGCGACACACCTAAAGTTTTAGTTGAAGGTTAATTGCTTCAGGGTGCTTCGAGCGCTAAGTTTGAGGGAGCAATCGAGCAGCAGAGAGAGGATCGCGATGGACGGTTTCGCGCAAACACCCACCATTGTTTCCTCTCCCCAAATCCTGTTCGATGATGGCCTACCGCAGCTCGATCGAGAAGGCGGATTCAAGGGCGCCGTGGCCGCAAAAGCCGCGGGGATCAGCTACCGCCAACTCGACTACTGGGCGCGCACCGGCCTCGTTGAGCCGACCGTTCAGGGCGCGAGTGGTTCGGGCTCGCAGCGCCTGTATGGGTTTCGCGACATCCTCGTGCTGAAGCTCGTCAAGCGCCTGCTCGACACCGGCATCTCGCTGCAGCAGATTCGCACGGCCGTCGCCCAGCTGCGCGAATCGGGGGTGCACGACCTCGCCGAGACCACGCTCATGAGCGATGGCGCAAGCGTGTATCTCTGCACCTCAAACGACGAGGTGATCGACCTCGTGAGCCGCGGCCAGGGCGTGTTCGGTATTGCCGTCGGCAAGGTGCTGCGCGAGGTTGAGACCTCGCTCGTGGACCTTGATGATCGTCGCCAGGAGGCCGATCAGCTCGATGAGCTCGCCGCACGTCGCCAGGCGCGCAAGATTTCATAGCAGCTAGCCGCTGCTTCGGTATGCCTAGGTACTTATCTAGGCATACTTAGACTTGGCTTCGCCTCAGTCGTCGTTGTGATCGGTGACGGCTGTGTCTTCGCCAACCACGGGATCGTTCTCAGGCACCACTGCCGTGGCCGGCTGTCGAGAGCCGGTAGTGGCAGATCGAACTTCGATGCCCGCAGCCTCGGCGACCTGGTCGAGCACCTGGTCGAAGTAACCGGCCATCTCTTGCGCAGCATCGCCGGGCCAGAGATGCACGGGTTTCGCGGCGCCCTGCGCCTGTTGCAGCGAGGTGCGCTCGGGCAGCTGCGGCGAAAGCACGAGAGACCCGAAGAGCTCTTTGAGCTCACGGATACGGAACTGGTGTTCCATCGACTGTGGCCTCGTGCGGTTCACCAGAATGCCGAGCGGCTCGAGCCGGGGGCTCACGCCGCGCCGCACCTCTTCGATCGCGCGCAGCGCTCTGTCGGCAGCAGACACCGCGAACAGGCCCGGCTCGGTGACAACGAGTACGCGGTCGCTCGCTGCCCATGCGGTGCGGGTGAGCGCGTTGAGCGAGGGTGCGCAGTCGATAATGACGAGGTCGTAATCGCTTTCGACTACAGCGAGTGCCTCTTCGAGCTTCCAGATCTCGCGAATCGAAGGGTGCGGGCCGTCGAAATTGATGGCCGAAGGGCTGCCGATGAGCAGGTCAATCGAGCCCTCGTGATGTTGGCTCCATCCGCTCGCGGCGATGGCCGAGCGAATCGACTTCGGCTTCTCGAGCACCGCCGCGATGTTGTCGTATCCTTCGGGGTTCACGTCGAGCCCGGTCGAGACATCTGATTGCGGGTCAAGGTCGACCACCAGGGTGCGCAGGCCGCGCGAGAATGCAGCCGAGGCGAGGCCCAGGGCCACTGTGGTCTTTCCGACGCCGCCCTTGAGAGAGCTCACACTAAGAACATGCACCCACCCAGTCTACGGTGGGCCTGCACTTCTAGGCAAAGCCCGAAGCCAATAGCGAACGCTCAAACCCCGCCGTGTCCACCTGCCTGAAAGCCGGCTGAAATATATCTGAGATACGCGTGCGTGTAGGCTGTGGCCTGGGCAGAATCCAGCAGGCTGGGCATGATACAGAGGAGTTCCGTGTTCAAAAAAATTCTGGTTGCCAATCGTGGCGAGATCGCGATTCGCGCGTTTCGTGCAGCAAACGAGCTGGGAGCCGGCACGGTTGCCGTGTTTCCCTACGAAGATAGAAACTCGCTGCACCGGCTGAAAGCAGACGAGGCATATCTGATTGGCGTCGAGGGGCACCCCGTGCGCGCCTATCTCGATGTGCAGGAGATTGTGCGGGTCGCGAAAGACGCCGGATGCGATGCGATCTATCCGGGATACGGTTTTCTCTCAGAGAATCCCGAACTGGCTGCTGCGGCGGCCGAAGCCGGAATCACCTTTATCGGCCCGGGCAAACAAGCCCTCGAGATGGCAGGCAATAAGGTCGCAGCAAAAGAGCACGCGATCGCGGCCGGCGTTCCCGTGCTGCGCTCGACCCCACCATCGACCGATGTCGACGCGCTGATCGAGGGCGCGCGCGGCATCGGATTCCCTGTGTTCGCGAAAGCCGTGGCGGGTGGCGGTGGCCGCGGCATGCGTCGAGTAGAGCGCGAAGAGGATCTGCGAGCGGCCCTCGAGTCAGCAATGCGCGAGGCCGAGAGCGCGTTCGGTGACCCCACTATGTTTATCGAGCAGGCGGTGCTGCGGCCTCGTCACATCGAAGTGCAGGTGCTCGCAGACCGCACCGGAGCGACGGTGCACCTGTACGAGCGTGACTGCTCCGTGCAGCGACGCCACCAGAAGGTGGTCGAGATTGCGCCGGCGCCAAACCTCGACCCAGCGGTGCGAGACGCGCTGACACGCGACGCCATCGCGTTTGCGAAGAGCATCGGGTATGAGAACGCGGGCACCGTCGAGTTCTTGCTCGACACCGAGGGCGAGCGCACCGGCGAGCACGTGTTCATCGAGATGAACCCGCGTATTCAGGTTGAGCACACGGTGACCGAGGAGGTCACCGACGTCGACCTCGTGCAGGCGCAGATGCGGATCGCAGCGGGCGAGACCCTTGCCGATCTCGGCTTGACCCAAGACCAGATTCACCTGCGAGGGGCGGCCCTGCAGTGCCGCATCACGACTGAGAACCCCGCCGACGGCTTTCGCCCCGACCTCGGACGCATCACGACGTATCGCTCGCCGGGTGGCGGCGGCGTCCGACTCGACGGTGGCACCATCAACCCGGGCGCACACATCAGCCCGCATTTCGACTCGATGCTTGCGAAGCTCACGTGTCGCGGGCGCGACTTCGAGGCCGCAGTCGTTCGGGCGAGGCGGGCGCTCGCCGAGTTTCGCATTCGCGGCGTGGCCACGAACATCCCGTTTCTGCAGGCCGTGCTCGACGACGCCGCCTTCCAGACCGGGGACGTCTCGACCTCGTTCATCGAAGAGCGGCCAGAGCTGCTCACGCTGAACAAGCCGAAGGACCGCGCGACCCGAATGCTGCAGTACCTCGCAGACGTGACGGTGAACCAGCCGAACGGTCCGCGCCCAGAGGGCGTCGACCCCTCGATGAAACTCCCCGTGCTCGATCTCGACACCCCGGTGCCTGCGGGCCAGCGCCAGCGTTTGCTCGAACTCGGGCCGGAGGGCTTCGCGAAAGCGCTGCGGGCGCAGACTGCGCTGGCCGTAACCGAGACGACCTTTCGCGACGCTCACCAGTCGCTATTGGCGACCCGCGTGCGCACTCGCGATCTGGTCGCGGTCGCACCGCATGTTGCCCGGCTCACCCCGCAGCTGCTCTCGGTTGAGGCATGGGGTGGGGCGACGTACGACGTTGCGCTGCGCTTCCTGAGCGAAGACCCATGGCAGCGCCTCGCGGCGCTTCGCGAAGCCATGCCGAACCTGCCGATCCAAATGTTGCTCCGTGGCCAGAACACGGTCGGGTACACGCCCTACCCAGCGCGCGTCGCCGAAGCGTTTGTTCGTGAGGCGGCCGCGACGGGCGTCGACATCTTCCGTATTTTCGATGCGCTGAACGACGTGAACCAGATGCGGGTGGCGATCGATGCGGTGCGCGAGACAGGCACCGCGGTCGCTGAGGTGGCGCTCTGCTACACCGGCGACCTCATGAACCCGGCAGAGAACAAGTTCACGCTCGACTACTACCTGCGGCTCGCCGACCAGATCGTCGATGCCGGCGCCCACGTGCTCGCGATCAAAGACATGGCGGGTCTCTTGCGGCCCGCCGCAGCGGAGCGGCTCGTCACGGCCCTGCGCGAGCGCTTCGAGCTGCCGGTGCACCTGCACACGCACGACACGCCAGGCGGGCAACTCGCCACACTGCTCGCGGCGGCCCGAGCCGGCGTCGACGCGGTCGATGCTGCCTCGGCACCCATGTCGGGTACCACCTCGCAGCCCTCGCTCTCGGCTCTCGTCGCCGCTCTCGCGCACACCGAACGAGACACCGGGCTCGATGCTGACGCGGTGTACGGGCTCGAGCCCTACTGGAGTGCCGTGCGCGGTGCGTACCGGCCGTTCGAGTCGGGGCTGCCCTCTCCGACGGGGCGCGTCTATTCGCACGAGATTCCGGGCGGCCAGCTGTCGAACCTGAGGCAGCAGGCGATCGCACTCGGCCTCGCCGACAACTTCGAGAAGATCGAAGACATGTATGCGTCGGCAGACCGCATTCTCGGGCGTATTCCGAAGGTGACGCCTTCTTCGAAGGTCGTCGGCGATCTGGCGTTGCACCTTGCGGCGGTCGACGCCGATCCCGCTGACTTCGAGGCACACCCCGAAAAGTACGACATTCCCGACTCGGTCGTTGGTTTTCTCGCGGGTGAGCTCGGCGAGATTCCCGGCGGTTGGCCTGAGCCGTTCCGGTCAAAGGTGCTCGCCGGTCGTGACGTGTCGATCAGCGTGGCCGGTGTCAGCGATGAAGACGCTGCCCTGCTGAACGGTTCGAGCGAAGAACGCCGAGACACCCTGAACCGCCTGCTGTTCGCTGGCCCAACAGCGCACTACCACTCGATGCGAGAGCAGTACGGCGATCTGTCGATCCTTGACACCAGTGATTACCTGTATGGCCTCGAAGCCGGTGCCGAGCACGCGATAGACCTGTCGCGCGGTGTGCGCCTCTACGTGGGGCTCGAGGCGATCGGTGAGGCCGACGACAAGGGCATGCGCACCGTCATGGTTCGGGTGAACGGTCAACTGCGCCCCGTGTTCGCAAAAGACGATTCGGTAGCGGTGACTGTCGTGACCGCGGAGAAAGCTGACAAGAACGTGGCAGGCCAGGTGGCCGCGCCGTTCTCGGGAACAGTCACGCAGAAGCTGTCGGTGGGCGACACCGT
This sequence comes from uncultured Leucobacter sp., assembly GCA_937967375.1. GTDB lineage: Bacteria > Actinomycetota > Actinomycetes > Actinomycetales > Microbacteriaceae > Leucobacter. Next base: position 22,183 of record CALCJF010000024.1, read on the forward strand.
TGAAGCGGGGCAGCCTGTCGCTACGATTGAGGCGATGAAGATGGAGGCAGCGATCACCGCACCTGTCAGCGGGCGTGTGGCGCGACTTGCCTTCGAAGGTGCGCGAGGAGTCGAATCGGGCGACCTCGTGCTGGTTGTTGAGGAGTTACCTGCCGCATGACGGTACGCGAAATTCGCAAGTTCGGGGATCCCGTGCTGCGCACGGTGTGCGAGCCAGTCGGCGAGATCAACGAGGGGGTGCGCTCGCTCGTGGCCGACCTGCTCGACACCGTTGCCTTCGATGGGAGGGCTGGGCTTGCCGCCACGCAGATCGGCTTCACGCAGCGCGCGTTCAGCCTGAACATCGACGGGGAGATCAGTTACGTGCTGAACCCCGAACTCGTCGAGGTCTCGGGGGAGCCAGTGCTCACCGGCGAGGGCTGCCTTTCGGTGCCCGAGCTGTGGTTCGAGGTGTTGCGCTACCCGCACGCGGTAGTACGGGGGATCGACCTGAACGGCGACGAGGTCGTCATCGAGGGTGACGGGCTCATGGCGCAAGCGCTGCAGCACGAGTGCGATCACCTGGACGGCAAGCTCTACCTCAGCCGTCTCGATCGTGAAAGCCGGGGCGATGCAATGCGACAGATCCGGGCATCAACCTGGTTCTAGGCAAAGAAAAGGGCTGGTGCGTTATTTCTCGCACCAGCCCTGATCCTTTTCGAAGAGTTACTTCGTGTCGATCGCCGAAGTCTCGGGGTTCTCACCATACATCTCGGCGATCTCAGCCGAGAAGTCGCGCAGGATGTTGTCGCGCTTGATGCTCATCTTCGGGGTGAGATGACCGCTGGCCTCGGTGAACTCGGTCGGCAGAATGACCCACTTGCGAATGCTCTCAGCGCGTGACACGTACTTGTTTCCGTGGTCGATCGCGCGCTGCACCTCGGCGAGCACCGCCGGGTTCTTCGCCGCCTCTTC
>CALCJF010000025.1 GCA_937967375.1 uncultured Leucobacter sp.
CGTGCTCGAGGAGATTCTCGTGCAAGAAGACGAGACTGCCGAGGTCGGTGCTGTGCTCGCGCGCATCGGCGATGGCAGCGGTTCGGCGGCGCCCGCCGCTGAGGCTCCTGCGGCTGAGGCCCCTGCCGCTGCTCCGGCTCCGGCGGATGAGCCCGTTGCTGCTCCTGCAGCCGAATCCGCTCCCGCTGCTGCGGCTGCGGCCGGTGGCGACGCGCAAGACGTGGTACTCCCCTCGCTTGGCGAGAGCATCACCGAGGGTACGGTGACCCGCTGGCTCAAGAGCGTCGGCGATCAGGTCGAGGTCGATGAGCCGCTGCTCGAGGTCTCGACCGACAAGGTCGACACTGAGGTGCCCTCGCCGGTCGCTGGAGTACTGCAGGAGGTACTCGCGGCCGAAGACGAAACCGTCGAGGTCGGTGCAGTGCTGGCCCGCATCGGCAGTGGCGCAGCAGCGCCGACTGCGCCCGTCGCACCCGCAACGCCGGAGCCTGCTGCTCCCGCGGCGGCTCCGGCGCCTGCAGCGGCTCCCGCCGCCGCTGCAACAGCACCTGCTGCTGCGGCCGCACCTGCTCCCTCCGCTGCACCGGCTCCCGCTTCAAGCGCACCTGCAGCACCAGCGGCTGCTCCCGCAGCAGAGCAGGGTTCTTCAAACTACGTCACCCCCATCGTTCGCAAGCTGGCCGCTGAGCGCGGCGTCGATCTGTCGAGCGTTCGTGGAACCGGCGTTGGTGGCCGCATTCGCAAGGAAGACGTGCTCGCCGCAGCGAAACCTGCGGCTGCCGTGGCGGCTCCGACTGCTGCAAAGGTAAGCGCGCCAGCCGAGGTATCGCCGCTGCGTGGCACCTCTCAGCCGATGAGCCGCCTGCGCAAGGTGATCGCACAGCGCGCGGTCGAGTCGATGCAGGCGACTGCTCAGCTCACCACCGTCGTCGAGGTCGATGTCACTCGCGTCGCGAAGTTCCGCGAGGCGAAGAAGGCAGAGTTCCTCGAGAAGACGGGCACGAAGCTCTCTTTCATGCCGTTTTTTGCCGCAGCTGCGGCCGAGGCACTGCGCAGCTACCCGATCATCAACGCAACCGTTGATGGCGACTCGATCAGCTACCCCGCGACTGAGAACATCAGCATCGCGGTCGACACTGAGCGCGGCTTGCTCACCCCCGTGGTGCGCGACGCAGGCGACAAGACGCTCGCGCAACTGTCGCAAGATATCGCCGATCTCGCTGCTCGCACCCGCGACAACAAGCTCACCCCCGACGAGCTCGCCGGTGGCACCTTCACGCTGACGAACACTGGTTCGCGCGGCGCGCTGTTCGACACTCCGCTCGTCTTCCTGCCGCAGGTTGCCATTCTCGGCACCGGTGCGGTCGTGAAGAAGCCAGGCGTGGTGAGCGGCCCCGAAGGTGACGCAATCGCGATTCGCTCGATGGTCTACCTCGCGCTCTCGTACGATCACCGCATCGTAGATGGCGCAGACGCCGCGCGTTTCTTGAGCCAGGTCAAGGCACGCCTCGAAGAGGCCGACTTCGAGGGTTCGCTCGGTATCTGATTCAGCGCAGTCTGATCACGTAAGAGATCGGCAGGCGGTTCGAGTGTGAGCCGCCTGCCGATTTCGTGTCTCAGTACTTCGCTCGGTGTGAGGTTACCCCAACCACCAAGTGACAGCTGGTCGATCGCTTCCTGCACGATGTCGATGAGAAAACACGCGGCATCTTCGCCGCCCCACGACTCGAGCAAGCGCTGCAGCGTCGGCAGCGGGATTCCGAACGCCCTACAACCGCTGTCATGACCTCGTCGCGCGTGCCTGCGAGCCGAAATTCGATGCCGAATCCGTTCGTGTGGGCGCGCGGTTCGTCGGCGCACGCGCACCGCGGTAGCTCCGGCCCCAAACTTGTCGCTCTCTGCGATCACGTCTCGCGGTCGAAGATCACCGACGCAGTAGCCGCGTTGTAATGCCACGGTCGAGTGCGTGCAGAGCGCGAGCATCAGGCGCGCGCTCTGCACCGCGCTGAAGGGGTGAGAATTCTCAGTCATCTTTCAAGTGTGCGGGTCGCAAGCGACCTGCTGCGGGTTACTCACAAAACTGACATTTCTCGCCGCAGAACCCCGCCTGTGAGCGACAAACCAAGCGGAACAAGCAGGGTAGGCTAGAACCTATGGCAAAAGACAAGAAGCCGGGTGCCCCGAAGCCACCCGGTCGCATCAAGCAAATGGTGCAGATCTACCAGAACACCAAGCAGTACGACCGCAATCTTACGCTGATTCTCGTGCTCTGCTTCGTGGCTCCGATCGCACTCTCGGTCGTGGCGGCGCTCGTGTTCAACAACAGCATCTTCGGCTGGATTCTGTGGCCGATCACTGGCATTCTCGTCGGCATCCTTGTGGTGATGATCGTGCTCGGCCGCCGCGCCGAGATCGTCGCGTACTCCCAGCTCGAGGGCCGCGCTGGCGCGGTCGGCGCAGTGATTAACGGCGCGCTGCGCCGCTCCTGGCGCGGCAGCGAGGTACCCGTTGCCATGACGAAACAGCAAGACGCGCTCTACCGAGTGGTCGGTCGCGGCGGCGTCGTGCTCATCGCTGAGGGCAACCTTTCGCGCACCAAGCAGCTCACCGCTCGCGAGACCACCAAGCTGAGGCAGGCGCTTCGCGGCGTGAAGATCACCACCCTCTACGTTGGTGCAGACGAGGGTGGCATTCCGCTGAACAAGCTCGCACGCACGCTGAACAAGCTGAAGCCGGTGCTCAACAGGCGCGAAATCAGTGATGTTTACAACCGGCTGATGTCGCTCAAGGCAGACCCGATCGGCATTCCGAAGGGCATGGATCCATTCAAGGCCCGCCCGCAGCGCGGTCGCTAGCAATACAGAAGAGAGGGAGAGCAGTTGCTCTCCCTCTCTTCTGTTACGCCCGCACGAGCACCGTACCGGCGATCTTGTCGTGAAAGCCGCGCTGATCGCTGTCCCACACCAGTACGGGAATCACGAGCAGGATCAGCAGTGTACGCACTGCGGGGCGCCACCATCCGACCCATCCACCGGTGATCGGCACGACGCGCAATCCCATGAGGCGATGCCCGATCGAACCTCCGAGGGTTGGAATGAACACGATCTGCATCAGCGCGAAAATGCCGAGGGTCGCAAAGGCCAGCGCCGATCCCTCGCCGGGGACCAACAGGCTCAATAGTGAAGCGATCGCCCAGTCGATAGCGATCGCGGCAAACCTGCGGCCGATTCGCCCCACCGAGCGAGCCCCGCTTTCGGGAAGCCCGAGGCGCTCCCCCGGCCATTTGCTCGGCTCAAGATCACCGAAACGTTGCGGTTGCTGAGGTGAAGGCATGATGTCTATCATACGAACGCTGGGCCGCTACTTGCTGAGCGAACGCCCACCACGTCGAGGCAGAAACCTGCAAAAGTAACATGCTCGAAACAAAACTCTCATGCTGCCGAAACGCGCGTGCCGTAGCCTGAGTAGTGCAAAGCGGTGAATCCGCGATCGTATGACGAGGAGCAGTATGTTCACGACACCCCAAGAAGTGATCGATTTCATCAAGGAGACCGACGTCAAGTTTCTTGACATCCGGTTCACCGATCTGCCAGGCGTGCAGCAGCACTTCAACATCCCCGCTGCCACGGTAGATCTCGACTTCTTCGAAGTTGGACAGATGTTCGACGCTTCGTCGATTCGCGGTTTCGCTAGCATCGCAGAGAGCGACATGCAGCTGATCCCTGATGTGACCACCGCGTACATCGACCAGTTCCGCGCTGAGCGCACCCTCGTGCTCGTGTTCGACATCTTCAACCCGCGCACCGGCGAGATCTACGCCCGCGACCCGCGCCAGGTTGCTAAGAAGGCCGAGCGCTACCTCTCTTCGACAGGCATCGCCGACACCGCTTTCTTCGCACCCGAGGCCGAGTTCTACATTCTCGATTCGGTTCGCTACGAGACCACGCCCCAGCGCACCTTCTACGAAATCGACTCAGAAGAGGCACACTGGAACTCGGGTCGCAAGATCGAAGGCGGCAACCTCGGCAACACGACTCCGCTCAAGGGCGGTTACTTTCCGGTTTCGCCGGTCGACAAGCAGGCTGACCTGCGCGACGACATCTCGCTTCGTTTGATCGAGGCAGGTCTGCACCTCGAGCGCTCGCACCACGAGGTTGGCGCACCCGGACAGGCAGAGATCAACTACCGCTTCGACACTATGGTGTCTGCGGCCGACGACGTGCTGAAGTTCAAGTACATCGTGAAGAACACGGCTGAGCTCTGGGGCAAGACCGCGACCTTCATGCCGAAGCCTGTTTTCGGTGACAACGGCTCGGGCATGCACACGCACATGTCTCTCTGGAAAGAGGGATCGCCGCTGTTCTACGACGAGAACGGCTATGCGGGTCTCAGCGACATTGCGCGCTGGTATATCGGTGGCATTCTGAAGCACGCACCGGCGATTCTCGCGTTCACAAACCCCACCATCAACAGCTACCGCCGTCTGGTCAAGGGGTATGAGGCTCCCGTGAACCTCGCGTACTCGGCGGGCAACCGCTCGGCCGCGGTGCGCATCCCGTTGACCGGTTCGAACCCGAAGGCGAAGCGCATCGAGTTCCGTGCCCCCGATGGTTCGAGCAACCCGTACCTGGCGTTTGCCGCGCAGCTGATGGCTGGCCTCGACGGTGTGCGCAATCGCATCGAGCCGATGGCGCCGATCGACAAGGATCTCTACGAACTGCCTCCCGAGGAGGCGAAAAACATTCCGCAGGTTCCCGGCTCGCTCGAAGAGGCACTGCTCGCGCTCGAGGCTGACCACCAGTTCCTGCTCGAGGGCGGCGTCTTCACAGAGGATCTCATCGAGACCTGGATCAAGCTGAAGCGCGAGACCGAGATCGCTCCGATGGCGCTGCGCCCGCACCCGTACGAGTTTGAGCTCTACTACGGCGTGTAGCTAGCGCACCGGGCGTGTGTTGATACTTGGAAGCAGGCGTCAACTTTGAGCCGGCATACGCAAGATCGCCCCTGGGAGCGACACATGGTGTCCTCCCAGGGGCGATTGCTGTGCCCGCGAGCGACAGTCTAGAAGTTGCTTGCGGATGCGGGCCCTCAGCCGGTGATCGACCGCTGCGCCGGGGTGCTCGACGTTGTTTCAATCTTCACCTTGCGGGGTCTTGCCTTCTCACTCAAAGGAATGATCACGCTCAGCACGCCGTTGTCGTAAGACGCCGAAATTCGCGAGGTATCGACACCTTCACCAACGCTGAACTGGCGAAGATATGACCCATGCGGGCGCTCCTGCGAGATCCACTTCACGCCGTCTGCGTCACCTGCAGTTCGTTGTGCTCGAATTGTAAGAAGCTGACCGTCGATATCGACATCTACGGAGCCCGGGTCGATTCCAGGCAGGTCTGCATTCAGCACATAGCCGTCATGATCCCTGTATAGGTCGACCGGCATTGCTTTTGGTGCGGTGCGTGCATTGAGCGCGCTCGCAAGGCGGTCGAACTCACTGAAAGGGTCAAAAGACATAGACATAATGAATCAATCTCCTTCCACTTGCGAAACTTGAGTCACCTTCGCTCAAGTAATTCGAGATTAGCACTCCTCTCCTGAGAGTGCCAGCAAGGGATCCTTAAAGTTCCCGCAAAACGAATCCGAGGGGTTGGCAAAAAACTGAGTTCCCCTCCAACACCGACTCGGGCCATGGTCTGAGCAACGCTCGTCGTTCAGATCAGCCGTTCCGGTCGATACCGAGGAAGCGGCACGGTCGCTTCGAGTGACGGGGCGAGGCCGCCCTCGCCCTCGGCGCTGAGCTCGATTGTGGGCGCTGCGCCGTGCTCCCAGGCCCGCTGCGGCGATGACGCAGCCCATGAGTCGGCCGATCCTTGCAGATGGTCTTCGTTGTGCATCATTGTCGTCTCTCTTCTCGTGAAGAATCTCAGTATCGCTACTCCGTCGCGAGAATATACAGGGCTTGCCCCGATCAGAGACGGGCGCTATATTGCGCCGATTGCTTGCTTACTTCTTAAAGGTCACTGTGAAGCGGTGCTCGCTGCCATCGCTCAGTGTCAGTACGAACTCTCCCTTCAGCTTTGCCCACGCTTTCTCTGTCTTCCAGACGTATGTGTACCGACCGGTGGCCGCATCGTATTGCAGCCCGCTTTTGCCCGAAGTTACGGCATCGACCACCTCGCCAACCGGGTTCGCGTCGGTTCCGGTGCGCACGAACTTTGCTGAGGCGACCACGTCGGGACCCTGCGCCCCTCCCAGCGAGAATATTACTGGGATCGCCTGCCCCGCCTTTGCCACATTCAGCGAGTCATTGCTCACAGGGTCGAAGTATCCTGAGAATGTGAAACTACCGCTCTCGGGGTAGCCGAGCGCGAACGGTGAAAAGTTCGTGGTTTCACCGCACACACGCCCGGGGTCGATCGACACCGTAATGTCCCGCCATTCGAGCAGCGAGGTGTCGAAGTGGAAGAGGTGGGGTGTAGGAACCGGAAGATCTGGCGAAGAGAAACACACGGTGGCACTCCCGTTCAACGGCTGCGAAGCGGTCAAGTGGTAGTAGAGCGGAGGATCGCTCGCAAGGGTGAACCCGAATGGATCAGGGCCGGTCGGTGTCGTGGTCACCGTAACCTCCGAGGGCCCAGCGCCGCTACCAAATGAAAGGCCGAGTGTGGTCGTTCCTAGGGTCACCGCGCCAGTTCCGCTGCTGTCTAGCGCGATTGCGTGAAGGTTCGGCGGGTCTCTCACGACGAAGTCGTCCCAAGTACCCGCCGGCCAGTAGCGTTCCGAGCTCACGCCCGCAACCAGTTGGTACGGGATGTTCGAACCGCTGGATCGCATGGACTCAGGCAGCACGATGAATGCGTGCAATGAACCGTCGTTCGAGACCGTTGCCGAACCGAGCGAGATTGCATTCACCGGCAGGGCGCCGCCGAGGATCTGAAAGTACGCGTAGTTGCCCTCTTTCACGGCCCACAGCTCGAGCGTCTCCCCAGGGGTAAGGCCGGAAGCCGAGACGGAGGTTGCGACTCCCGCGAACAGTTCGGGTGCGCTGCCGCCGCTCGAGAGGGTCAATCTGCTGCCCATCGCGGCAGAGAGATTTTCTAGGTTCGCACTACCCAGGTTCGCCCCAACAAAGCGCCCCGGCGTGGTGATGCTCAAGAGCAGGGTCGCCGTTGGTGGAGTCGCCGCGTCGAAGGGCCCATCAAGCTCATAGAGCGCAACGGTGTGCCCTGACCACGAAGGAACTCCGTGAAACCACTGGTTTGCAGAGAAATCATCGCCGGGCGCAATCGCGGTCGCAAATACTCCGTCGATATTGGCCTCGTCTATGATGCTCGCAAACGCGCCCCAGTCGCTAGCCCTCCACAGTTGATTGATGACTCCCGGCGTTTCCAAATCGGTGCCAATGCCGACATAGATGGTGTGATCTGACCCGTTCAACACATTCGGTCGGTAAGCCGGTGCGGCAGAGAGAAACTCAGATCCATCGAACACCGAATAGTTCGATGTCGCCGCCTCCCAAGTCGCTGTTATCCCGGCGTCGGTCGTAACACTCGACACCGTCTGCCAATCGGGCGGAGGCGGATCTGCTGCGCTCGCCGGAGTCAGCGCGCTCCCGAATATTAACGATGCCGCGACTGCCGCAATGACAGCGCGACGAAGGTTCGAGCGAAGGTTCGAGCGAAGGCATTCTTGTGTGCGCATGACGGTACCTCGACTTCATTGTCAGTGGTCGTGTTGGCTGCATTGCGCACAGCATACGGTGACACCGAGTTGGCGGCGTCAGCAAGAAATACGTATTCACGGCCCACGGAACCTGCAGCCGGGTGCCGAGAGACTTAACCCAGAAACCCCGGCTCGTCGCTATACCCGAAGAACTCACGCTCGAATACGGCTCGCGCCCTGCGGCTCGCGCCAAGCCACTGCTCCTCGAGCTCTGTCGTGTGCCCCTCAGGCATGCCGAGCACGCCGGCGATGCCCTCGAGTTCAGTGCGATCGACCGAGAGCGTATCGCTCGCTCGGCCGCTCCAGAGCTTGACTGCAGAGCGAATGCTGCTCGCGAGCAGCCACGCCTCTCTCAGCTTCGTGCGATCCTCGTCGCTCAGCAATTCTGCGACGACCGCGGCATCGAGGGCGTCAAGCGTCGACTCGGTTCGCAGGGCCGGGTGCTCAGCGCCGTGCTGCAGCTGCAGCAGTTGCACGAGCCATTCCACATCGCTGATGCCACCCGGCCCGAGCTTCAGGTGCCGTTTCGGCTCGGCGCCACGAGGCAGACGTTCGGCCTCGACTCGTGCCTTAATGCGGCGCACCTCACGCACTTCATTCTCTGAAAACTGCGGAGGGTACCGAATGCTGTCGGCAAGCTCGGCGAAGTCTCGCCCGAGCACGGCATCGCCAGCCACTGGCCGCGCACGAATCAGCGCCTGGGCCTCCCACGTCACCGACCAGCGCTCGTAGTATGCGCGGTACGCGTCGAGGCTGCGCACGATGGGCCCGTTCTTGCCCTCGGGCCGTAGATCGAAGTCGAGATCTACCGAGAACCGAGGATCGCCAACCAGCCTGCGCAGCTCTGAGACGAGGCGCTCAGCCTGTTTGCGGGCCTCGCTGAGTTGCTGCTCGTCGGCCCCGGGCTGCGGCCGATAGACGGCGAGCAGATCGATGTCGCTCGAGAAGCCCATCTCGCGGCCCCCATAGCGTCCCATCGCAATCAACGAGAGCTCGAGCGGTTGGTCTGCGTCGCGCCGCAGGGCGAGCAAGAGCCCGTCGAGGAGCGCCGTGTGCGCGGCATCGAGCCCTGCCGCGACCCCTGCGTCGTCGATCACGAACACGAGCCTGCCGAGCGCGAGGCGCAGAATCTCGCGGCGGTGCACCGCCCGCAGAGCCTCGGCCGCCGACTCGACGGTGTTGCGCCGAGACGCGAGGGAGCGCATCTCTTCGAGCAACGCCTCGAGCTGCATGGGCCGCAGCGCGTCGTCGCGCTCGAGCCAGGCCACGGCAGAAGGAATGGACTCGAGCAACTCGGCAGCGAACCTCGACCCCGAGAGCACTCGGGTCAGGCGCTCGGCGGCCTCAGTGCCGTCGCGCAAGAGTCTCAGGTACCAGGGGTTGCCAGCGTTCGCTTCGCTGACGCGCCGAAACGCCAGCAGCCCGTAGTCGGGGTCGCGGCCGTCGGCGAGCCACTGCAGCAGCACCGGCAGCAGGTTTCGTTGTATACGGGCGGTGCGCGAACTGCCTCGGGTGAGGGCGGTGAGGTGGCGCATCGCCCCCTCGGGGTCGCGAAAACCGATGCTGTGCAGCCTCGCCATCGCCTCATCGCTGCCCAGCGCGAAGCCCTCGCCCGGAAGCGCTGCAACCGCGTCGAGCAGCGGTGCATAGAAGATCTTGAGGTGCAGCTCGCGAACCTCGCCCCGCACTCCGCGCCAGAGCTGCGCAAGCGAATCACCGCTGGTCGCAAGGCGCGAGGATCGGGCCAGCACTCGAAGCCCGTCGTCGTCTCGGGGCATCAGAGCCGTGCGCCGCAGCTCACGCAACTGCAGGCGGTGCTCCAAGAGCCGCAGCGTGCGGTAGTCGTGTGCGAGCCGCTCGCCGTCTTCACGCGCGACGTAGCCGCCGTTCACCAGTGCGCGCAGTGAGGGCAGGGTGCCCGCAAGCCTGAGCTTCTCGTCATATTGGCCGTGCACGAGCTGCAGCAACTGCACGCTGAACTCGATGTCACGCAGTCCGCCTGGCCCGAGTTTCAGTTGCACGTCGAGCTCGTCTGCGTTGATGTGCTCGGTGACCCGCTCACGCATGCGCTGCACCGAGCCGACGAAGTCCTCGCGGTCTCCGGAGGCCCACACCATTTCTCGGGTCTCGGCGACGAATTCTGCGCCGAGTCCCAGATCGCCGGCGGCCGCGCGCGCTTTGAGCAGCGCCTGAAACTCCCACGCCTTTGCCCAGCGCTCGTAGTAGGCCAGCATCGAGCCGAGGGTTCGCACGAGCGGGCCCTGTCGCCCCTCTGGTCGCAGATTCGGGTCGACCTGCCAGAGCGGCGGCTCGCTCGCAGGGTCATGGATCGCGCGCATTGTCTCGGTAGCGAGTTGCGTTGCGATCCGCATTGCGATGTCTGGGTTGAGATCTGCGTGAGCGGCCGCGACAAACATGACGTCGACGTCGCTCACCACGTTGAGCTCTTCGGCGCCGCACTTGCCCATAGCCACGATCGCGAGTGTCACGGCATCGAGCCGTTCGGGTGCGACAGGTGCCCCGTTCGAAAGCCCGCTCACGAGTGTGGTGCGCGCGACGGCGAGCCCAGCCTCGAGGGCCCCGTCTGCAAGGTGCGAGAGCGAGGCAGCCACCTCTTCGAACACTTCGAGGGCATCACCGCGCATCCCCGCGACGAGGTCGTACAACACGAGTTCTGCGAGGAGCTCGCGATAACGGGAGCGAAGCTCGACCCAACCGGCCTCGGCGGCAACGGTGGCCGCGGGCAACGCTGATTCGGGATCGGCCCCGACCGCGAGCAGCATCTCGGTGCGGGCCGCATCTCGATCGAACAGGCGCCCCGAGCCAGCGAGCAGTGCGCGCAGATGGCCGGGTCGACGCGCAAAGAACGAGCCCAGCGCGGTCGATGCGCCGAACAGCAGACAGAGACGCCGCCAACCGTCGGAGTCGAGCCCCGCGAGCAGGCCCGGATGCCTTTCGACGAGCTCGGTTACCCGGGCAAGCGCAGCATCGGGGTCGCCAGCAAGCGCGAAGGCTTCGAGCAGCGACGCAGCATCCGTCTCTGCGAGTTCGCCGAGCGTGAGCAGCGAAGCCCGCGCTTCGGAGAGCGAGAGAAAGCCCGCCCGCGCGAAACCGCCGAGCGTGAGCTGCCCCTGGGCACGACTCATGGCTGCGTGGACCCGCTTAGATGGTGCCGAGCATGGTGCTCAGCTCGAACGGCGTGACCTGCTGGCGGTAAGCGTCGACCTCTTGCCGCTTCTCGCGAATGAGGTACGAGAACACCTGCTCCCCCAGTGTTTCTGCGACGAGTTCGCTGCGCTCCATCACCGCGAGCGCGTGCTCGAGACTCATCGGCAGGGGGTCGAAGCCCATCGCGCGGCGCTCAGCCGAACTGAGCGTCCACATCGAGTGCTCGGCCTCGGGCGGCAGCTCGTACTCTTCTTCGATACCTTTGAGGCCCGCGGCGAGCAGCACCGAGAACGCGAGGTATGGGTTAGCGGCGCTGTCCATCGCACGGTATTCGACGCGCGCGCTGCTGCCCTTGCCCGGCTTGTAGAGCGGCACCCGCACGAGGGCGCTGCGGTTGAGATGCCCCCAGCTGACGTATGAGGGAGCCTCGTCGCCGCCCCAGAGGCGCTTGTACGAGTTCACGAACTGATTAGTGACCGCGGTGAATTCCGGCGCGTGGCGCAGCAGACCGGCAACGAAGCGGCGACCGGTCTGCGAGAGCTGGTACTTCGCACCGGGATCGTAGAACGCGTTGCGATCGCCCTCGAAGAGCGAAAGATGCACGTGCATGCCACTGCCCGGCTGCCCGACGATCGGCTTCGGCATGAACGTCGCGTGCACGCCCTCGCTGATCGCCACCTCCTTCACGACGGTGCGGAACGTCATGATGTTGTCTGCCATGGTGAGCGCGTCAGCATATCGCAGGTCGATCTCGTTCTGGCCAGGGCCGCCCTCGTGATGGCTGAACTCGACCGAGATGCCCAGCTCTTCGAGCATATTGACGCTCTCGCGCCGGAAGTCGTGGGCAGTGCCGCCAGGTACGTTGTCGAAGTAGCCGGCACGGTCGACGGGCACCGGCTGCCCGTCGTTGCCGAGCTCCTGCGACTTCAGCAGATAGAACTCGATCTCGGGGTGCACGTAGAAGCTGAACCCCTGCTCGGCGGCACGGGCGAGCGAGCGTTTCAGCACGTGGCGGGGGTCGGCAGCGGCCGCCTCACCGTTGGGAGTCGACAGGTCGCAGAACATGCGCGCGGTGGGGTCGGTACTGCTGCGCCAGGGCAGCAGCTGAAAGGTCGACGGGTCAGGCATCGCGAGCAGGTCGCTCTCGAATGCGCGCGTCATGCCCTCGATCGCGCTGCCGTCGAAGCCGACGCCCTCGCTGAACGCGCCCTCGACCTCGGCGGGCGAAAGCGCAACCGATTTGAGTGTGCCAGCCACGTCAGTGAACCAGAGGCGCACGAATTTGACGCCGCGCTCTTCGATCGTGCGAAGAACAAAATCACGCTGCTTACTCACATCGGCCTCCTCAGGCTGCACTGCTGCTTCCAGACTATCGGCAGCAGGCCGATGCGATGCTCAGTCGTCGCGTTCGTCTTCCTCGCGAATCTTGCGCGCGCGCTCAGCGACGATCTCGGGCGCGCGCTCAGCCTCTGCGCGAGTCGCGAACGGTCCGAGCCTGTCAATCGACAGCGACTGCGGACCCTCTTCGACCTCGCCGCTGCGCGTGTTGTACCAATAGGTCTCGGCGGGATCCTCGATGCCCCAATCTCGCTTACTCATTGCCCAGCCTTTCACTCGGTACTCGCTTCTAGAATTAGCGTATGCCTTTCGACGCAAATCAGCACCTGGTTCCCGGCAACATCACCCCTCTGCTTGAGGTGCCAGCGCACATTGCGAGACCACCGTACGTTGGCCTCGACGCTCCCCCTGCTTACACTGGCGACAACACCTACACCGAAGCTGAGATTGAGAAGATCAGAGCCGCAGGGCGTATCGCTTCGCGAGCCATCGACGCGGCGGCTTCGGCAATTCGGCCGGGAGTCACGACCGATGAGCTGGATCGCATCGCCCACGAGTACGTGATCTCGCAGGGCGCCTACCCTTCAACGCTCGGTTACCGGGGATTCCCAAAATCAAGCTGCACCTCGGTCAACGAGGTCATCTGCCACGGCATTCCCGATGACACCGTGCTGCGCGAGGGCGACCTCGTCAACATCGACGTGACCGCGTACAAAGACGGTTTTCACGGCGATCTCAACCGCACCTTCCGTGTCGGCGAGGTGTCGGAGCGCGCCGATCAGCTCATCGAGCGCACCGAGCAGGCGCTCATGCGCGGCATCAAGGCGGTTGCGCCTGGCCGTGAGGTCAACGTGATCGGCCGCGTTATCGAGACCTATGCAAAACGCTTCGGCTACGGAGTGGTGCGCGACTTCACGGGGCACGGCGTGGGCGCGGCGTTTCACACCGGGCTGATCATTCCGCACTACGACTCGGCGCCGCTCTACAACGACGTCATCAAACCGGGTATGGTTTTCACGATCGAGCCGATGCTCACGCTCGGCACCTACGAGTGGGAGATGTGGGCCGATGGCTGGACGGTCACGACCCGCGATAAGTCGCTGACCGCCCAGTTCGAGCACACCGTTGTCGTGCGCGAGAGCGGCGTCGAGATTCTGACGCTCTCAGACTAAACGCCGCCCCCGCACACAGCGAAAGGACTAGTACGCGACGGTGAAGCGCTTGCGCCGGTGCGCCGGCGCCTCAATTTCGTCGACGATCGCCACGCCGAAGTCGGCGCCGCCGATATCCGAATTGCCGTCGGCATCGGTCAGCAGTACGTCGCCGCCGACGCGGTACTCGCCGCGAAACTCGCCCGGGTTGTACGAGCCAAAGCCGCCTGCTGGGCTCACGAAGAACCAATCGAGCGATTCCGAAGAGGATCGCAGATCCTCGAGCACGCCAGCCATCTCAAGGGCCTCTTCACGGTAGTCCTCGGGAAACCCCGATTCGACCACAAGCGGGCCGCCCTCAGAAACCTGCAGCGAACCGGCGCCACCGATCACGCCGAGCCTCACCCCCGCCTCGTCGGCGAGGCGCGCGAGCTCTTTGATCGCAGGGCGAGCCTGGCCGAGCATATCGCCGCGCGGCGAAATAGCGACCACCACGACGTCACTGCCTTCGATCGCACGGGCCTGATCCTCGGGCGAGAGGATCGATCCTCGCTCATAATTCACGCCAGCAATCTGCATCGCGACCTCGCTGCGGGTCATGCCACGCACCTCGAAGTTTCGCTGCACTGCTGCCTCTGCGATGTGCGAACCCGCGTAGCCGCCTGCTCCAATTACGGTGACCTTTGTCATTATCGACCCCTTCTCATGTGCGTCAGTCACTTCGTGCAACCCGAGTACTCACACGGCTATTCCCGCGACTTCGATAGAATGATCGTGAAACGGGCCAGCGGGCGGTCGCGTCGCGGTGCTTCGGCATTTGCGCCGAGGAACGTCCGGGCTGCACAGAGCAGAGCGGTGGGTAACGCCCACCCGGGGCAACCCGCGAGAAAGTGCAACAGAGAGTAGACCGCCGTATTCGGCTTGCCGAGCACGGTAAGGGTGAAAGGGTGGTGTAAGAGACCACCGGCGCTCGTGGTGACACGGGCGGCCAGGTAAACCTCGCTCGCAGCAAGGCCAGACAGAAGACGTTGACGCTGCTCGCCGAGTCTTCGGGTAGGCCGCTAGAGCCTGTCGGCAACGGCAGGCCGAGAGAGATGACCGCACAGACTGGTTCGCCAGTTGGACAGAACCCGGCGTATAGCTGGCCCGTTTCCTCTTGCTCGCCTACATCCGCATTATTCCGCGGGAATAGGCGGGTTTTCGTCATTTCCGAGGGTCAGAATCGCCGCCACAGACAAGTCTCAGACACGATGGCATTTCAGGCGATGTCACGTCTGGTTTTGGGTGCGCTCGGCTACCCCTACCCCATCGTTCATCGATTCACCTTTCGTGATAAATCGCGCGAATACCCCCGGACGCAATTTCCTCTTTGCCGGTGGGGCACAACTTGGGAGATTCTCTATTACTAAAAGTCCCAACTATGTTCGCGGGCTTCTTGCGAACAACGCTCAACGCTGTCCACCGGCGCCGGTCGTGACAATGTCGGGACAGTGACCGGTATTTCTGCAAGCGGGGTCACAGATATCGTTTCTGCCTCCACTTAGCGCTAGTTCATGACCCGCAATATGGCCCAGGGCACACGGATCATAGATGAGGCCTAGATACCTGCCCCCCAATCGACCCGCTACTCCGCGTCTTCGACGCGTACCAATATCGCGCCGCTCTGCGGGCAGTGCACGAGCTCGTCTGGCGCCATCGCGAGAATATCGCTGAGCTCGGCAGGCGCAAGCTCCATGTTGCTCGCCTCAGAGACCTTGCCGCGCAGCCTGGCGGCGCCGATGCCGATGCGCGCGCGCAGCGATTCGTAGTGTTCGAGCAGATCGCGCTGCAGCTCGGCGGCAAGACCCGCACGATCTCGGGTCGTCGCGGCAAGCTCGGCGTCGATCTTGGCCTCAGCCTCGTTGATCGCGTCGATGATTGTCTGGCGGCGGCCGTCAACCCCGGCGAGTGCCTCTGACGCCGCGTTGTACACGGACAGCGTCTGCTCGTTCGCCTCCATGAGCTCGAGCTCGCGATCTTCTAGCTCGGATTGCCTGCGCCCGAGCGTCTCCAGCTCCGCCTGCAGCGCCTGCGCCTCCTTAGGCGAGCTGCTCGCGGCACTTAGCTCGTTGTCACGCTTGATGCGCTGGCGCACCAGTTCAATGTCGCTTTCGAGGCGCTCGATATCGGCATTTTGCGTGTCGAGTTCGCGCTGCAGCGCCATGAATGCGTCTTTCGCGGCGCCGCGCTCGCCCTGCATCGCAGCGAGTTCGGCGCGCTGAGGCAACGCCGCGCGCTGCTTCTTCAGTCGCGCGAGCGAGTTGTCGAGTGCTTGCAGGTCGAGCAGCAGTAGCTGCTGGCGTGGGCTGGCCTTCATGAGTCACAGCCTACTGCGAAGGTCCACACATCGGTGCGCCGCTCGCTCACGCGAAACTCGACACCGGGCAGCGCTTCGGCGAGTCGAGCCGCAGCCCCCTCGAGCCACAGCGACTCGGCCGCCCAGTGCGAGATGTCGATCAGCGCCGGTCCGCCCTCAACAGTCGACTGTTCGAGCGACTCCTGAGCCGGGTGGTGCCGCAAGTCGCTCGTCACGTATACGTCGGCACCGACCACCTCGGGGTGGCTGAGCAGGCTGTCACCGGCTCCCCCGCACAAAGCGACACGCCGAATTTCGCGCGCGGGATCCCCCGCGACCCGAACACCCGACACCGTGGCGGGCAGCACCGATGCGATGCGGTCTGCGAATGCTTCGAGTATCACCGGGTCGGCGAGCGTTCCGACGCGGCCGATCCCCGACGCGGGATCGACCCCAGGCACGAGCGGAGCCGAGTTCTCGAGGCCGAGCCGCGTCGCGAGCACGTCGCTCACGCCGCCCTCGGGCGCGTCAGCATTGGTGTGGGCCGCGAGCAGCGCGCAATCTGCGCGCAGTAGCGAGGCGAGCAGCGCTCCCTTCGCGGTGTCCTCGGCGATCGTGTGCACGCCGCGCAGCAGCAGCGGGTGGTGCACGAACAGCGCGTCTGCGCCCCACTCGACCGCCTCGCTGACCGTCGCGTTCACCGCGTCGACCGCGAGCAGCACGCGCCTGAGCGGCGCGTCGTTGCGGCCTGTGACGAGACCTACCCGATCCCAGCTCTCGGCAGTGCCTACCGGCCAGAAGCCCTCGGCAACACGCCGCAGATCACTCAGCACAAATTCATTCATGCGACGAGGCTACCGCGCCCCGGAGATTCGGAGTCTTCCATGAGATAATGAATGCGTCGCCGAAAGGCGTCGGCGGGCAGGCCGAACAGACCGTTTCCCAGGGAAGGAACCCACCGTTCACATGAACCATCGCGCGGACGCTCATCTTGAAGCGTGGAAGGCCAAACAGCAGCTTGCGGAGCAGATGATCCCGCAGATCGGGCAGCTGTACCGCGACCACGACATCGTGATGTCAGTGCACGGGCGCAGCCTGGTTGGCCGCTCGGCGATCGACATCATTCGTGCGCACAGCTACGCACGCAAGATCGACGAGGTTGAGTTGCCGCTCAGCGAATCAAGCGCCGTAGTCGAAGCTCTCGCGAAGATTCAGCCAGGCCCGGTCTCGGTTGATCTTGCACTGCTGGCAAACGGCTTCCGCGAGTCGGGCAGCGCCGACCTTGAGGCATACCTGCGCGAGCAGCTCGCCCCGGTCATCGACGCGGCTCCCGGCGCGGGCACCGACGTGGTGCTCTACGGCTTCGGTCGAATCGGCCGCCTGCTCGCCCGCATCATCATCGAGCACTCGGGCAGCGGCAACACCCTGAACCTGCGCGCAATCGTCGTGCGCAAGGGGTCAGAGAACGATCTCGTCAAGCGCGCCAACCTGTTGCGCCGCGACTCGGTGCACGGTGCGTTCAACGGCACCATCAAGGTGCTCGAAGAAGAGAACGCGATTCTTGCAAACGGCGTGCGCATTCAGGTGATCTACTCCGACGACCCCGCGAGCGTCGACTACACCCAGTACGGCATTGAAAATGCGATCCTCGTCGACAACACGGGACGCTGGCGCGACGCAGATGGCCTCGGCCAGCACCTGCAGAACCAGGGCATCTCGCGCGTGCTGCTCACGGCTCCGGGCAAGGGCGACATGCTGAACGTCGTCTACGGCGTGAACAATGACAAGATCACCGACGAGCACACCATCGTTTCGGCGGCTTCTTGCACGACAAACGCGATCACTCCCGTGCTGAAGGTGCTCAACGACACCTTCGGCGTGAAGAAGGGGCACGTCGAAACCGTGCACGCCTACACCAACGATCAGAACCTGATCGACAACTTCCACAAGGGCGATCGCCGCGGCCGCTCGGCGGCACTGAACATGGTGCTCACCGAGACCGGCGCAGCGAAGGCGGTCTCGAAGGCGCTGCCCGAGTTCGAGGGAAAGCTCACCGGCAACGCAATCCGCGTCCCCACGCCCGACGTGTCGATGGCTGTGCTCAATCTGCAGTTCGAGCGCGAAGTGACTCGCGAAGAGATCAACGAACATCTCGAGCAGGTATCGCTGACCGGCGCGCTTCGCACCCAGATCGACTATGTCGAATCGCCCGAGATCGTATCGATGGACTTCGTCGGTTCGAACCGGGCCGGCATCGTTGACGGCCTCGCCACCATCGCCACCGGCGATAGCGCAGTCGTGTACGTCTGGTACGACAACGAGTACGGCTACAGCTGCCAGGTCGTTCGTATCATTGAGCAGCTTTCGGGCAGTCACCCCATGCAGCTTCCGATGCGCGACGTGTAAACCGAAGAAATCGTTCACCGAGGATCACTGAGAAAGGACACCTCATGGCCGAGAAATACATCATCGGAGTAGACGGCTCGGAGCAAAGCCGCGCCGCACTCGACTGGGGCCTGGCTCGCGCCGCCCAGAACGGGGCGCACGTCGAATTGCTGCATGTCGCCGACGATTCGTTCTTGAGCGAGAGCGTGGCCTTTCTCAGTGAGGCTCAAAAAGCTTCCGAGCAGATGCTCGCGGCTGAGTGCGAGTACGCGCGCGCCTCAGGGTTCAGTGGAGAGGTGACGGGCACCGCGGTCGTGGGGCACCCGATCGTCGAGGTCGAAGAGGCCTCGAAACGCGCCGATCTCGTGATTCTGGGCGCGCACACCGGCAGTAAGCTCGCGGGTTCGTTCTTCGGCACGCGCGCCGTGAAGATCGCGGCAGTGTCGCACTGCCCTGTCGCCGTGATTCCGTTGCAGCAGAGCGACGAGCCGAAGCCCGCAGTAGTGGTGGGCGTCGACGGCAGCGAGGGCGCCAAGAAGGCGATCGCGTTTGCCGCAGAAGAAGCCTCGCTGCGAGGCGTGCCGCTCATCGCCGTGTACGCCTGGATGCCTCCACTCACACCAGGGCTCGAGTATCTCTGGAGCGAAGACCTCGTTGCCTCACAACGAGCTTCTGCCGAAGAGGCGATCGCCATCGGCACGGCCGGCTTGGCAAGCCGATACCCCGATCTCGTCATCGACCGCCGCATTGTGCAGGCTCCCCCGGTGACTGCGCTGCTGCAGGCCGCTGAAGAAGCAGACACCATCGTGGTAGGCAGCCGCGGCAGGGGCAGCCTCTCGCGACTGCTGCTAGGGTCTGTAAGCCACGGCGTGTTGCAGGCGCTCACCAGACCCACAATCGTCACTCGCGCATAGGAAGCGTGCGTCATCGACGCACAACACACGAACGCGACTAACGCGCGAGGCTGTCGCGTAAGTTCCCAGGGCATCTGCAAGTTACTTTCGCTAGCATTATGAAAGTGATAACCAATTCAGCAGCGAAGCCCGAACGGGCCCCGGACCCCCGGCCGGCGCGCACCCGTGCCGCGATTATCGCCGCAGTCGAAAGACTGGGTGAGCAGGGAGCAGAGCTCAGCGTGTCTTCGGTTGTGGTCGAGGCGAGCCTGAGCCGAAGCAGTTTCTACTCTCAGTTCAATGACATCGGCGACGTGGCGGTGCAACTGCTGCGAGAGCTTTACGAACGAAACACTGTGCCCACAGAACCGCTGGCCGCCGTGAAGTTTCTGCTCACGGAGTTCAGCGCTCGCCGTCATCTGTACTCGGCTGTGCTCGGTGACAGCGCTACAGTGAGCGCCGAGTGGGAGGTCTGTGAGATCATTGCAGCCGCATCACTTCCCGCGATCGCAGCGGTAGCGCCGTCGCACGTTCAACCCGAGTTTGCCGCACGATTCTTCGCGTCAGGCGCGCTCGCCTGCATTATTCCGTGGCTGCGCAGCGAGCAGCCCGAGAGTGTCGATTCGATTGCAGAGCAGCTTCTCGAGTTGCGTCCCGGCTGGGTGCAGTCGGGCGCCTAAGCAGCCAGCTCGCTACCTCGCCGCGCCCTAACTTTTGGCGCGGCGAGGTAGCTGGTCGGCCCGAACATCACTACGATCTTGGGCATGGCTTCGAACGCATCGACGCGCCCAGACATCGCCGCGCGCCTGTCCCGGATGATTCAACTGCCGACAGTTTCGGCCGAGCTTCACACTCGCGGTAACGCACCCTTCGAAGCATTTGTGACACTGCTCGAGCAGCTCTACCCACTGGTGCACGAACATCTCGAACGCGAGCGCATCACCGACTTCGGCCTGCTTTTTCGTTGGAAGGGATCAGCGCACGCTACCGCTCCCGCGGTGCTGATGGCACACTACGACGTCGTGCCGGTCGACGAATCTGACCCCTGGACCTATCCGCCGTTCGAGGGTCGCATTGCAGACGGTTTCGTCTATGGCCGCGGGGCACTCGATGACAAGGGCCCGATGGTGGTGGTGCTTGATGCGGTAGAAAATCTGCTTGAGGCGGGATTCACCCCCGCTCGCGACGTCTACCTCTCGTTCGGTGGAAACGAAGAGACGTTTGGCGAGGCGGGCGAGCACATCGCAGATACTCTGCACGAGCGCGGCATCACCCCGTGGATCGTGCTCGACGAGGGCGGCGCGGTGACCGATGCACCGCTGCCGTTCGTGCGCGGCGCTGCGGCAATGGTCGGCGTGGGCGAAAAAGGGATCGCTACGGTGAGCCTCTCAGCGCGCAGCGAGGGCGGTCACTCGTCGGTTCCACCACCGCTCACCGCAGTCGGCCGGGTCTCGCGGGCCGTCACTCGACTCACCCCGCGCACGTTCAAGGCGAAGGCCCCGCGAGCGATCCCGCGTATGCTCAGCATCTTCTCCCCGCGCAGTAGCGGCGTTGGCCGATTGCTATACCGATTGCTCGCCGCCTTTCCCTGGCTCAACGCCAAGGTATTTGCGGCGATCGGCGGTGAGGCCGCGGCGATGGTGCGCACCACCATCGCGCCGACTCGGCTTTCAGGCGGCACAGCCAACAACGTGCTGCCGTCGCAGGCAAGCGCAACCGTGAACCTGCGTCTCGCGCTTGGCGAGACCGTCGAGGGCACAGCGCGGCGGCTGCGGCAGAGGATCGACGACAAGCAGATCACTGTCGAAGTGGTGGAGGGCAACGACGCCTCCCCGGAGTCTCCGAGCGACGGCCCGCAGTTTGCGCTGATTACTCAGGCGGTGAAGCAGTCGCACCCTGAGGCAGTGACCGTGCCCTACGTCACGATGGCCGCAACCGACTCGCGTTATTTTCACCGCTATTGCGCACACACCTATCGATTCGCGCCGCTCATGATGAATGCGCAGCAACGTGCCGCGATTCACGGTATCGACGAACGCGTCGCGATCAGCGAGCTCGAACGAGGCGAACGTTTTCATCGCACACTGATCGAAGGACTCCCGGCATGAATGCAACACAACAGCCGGTGGTCGGCAGCAAGATCACGAAGCCCCGCGTCAAGCTTGGCTCGCTCGCGGGCATCGTCGGATTTCTCGCGTTCGTCGAGTTCACGAGTGGTGTGCTGCAGGGCTACTACACGCCCATGCTCACCGACATCGCTCGCCATCTCAGCATTCACGACGCAGACGTGAACTGGCTCGAGGGTACGCAACTGATGCTGTCGGCGCTCGTCGTTCCAGCGTTCGCCAAGCTCGGCGACATGTTCGGCCATAAGCGCATGCTGCTGTGGTCGACCGCACTCACCGCCTTGGCGTCGCTCGCGCTGCCGTTCACCGACTCGTTCGCGGTGTTCTTGGTCGCCTGGACACTCCAAGGGTTCTACGTGGTGTGGCTGCCCCTCGAGATCGCCATCATCTGGTCGCGCAGTCGAGGGCGGGAGGGCAGCTCACTGCTTACCGCGCGCGCCGCTGGAATTCTGGTCGCGATGCTCGAGACGGGTGCCATCGTCGGCGCGCTGCTCGGCGGCCAGCTGGTCGACACGCTGCCACTCTGGGTCGTGCTGCTCGTGCCCGCGCTGCTCGTCGTCGCCTGCTTCTTCGTGATCAGATTCGGCGTCAAAGAGTCTGGTCAACTCGCTGGCGGCAAGCTCGACCTTATCGGGCTCACCCTCATCTCGGTCGCCCTCATCGCGTTTACCGGCGGCCTCAGCCTGCTGCGTCTGAACGGTTACGCCGATCCTCTCGCATGGTCGGTCACTGCTCTCGGCCTGCTGCTCATCGTGCCGTTCGCGATGTACGAGCTACGGCACTCGGACCCGCTGATCGATGTGCGCATGTTCCGCTCGCCTGCGCTTGCGCCGGTATTTCTCACTGCTGGCCTCTTCGGGGTGAGCGTGCTCGGGGCGCAGGCACCGCTTTCGACCTTTGCCCGCACCGACCCGGCAGTCTATGGCTACGGGCTTGGCACGTCGGGCTTCGCAACCTCGCTCATCATCGGCCTGTACCTGATCGGCATGATCACCGGCGCGCTGGTGTTTCCGCTTGTCGCGAGACTGCTCACGCCGAGGATCACGCTTATCGCTGCTGCGCTGCTTGTCGCGCTCGGGTATCTCATGTTTCTGCCGCTGCACGACAGCTACACCCAGGTTGTCACCAACATGGTGATCGCCGGCATCGGCTCAGGCGCGCTCGTGGCGGCGCTGCCCGCCGCGGCTGCTTCGGCCGCACCTGCGACACAGACCGGTGTCGCGACCGGCCTCACCAACTCAGTGAAGACCGTGGGCGGCGCGATTGCCTCGGCAGTGTTCGGCATGGCGCTCATGCACGGAGTCAGCGGTGCTGCGACCGGTGGCGGCGAGACCGCGGGTTCACTGAGCGGCTACTTCACGGTCTGGGCCGTGTGCGGTGTGACCGCGCTCGTGGCCGCGGTGCTGCTGTGTTTCGTGCCAAAGCAGGCATTCACCGACGCCGCACAGCATGCGTGATCGGCGGCTTCGCGTCTAAAAGAGCGTTGGGTCGGACTGGCCGCTTCGCGGTGCGGCTTGCGACGCTGCTGCCGCGGTCTCGAAGATCCGCATTGCACGGCTGATGTCGTCTGATGCGCGCAGCATATCGCGCACGAGCGCCTCGTCACCCGCGCGCGACGGTGCCAGCCACTCATCATGCATAGACCGCGGCACGACGAGTGGCATTCGGTGATGAGCATCTGCCGCCTCGCCAATCGCCTCACGCGTCACCATTGAATAGCTCAAGAATTGCCCGCCATCGCCCAGCGTCACCGGGGTCACTATCGCGGCGAGCGTAAAGAGGTCACCGTCACGAAGCCCAAAATCGCGCCCCTTTTCGGTGTACCAGGTTGCGGGCAGTAGCGCTCTCCGCTGAAACGGTTCGCGCCAGCTGAT
>CALCJF010000026.1 GCA_937967375.1 uncultured Leucobacter sp.
GCGCATCGGCGTCTTTGTTGATCGCGACGATGTACTTCGAGGTCTGCATGCCTGCCTTGTGCTGGATCGCGCCCGAGATGCCGAGCGCGATGTACAGCTGCGGCGACACCGAGACTCCGGTCTGACCGACCTGGTATGACTGCGGCACCCACCCGGCGTCGACTGCCGCTCGCGAGGCGCCCACCGCAGCGCCCAGTGCATCGGCGAGCTGCTCGGCCAGCACGAACTGCTCCTTGGAGCCGAGCCCGCGCCCGCCCGAGACGACCGTCTTCGCTCCGCGCAGCTCTGGCCTCGAACCGCCCGAAACGGCCGCCTCGATCGCCGAGACTTCCGCGGTGCGCCCGTCGCTGACAGGCACGTCGAGGGCAACTGCAGACAGCGGCTTCGCCTCGGCGCGCGCCTCAACAGCGCCCTGACGCACGGTGATCACGGGAGCGCCATGCGTGACCGCCGCGCCGACCGTGTAGGCCCCACCGTAGGCCGAGTTCAGCGCAGTAACGCCCTCTGCGTCACGTGCCACACCAATCGCGTCGGCGATGAGACCAGAGCGGGTGCGAGCGGCGAATCGAGCCGCAGCCTCGCGGCCCTCGACCGAGTGCGAAGCGAGCACTGCGTCGGGCCGCACGAGCGCGGCTGCAGCGGCGAGCGCGTCTGCCGCGCCTCGGCCGAGTTCGGCACGCGCCGGGGCCTGCAGCACGGCGGCTGCGCCGAGCTCTGCCGCAGCAGCAGCGAGACCCGCGGCTTCGGCTTCGCCGGCCACGACGAGCGCTACGGGGGTGCCTACTGAAGCGGCTGCACCCAGCAGCCCAGCCGACGACTTCGCAAGCCCACCATCAGTGGTGGTGTCGAGCAGTACCAGAATCGAATCTGCAGCAAATTCCATGATCGTGTGTTCCTTCAAAGCTTCGGGCCGGAGATTCAGACCAGGCGGTTCTCTGCCAAGAAGGCGGCGAGCTTCTGCGCGGCATCGCCTTCATCGGTAATCTTCACGCCGGCCGCACGCGGCGGGCGCTCGGCGATCGAGACCATGATGCCCATCGATGAGGTCATATCTTCTGCGTCGATGCCGTAGTCGGCGAGGGTCTTGACTTCGAGCGGCTTCTTCTTCGCCGCCATGATGCCCTTGAAGTTGGGAAACCTTGCGTCGGGCAGCGCCTCGGTGATCGAGATGACGGCGGGCAGTGCGGCGCTCACCTGCATCGTTGCGTCGTCTGATGCCCGGGTGCCCGAGACAGCGTCGGCTGTGATGTTGACCGCCGACAGCGACGTCAGCGCGGGCACCGAAAGCAACTCGGAAAGCATCGCCGGAAGCATGCCAGCCGAGCCGTCGGTTGACTGGTTGCCCGCAATGACGAGGTCGAAGCCCGCGGCGCGCAGCTCGGCGGCGAGCACCTCAGCGGTGAGACCGAGGTCGGCTCCAGACAGCGCTGGATCGGCGATGTGCACGGCCGAGGCCGCGCCCATCGCGAGGCCCTTGCGCACCGACGCGGTCGCCCCCTCGGGAGCCATCGTGAGCACCGTCACTTCGGTGCCCTCGTTCGCGTCGGCATACGAGAGCGCCACCTCGAGCGAGCGCTCACCAATCTCGTCGACCACGTTGTCGGCGCCAGCGCGCTCGGCGAGGCCGGTCTCGAGATTGAGCTTGCGGTCACCGTAGGTGTCCGGCACTTCCTTGAGCAATACGACGATTTTCATGATCCTCTGTTTCTTCGGTCGATCCGACTCGGTGCGCATCTGCGCGAAACTACTCGCAAACCTACCGGAGAACCCGCCCGAGGTGAGTGGTCACTCCCCCCGGACGGGTGCTCCGGCGCTGCCGCGATCCCGCTTTCTTGCCGCCAATGCCGCGACGTGCAGCGGGCCGCGACCGTTACTTGCGGCCGGTGACCGCGCGGGCGACGATCTCGCGCATGACCTCGTTGGTGCCGCCGTAGATGCGGTGCACGCGGGCGTCGAGGAAGGCACGGGCGATCGGGTACTCAGTGATGTAACCGTAGCCGCCGTGCAGCTGCACACCCATGTCGAGCAGCTCCCACTCACGCTCAGTGCTCCAGAACTTGACCTTCGCGGCTTCGTCTGCGCTCAGCTTGCCCTGACGGTAGAGCTCCATGGCGCGGTCGTTGTAGGCCCAGAGCACGTCGACCGTGGTCGCCATGTCGGCGAGGCGGAAGCGTGTGTTCTGGAAGTCTGCGACGGGCTGGCCGAAAGCCTCACGGTTCGAGGTGTACTCGAGAGTCCACTTGAACGCGGCCTCACCCGCTGCCGCGGCGCAGACGCCGATCGAGAGGCGCTCGAGCGGCAGGTTCATCATGAGCTGCACGAAGCCTTTGCCCTCGACGCCGCCGATGAGATTCTCGTCGGGAATGAAGACGTCGGTGAACGAGAGCTCGGCGGTGTCCCAGCCATGGAAGCCCATCTTGCTGAGCTTCTTGCCGTGTTCGAAGCCCTCCATGCCGTTCTCGACGATCAGCAGGCTGAACGCGTCGGGGCGGTTGCCCTCGCCGGTCTTCACGAAGGTGACGACGATGTCAGCGGTCTTGCCCGACGAGATGAAGGTCTTCGCGCCGTTAAGAATGTAGCCGCCGTCAACCTTCTTCGCGTTGGTGGTGACGCCGCGCAAGTCGCTGCCCGCACCGGGGTCGGTCATCGCGAGCGCGCCGAGCACCTCGCCGGTCGCCATGCGGGGCAGCCACTTCTCTTTCTGCGCCTGCGTGCCCATGTGCACGAGGTAGGGCACTGCGAGGTCGTCTTGGATGCCGAAGGCGCCAGCGAGCGAACCCTGGCCTGCGCCGATGACCTCTTCGTTGACGATCGCGCGGAAGCGGTAGTCCTGCAGCATGCCCGCGCCGCCGAACTCCTCGGGCACCGAGAGGCCGATGAGTCCCTGCTCGCCAGCCGCGAGCATGGTCGCACGGTCGATCTCACCGTCGCGCTCCCACTGCTCGCGCTTCTCATTGGTCGCGTACCGGCGCAAGAACTCCTTGACGACCTCGCGGAAGGCCTCGTGATCCTCGTCGTAAATATCGCGCTGCATTGCGTTACCTTTCGTTGCCGCGAGCGCCTTGGGCCCGCGTTGGTTGGTCTGGTTTCAAACTACAAGATCAGTGGTGGCCGAGCCTAGGAGATTTCGCCGGCGGCGACGGTCTCAGCAAGCGCGTGCACCTTCGAGAGGTGGTGTGCGCCATAGAAGTCTGCCTCGGTGAGGCGGCGCTGATCCGCGTGCGAAAGCGAGTCGTGCTGTAGCACCGCGGCCGCGATCGTCGCGTGCATCCAGCCGCCGATAAGCGTGGCGAGCAGCTCCTGATACGGCACCGACACGGCGTATGCGTCGCGGGGGTTCGCAGCATTTGCGAGGATCGCGGCCGTCGCACGTTCGGCTGCCTCGATTGCCCGCTCGGTGCGCTCAACCAGACGGGTCGCCACGGGGTTCTCCGATGAACGAAGCGCGTTGAGCTGGGCGCGTATCGAGGCAAAGACACCGGCCGCCGTTTGCCCGCCGTCGCGCAGCACTTTGCGACCCACGAGGTCGTTCGACTGGATTGCGGTCGTGCCCTCGTAGATCGGCAGAATGCGCGAGTCGCGGTATTGCTGAGCGATGCCGGTCTCTTCGATGAAGCCCATGCCGCCGTGCACCTGCACCGCGTCAGAGGAGATCTGCACGGCCTGCTCGGTGAACCACGACTTCAGAATCGGCACAAAGAACTCGGCGAGCGCCGTCTGCGAGGCGTCGCCCGCGTGCGCCCGGTCGTGGGTGTCACCGACGAGCACCGAGAACGCGCGCATCGCCGAGATGCGGCTCGACATCGAAAGCAGCAGGCGGCGCACGTCGGGGTGGCCCGCGATCGGGGTGCCCGTGGGCAGCCCGATCACAGACCCCTGCAGCCTGGTGTAGGCGTAGTCGTTCGCGCGCTGGTAGGCGCGCTGCGCGATGCCGAGCCCCTGCACGCCGATGCCGACGCGGGCCTCGTTCATCATGACGAACATGCCCATCAGCCCCTGGTGCAGCTCGCCCACGAGGTACCCGGTGGCCTCTTCGAACTGCAGCACGCAGGTCGGGCTCGCATGAATGCCGAGCTTGTGCTCGAGGCCAACCGTGGTGATCGTGTTGCGAGCACCCGGCGTGCCATCGGCACTCAGCAGGTACTTCGGGGCGACGAAAAGAGAGATGCCGCGATGCCCCTCGGGCGCATTCTCGGTGCGCGCCAGCACGAGGTGAATGATGTTGTCTGCGACATCGTGGTCGCCCCAGGTGATGAAGATCTTCTGGCCGCTGATCGCCCAGCTGCCGTCACCGTTGTCGCGCGCCATGGTGCGCACCGCACCGAGGTCGCTACCAGCCTGCGGCTCGGTGAGGTTCATGGTGCCGGTCCACTCGCCACTGACCATCTTCGGCAGATAGATGTCGCGCAGCTCCTGCGAACCGTTGGCGTGCAGCGCGCGGATCGCGCCGTGGCTCAGGGCGGGGCAGAGCGCGAAGGCGGCGTTCGAACCGTTCCAGAACTCTGTGAGCGCGGCCACGACCGAGCCGGGCAGCCCGTCGCCGCCCGCCTCTTCTGAGACCGCTGCCGACACCCAACCGGCCTCGGCGAATGCCTTGTAGGCGTCTTTGAATCCATCAGGGGTGCGCACCTCGCCGCCGACGAGGCGCGAGCCCTGCTGGTCACCGACGCGGTCGAGCGGGGCGAACACCTCGGCGGCAAACTCGCCAGCGGCGGCAATCGCGTCGCCCGCGTCTTCGGCGGTGAGCGCACCCTCGCTTGCACGCGCAACGACATCGGTGCCGAACGCTTCGCCGAGCAGAAACGCATACTCGTCGACCGGCGGCACGTACGAGCCCGGGTCTGCCGGGGTGTGCGTCGTGAGTGCATCAATCGCCATCGGTGATCTCCATCGTTCTGGTGCGAGGGTGTGCGTCGAGCCGCTCATGGCGCTCTCATGCATCTACTAGGCAGTATGCCTGAGACTGCGTGTCATCTCAAGTTTCTCAATGGAAATTTGGATCATTTATGCAATGAGTCGAGAATATTGTCACAGTCTGACACCCAGTCTCAGCTTCTGTGATAACTTCAGCCCATGAGCGTCAGTGGACCCCTCGAAGACCCCACCCCGGCAGCGCCGCAAGCGGCCGCGGTGCGCTATCTCGCAGAACACGGCTACGAGCAGACCACGGCGAGCGCGCTCGCCGATGCGATCGGCATGAGCCGCAGCACTTTCTTTCGCCGTTTCGGCAGCAAGGAAGACGTGGTGTTCTCAGATCACGACATCGCGCTCGCGCGACTGCGTCAGCAGCTCGCGAGTTCGGAGCGGCTCGCGCATGACTCCATCGCCATCGGCACGCTCGAGGTCACGCATCAACTGACACGCGACCCTGAGGCCGCGCGACTGCGGTCCGAGCTGCTGCGCAGTACCCCCTCACTGCGCGAACGCGAGCTCGTGATCACGCACCGATACGAGCGAGTGTTCGCCGAGTATCTCGCCCGAGTGGCGGGCCCCGGCACTCCCGAATGGGCGCCGATCGCGCTGGCGGCCGCGGTCGTCGCCGTGCACAACGCGGCACTGCGGCGCTGGCTGCGACAGAGCGACTCGCGGGTGTTCGGCGCGCTCGAGCGCGAACTCACCGAGCTGATGCGCCGCTTCGCGCCCTGGTTTGGCGGCGACGCTGGCGAGAGCGACGCGGTCGCCGGCTCGCGGGTGCTCGTCGCCTCTTTCGACGCGAACGCCTCGCCAGACGAAGTGCTGCGCGCGATCTCGGCGCAACTCGGCTAATCGCGCAAACGATTGGTCGCCGCAAGCCTGACCCAACCCTTGCAATAGTGCACAAAAAGCGGCCTGATTCGAACTCAGGATGCACTTCGCGCACTATTGCTTCGCTGCGCCGCACTACCGCTTCAAAGCGAGGCACAAAAGTAGCTTCGCGATCGCGCCGCGTCCACTAGACTAACTCTGTCAACTGAAGTGTTAGTGCGAGGAGGCGCCGTGTTCGATCGCAGTGAGTTCGAGGCGAGTATCAGCAAGACGCTCAGCGTTCCCGTCGTCGCGGCGCCGATGTTTCTGATCTCGGGCCCCGATCTCGTCGTCGAGGCCTGCCGAGCGGGCGCGATCGGGGCGTTCCCCGCGCCAAATTGCCGCACCGCAGAACAACTCGATGCGTGGATGACCGAGATCACCGATCGACTCGACGCGGCACGCGCCGCGGCCGAAGAACCTGCCCCCTGGGCGCTCAACCTCATCACCCACCGCAGCAACAAGCGCCTCGCCGCCGACCTCGAGCTCGTCGCAAAGCACCAGCCGCCAATAGTCATCACGGCGCTCGGCTCCCCCGCACCGGCGATCGAGACCGTGCACGCCTACGGCGGCATCGTCATCGCCGACGTGGTGAGCATCGCGCTCGCGCGCAAGGCGGTCGCCGCCGGAGCCGATGGCCTCGCGTGCGTGAGCACGGGCGCGGGCGGCCACACGGGCCACCTCTCTCCCTTCGCGTTCGCGTCGGGAGTGCGCGAGTTCTTCGACGGGCTCGTCGTGATCGGCGGCGGGGTGAGCGACGGTTGGGGCGTCGCCGGGGCCGTTGCCGCGGGTGCCGACCTCGTCTATGTCGGCACCCGGTTTCTCGCAACCGAAGAGAGCCTCGCGCCTGACGCTTATAAGCAGATGATCGTCGATCACGGCGCCGACGACCTGGTCGTGAGCGCCGCCATCACCGGCGCGAACGCGTCGTGGCTGCGGCCCAGCCTCGAGGCGAACGGCATCGACCTGAGCACTCACGAGCGCTCGGGCGGGCCCGACTACAACGCCGCACAGAACGTGCAGGGGCGCTGGAAGAACATCTGGGCGGCTGGCCAGGGCATGCAGGTCATTCACGAGATCGAGCCGACCGCCACGATCGTCGCCCGCATGCGCGACGAATACGCGGCCGCGGCAGACCGCCTGCAGTCGCTGCGCTAGCACGACGCCGCCGAAATCGGCCGACTCCGGCAGGCACAGCGAAGCGCTCGCGATCCTCGCCCCAAAACCTGATGCAGAGGGTCGCGAGCGCTCTCGTCGCTTGCTACAGGCCGACCGCGTCTGCCGCGTTGTCGGCGGTGCGCCAACGACGCAGCTCGTCACCGGCAGCCCAGGTCGAGTGAGTGCCGCTCGACACCCGCTCTGGCAACTTCAGCTTGCAGACCGGGCCGTCACTCACGCGGGCCGCATCGAACACCACGCAGTACGAGGCGTCGGCCCCCATGTCACTGATGATCGTGACGAGATACGCGTCTTCTTCTGAGGTGCCGCCAATCTTGGGCGCGACCGCCGTCTCGCTGCCGTAGACGCCCTCGCCGAAGCTGTACTTCTCTTCGCTGCCGGTCTTGAGGTCGTGCCGCACCAGGCCGTCGAACAAGAACCAGCCCGGCTTGCCTGTGGCGGCGTAGGCGTAGCGGTAGTCGTTCGTCTGAAAGTCGCCGTTCATCATGCCGAACTCGGTGATCGTGTCGCTGAGCTGCTGCTCGCGAACCTTGCCCGTCACGAGGTTGAGGCGCCACCTGTGCAGCCGCGCCTGCATGCGATCGAGCGCGAGAAAGCGAAACGCCCGCTCCCACTTGTTGCCGTGCCCGTTGTCTTGCGGCTCGGGGTCACCCTGAAAGAAACCGTCGATGACGATCTCGTCGCCCTCTTCGTAGGCGTTCACGAAGTGCAGCACGTAGGTCGCCTCGGCCTCGAACCAGCGAATGTCGCTCGTCTGCCCGCGCCTCGGGATCACCGCAAAGCGGCTCGGCATGTCGCGGTGAAAGCGGGCGGCGTGAAAGCCCTTCTTCAGCCCCTCGGGATCCCAGAACAGCGGAAAGTCGTTGAGGATCGCATAGTTCTCGGTGAACGCCATGTCGTGGGGCAGGCGTGCCCCGGGCAGCGGCACGTCGACATAGTGCACGAGGTCGTTGTTCTGATCGACCACACCGTAGTGCATGTACGGCGCCTCTTTGCTGTAGTTGAAGAACAGCATCTCGCCCGTGCGGTCGTCGACCTTCGGGTGCGCCGACACGCCCCACTTGAACGGGAAGGCGCCGTTGAAGCCCTCTTTGCCGTGCGTTTCGGCCGTGTACGGGTCGACCCGGTACAGGTCGCCGCACTGGTAGAAGCTCGTGAGGGCCATGCCGCGGTGCACCACGACGTCGGTGCTCGACGCGTCTTTCATGCGGCCGCGAGCGCCCCAGCCGTCTTCACGCAGCGACAGCGCAGGATTCTCGGCGATGCCGGCCCATAGCGCCTTGCCCGCCTCGGTCTCTGCGGCGAGGCCGTCTGTGCGAATCATGCGGTTGCGGTAGAAGGCCTTGCCGTCGCGGAATCCGACGACGTGGATCATGCCGTCGCCGTCGAACGGGTGGTAGTTCTTGATCGACGGGTGCAGCGGGTTCTCGGTGTTGCGCAAGTAGACACCGTCGATGTCGTGCGGAATCTCGCCCTCGACCACCGTCAGGTCGTCTGCCTTCCACTCGGTGGTCTGCGGGCGCCAGGGGCCGGTACGGTACGGGTGATCGTCATCCTCAGGAAGCGTGGAGAGCAGTCGCCCTACGATTTCGACGTCCATGTGCGTGCCTCTTCTCTTTTCGATGTCGCGTTTCGTTGTCTTGTTTCGGTGACCGGTGTCGTCGTGTGCGTGGCAAGGATCAGCCGACCGGTGCGGCCTCGACCACGAATGACACGGTGGTCGCAGTGGATCCGCCGATGTTGAGCGTCGCGAAGCGCGAGGCGCCTTCGACCTGCATCTCGCCAGCGCCGTCGCTGACCTGCTTCGCGGCGTCGACGATCATGCGCACTCCCGTGGCACCCACAGGATGCCCGCCGCCGATCAGGCCGCCGCTCGGGTTGATCGGCAGCCTGCCACCCATCTCGATCGACCCGTCTTCGATGGCTCGCCACGACTGCCCGGGAGGCGTGAGCCCGATGTGGTCGATCGCCATATACTCGCTCGCCGAGAAGCAGTCGTGCGTCTCGAGCCCGTCGATGCCGTCGAGCGCCACGCCCGCGCGCCCGAACGCCTGGCTCACCGCCTGGGCAACGTGGGGCATGATCAGTGGATCCTCGGCGCTTTTCTGAAACTTCTGCTCCAAGCCGAGACCCGCGGTACGATGCCCCCAACCCGCGATGCGTGCGGCTGGCCTGACGTTCGGGTGCGCGCGCAGGTAGCGATCGCTCACGAGCACGACCCCTGCCCCGCCGTCGGTCATCTGGCTGCAGTCGTAGCGGCGCAGGCGCCCCTCGACCGGCGGGTTCAGGTCGTCGTCGGTGCCGTTCACGGCGAGGTCGGGCACGTCCCACCCCCGCGTCTGCGCGAGCGGGTTGCGTTTCGCGTTCGCGAGATTCAGCTGCGCGATCGCCCGCAGGTGGCGATCGTCGATGCCGTACCTTCGGTCGTATTCGTCGGCGACCCGCGCAAACATGTACGGCCACATAAACGTGGCCTCTTCGCCCTCGTGGCCCGCCCAGGCTGCGGCGCCAAGGTACCGCGCGCCCTGATCGCCCGCGACCGTCTTCTCGAGTTCGAC
This sequence comes from uncultured Leucobacter sp., assembly GCA_937967375.1. GTDB lineage: Bacteria > Actinomycetota > Actinomycetes > Actinomycetales > Microbacteriaceae > Leucobacter. The sequence goes on from CALCJF010000026.1 coordinate 9,522, forward strand.
CCCGAGCACGAGCGCGCAGTCGTAGTCGCCGGTGCGCAGATCGGCGATGGCCGAGAGCATGGCGATGCTGCCCGAGGCGCAGGCGGCCTCGTGTCTCGAAGCGGGTAGACCCCAGAACTCGTCGCGCACGGTGGCCGGCATCGCGCCCAGCTGGCCCTGGCCCGCGAAGAGCTCGCCGAATGCGTTGCCCACATGCAGCACCTCGATCTCGCGCGGGGCGATGCCCGCCGGGGCGAGTGTGCCGTCGATCACCTCGGCGGTGAGCGACGCAAAGTCGCCACCTTCGCGGGTGAGGTTTCTCGCGAAGTCGCTCTGGTACCCGCCGAGCACCCAGACGTTGGTGTCATTCACTTGAGCCCTCTCTTCCTTCTTCTGCGTATGGTGCGCTGTTCATTTGCCGCTGCACTCTGTGTCAGAACGCTTCGATGACGATCGCGGTGGCAAGCCCCAGCGCCGCTGGAATGACGAGCAGGCCGTAGCCGCCGCCCGCAGCGTCGAGGCGATCGAGCGCGTTCGCGAGCAGAATGCCGCCGCTGGCGCCGAGCGGGTGCCCAACCGAGACGGCGCCGCCCCGCGCGTTCACGATGCGCTCGTCAAGTTCGAGCTGCCGCGTCATCAAGAGGGGCGTCACCGAGAACGACTCGTTGATCTCGGCGACCTCGAGATCGCCCACGCCAATGCCGGCCATCGCGAGCGCCTTGCGCGCGGCCGCCTCGCCCGACCACAGCCCCGGCGAGCGCACGGCCGCGTGCGCCCAGCCGAGCACTCGGCCCCTGGGCTTTTGATCGAGCATCTCTTGGGCCGCCTCGCTGCCGATCAGCACGGCCGAAGCCGCGTCGGAGAGCTGGGGCGCGGTCGCGACGGTGTGCAGGCCCTCATCTGGTCTGTGAATCTCAGCAAACCACGGCTCACCGGCAAAGCGACGCTCGATGCGCTGCCAGAGCGGGTCGCCGCCGAAGAGCGGGGCGAGGCTCGCGAGCGACTCTACGGTGGTGTCGGGCCGCGCCCCTTCGTCGCGGTCGAGCAGCGTCTCTGCGCCCCGGCGCACCGGAACGATCGACGGCCAGGCCGGCGCGGCCGCCGACAGTTCGTGCGAGCGAACCGCATAGGCGTCGAGCTGCGACCGCGAGAAGCCGTATTTCGCCGCCATGAAGTCTGCCGCCAGGCCGATCGTCACGAAGCCGGTGAGGTCGCCGAGCTCGGGATCACTCGCAAACGCCGGAGCGTCGGCAAACATGGGCGTGCGAGACATCGACTCTGCCCCTCCGGCGACCACGAGCTCGGCCGCGCCAGAGGCGACCTGCGCCGCCCCGGATGCGATCGCGTCGAGGCCGGAGCAGCACATGCGCGAGACCACACCGGCGGGGGTCTCGTCTGGCCACCCAGCCGCGAGCACGGCCACCCGAGCCAGATCGGCGGCCTGCTCGCCGGCTGGCGTGCTCACGCCGACGATCACGTCGTCGACGCGGTCAGCCGGCACGCCTCGACGCAAGAGCTCGGCGAGTAGCCCGCCGAAGAGTTCGAAGGCCGGCACACCCGCAAGGGTGCCTCCGTCGCGACGCACCCGCGCGCGCGGGGTACGTATCGCCTCATAGATATATGCCACTTGCGTCATGCTCGCCTCTCCCTCCTCAGCTCGGGCTTGACTCAACCGCTCAGGCTGCCTGTTTGCGCAGCTCGCGCTTCAGCACTTTGCCGACCGGATTGCGCGGCAGCGCTTCGATGAGTTGCAGGCGCTCGGGTAGCTTGAACGAGGCGATCTTGCGCTCGCGCAAGAAGTCGAGCATCTCCTCGAGCGTCAACTGAGCCTCGGGCCTGAGCACCACCACCGCGGCGACTCGCTCGCCAAGCACCTCGTCAGGGTCGCCGACCACTGCCACCTCTAGCACCGCCGGGTGCTCGGTGATCAGCTGTTCGAGTTCGACCGGTGCAATGTTCATGCCGCCGCGAATGATGAGGTCCTTCGCCCGATCCACATACCGCAGATACTGCTCGCGGTCACCTGCGATTTCGAACATGTCGCCGGTCTTGAGGTAGCCCTCGGCGTCGAAGGGGTCGGCCAGACTGGCTCCGTTTACATACCCCGCGAACAATTGCGGGCCATCGATATACAGCTCGCCGGGGTGCCCGGCCTCGGTGACCAGCTCTCCCGTTTCGACGTCGATGAGCTTCACTCTGACCCACCTCGAGACGCGTGATGCCCACTCTGCACCTTTTGCGCCATAGCGGGGAAAGTAATTCGCGCGGTCGTCTGGGTCAGGAAAGTCCTCGCCACTCGACAGCAGCGCCACGCCCTCGTTCGAGCCGAAGAAGTTGATGACCTTGAGGCCCATCTTCTCTTGCCAGCCGCGCACCATCGCGGGCTGCAGCGGGGCAGACCCCGAGCCGAGCCGCGTGATGCTCGACAGGTCGACCTGACTGAGCAACTGCTCGTTGTTCAACAGCATCCAGAGCAGAGCAGGCGGCAGAATCGTGCAGGTGACCCGCTCGCGTGCCACTTGCGCGAAGAAGGTCGGCGCGTCGAAGGGGTGGTGCTGCACGAGTACGCAGCCCGTCCGAAGCCAGGGCAGCAGCATGCCGTTGATGCCCGCCATGTTAATCAGGGGGAAGGGATTGAGCAGCACGTCGTTGTGATCGAGCTCACCGATGTCGGCCGCGTCGTCATCGGTGCCCGAGCCGTGCCCGTTGAGCGCATCAAGCACTGCCCAGCTGAAGTTGAGCCAGTCGTAGTGAGCACGCATGACGCCCTTTGGCTGACCCTCGGTGCCCGAGGTCCAGCAGATCGTCGTGCAGTCGTTCGGGTCGTTCGGGTGCTCCTCGCGGTAAGCGTCAACCGCCGCCTCGTCAGCCTCGCTCGCGCTCTGAGGCTGCAGCCGGGTCACGCCCTCGCGCGCCTCGACGGAGGCCCGGCCAATGCTGATGAACTCGCGCACAGTCGATAATTGCTCGCGCACCGAGATGGCCTCATCGATGATGCTGCGATCACCGAGGCTCTCGCCACAGATGTAGGCGTCGAAGCCGGCGTTGTTCGCCATCGCGACAAGCTCGTGCTCGCGGTACTGCATCGCAAGCGGCGAGACCGAAGCGCCGATGGTCCAGGCGGCAAGGTAGACCTCGAGCTGTTCGATCGAGTTCGGCAGTTTCATGCCGATGAGGTCGCCCCGGCCGATGCCGCGCTCGAGCAGCCTCGCCGCAAGCCAGGTGACCTCGCTGCCGATCTCGCCCCAGGTGAGCCGTCGCGGAGCCTCACCGTCGAGGCTCTCGCGGTTCAGCGGATCGGTGACGGCGAGCGCGTCGGGGCGCTCCGCGACCCGCTGCCAGAACAACCCGTCAATGGTCTCGTCGGTCCACCACCCCCTCGCCAGGTAGTCGTCGACGCGCGACTGCGGGTGCAATCCGTGTGAGAGCTGATCCATCGGTGGCCTCCTTGCCAATCCTGGTGAACTTTCGTGCGCGCCCGCATGGAGGCCGCACACGAATAGATTACTCCAGTTAACAGAGTGACTGCAAGAGGCTGGGTGATCCTCGCCACCGCGTAAAGAGCCGGAGCCGAGAGCCAAGGCGCGCGATACGCTGGTGCGATGAACCCAGCCCCGGCCGAGAGCGGTGCCGAAAGCACTGCGGCGAGCGCCGCACATGCCGACTCACCAGAAAGCTCGGTCGAGGCGCAAACAAACGCCCTCGGACGCACCTTCGGTCTTTTGGGCGACGAGTGGACGCTACTGCTGCTGCGGGTCGCGCTCTCAGGCGGCACGCGATACTCAGACTTTCAGAGCAGGCTTCCCATCTCGCACGCCGTACTGAGCGGCAGGCTCGAGCGCCTCGTAGAAGAGGGCCTGCTCGAACGGCATGTCTACCAGCAACGCCCCGAGCGATCGGAGTACCTGCTCACCCCGCGCGGCACTGCGATCTGGCCTCTGCTCGTGGCGATCTGGAACTGGGAGCGCCGCTGGGTGCGGGCCCACGAGTATTCCACTCCCCCGATCAGGCACCTCAGCTGCGGACAAGAGATGTCTCCGCTCTACTGCTGCGAGCACTGCGGCGAGATCGCGCACCCCGACTCGGTGCGACTTTCGTGGGGCCCCGCCGGTGGCTGGCAGCGCTCCACGCCTGAAGCGACAACAAGGCGCCGCTCGGCGCATCGCGCAAATGCAGGCGCCACGGCGTTCTACCCAGACACGATGGCGGTATTCGGCAACCGGTGGTCGGCAATCATCGCGGCCTCCGCATTTGCGGGAGTTCGCCGATTCAAAGACTTCGAGTCACACCTCGGGGTGCCGCCAATCGTGCTCACCGAACGCCTCGCCGCGCTCTGCGATCGGCAGATTTTCGAGCAGGCGCAGCTTGAGGCAAGACCGGACTGGTCAGAGTACCTGCTTACGCGCAAGGGCCGCGAGCTGTTTCCGATCTTCGCGATTGTGCTCGACTTAGCCGAACGCTGGTATCGCGATCCCGAGGGCGAGGTGCTGCTTCGCAGGCACACCGAGTGCGGCGAACGTTTTCACGGCATGCTCGTGTGCGACCAGTGCCACGAGATCGTGAGGGGCAGCACGATCGACGTGTCAGAGATCTGATCGCGAGCCCGGCACACCAGGCCGGTGCCAGTCCCGGCCCGCTCGAACTGCGATACTTGAGCGATGAAGGCGCACGAGGTGGTCATGGCTTGGGTGACCGACGAGCTTTCGAGCGGGCGCCTGCGCATCGGCGACCGACTGCCAGGCGAGCGGGCGCTCGCAGAGACGCTGGGCGTGTCTCGAGCCTCACTACGTGAAGCCTTGCGGGTGCTCGAGGCACTCGGCGCGATCCGCAGCTCGACCGGTTCGGGACCAAACGCTGGCACGATCGTGACGGCGGCGCCCGAACAGGCGCTCTCGCTCGCACTGAACCTGCAGCTGGCGACCAGCCACGTCGAGCCCCGACACATTGCCGAGGTGCGCGAGCTGCTCGAGGCCTGGGCGGCCAGGCACTCAGACGCCGCGCTCTGCGATTGGACGGCTGCCGAGCATCTGCTGACGCTCATGGACGACACCGAGCTACCGATCGAGCATTTTCTTTCGCACGATGCACAGTTTCATGTCGCGCTCTCGCGAGCCGCCGACAACCCCCTCATCAGCACCCTGATGGAGTCGCTGCGCATCTCGATCTCCGAGCACACTGTCGCGCGAGCACGGGCGATTCCGGACTGGGGCGCGACGGCCGCGCGGCTGCGCGACGAGCACCGCGCGATCCTCGAGGCGCTGAAACGCGGCGACCGCGAACGGGGCGCCGAACTGCTGCGTGAGCACATCGATCGCTACTACCGCGAAACCGAGCGCTAAACTTCGCGTCTCATTCGCTTCTCGAGCGCGTACGCATGACAGCACACACCTTGACGCACGCCTCCCAGAGGGCGTACAGTCTGTGGTAAGACCACATGATTTCACGCATGATCACGCGAAGTGAATCGCGAAAGGACGCCATGGTGCAGCGCCAGCTCCCCCGCCCCTCTGAGATTTTCGAACTCATGCAGTTCAAGAAGCCCGAGCTGAACGCGAAGAAGCGCCGTCTCGACGCCGCGCTCACGATCGATGATCTGCGCCGCATCGCGAAGCGACGCACCCCCAAGGCGGCCTTCGATTACACCGACGGCGCGGCCGAAGGTGAGCTCTCGCTCCGCCGCGCGCGCCAGGCGTTTCAAGACGTCGAGTTTCACCCAGACATTCTGAAGCCGGCCGCCGAGGTCGACACCTCGGTTGAGGTGCTGGGCGCATCTTCGGCCATGCCGTTCGGCATCGCCCCCACCGGCTTCACCCGACTCATGCAAACCGAGGGAGAGATCGCCGGCGCGAGCGCGGCCGCGGCCGCGGGCATTCCTTTTACGCTCTCGACCCTCGGCACCACATCGATCGAAGCCGTGAAACACGCGAACCCTCGCGGCCGCAACTGGTTTCAGCTCTACGTGATGCGCGAGCGCGAGATTTCGTACGGCCTCGTCGAACGCGCCGCAAAAGCCGGCTTCGACACACTCATGTTCACCGTCGACACCCCGATCGCTGGCGCGCGCCTGCGCGACAAGCGCAACGGCTTCTCGATTCCGCCTCAGCTTTCGCTGGGCACGATCGCCAACGCCATCCCACGCCCCTGGTGGTGGTACGACTTTCTCACGACTCCGAAGCTCGAGTTCGCCTCGCTCGACTCGACCGGCGGCACCGTCGGCGAGCTGCTGAACGCGGCGATGGATCCGACCATCTCGTTTGAAGACCTCGAAATCATCCGCGAGATGTGGCCAGGAAAGCTAGTCGTCAAGGGCGTGCAGAACCTGCCGCAGGCGGTCGAACTGATCGACCGTGGCGTCGACGGCATCGTGCTCTCGAACCACGGCGGCAGGCAGCTCGACCGGGCCCCGATCCCTTTTCATCTGTTGCCCCAGGTGGTGCGCGAGGTGGGCCGCGACGCGACCATCATGATCGATACGGGCATCATGAACGGGGCCGACATCGTCGCGTCGGTCGCGCTCGGCGCAAAATTCACCCTCATCGGTCGCGCATACCTCTACGGTCTGATGGCGGGCGGGCGCGAGGGCGTCGATCGCACGATCGCGATCCTGCGCAGCGAGATCGAACGCACTATGACGCTTCTCGGGGTGTCATCGCTCGAAGAGCTCGAGCCGAGGCACGTCACCCAACTGCAGCGGCTGGCGCCCGTGCGCGGCTCGGCACACGATCGCACCGCTTCGTAGGCGCGGGGCGCTACCGAAATTGACCTAGGTAGGGAACGAAGCAGGGTTACACTACACACAGCCGGAAAACACAGGCCTACCGGGGGCATGGTGCGAGCCGGATGAGTGCTCCCAGGAGTGACACAGATGTCTTCTTCGATGCCCACCCGCCACCGCTCACCACGTGTGCTGCTCGCGGCAGTCGTCTCTCTCGGACTTGTGCTGAGCGGATGCAGCACCGCCGCACCCGCAGGCGAGGCGGGCAGCGTCTCGGTGCAGACCGGCGATACGCCCGGTCAAGACGTGGTGGCACTGCCCGAGAACTTGGAGCGGCTGCTCGATCGGGCGCTCGAAGAACTGCCAACGCTGGCAACGGATGCGCTTGAGCAGAGCGGCGTGCCCGGCATGTCGATCGCTGTGGTGCACGGCGGCAACACGGTGTTCGCCGAAGGGTTCGGGGTGCGCGAAATTGGCACCGAGCAGCAGATCACGCCCGACACTGTGTTTCAGGTCGCTTCGGTCTCAAAGTCACTTTCGGCGACCGGAATTGCCGCGGCGATCGGCGAGGCCGATGGAGAACTCAGCTGGCAGACACCGATTCACGAGCTGCTTCCGACTTTTCAGTTCAAGGATCCAACGGTCACCGAGCTCGCCACCGTCGGCGATGCGTTCAGCCATCGCACGGGGCTCTTCACCGGCGCAGGTGACGATCTCGAAGACCTCGGATTCGATCGAGCCGAGATCTTCGAGAAGCTTCGGCTGCAGCCGCTCGACCCGTTCCGCTCGAGCTACCACTACTCGAACTTCGGTCTCACGGTCGGAGCCGAGGCGGTCGCGGCCTCGCGCGGGCAGTCGTGGGAAGACCTCATGAACGAGCTCGTGTTCGAGCCACTCGACATGACGTCGAGTTCGGCAAGGCACGACGATTTTCTTGCGCACCAGGATCGGGCGCTGCTTCACGCCTTCGAAGGCGGCGAGTTCGTCGCGAAATACGATCGAAACCCTGACCCGCAGGCACCCGCCGGGGGCGTCTCTTCGACAGCGAACGACCTCGCGAAGTGGATGCTCATGGTGCTCGCAGACGGCAGGGCTGGCGGCACTCAGATCGTCGACGCAGACGCGCTCGCCGAGGCCATGACCCCGCAGATCGTGTCGAGCACGGGCCCCGACATTACTGCCCGGCCCGGGCACTACGGTTTCGGCTTCAATGCCTCGCCGCAGGTGGGCGGCCGCATGGCGGTTTCGCACTCGGGCGCGTTCGCTCTCGGCGCGGGCACCAACTATCAGTTGCTCCCTGAGCTGGATCTTGGCATCGTCGTGCTCACGAACGGCGCGCCAATGGGCGTCGCCGAGGCCGTGGCAACGGAGTTCACCGACCTCGTGCAGTACGGAAAGGTCACCCGCGATTGGGTGACCGATGCTGCGGGGTTCTTCGCCCCCTATACGGCACCGAGTGGCGATCTCGTCGATGAGACTCGGCCGGCCGACGCCGCGTCACCTCCCCCGCTCCAGAGCTTGGTCGGAAAGTACGAGAGCGAGTACTTCGGAGTGCTGCTCGTCGAGCTTCGAAACGGAACACTCACTGCGCGGCTCGGCCCGGCTGGCAGCGTATATCTGCCACTCGAGGAGTGGGACGGTGCGACGTTCGCCTATGCACCGCTCAGCGAGAGCGCGCCGGCGGGTTCGCTCGCGAGCGCGGTCTTCGCGCCCGACGGCGACTCGGTGCAGCTCACGTCGTTCGACGCGCAGGGCCTCGGCACCTGGAAGCGAGTCGCGTGAACCCTGCCCTTGCCCCGCATCGATGCGAGATCGTCGGCATCGATCAACCGAGTTGCTCTGAGAGCTCGAGCCATCGCTCCTCGAGCGCCGCGATCTCGTCTTCGATCGCCGTGATCTTGACCATCTCGGCGTTGAGCAGGGCGTAGTCGCTCTGGTCGAGGGCGGCGAGGCCATCACGCGACTTGGCGACATCTGCTTGCAGGCGCTCCATCTTGCGTTCGACGGCCGAGAGTTCTTTCTCGGCGGCGCGAAGCTCGGCACCAGCGAGCGCGGGTGTCGCAGCCCCGCCGGCTGCCGTCGAACCTGCAGATATAGCAGGGGCCGCAAGTCCAGCCACCGCACCAGACCGAGCCTCGATGGCCGCCCGCAGCTTCAGGTACTCATCGATGCCACCCGGCAGGTGCCGCAGGCGCCCCGCACCGCTCGGCCCGGGCAGAATCGCGAACTGCTGGTCGGTCACGCGCTCGAGGAAGTAGCGGTCGTGCGAGACCACGATCAGCGTGCCCGGCCACGAGTCGAGCAGGTCTTCGATCGCCGCGAGCATGTCGGTGTCGAGGTCGTTCGTCGGCTCGTCGAGAATCAGCACGTTCGGCTGGTCGAGCAGAATGAGCAGCAGCTGCAGCCTGCGCTTCTGCCCGCCCGAGAGGTCTTTCACCGGGGTCGAGAGCTGCGCGCTCGAGAATCCCATGCGCTCGAGCATCTGCCCCGGCGTCAGGTCTTGTGCCTTCGAGCCGCTGCCAACGGTGAAGCTCGTGCGCAGCCGCCCGATCACCACGCGAACGGGGTCGTTCATGTGTTCTTCAAGCTCGTCGAGGCGCTGCGTCAGCGTCGCGACCTTCACGGTCTTGCCGCGCTTCACCCGACCCGAGGTCGGTTCGATCGTGCCCGCGATCAGCCCGAGCAGCGTGGACTTGCCCGCACCGTTGACGCCGAGAATGCCCGTGCGCTCGCCCGGGGCGAGCAGCCAATCGACGTCTTCGAGCACCGTGCGATCGCCGTACGAGACGCCCGCTTCGACAAGGTTCACGACCTCTTTTCCGAGGCGTGACACCGCCAGCGACTTCAGCTCGGTGGCGTTGCGAATCTCGGGCACGTCTTCGATGAGCGCGTTCGCGGCGTCGATGCGAAACTTGGGCTTCGAGGTGCGCGCCGGGGCTCCGCGGCGCAGCCATGCGAGCTCCTTACGAGCGAGGTTCTGCCGCTTCTGCTCGATGGTCGCGGCCTGGCGATCCCGCTCGACGCGCTGCAAAATGTAGGCCGCGTAGCCGCCTTCGAACGGCTCGACGATGCGGTCGTGCACCTCCCAGGTCGCGTTCGCGACCTCGTCGAGAAACCAGCGATCGTGCGTCACCGCGAGCATCGCGCCCTGGTTCGCAGGCCAGCGGCGCTTCAGGTGGTCGGCGAGCCAAGCGATCGCCTCGACGTCGAGGTGGTTCGTAGGTTCGTCAAGGGCTAGGATCTCCCACTCCCCGACCAACAGGCGCGCGAGGGCAACGCGACGGCGCTGGCCGCCGCTCAGCGCCTCTACCGGTGCGTCCCACTCGAGATCGGCGACGAGACCCGCGATCACCTCGCGCGTGCGAGCATCGCCCGCCCACTCGTGCTCGGGCATGTCGCCGACAATCGCGTGCCCGACGGTCTCGCCGGCATCGAAGCGATCCTCTTGATCGAGCACGCCGATTCTCGTGCCGCTGCGCATCGTCACCTGGCCACCGTCGGGGTCGCGACGGCCGGCAAGCATCATGAGCAGGCTCGACTTGCCGTCACCGTTGCGGCCGACGATGCCGATTCGGTCGCCCTCGGCGACGCCGAGCGTCACGGAGTCGAATACGACTTTGGTGGGAACTTCGAGGTGCAGGGCTTCGGCCCCGAGCAGATGCGCCATAACCTCTCCAGTCTAGGCGCTGGGCGGCTTGTGGGTCGCCGCATGATCGCCCCGGCTCAGACCGCAGACTCGGCGGCGAGCGCCGCATCGCTGCGCCTGCCCCAGCGCACCGCCAGCAAGAACGCCAGCACGGTCAGCCCGTAGTACACGAAGAGCAACGCGAACGTCAGCACGGTGAACATCGTGAAGTGAGGCGCATCCCAGGCCGCATGCAGCAGCATCGGCACGAGCGCGCAGGGAACGATCGCCAACCATCGCGCCGGCAGTCCGATCTGGCGCCGCGACAGGCAATATGCAAGAGCTGCCCCGCTCACTGTGGTCCAGAGCGCGTGCAGCCCGAACCCGACCAGCAAACGCATGAGCCCCGTTGAGACTGTTGCCGCGAAATCTGTCGAGTGCAGGGCGTAGAAGAGGTTCTCCACTAGTTCAAAGCCGGCGCCGACGATAAACCCGTAGACGACCCCGTCCATCACGGTGAGCCGGCCCTGCGACTGCGCGAGCGAGAGCACGAGCAGCACGCCGAGCAGGCGCAGCAGGTCTTCGTTGATCGGCGCCGAGAGCGAGGCTGCGAACGAACTGAGGCCAATCCGGTCGTAGAGTTCAGCGGCGGCAGTGTTGGCCTGTGCGGCAAACGAACATGCCACGAGGCCGCCCCAGGCGAGCGCGACCAGCCGAAGCGAAGCAGGCTGGCGCCCCTTGACCTTTGGAAGCGCCCGCGCGATCAGCGCGAGCAGCACCACCTGAACCCCTCCCAGAACGAGCGCAGCGAGCAGGCCCTGCACGCCAGAGATTAGCGCTGCTAGCTGCAGGACGGTCAAGTAGGCCGATATTACGAGCAAACCCAGTAGCAGCCAGAAGACTGGCTGGCGGGGCTGCCAGACCGCCGAACGCGGCTTCATCGCTGGCAGCGGTGCGTCAGTCGTTTCGGCAGTCGCGCTCATGGCTGAACCTCCGTGCTCTCAATCATTGCCGCGACATCGGGTAACAGCTGACCCGCGTCGGCACCCGCATGGGTCGGCGCGATCGATACCTCGAATAACACGCACGAAGCGTTTCGAAGAGCCTCGCAGACCGTAATCAATTGCGTCGACCCTGCGCCCGCAGCCAGGTCGTATTCGAGCATGTTCACGGTCAGCAGCGGGGCCGAATCGAGCTTGTGCACGGGTAGCAGCGTCGCCCCGACCGGAGCCGCCTCGCGCAGCAGCGCAGCGCTCTCTACCCCGGTGTGCATCGAAGCGGTCACCGAGACGCCGCCGTCCTGGGCGGCAAATGTGCGTTCAACAACTTCGGCATCGAGCGCGCCGTCTGCAGGGTCTCTCTCCCAGCCCTGCGGCGCGATGAACGCAGCGTTCACCGAGCGACCGTCGTCTTCGACCTGCAGCATCGCCCGCTCGTACACGCCGACGACGTTCTCGGGTTTGCTCGGGGTCACTATCCCGGCAACGATCGGGGTGACCACCAGCAGCACGATGGCTACGAGGATCACCCAGAACGCCGCCCAGCGCGGTCGTTCAGAGGAGGCTGTCGACTCGGGCGTCGATTCGCCCACCTCCGTGGTGAGCGCTGGCGATTCAGTCATATCCCGATGCTAGGGGGCTGAATCCGCGCGAAGCAGACAAAAGCTACGGGCGCGCACAAACTGCACCCTCGCTGCACAAATTGAGTGTGCGCGATACCGAGCCGGGCATCTCAGCGGGCGAGAGGCCCGACTCGGTGTGATGTGTCAGTTAGGCGGCGCAGCAGCTGCCACCGCAGCAGCTGCCACCGGCCTCAGCATCGCCGAGCAGGTTCAGAATCTCGGCGCTCTCGGCCGATGCGGCGGCAGCGATGCCCGCCTCGTCGTTCAACTGCGGCGCGATGGTGTCGCTCATGGTGTCTCCTTGGGTTGCGGTAGGCGTTATTGGTCTTCGGGTTCGGTGCCGCTGTCGCGGAAGCCCAGCACCTGCTCGAGCACGTTCGAGAAGGTCTCGGCAGACTGCGCGCCAGAGACGGCGTATTTCTCTTCGAAGAGAAAGAAGGGCACGCCGTTCACCCCGAGCATGCGGGCTCGGGTGATGTCGCGTTCGACGGCATCCTCGTATTCTTCATCTTCGTACGCATCGCGCACCTCGTCGGCGTCGAGACCCACCTCTTCGCCGAGCTCGGCGAGTGTCTCGACGTCTGAGACCAGGCGCCCCTCGGTGAAGTACGCGCGGAACAGGCGATCCTGCATCTCTGCCTGCAGGCCCTGCGACTTCGCGAGGTGCAGCACCCGGTGCGCACGGCTGGTGTTGGCGTGCTGCAGCTTCTCGAAGTCGAACTCGATACCTTCGAGCGCGGCCATCTGCGTCATCTGCTCGAGCATGTCTTCGACGCGGTCGCGCGGCATGCCCTTGTGTTTGGTGAGAAAGTCGATCTCGCTGCCCTCGTAGTTGTCGGGCGTATCGGGAGCGAGCTCGTAACTGTGGCTCTCGATCTCGACCTCGATCTCGGGGTGCTGGCGATGAAAGTCGGCGATGCCTGCTTCGAAGCGGCGCTTGCCGATGTAGCACCACGGGCAGGCGATGTCGCTCCAGATGTCGACGCGAAGGGTGTCATTCATAGTGGCTACAGCGTAGCGCGCCTGCGAGATATTCCCCGAAAAGTGCGGGTATGCCAAAGTTGAAGCAGACGTAATTCGACACGGGGGTGCAGAAACTCATGACGCAACGATTGCGCTGGCCGAAAGCACTGCACCTTTTGGTGGCGCTTGCCTCTCTCACGCTCGGCCTGATGCTGCTGCTGGCCGGATTGACCGTGCAGCAGATTGCGATGGTCACAGGTATCGGCATCGTCGCAGCAGGGATCACGCTGGTGCTTCGCGGCTTCGGCATCGATGCTGACGGCGAGGGTACTGACGGCGAGGATCGCGGTGGTGATGCTCGTTCCGCAGCATCGACCGCACGTGTCTGGATCGTGCGGCTCGCGGCCCTCGCGCTCATAGTCATCGGCGCCCTCATGGCGCTCTGGCCCGATGCCGGCGCGCCATGGCTTGCCGCAGGCGTTGCACTCGCCCTGATCCTGCAC
>CALCJF010000027.1 GCA_937967375.1 uncultured Leucobacter sp.
CCGCGAAACAAGTGGGCGAGATCCACTGGATGCTCGACAAGCGGGTACGCCCGCAGCTCGACCGCCTAGAGGGCGTCGGTGCGCAGACCGGGCGCGACGGCAAGACCCGCACCCAAGAGCTCGACGAGATTCACTGGATGCTCGAACAGCGCGTACGCCCCGCGCTCGACCGCCTCACGCCACCGCTAACCGACGACCACACGACCAACCCAGGCGCACTGTGAGTACGCTCACCACTGACGCGCTAATCGGCGCGCTCGCGCTCGTGCTCATCGCGGCGGGCGGCTGGCTCATCGGTGCGCAGATCGCGGCACGCAGACGGTTCGCACGCATCATGCGTGAGAACCGGGCGCTCTGGTACTACACCCGAGTGCTCATTGACTGGGGATACAAGCCCCACACCGGCGCTCCACCCGAGCCGCCCGACAGTATCAAACACCTCTACGAGTTTGGAGACACAGAATGATTCAGGAAACCCGCATGAGTCGCCGCGCACGTCGAGGCACCTGGTGGACGCTCAAGCGACGCCGCTGGGCGTACGGCATCGCGCTCGCGTCAGTGCCCGTCGCGCTCGCGTTCGGCATCGGCACTGAGCAGCAGCTCGGCGCAGTTGTCGGCCTGGCCGCTGCTGTGCTCGGCGTCGGTGGCCTGGCGCTCGCGAACCCCACCAACGACGAATAGCTGTAGACATGCCACAGGCCGGCTACCCGATTAGGTCCAGCCGGCCTGTGGTGATTCCACAATTCTCTAGTTGTCTTGGCGCTTTCCGAGCGCGGCAATGATCCCGGCACCGGCGAAGAGCGGTGCGGCGACGAAGAGCAGGAGCCCCGCGATCAGTGCAGGCTCTATTGCGCTTTCTGACATTGCGATAAACAGCAGCAGCGCGGCGAACGCTACCGCGACGATGCCGGAGTAGAACAGGGCGCGAAACGGCGTGAGAGCGGCCTGCACGAGCTTTGCGGCTTCGGTGGTGGTTGGCGTCGTTGCCGTGGGTTGTGTTTCACTCATGCGATGATCCTATCTAGGCCGCGAGCGGTTGAGATTGATCGAGCGGTTTCAAGAGGGCAATAGCGTCGGCTTTGCGCTGCTCGGATACTCTCGTGTAGATCTGCGTGGTCGATAGATCCTCGTGCAGCATAAGCTCTTGCACGACGCGAATATCAGCGCCGCCCTCGACTAGATCGGTGCCGAAGCTGTGGCGCAGCGAGTGTGGCGTGAGGCGTGGGTCTACGATGCCCGCGCGTTGCTTGATGATCGTTATTCGGTCTGTGACCGCGTGCCCCGAGATCGGCAGGCCGGTGTGCTTCGGTGACGGGAACCACCAGTCAGTGCGCGGCATCGAGAGGGCGAGCTTCGCAATCTCGGCATTGAGTGGCAGGCGACGTTCTTTGCCGCCCTTGGCGACGGTGCGAATCGTCATGGTAACTAGGTCGATGTCGTCACCGCGCACGCGGGCGATCTGCGACACCCGGAACCCCTGGAAGTAGCCGAGCAAGATCATCGCACGCGTGAGCGGGCGAGCAGCGGCATCGAGCATGAGCGCGATCTGCTCGCGCGTGAACGGGCGAGGCGTGCCTTTGGGTGCTTTCACGACCGGCACGCGCTCGGCTGGGCTTTCTTCGATGTACCCATCGACCATGAGGTATGTGTAGAACGTGGTGATCGCGTTGCGCTCGGTGACCGCACTACTCGACTTGATGCCGCCGCGCCCGAGATGCGCCCGGATCGTGCGCTGCGTCTGCTCGAGCAGCGGCACCCCGGTGCGCGCGGCGAGCGTCGTCAAGATCGAGACACGGTTTCGGATAGTCGCGGGCGAGAGCCGCTGGGCTTGCATGTATTCTGCGAACGCTTGTAATAATTCATTATCCATCGAGCCAGCGTGCCAGCGCACACGCGCCCGCTCTGACGCGCTCAGCATGTTACCTACTCGACCAGGCGTGCAGCGCCTCGGTTGCGGCACGGAACTCGGCAAGCATCTCTCGGCGATGCTCGGCGCGCAACGTCGCCGCACGCGGCGACCGGTCGCAGACGTATTCTGGATCGTTCATTCGATCATCTGCGTCAACCATGCTGGCGAGCGCAGCTGCCGCCCGGTTGTACCGCTCGAGTACGTCATTCACGCTCATGCTGCCCGCCTGCTTGCTAGGTCGATTACTTCTGCCATGTGACCAGTCTGAGGCACCCACGTTTTCACCGTGGATGTCGTCGGTTCGATCCCGGCAGGGCCCACCACCGCGGGACGGAAGTCCCAATCACCCCACGCGACGCCCTGGTCGGTTCAGAAGATGAATCCGATGGTCATGAGAATACCTAGGGCCAACACAATCGCATTTCCGGCCATCGTTGTGAGATGCCGAAGCCGTCTGCCGGTCTTCCAACGAACGATCGCTCCCACCAGCACAAGGAGTAGCTGCCAGCTCAAGGAGGCCACCGCGACCCCGGCGACAAACGAGACAGCGCCAGCGGCGGAGTCCAGTACCGTAGACAAGGCCGTGACAACCGCAGCGAAATACACCAATGTCGCCGGGTTGATCGCAGTGAGTCCGAAGAACAGCAGGAAACGATGTCTTGATCGACTATGAAGCGCCCGGGAGTCGAGTTTGGTTCTTTCGACCGAAGCTCGCGCACGCACGAGGTTCCAGATAGCGAGCGCTATCAGTGCGAGACCTCCGATAATCCTCGGCCATGGCGTCCAGCCGGTAATCACCGCCGAAACTCCCACTCCGACAATCACAGCCGTCGCACAGTAGATGAGGTCCACGATGGCTACGGCAGCGGCGGCAGGCGTACCTCGCACCCATCCCAGAGATGCACCCTCCTGAACCAGCAGCACTCCGATTGCACCGAGCGGCGCAGCAAGCGCGAGACCGGCGACCAATCCTGTTGTGAGTGCGGTGAGCGGATCCATACCCACGAGTGTCGTGGTTGCCGACTGCTATGACTGCACGATGATGCAGCAGCGTGAGAGAATTCTCTGTGTGGACCGGCTAGACGAACAGATCATCAATATTCTGCGCGCAGACGGCAGAGCTTCGTTCAGTGCAGTCGGTCGGCAAGTTGGATTGAGCACCAATGCCGTGGCGGCCAGGATTCGCCGACTTGAGGCCGATAGCGTGATCATTGGGTACCAGGCGGTGCTGAGCTCAGATCTCCCGGACCGAGCAATCGGCATTGAGGCCTTTGTTGACGTACGCCTCAACCAGGATCGGGACTCAGAAGATTTTCTCGCGTGGGCGCTGAGAGTCCCCCAGATTCTCGATGCAGTGCATGTCACCGGCCCCTACGACTACCTGTTGCGTGTCCGCACCAAAGACACGGCGTCCCTTGACAGCCTGCTTCGACTCTTAAAGAGGGAAGCCGGGGCCGCGCAGACACAGACTCGGCTCGCGCTGCGGGCGCCCTCTCAATAAAGGTCGAAGTCGATTCCGCCGCAGAATCCACTGGCCCGTGCCCCCAAAGCCGCCTCGCAACCGAACTTTTGGATAGTGCCAACAGGCCCGACCTCGATATGCGCGTGAATGTCGTTGGTGTTCGATAGTCTGGTGGCGGTCTCACTTATCGGCGAGGCCATGCTCGCGCGGCAAGAACCAGAGCCGGCGCGACACTCGTGAAGGAGCATTATCGTGGCTGTGAACACAGAGGATCCGTACGCGCCGGAGAGCAATGACATCGACCCGCAAGAAACTGGCGAGTGGGTTGAGTCGCTTGACGCGGTCGTAGACGAGCGCGGCGCGGCCCGCGGTCGAGAGATCATGACGAGCCTGCTGGCTCGCAGTCGTCAGCTGCACTTGAATGTTCCGCAGGTGCCCACCACCGACTACGTGAACACGATCGCTTCTGAAGACGAGCCCGAGTTTCCGGGCGATGAAGAGCTTGAGCGCAACTACCGTCGCTGGTTGCGTTGGAACGCGGCAGTCACCGTGCACCGCGCGCAGGCTCCCGGCATCGGCGTCGGCGGCCACATCTCGACCTATGGTTCTGCAGCCTCGCTCTACGAGGTCGGCTTCAATCACTTCTTCCGCGGCCAGGATCACCCCGGCGGCGGCGACCAGATCTTCATTCAGGGGCACGCCTCGCCCGGCGTCTACTCGCGCGCCTTCCTCGAGGGCCGCTTGAGCGAAGAGCAGCTCGACGGCTTCCGTCAGGAGCACTCGCACGCGGGAGGCGGGCTGCCGAGCTACCCGCACCCTCGCCTGCTGCCCGACTTCTGGCAGTTCCCTACCGTGTCGATGGGTCTTGGCCCGATCAACGCGATCTACCAGGCACAGCTCAACAAGTACCTCACCAACCGCGGCATCAAGGATGCTTCAGATCAACACGTCTGGGCGTTCCTCGGCGACGGCGAGATGGACGAGGTCGAGAGCCGCGGCCAGCTGCAGGTTGCGGCAAACGAGGGTCTCGATAACCTCACCTTCGTGATCAACTGCAACCTGCAGCGACTCGATGGTCCGGTTCGTGGCAACGGCAAGATCATTCAGGAGCTCGAAAGCTACTTCCGTGGCGCGGGCTGGAACGTCATCAAGGTCATCTGGGGCCGCGAGTGGGACGAGCTGCTCGACCGCGACACCAGCGGTGCACTGCTGAACGTCATGAACACGACGCCCGACGGCGACTACCAGACATACAAGGCCGAGAACGGTGCGTACATTCGCAACCACTTCTTTGGCAAAGACGAGCGCGCGCTCGCCCTCGTCGAAGGTTACACCGACGAGCAGATCTGGCAGCTTCGCCGAGGTGGCCACGACTACCGCAAGGTGTACGCGGCATACAAGGCAGCCATGGAGCATAAGGGCCGCCCCACCGTCATTCTCGCGAAGACCGTCAAGGGTTACGGCCTCGGACCACATTTCGAGGGTCGCAACGCGACTCACCAGATGAAGAAGATGACGCTCGACGACCTGAAGCGGTTCCGCGACACGATGCGCATTCCGATCACCGACGAGCAGCTCGAGGCCGATCCGTACCGTCCGCCGTACTACCACCCGGGCGCCGATGATCCCGCGATCAAGTACATGCACGAACGCCGCAACGCGCTCGGCGGGTTCTTGCCCGAGCGCCGCACGAAGCACGTCGAGTTGCAGCTGCCCGAGGCCAAGAACTACGCCATCGCAGCAAAGGGCACGGGCACGCAGGAGGCGGCGACCACCATGGTCTTCGTGCGCCTTCTGAAAGATCTCATGCGCGACAAGGGGTTCGGTTCGCGTTTCGTGCCGATCATTCCCGACGAAGCCCGCACCTTCGGCATGGACAGCTACTTCCCGACCTCGAAGATTTACAACCCACACGGCCAGAACTACACCTCGGTCGACCGCGAACTGCTGCTCGCCTACAAGGAGAGCCCGCAGGGCGTGCTCATTCACGTCGGCATCAACGAGGCAGGTGCCGCGGCGGCGTTCACCGCGGTCGGCACCTCGTACTCGACGCACGGCCAGCCGCTGATTCCGATCTACATCTTCTACTCGATGTTTGGATTCCAGCGCACGGGCGACGCAATCTGGGCCGCAGGCGATCAGATGGCGCGCGGCTTCATGATCGGCGCGACCGCAGGCCGCACGACACTGACCGGAGAGGGTCTCCAACACGCCGACGGGCACTCACTCGTGCTCTCGAACACGAATCCAGCCGTGCTCTCCTACGATCCGGCATACGGGTACGAGGTCGGCCACATCGTGCGCAGCGGCATCGAACGAATGTACGGCGGCACGCACCCGGATCCGAACGTGATGTACTACATGACGGTGTACAACGAGCCGATCATTCACCCGGCCGAGCCAGAGGGCACCGACGTCGACGGCATCGTTCGCGGCATCCACCGTGTCAGCGCGGCGAAGACCGACGGCACCCCCGCTCAGATCTTCGCGTCGGGCGTTGCCGTGCCGTGGGCGATCGAGGCACAACAGCTGCTCGCGGACGACTGGGGCGTGGCCGCAGACGTCTGGAGCGTCACCTCGTGGAGCGAGTTGCGCCGAGACGGCCTCGCAGCCGAGCGCCACAACTTCTTGCACCCCGAGGCTGAGCCTAAGGTTGCGTACCTCACCGAGAAGCTCGCTGGCGCCGAGGGGCCCGTGGTCGCGGTCAGCGACTGGGCAACCGACGTACCCGACCAGATCAGGCAGTTCGTGCCCGGCGACTACACCGTGCTCGGCGCTGACGGCTTCGGTTTCAGCGACACCCGCGCCGCCGCACGCCGCTACTTCGCGATCGACCGCGAGTCGGTTGTGGTGCGCGTGCTGCAGCGCCTCGCAGCACAGGGCAAGATCGACGCATCGATCCCTTTGCAGGCGGCCGAGAAGTACCGCCTGCTCAACGTGAACGCCGGAACAACCGGCGGCGCGGGCGGAGACGCATAACTCCCCCACGGAGCTGCACGGAGCACGGATGGAACAGACGAAGGAGCGCGAGCTCGCCTGGCTACGAACCATAGCTGGCGAGCTCGCCACCACCACAATCACGCGTCTCGAAGACACACTGGCCTGGTATAGCGAAATGCCTCCTGGCCGGCGCAGCGCCATCGGCCTCGTTGCGCAGAGCGGCATTAGCTCGTTCATTCAGTGGTACGAAGACCCGACGACGACTCCGTGGATCGCCAGCGATGTGTTCAGCGCCGCCCCAAGAGAGTTGCTGCGCAGCATCAGCCTGCAAGAAACCCTCCAGTTGATTCGCGTGGTTGTGACGGTGGTCGAGGATCGCGTCGCGCCGCGAAGCGAGCCTCTGCGCGAGGCGGTGCTGCACTATTCACGCGACGTCGCTTTCGCGGCCGCTGACGTGTATGCCCGTGCCGCCGAGGCCCGCGGGCTCTGGGATGCGCGTCTCGAAGCGCTCGTCGTCGACTCCATCCTTACCGGCGAGAGCGACGATGAGCTTCCGAGCCGCATCGCGGCACTCGGCTGGAACGGTGGCGGCGAGGCTGCAGTGCTCGTCGGCACCAGCGATCGGGCGGTCGACGTTGATCAGATTCGCCGCACCGCCCGCCACTCGGGTGCCGACGTGCTTATCGGCTTGCAGGGCAATCGCCTCGTGCTGGTGCTTGGGCGTGTGCAGCCCGATGCGAAAGACCCGCAGGCGAGCACTGATCCTCTCCCCTTCATCGATATTGCGAACCGACTCGGGGCGCACTTCGCAGCTGGGCCGCTCGTACTCGGCCCCACGGTTGACAATCTCGTAGAGGCGTCAAAAAGCGCTCGCGCCGCGTTGGCCGGCATCGCGGTGGCTCGATCGTGGCGCGGCGCGACCAGGCCGGTCGCTGCGGACGACCTGTTGCCTGAGCGCGCGCTCGCGGGCGACGGGCTCGCGCGGCGCAGCCTGATCGAGCAGATCTATGAGCCGCTCACCGAGCAGTCGGCGGAGCTGCTCGAGACCATCTGGTGCTACGTCGACAACGGACGTTCGCTCGAAGCAACCGCCCGCGAGCTCTTCGTGCACCCGAACACCGTGCGCTACCGCCTCAAGAAGGTGGGAGAGGTCATCGGATGGAACCCGACGGGCGCGCGCGAGGCACTCATCGTGCAGGCGGCGCTGATCGTCGGCTCCATTGCGCAAAATGGACGCCGCAAGGCGGCGTCTAAGAAGTAGCGGTTGCTTCTCACAAGAAGCAACCGTACGAATAGAAAACCGCAAGGCGGCGCCTAAGAAGTAACTGCCTTTGTTTCTCGCAAGAAACAAAGGAGCTAAGCCTGACCTAAGCCGCGAGAACCAAGCAGCCAACGCCAGCGTGGCCTCGGAAACTCTTTAGCCCACTTCCACAACGAATTTCGAAATTTATCGTTCCTTATATGCAGTCCGTCGACTGTTCATCTGGAAGACTATAAAACGTGATTGTTATCGCTTGCCCGGGACAGGGCTCACAGACACCGGGTTTTCTGACCGAGTGGTTGCAAGATGATTCGGCTGCGGAATTTCTCACGCACGCTTCTGAGCGCGCAGGCGTAGATCTCGTAGCTCACGGCACCACGAGTGACGCCGACACGATTCGCGATACGCAGATCGCGCAGCCGCTGATCGTCGCGGCGAGCCTGCTCGCATGGCGTGCGCTGAGCGAGCGTGTCTCACTCGACGGCGTCGGCGTCGCGGGTCACTCGGTCGGCGAGTTCGCGGCCGCGGCCGCGGCGGGCGTGCTTTCGGAGGGTGACGCACTCCAGCTCGTGGGCGTGCGCGGACGCGCAATGGCTGAGGCTGCGACTCGTGAAACGACCGGCATGAGCGCCGTAGTTGGCGGCGTCGAGGACGACGTACTGGCAGCGATCACCGAGCACGGGCTCACCCCTGCAAACCGCAACGGTGGCGGTCAGATTGTCGCTGCGGGCGCGCTTCCGGCGCTGGCCGCACTCGCAGAGGCAGCCCCTCGCGGTGCTCGCGTGATCCCTCTGCAGGTTGCTGGCGCGTTCCACACCGAATACATGGCAAGCGCCGTACCAGTGCTGCAGAGCGCTGCTTCTTCAGTGAGCGCCGCCGACCCAGTGCGCACGCTCTGGACGAACGCCGACGGCAGCATCGTTCAAAGCGGCGCGCGCTTTGTCGATCTGTTGGTTTCGCAGATCGCAAACCCGGTGCGATGGGATGCCTGCATGGAGAGCTTTCAAGCAGCCGGCATCACCGGGCTCATCGAGCTGACGCCTGCGGGTGCACTCTCGGGCATCGCGAAGCGCGGCCTCAAGGGCGTGCCGACGGTCGCGGTCAAGACCCCGGCCGATCTCGATGCCGCTATCGAACTCATTACCAACGCAGGCGCCTGAGCGGCGAGACGAACTCTAGGAGCACAGCACATGGCAACAATGGTTCAGCCTTCGGGCCCCGCACACACCCGGATTCTCTCGATCGGCGCCGCGCGCGGTGACGTGAACGTACCGAACGACGACGTCGTCGGCCCGATCGACTCCTCTGACGAGTGGATTCGCCAGCGCACCGGCATCGTGCAGCGACGCCGCGCGAGCCGAGAGATCGGCGCGGTCGACCTCGCCGTTGCGGCCGGCGAAGAGGCGATCGTTCGCTCGGGCCTCGATCGCTCTGAGATCGACGGCGTGATCATCTCAACGATCTCGAATGTCGCAGTGACCCCTTCGATGGCCTCACTCGCCGCGTACCGCCTCGGCCTCACCCCCGCAGCCGCGTTCGACATCTCGGCCGCCTGCGCCGGCTACGCCTACGGAGTCGGCCAGGGCGACGCCCTGGTTCGCGCCGGAATTTGCAAGAACGTACTGGTGATCGGTGCAGAGAAGCTCTCTGACATCATCGATCCCTCTGACCGTTCCATCTCGTTCCTGCTCGCCGACGGTGCTGGCGCCGTCGTGATCGGTGCGAGCGACCACGTCGGTATCGGCCCGACCGTCTGGGGAAGCGACGGCGAGAAGTGGGACACCATTCGCGTGACCTCGACGTTCGAGGAGTACCGCGCAAACCCGACCGAGGTGCCCTGGCCCACGCTTCGCCAAGACGGCCAGACGGTGTTTCGCTGGGCGGTCTGGGAGATGGCAAAGGTTGCACGCGAGACGCTGAAGGCCTCCGGGCTTGAGCCGGGCGACCTCGCCGCGTTCATTCCGCACCAGGCGAACATGCGCATCATCGACGAGTTCGCGAAGCAGCTGAAGCTGCCCGAATCCGTCGTCATCGCGCGCGATATCGAGATGCAAGGAAACACCTCTGCCGCGTCGATCCCGCTCGCCATGCATGCGCTGCTCGAAGAACACCCCGAACTCTCTGGTGGGCTGGCGCTGCAGATCGGCTTTGGTGCAGGTCTTGTCTACGGCGCGCAGGTCGTAGAACTGCCGTAAACCGGCACCCACTTACTAAACTCTTACAGTCACCACTATCAAGGAGAACAATATGGCATACAGCAACGACGAGATTCTGGCCGGCCTTGCCGAGCTCATCAACGACGAGACCGGCATCGCACCCGACGCCGTCGCACTCGACAAGTCGTTCACCGATGACCTCGACATCGACTCGATCTCGATGATGACCATCGTCGTCAACGCAGAAGAGAAGTTCGACGTGAAGATTCCCGACGAAGAGGTCAAGAACCTGAAGACCGTCGGCGACGCCGTCACCTTCATCTCGGGCGCACAGGCCTAACACCCATTCGGGTAGCTTCTCGGGGGCGGGTGATCCTGCTCGCCCCCGGAGTGGCGCCCACCCCAAGCTTTTTACTATTCACTCCCAGTTCGTAATACGGAGCGCGACCATGAGCAAGAAAATTGTCGTCACTGGCATTGGAGCCTCGTCACCCCTCGGTGGCACTGCAAGATCGGAAGAGCGTCGTGTAGGGAAAGAGTGTAGATCTCGGTGGTCG
>CALCJF010000028.1 GCA_937967375.1 uncultured Leucobacter sp.
CGCTGCAGTGCGCGAGTCTGCAGAGGCCGTGGCGATGATCCTTTCGCTCTTCGCCCCGTACACCGCAGAAGACATGTGGGCGAAGCTCGGCCACGAGCCGACCGTGGCGCTGCAAGTCTGGCCGACCGCCGACGAGTCGCTGCTTGTTGAAGACGAGGTCACGATGGTCGTGCAGGTCGACGGCAAGGTGCGTGAGCGCCTGACGCTGCCCGCATCGGTGAGCGAAGAAGACGCGCGAGCAGCCGCGCTCGAGTCGGCCTCGGTGCAGCGCGCGATCGGTGATCGTCAGATTGCCAACGTGATCGTGCGCGTGCCGAAGATCGTGAGCATCGCGACGAAGCCGTAGCCGGTATCGCTGAGAGAGCGCGAGCAGTGGCCGAAGATTCGGCTACTGCTCGCGCTCTTCTCGTTGCTTTGTGCGTGTGCGGCGATGTCCGCTGTAGAGAGCCCAGAGCATCGTCGCGAGAAACGCGTAGAACATGAGTCGGCCGATCCAGAGCAGCCAGGGATGCTCCACCCCCTCGTTTCCGGCAATGCCGAGCACAACCAACCACACCGATCCGCGGTGCTGCGGGGTCGCGATGGTTGCCGTGCCGCCGATGAGCAGACACATCGCCACGAGATAGGCGATGAACCCCGCAAGGCGAATCTGGCCGGCTCCATCTGATCGCTCGGAGTTCGAACGCCCGGTCGCGACGCGAACCACGCCTCGTATGAGCAATTCAACTGGCAGGAGTACCGCGACGAGCAAAAGTGGGCCCGAGATTGTCGCCGCAGCCAACAGCAGGAAGAGGAGAAACGCGAGCTGCCAGGTTGATGATCCACGCCGATCATCGAATTCGCCAGCCGCGATCCACGGTGTGAGCAGGCACAGGACCGCCACGGGGGTCGTCGCGGTAATGAACCAGCCGTGCCGAAACGGGGCCGCTCGTTTCAGCAGAGAGCGAGGCTCCATGATGAGCCCAAAGCCCATGCGCGTGACGATCGCCGATTGCATCGCCAGAATGGCGAGTACCGCATAAAAGGCCGTCGTAAGGTTGCTGTGATGCCGATCCTGCTCTGGTGGGAGCGCGAGCATGATGCTCGCCACTGCACAGAGCACCAGAAACACCCCCAGTGGCTCGAGCAGACGAAATCTCGTGAGCGCGCGCTTTCGGGCTTGCAGCTGAGCCTCTGTGAAGGTGAGTCGAACCATGGCGAGTGTGTATTTAGGGGGCGCAGGCGAACCAAGCGACGCGTTAGCGCCCCCGCTTCGCGACGAAGAGCACGTACTTCTCGAGAGCGTAGATCGGGTCGCGACTGCCTCCCTTGAGTGCGAGCTCAGTCTCTGCCGCGAGGTCTATCGCGCGCGCGAGATCTCCTTCGGTCCAGCCGCGAGTCTCGCGCTGTGCGCGCTCGACCTGCCAGGGTGCCATGCCGAACGCCGACGCGAGCTCGCCCGAGCTACCGCGAGCGCCGTAGACGCGCGCCATCGCGCGCACCTTCATATTGAGCGCCGCTAGCATCGGAATCGCGTCGGTGCCCGTGCTGAGCGCCTGGCGCAGCAGCACAAGCGCTTCTGCTGCGCGGCCCGCGGTTGCGGCGTCGGCGACCTTGAACGCTCCGGCCTCGACACGCCCCTCGGTCGATCGCTCGACGTCTTGCTCCGAGATGCGCTTGCCGAGGTCTGAGACCAGCTGCTCGATCGCGCCGGCAAGCTCGCCCAGACCACCCTGGTAGGCGGCAACGAGAGATCTCAGCGCACCCGGCGCGATCTGGGCGCCCAGGCGTCGAAACTCGGCCTGGGCGAAGCTCAGGCGATCGGCATCTTTTTTGATCTCGGCGCACACGACCTCGATCGCGCCGAGCGAGGCACCGGCATCGCCGCGCACGGCGTCGAGCAGGGCCTTGCCGCGTTGGCCGCTCGCGTGGCGCAGCACGAGCGTCGCGTCGTCTGCGGGCTGCGTGAGGTAGCGCTTGGCGTCTTCGAGAAACGCATCGCTCGCCTTCTCGACGCCTTCAATGCGTATCAGTCGGGGTTCGGCGAACAGTGAGGGGCTCGCCACGGTGAAGAGTTCGCCCGACCCATAGCCCGCCGCGTCGATGTCGTGAATCTCGAGTGCGGCGTCGCGCTCGCGCAGCGTTTCGCGAATCGATCTTGCCGCGCGGTCGGCGAGAAACTGCTCTGGCCCGCTGATCAGCACGACCGGGGCCGGGCGGGCCTCGTCGTAGCCGATCTTCGCGATCTTCGCTTTGCTTGCTCTTGCTGTCGCTGCCACGTCTCAAGCCTACTGGCCGCGCTCTGCCCAGGCGGCCAGGGTGCCGTCGGGCTGCCGCACAAGTGCGACGTTGCCTAGGGAATCGGTTCGCAGCGCCCGCGTGCCGGCGCGCGCAAGCACCCCGAGCGTCTCACTGTTCGGGTGCCCATAGCGGTTGTCTGCGCCGACTGAAAGAAGCCCCCAGTCTGCGCCGATCCTTTCGTAGAGCGCCGGGTCTTGGTCGCTGCTGCCGTGGTGCGCAACTTTCACGACGTCGATGCCCGCGGACCAAGCGCTCATCTCGATGCCTCGCAGCATTGCGCTCTGTTCTTCGTAGCCGGTGTCGGCGAGCAGTAGCGCTCGATGCCCGTCGACCTCGAGCAGCAATACGATGCTTGCCGCATTGCTGTCGGTGAGCAACGCGTCACGAGGGGGAGCGAGCGCCAACCACGCGAGCCCGGCTCTGTTCCCGGCAGCCGTCGTGCCTCGGCTGGCGGTGCTGCCAGCACCGCCAGCTTTGCCAGCACTGCCGACTTGGAACGGCACCTCAGCCTCGGTCAACGCGCGCACGACCGCCCGCTGCCCGGTTTGCTCGCCCGAGACCGTCGGGGCGAGCAACGCGGCGTCGACGCGAGGTAGCACGCTCGTGACCGCGCCAACGTGATCCCGATCGTCATGAGTGAGCACGAGCAGCGAAATTCGACGCACGCCAAAATCTGCGAGGCAGCCTTCGAGCGCTTCTGGGTCGTCGCCGGTATCGATCAGGATGACTTCGCTCGGAACATCGGGGTCTCGCGCAAGGAGCGCATCGCCCTGGCCCACATCACAGGCAACAATCACCCAGTCGGCCGGTGTCGCAAGTTGCTCCGCGAGTGGATGCAGCAGCGTGACGGAGACGAAGACGGTGAGGGCTGCGCTCGTCAGAACCGCGACCGTGACGCGGATCTTCAGCGGAGTTCTGGGACGAGGCTGCCAAGGCTGCCGCAGCTCGACCCGTGCACCAGAGGGCAGGCCGATTCGCCCCGTCGCGAGCGCCCAAGCGGCAACCAACGCGAGCTGGCAGGCGGCGAGCAATAGTGCGCCGGGCCATCCCTGCGGCCAGTTCCATCTACCAGCCGGAAGAGCGGCACAGAATTCGGCAGTCGCGGCCACCCACGATGCTGGCCAGCTCGCAGCGTGAATCACGAGCATCGCCGCGCCCGGCGAGATCGGGCCGAGCATAACGGCGATCAACCCGAGACCCGTGCCCAGGGGCACAGCTGGCGCGGCGACGAGATTCGCGAGCACGCCGACGGCAGGCACACCGGGCTGCAGCAGCAACAGCAGAGGGCCGCAAGAAAGCTGGGCGGCGAGAGCCACCGAGAATGGCAGCGCGAGAATGCGGGGTAGCCGAACCCGCCTGCGCAACCAGTGTGAGGTGGGTGCCGCGAGCAGCAGAATGCCCAGGGTCGCGGCGACTGAGAGTGCGAACCCGGCTTGCAGCGCTTGCCAGGGGTCGAATGCGAGTAAGACGAGAATCGCAAGGCCAAGCGCCGGAAGCGCAGTGCTCCGTCTCCCACCGAACTCACCGACGAGCAGGACTGCCGCCATCGCGGCAGCTCGGAGCACTGAGGCGTCGGGGCCGACGACGACCACGAACGCGGTGAGCGCTGCGCCCGCGGCGAGCGCACGCAGCCTGCGACCCGCTCCGAGGCGAGACACGCACCAGATCATCGCGGCGATGACCAGTCCGGTGTTGCTGCCCGACACCG
This sequence comes from uncultured Leucobacter sp., assembly GCA_937967375.1. Lineage (GTDB taxonomy): Bacteria > Actinomycetota > Actinomycetes > Actinomycetales > Microbacteriaceae > Leucobacter. The sequence goes on from CALCJF010000028.1 coordinate 3,989, forward strand.
CCGTCAGGTGGCTGAGGGAGCTTTCAAGCATCAGCTCGCCTAATGCTTCGGGGATGGGCGAGGTATCGCCGACGGAGAAGCCGGGCACGAGCTCGGCTGCCGGGACTTCGCTTGCGTGCTGCACGAGGAGCGCACGAAAGGTAGCGGCAACTGAGCCGAGCGTGGCGTCGAACCCGCCGACGTGAACCTCGCGCAGCGAAGAAGGATTCGCCGTGTACGCAGAGCTGTCTGCAGCTGGCTGAGCGGTGAGCTTCGCCGTGACTCGCAGCCGCGTGCCTGGCCCCCAGCGTGCCGCCCTCCAACCGGTGTCGGTGTCGGAAAGCCACAACAGCATGGGTAACTGCAGGCCCGCTGCGAGCGAGCTCTCGGATTCATCACTCGGCCTCGGAGCGAACGCCACAATGCGTACCCATTCGCGATCGCCGAGCTCAGTGCGTTTCATCTCGGGAAATCCGCTTAGCCGCGCTTCGAATGTGACGGGCAGGGCCTCTGCGGCTGCCTGCTGAAAGAACGGCGCCGCCCGCCCTGCCTCGAGCGTGTGCATTCTGGCTCCGAGCAACACGAAGCACCCGCACAACAGCGCGACCATTGATACGGCTATGCTCGGCCATGCCTTGACCACGGCTTTCGCCTTACCCAGACGCCCGAACCACCAACCAGTCAGCGTCAGGCAGCCCGCGGCTGCGGCGAGGAGTGCAATCTCGCGGCCTCGCCCTGGCGAGAGGATTGCCCAACTGGTGAGTGCCCAACACAGCAGCGCAACTGCCAGGAGTCGCCACTGACCCGGCGGTGACCGGGCCTCTGCCGTTGCGTCGGGCGTGAAGCCGAGCCCGCCCAGGGGGTCGGTGACCGGGCTGCCCTCCCGCGTGGTCATACCGTCACCAGGCTCTGCAGCTGTTCGAAGATTTTTACGCCGATGCCCGAGACCCCCAGCAGTTGGTCGGGGCTATCAAAGTCGCCGTTCGCCTCTCGCCAGTCGAGAATTCTTTGCGCGAGGGCTGGGCCGACTCGGGGCAAGGTTTCGAGGGCTGCCAGGTCTGCGGTATTCAGGTTGACCAGGCCGTTGCTTGTTGCCGAGACTCCTGTGTTGGCGCCGCCACTCGCAGCGCCACCCTGGCCAGGCGCACCTGTGGCGTCGAGCGAGGCGGCTGTGTCTGCGTTGGGAACCAACACCTGCTCTCCGTCGTTGAGCGGCCGAGCGAGGTTGAGCGCAGAGAGCACCGCGGTTTCGGTCGCCCCTCCGGCCGCCTCGATTGCAGCGAGCACGCGCGAGTTCGCCTCGAGCTCGTACACCCCGGGCTTGGCCACCTCGCCGACCACGTGCACGTAGAGCGGAGCGGAGGCTTCTGTGCCGGCGCCGGTCGACCCACCGGAGTGCCCGATCTCCGATGCATCTGCGACCGCCGGGCCATCGTTCTGCCCGGCGAGCATCTCTTCAGATGCGGCGCTCACCGCGTGCGGTTGCACCCAGACCATGGCGATCGACACCACGATCGTGAGCGCGAACGCTGCGGCGGCCGCGGCGGCGGGCACGGCCACCCCGCGCTGCACCCGATCCCAGAGGCGACGGTGCGGCCTGAGGCCCACGGGCTCGGGGGAGCCGGATATATCGGGCGATCGCTCGGGCGCAAGTTCACGAAGCCTGGCTGCCCATCGCGATGTCGATGGCTCGGCGAGCGCCGGCTCGGGAGGGTTCGAGGCTGGGAGTGAGGGTTGCGTTGACATGCCACCAAGCTAGGCGAGCGCGTCACGCATACATCGAACAAGTCTGAAACTCGCAAAAACCGGTGCATAACCCGAGAACGCGCCTACCTGTGAGCGACAACTGGCTAGACGACGGCGAGAAGCTCACCCGGCCCCTCAGATAAGCTGCACGCATGAGCGAGCAGAACCCCCAGCAGATCGCCGACTTCTGGCGGCAGGCCCGCGCCGGGCTGGTCGGCGCTCCTGAATCCGTGCCCGAGGCCTGGGCATTCGGGGCAACGCCAGCGCACGCCGACGGCTTACTTGCCCTGGTGCTCGCAGGCACGAAGACCGGCACCGCATCGTCCCTCTGGGACTACGAGGCGCTTGGCGATCCTTTGCCGATGGCCGGCGAATACAGCATCATTCTTGACGCCGCTCACCAACCGCGCGCTGTGATCGAGACGACAGAGGTGAAAATCGTCCCGTTTGACGAAGTCACCGAAGAACACGCTCACTCAGAGGGCGAGGGCGACCTCAGTCTCGCCGCTTGGCGTGAGATTCACGAGCGCTACTGGCGCTTGCATTCCGAGAATCCACGAGGCTTCGCGCCCGACATGCCCGTAGTGTGCGAGCGGTTTCGTTTGGTGTATCGCGCGCCCGCAGCCTAGCGCCATGAGCTATTGCCCAGGCGGCCGAATCATGCTCTCTTGCGCGACGCTCGCGACAAGCTCGCCCGCGCGGTTGTAGAAGCGCCCATGCGTGAGCCCCCGCGCACCCTGTGCGGTGGGGGAGTCGAGCACGTACAGCAACCACTCGTCGACCTGAAACGGCCGGTGAAACCACATTGCGTGGTCGAGACTCGCGACACGGAGCCCCGGGGTTGCCCACGGAATCGAGTGCTGGCGCATGACGGGTTCGACGAGCAGGTAGTCGCTCGCAAACGCGAGAGCCGCCGAGTGCAGCATTTGCCCGGCATCGATATTGTCGCGGCTACGCAGCCAGACCCGCATCGTGTTGCCCGGATCCTCGACCTTCACCGTGATGTCGTTGTCGATGTGTCGCAGGTCAAACGGTCGATTCAGCAACCACGACGCGCGCGTGTCGGCGAGATGCCCGTACTTCTCCCACACCGTCGGCAGCTCCTCGGGGGCAGGCAGGCCCGCCATGTCGTAGCTGCTCTGGTGTTCGAGGCCGGGTTCGTCGACCTGGAACGAAGCGATCAGTGACATGAGAATCTCGCCCGACTGGTACGCCTGCACGCGTCGGGTCGAGAACGATCCGCCGTCGTGCAGTCGAGCTACCTCGAACGTCATGCGCAACTCGGCGTCGCCGGGCCGCAAAAAGTAGCCATGCATCGAATGGATCGTGCGATCCTTTTCGACGGTTTCACCGGCTGCCGCGAGTGCCTGCCCGAGTACCTGGCCGCCGAACGAACGCCCGTGCGGCGTTGGCAGCGCCGGGCCCGTGAAGATGTCGTACTGGGTGCGGGCCTCGCTGTCGTGCAGTGAGAGCATCTCGAGAAGATCGGGTATTGCTGACATGCGCCCTCCTGATCAGGTCGGCGAGATTCGCCGCTGCAGTGCCGTCGGTGGTTGCTCAAGTCTATTGCTGCGAAGGGGATCGCCGAGCCCGCGGCACGCCATAGGCTGAGAGGCGTGACTTCGCAGCTGCACCTTCTCGACCACGCCACGCGAGACGACTTGCGCGTCTACCTCGAGCGCCTGCAACGCTCGGGTCAGGCCGAGGTGCGTGTGGTGGTACGTGGGTCGACACTCGCCGTATTCGGCTGCACTCAGGCGCCGAGCACGCTACTCGACCCGCTCCCGGTGGTGCTGGTGCTGCGCTCGTTCTCGCTCGCTTCTGAGCCTGCAGCGGAGAACGGCGGCATCGACATCACCGTGCTCGGTCGCGGGCTGCTCGATCGCATTGCGCGCATGGGCGTGCTCGGCCTGACGCTCGAGCTTCCCGACACGCTGGTGGCCGCAGCCTGGGCAGGAGTGTTGCCGCCGGTGAGCGGCTGGCAGCGCGCAGGAGTGATCGACGGGCCGTCGCTTGTCGCGGTCGCGAATCAGGGCATCGATCGGGTGGCCGAGGCGTTGCCTGAAAACCCGGGGGAGGCCATAGTGCGCAAGGTGCGAGAGTCCGTGTGGGGCGCCGAGATGGCCCCTGGCGTGCCCGCCGCCGCCGCATTCGCCGCCGAGGTGATGGGGTTTCTGGTCGACGAACCTCGGGTTCCGCTCGCACGCAGCATCACCTGGACACGACTCGACACCTCTCGTGGGCAGGTCCTCGTGAGGGCGCGCGGGTGAGTGTCTGCCAGTAATGGGGTAGAATGGATGGGTTATCTAGAAGGAGACGCAGCACATGGCACAGGTGAACGGCATCATCGATCCCCCTATCGACGACCTGCTCGAGAAGGTTGATTCGAAGTACGCTCTCGTGGTCTTCGCTTCGCAGCGTGCCCGCCAGATCAACGATTACTACACCGATCTGCACGACGGCAACCTCTTCGACAACGTCGGCCCGCTTGTTGACGCTTCGGTTGATGACAAGCCGCTCTCGACCGCACTGCACGAGATCGCCGAGGGCAAGCTCGAGATGAAGCCGCGCGTGCACCAGTCGCCCGAGACCGCACTCGAGGCTGCGCTTGACGCGATCGAGCTTGACGACGCCATCGAGGGCACCGAAGGCGAGTAATCTCGCGTCACCCGCTGGCCCTCCTGCGGGGTCGTTGTCAGTGGTGTCGGCTAGGCTGATTTCATCATGACAAGACGATTCTTCACCTCGGAGTCAGTGACCGAGGGCCACCCTGACAAGATCTGCGACCGCATCTCAGATTCGATTCTCGACGCGATCCTCGCAATCGATCCCGACGCGCGAGTCGCGGTCGAGACACTCGTAACGACGGGCCTCGTGCACGTTGCTGGCGAGATCCGTACCGAGGGCTACGTCGAGATTCCCGAGATCGTGCGCTCTGCCGTGCGCGAGGTTGGCTATACGTCGAGCGAGATGGGCTTCGACGCCTCGTCTTGCGGCGTGTCGGTGTCGATCGGTCAGCAGTCAGCCGATATCGCCCACGGCGTCGAGCGCTCGCTCGAGGCCCGAGAGGGCGCGAGCGAGATCGATGAGCTCAGCCTGCTGGGCGCGGGCGATCAGGGCATCATGTTCGGCTACGCCGTCGACGAGACACCCGAGCTGCACCCGCTGCCGAGCTGGCTCGCGCACCGCATGGCAGAGCGCCTCACCGAGGTGCGCAAGACCGGCGTGCTGCCGTACCTGCGCCCCGACGGCAAGACGCAGGTCACCATCGGCTACGAGGGCGACCGCGCCGTCAGCGTCGAGGCCATCGTGCTCTCCACGCAGCACGAAGGGCAGATCTCGCAGGCCCAGCTGCACGCCGATGTCGAGCGCGAGGTTATTCGGCCGGTGCTCGAGCGCACCGAACTCGTCAGCGGTGAGGCTCAGCTCTTCATCAATCCTGCAGGCCCCTTCGTCATTGGAGGCCCCATGGGCGATGCCGGTCTGACCGGCCGCAAGATCATCATCGACACCTACGGCGGCGCGAGCCGCCACGGTGGCGGCGCGTTCAGTGGCAAAGACCCGTCGAAGGTCGACCGTTCGGCCGCATATGCCATGCGCTGGGTCGCGAAGCACGTGGTCGCAGCAGGCCTCGCTCGCCGCGCCGAACTGCAGGTAGCGTACGCGATCGGGCGCGCGCACCCCGTCGGGCTGTACGTCGAGACGTTCGGCACCGAGACGGTGCCCCTCGAACGTATCGAGGCGGCAGTGCGCGAGGTGTTCGACCTGCGCCCCGCGGCGATCATTCGAGATCTCGAGCTGCTGCGCCCGATCTACGCGAAGACGAGCGCCTACGGCCACTTCGGCCGGGAGCTGCCCGAGTTCACGTGGGAGGCGACGCCAAGGGTCGAGCTCTTGCGCGCCGCAGCCGGGGTGTAACCACTCGTGCGCACGGCCGAGGGCGCTGAGGGGCGGCCCGTCGCCCACGTGCTGCTCGACTCCGCGCTGCCACAACTCGATCACCTCTTCGATTACGCGGTTCCCGGTGAGCTCGCAGACGATCTGAGGGTTGGGCAGCGCGTCCGCGTGCCGTTTCGCTCGCAGAGCAGGCGCAGCCACGGATATGTGGTCGGATTCGCCGAGACAAGCGACTTCGGGGGTGAACTGCAGCCGATCGCCGACATCGTCGGCCCGGTGCCGCAGCTCACACCGAGGCTCTGGCGACTTGCGCGCGCCGTGGCAGATCGGGCCGGGGGCTCGGCGTCTGACATTCTGCGTCTCGCGATTCCACCGCGAATGGTGCGTGCCGAGAAGCAGCACCTCGCGGCCCTGGCAGACGCGGATTCAGGACCAGAAGACTCAAGACCGCGAGTCAGAGCATCGAGCTTCGTGCCGAGCGAGTTCGAACAGGAGTCTGCCGAGCTGCTGCTCGCGGGTAAGCGACTCGCGGTCACGGCCTCGCACGGCCCAGAACGCCTCGCCACGGGTGAGTGGGTCGGCGGCTGGGCCGTGCGCATGGCGCGAACCGCCCTCGAGGTGTTCTCGCGCGGGCGCAGCGTGATCCTCGTCGCCCCCGACTATCGCGACGTCGACCAGCTTGCCGATGCGCTCGCGTCGCTCGATCAACCTGATGTGGTGCGCGTCGACTCGAGGCAATCCGGCAGTGCGCGCTACGCCTCGTTTCTGCGCGCGCTCGACGACACCCCTCGAATCGTGCTGGGCAATCGCTCGGCGATCTACGCTCCAGCCCACCGGCTCGGCGCGATTCTGCTCTGGGACGACGGCGACCCGCTGCTCTCGGAGCCGCTCGCGCCCTATGTGCATGCTCGCGATGCCGCGCTCGTGCGCGCGTCGATCGAGCACGAAGGCGCTGCCGGCGGCGACGACGGCCCAGCCGACAGCGTGGGGCTCATGTTCGCTGCGCACGCCCGCAGCGTCGAAGTGCAGCGGCTCGTAGACATCGGATACGTGCAGGCGGAATCGGTGCCGCCCAGACGCACGCGGGTGATCACCGCCGACGCGGTGCAGCACCACGACGCCGATTTTGCGCGCGTGCCAGAGTTCGCGGCGCGTACTATCCGCGAGGGCCTTTCAGAAGGGCCGGTGCTCGTGCAAGTGGCGACGCCCGGATACGCGCCGGTCGCCGTATGCGCAGCCTGCGGCGAGCGTGCCCGCTGCCTCGCGTGCGGTGGCCCGATCGGGTTTCGCGGCGCGCAGCGTGCAATGTGTCGCTGGTGCGGCGAGCACGCGGATGCGTGGCGGTGCCCCGAGTGTCGCGGCACGAGGCTGTCGCAGCGTGGCGCTGGCTCCGAGCGCACTGCCGAGCAGTTTCAGAGGCAGTTTCCGGGCACGAGAATCGTGCTGAGCGACGGTGCTCACCCGCACGAGCGGGTCGATTCGCGGCCCGCACTCGTCGTCGCCACGCGAGGAGCCGAGCCCATTGCCGCGGGTGGGTATCGTGCGGTGGTGCTGCTCGACGTCGATCGCCTATTGGGCCTCGAATCGCTGCGCGCGGCCGAAGACTGCATGCGCTGGTGGCAAAACGCGGCAGCGCTCGCGGCCCCCGACGCCCGCTGCGTGCTCGCCTCGGGCAGCGGCCCAGCAGTGCAGGCGTTCGTCACCGGGCGCGTCGACGAGTGGCTTCGTTCGGAGCTGCACGACCGGCATCAGCTGCGCTATCCGCCGGCCGTGCGCGTCGCGAGCGTGACCGGCGGGCGCCACGAGGTCGACCGGGCCCTCGCTGCGCTTGGTCAGCTTTCGGGTGTCGACACGCTCGGGCCGACGCCAGTGACCGAACGCACACAGCGCGGGGGAGACCCAGCCGCGAAACTAGTGCGTGCGATTGTACGATTCGACTACGGTCAGGGGGCTGAGGTAGCGAAACGCCTTCGAGGTGCGCTTGTTGCCGACGCCGCCGGATCCTCGTCACGAGTCGGCGGCCGACCGCCGGGCCGGGCTCGCCCTGAGGCGCTGCGGCTGCGCTTTGACGACCGTGGGGTGTTCGACGGGTAGCGGAGCGCCGTACGGGGTTGCCCCGGCCCGCACGCTTCGCGCACCTTCAGTGCATCAGAAGCAGCAGCCCGGCCACGATGATGAAGAGCGCGCCGAAGACGCAGTTGATCGTGCGGCGGCCCCGGGGCGTCGAAGTGAGGCGTCGAAACGGGCGCGCTGCGCCCGCGAACACGCCCCACATCAGAATGATGTCGAGGACCACGATGGTGGCGGTGAAGATCAGGTACTGGGGCAAAGCAGGCTGATCCATTCTGATGAACTGCGGCAGGAACGCGAGAAAGAACACGATCGACTTCGGGTTCAAGAAGTTCACCCAAAAACCGCGCCGCACCATCGACCATGCCGGCTCTCGTGTGCGAGCCGACGCATCCTCCGGCTGCTCTGACGCGTCGGTCTTGATCAAGATCAAGCGCACGCCGAGGTAGACCAGATAGGCCGCACCGGCGTAGCGCACGACGTTGAACAGGATCGGCGAACGCGAGACGATGAGCCCGACGCCGGCCGCGACAATCACGACATGCGCGATCATGCCGAGCTGCTGCCCGAGAATGCCCCAGATCGAGCGAAGCCAGCCTTCGCGCATCGAGTTGGACATCGTGTTGATGGCCCCGGCACCAGGGGTCAGGCTGATGGCGATGCCGGCCACCAACAGCGATATCCAGACTGAAAGTGTCACTTCTTCAGGCGCTCCGCGACAAAGTCGACGTCCTTGTCGCCGCGACCCGAGAGGTTCGCGATGATGATCGCGTCTTCGGGCAGCGTCGGGGCGAGCTTCATCACGTGAGCGATCGCGTGCGACGACTCGAGCGCCGGAATGATGCCTTCGACGCGGGTGAGCATCTGAAACGCCTCGAGCGCCTCGGCATCGGTGACGGTGACGTACTCGCCACGGCCGGTCTGTTCGAGGTGCGCGTGCTGTGGGCCGACACCGGGGTAGTCGATGCCTGAGCCAATCGAGTGCACGGGGGCCGGCTCGCCGCGCTCGTCGAGCAGCACCTTGGTGTGCATGCCGTGAATATCGCCGATAGTGCCGAGCGTCATCGTGGCCGCATGTCGGTCGGTGTCGAGGCCCTCGCCTGCGGGCTCGACGCCGATCACGCGCACCGAGTCGTCTTCGAGAAATGCGTCGAAGAGCCCCATCGCGTTCGAACCGCCGCCGACGCAGGCAACGAGGGCGTCGGGCAGACGACCCTCAGCCTCGAGGATCTGAGCGCGTGCCTCGCGCCCAACGACGGACTGGAAGTCGCGCACCATCGAGGGGAACGGGTGCGGGCCGACGACAGAGCCGATTGCGAAGAGGTACTCGTCGGGTGAGGCGGCGTAGACCTCGAATGCCGAGTCAACCGCCTCCTTGAGCGAGCGCCCGCCGCGCTCGACCGGAACCACCTTCGCGCCGAGCAGCTCCATGCGCACCACGTTCGGGTGCTGCTTCTCGACATCGATCGCGCCCATGTGAATTTCGCATTCGAGGCCAACGAGAGCCGCGGCGGTGGCGAGCGCGACACCGTGCTGGCCCGCGCCGGTCTCAGCGATCACCTTGGTCTTGCCCATGCGCTTTGCGAGCAGTGCCTCGCCGAGCGTGTGGTTGATCTTGTGTGCGCCTGTGTGGTTCAGGTCTTCGCGCTTCAGGTAGACCTTTGCGCCGCCCAGTTTGCGGGTCAGGTTTTCAGCGAAGTAGAGCAGCGAGGGCCGGCCGACATACTTGCTCAGCAGAGACTGAAGTTCATTCAGAAACTCGGGGTCGCCCTGAGCAATTTCGTATGCCGCGGCAACCTCTGCCATCGGACCGACGAGAAACGGCGGCAGAATCGCGCCACCAAACTCGCCGAAGTAACCGTGCTCGTCTGCACGGTAGCTGCTCTGCTGGGTTTCGGTCATGAGGGTGCTCCTTGGGTGTATCGCCACCCGAAGACAAAAGCACCGCCTTCGAGAGGCGGTGCTTGGGTTCAGTAAATATGCAAACTCGAGGTGACCGCCGCTAGACGATCCACCACTGCTTCGAGAAATGCATGAGGCGAGCATAGCACCCCGGACGCCCTGGCATGTACGTTCGCTGCTTCTGCGAGAATAGAACGATGCGCATTGTCTTCGCCGGAACCCCAGAGTTCGCCGTTCCCAGCTTGCGGCGACTCGCCACGCGGCACGAAATCGTAGGCGTGCTTACCCGCGACGACGCTCCGCTCGGTCGCAAGCGCGTGCTCACGCCGTCACCGGTCGCGCAGGCGGCGAACGAACTCGACCTGCCCGTCTACAAAGCGAACCGACTCGATGAGGCCGCAACCGACTGGGTTCGGGGCCTTGGGGCCGAACTCGGCGTGATCGTCGCCTTCGGCGGGCTCGTGCGTGAACCCCTGCTTTCGTTGCCGACGCACGGCTGGATCAATCTGCATTTCAGCGAGCTGCCCGCCTGGCGAGGCGCGGCCCCAGTGCAGCGCGCGCTGATGGCCGGTGAGCAGCGCCTCGGCGTCACAGTGTTTCGGCTCGTTGCGGCACTCGATGCGGGCGCCGTGCTCAGCCGAGACGCGCGCGATTTTGCGCTCGGCACAAGTGCGGGGGAGGCGCTTGCGGAGCTGGCATCGTTCGGTACTGATGCCCTACAGCGCGCGATTGAGAGAATCGAAAAGGATCCGGAGGCGGGCGAGCCACAGCTCGGCGAGGCGAGCTACGCCCACAAGCTCGAACGCGAAGATGGCCGCCTCGACCTTTCGCTGCCGACAACCTCGGTGCTCGCGCATTGGGCGGGTGTCACCCCCGAGCCGGGAGCATTTGTGCACTACGACGAGCAGCCGCTCAAGATACTTGAGCTGCGCGCCATCGACGACGAGACAGTAACAGCAATAGCCACGCTGGATCGCATCGTCGGAACCGCGCGCCTCGCATCTGGGCAGGCGATCCTCGACCTCACCGATGCCTCGCTCGAACTGGTGCGCGTGCAGCCAGCGGGCAAGGCGGCGATGACGGGGGCCGACTGGTTGCGCGGCCGAGGTGGAGAGGCGGTGCTGTCGTGAGCGCTGCTCGCCCGCCGAGAGAGCAGCGTCGCGGCGGCAGGGTCTCGCCCGCGAGACTCGTCGCCTATGACGTGCTGCGCGATGTCGATGAGCGCGATGCCTACGCAAACCTCGCGCTGCCATCGCGCATTCGTGCCGCGAACCTCGACGGGCGCGACGCGGCGCTCGCGACCGAGCTCGTCGCTGGAACGCTGCGAGGGCAGGGCCGCTACGACCGAATTCTCGAGCTTGCATCGGGGCGATCGGTCGATCGCATCGACGAACGAACGCTGCGCGTGCTTCGACTGGGCGCACATCAGTTGCTCGCCATGCGCACCGCGTCGCACGCGGCGGTCAACGAGAGCGTCGAGCTGCAGCGCAAGGTCGCGAATCCCGCGGCCGCCGGATTCGTGAACGGTGTGCTGCGTAGCGTCGGGCGTGCGACGAACGACGAGTGGAACGCCCGCATCGACGAAGAGGCCGAGAGCGCCGATCAGGCGCTCGCGGCCCGCAGCTCGCACCCGGCGTGGATCGTGCGTGCACTACGAGACGCGCTGCGCGCCGAGGGTCGCGATAGCGAGCTCGAAGCGCTCCTCGAGGCCGATAACACCCCGCCGAAGGTCAACCTCGTGCTGCTGCCCGGTGCAGGCCTCGACGCCGAGACCGCCGCCGCGCTCGGCAGCGACCCGGAGCGCGGGCGTGAGCTCGCTGTGGCGGGCGTATCGCCGCTCGGCCTCGAGCTCGAGGGAGGTGATCCCGCGCGTGCAATTGACGCGATTGACGCTCCTGACGGTTACGTGCGCGTGCAAGACCAGGGTTCGCAGCTCGCCGCGCTCGCCTTGACCCGCGCCCGTCCCGTGCGCGAGGGGGAGCGCTGGCTCGATCTTTGTGCGGGTCCAGGTGGCAAGACGGCAGTGCTCGGCGCCGAGGCAGCGCTCTCGGGCGCAACGGTGCGCGCGAACGAGGTGTCCGAGCACCGTGCCGAGCTGGTGCGGCGCTCGGTCGAAGCAACCCCCGAGACGGTTGAAGTCGTCTCTCATGACGGGCGCGACGATGTCGCCTTCGGCGGGGGAGCATTCGACCGCATCCTCGTTGACGCCCCGTGCTCGGGCCTCGGTGCGCTGCGCCGCAGGCCCGAGGCGAGGTGGCGCAAACAACCCAAGGATCTACCCGCGCTCACCGGCCTGCAGGGCGAACTGCTCGAAGCTGCTGTCTCACATCTGGCCCCTGGCGGCCTGCTCGCCTACGTCACCTGCTCGCCGCATCGCGCCGAGACGAGGGTCGTGCTCGACGGGTTGCTGAAGCGACACCCCGAGCTGCGTGAGATCGACGCGAAGGGCGTGCTGAACGAGGCCTCGCGAGGCGAGCTTGATCTTGCGGGTGGTGCGTTGCACGCACAGCTCTGGCCGCATCGCCATGGTACCGACGCGATGTTCATCGCGCTGCTTGAACGAGTGTGAGGCCTACTCCCAGGTGCTCACCGCATCGGCGCGCGTAGAGGGCAGCTTCGTCATCTGACCCCACTCGAGCACCTCGGCGGGCACAAATAGCTCGTCTGGGTTGGCCCCGGTCTTCTCGATGAGTTCTGGCACGGGGACTACTCCGCCAGTGCGGCGCAGGATCCTCGCCCGAACATAGGCTCTCGCGTATACCTCGGGCCGATGTTTCGAATCGGGCCGCACGAATCGCTGCTCCATGTACACGGCCTGATCGTCGTAGCCGAGAATCTTCGACTCGATCCAAAAGCGCTTCCACGGATTGAGCGACTTGCGGTACGAGATGGTCTGACCGACGACAACCGGATACCAGCCCTCGTCTTTAAACAGCTGCCAGACCCCGTTGCGCTGCATCAGGTCGAAGCGACCGATGTCCATGACCGACAGATATTTGCCGTTGTTCATGTGATTCAGAATGTCGAGATCGGTGGGCCATACCCGAAAACGTGAGCGAGAAATATCGGTGAATGAGAGCTTGCTGCCGCGAGGGCCGACGAACCACAGGTGCCAGAGCGTTCTGAAGATCATATGCATGCTTCGACCCTAGGGTACTCGCCAAATACGAGACACTTTCTTTGTCGATCATCTGCAAAAACTTGTGCCGCTCGAGTGACCGACGAGAAGCGCAGATCATTCAGTAAGCGCAAGTGCTCGCGGTGTAAGATAGATCGGCGCGCTTTGGCGCTTGATCCTTTTCCCTACCCGAACCGGAGTAACACCGCATGGCAACCTCGAACGACATCAAGAACGGCACCGTAATCAAGGAGGCCGGTCAGCTCTGGAGCGTGGTTGAGTTTCAGCACGTGAAACCGGGCAAGGGCGGTGCGTTCGTGCGCACCAAGCAGAAGAACGTCGTCTCGGGCAAGATCATCGACAAGACCTACAACGCCGGTGCGAAGATCGAGACCGCGAGCGTTGACCGCCGCGACTTCCAGTACCTGTACCAGGACGGTGCCGACTTCGTCTTCATGGACAAGAGCGACTACGACCAGCTGACCGTTTCGGCTACCGTCGTCGGCGACGCATCGAAGTTCATGCTCGAGAACCTCGACGTGCAGATCGCACTGCACGAGGGCGAGCCACTGTACATCGAGCTTCCTGCATCGGTGGTGCTCGAGGTGACCTACACCGAGCCCGGACTGCAGGGTGATCGCTCGACCGGCGGCACCAAGCCCGCAACGGTCGAGACCGGTGCCGAGATTCAGGTTCCCCTGTTCCTCGAGACCGGCACTCGAGTCAAGGTCGACACTCGCACGGGTGACTACCTCGGCCGCGTGAACGACTGATTTTCAGTTGTCTGCACGTACCAAAGCGCGCAAACGCGCGCTAGACATGCTGTTTCAGGCCGATGTGCGCGGCGAGTCGCTCGCGCACATCGTCGCAGCAGAAGCGAAACGCGCGGCCGGCGAGCCCGACCGCGCCGCTTCGTGGCTGTACGCCCGCGAGATTGTCGACGGTGTCGCCGATCATCGCGAAGAAATCGACGAGCTGATCTCGAGCTACGCGCAGGGGTGGACGATCGATCGCATGCCGAATGTCGATCGCGCAGTGCTGCGTCTCGCATCTTGGGAGCTGCTGCACAACGCAGAGGTTCCGGCTGCGGTCGCCATCGACGAGGCCGTTGAACTCGCCAAGCAATACTCGACCGACGACAGCGCTCGCTTCGTGAACGGTGTGCTCGGCAAGATCGCATTGCACGCCCAGCAGAGTGACTGAGACCGTCGCCGAGAAACGATCGCGGCCGGTGTTCGTTGCGCTCGCCGCACTGCTTGATGCCGCCTGCGTCATCGGCTTCGCCGGCGCGGGGCGTTCTCAGCACGAAGAAGCGGCGACGATTGCGGGCCTTTGGCAGACGGCTTGGCCGTTCTTGCTCGCCCTCGCGTTTGCGTGGGCGGTTGCGACTGCTTGGCGCTGGCCGTTTGCGGTAGTGCGCACCGGTCTACCCATCTGGTGGGGCACCCTCGTGCTCGGCATGGTGCTGCGAGTCGCGTTCACAGACGGTGGTGCGCCGCTGCCCTTCGTGCTGGTTGCGACGGGCACGCTCGGTCTCGCGCTCGTGGGTTGGCGCCTCGTCGCGCTGCTCGCGCGCAGAATACGCAAGCGGTGATCGGTTGGCGGCCCTCACAGTGATTGAGGGCCGCCAACCTGGCCGCTACTTCTCGCCAATTAGCGTGGGAAACGCGTCGGGGTTCTCTGCGATCCAGGTAGTGACTGCCCCAGCGGGATCGCCCTCATAGTCTCCGCCGGTGACGAGCCCCTCGAGTGAGCCGTATGCCGCATCGTCGAGCTTGATGCCGGCAATGAGATCTGCGATATCAGGATACTGTTCTGCAAAGCCCTTCTTTCCGAGAAAGTGCAGAGCCTCGGATTCGCCCATCGCGCCGAGCGGATCTTTCAGATCCTTCACGTCGTATTCGTTGTATGCCCAGAAGGGGCGCCACAGCGTGACGACGATATCCTCTTTCTTGTCGATCGCGCTGCCCAGCTCAGTGAGCATGGTCGCGGTCGAGGAAGTGATGAGTTCGAACTTGTCGTCGAGGCCGTACGCAGGCATCATCGAGTCCTGAGTGACTCCGGTGAGACCGGCGCCCGGTTCGATACCGATGATCTCGCCGCCGAACTTGTCGGCGTTCGAAGCAAGCTCATCGAGCGAATCGATCTCGGTGTAGCTGGGAACGGCGATCGTCAAGCTGGCATTGTCGTAGTAGGCGCCGAGATCCTCGATCTCTGAACCGAACTCGGCCATATATTCAGCGTGAGTGACTTCGGACCATGCCGAAGGATAGATGTCGATGTCGCCTTTCGAGAGACCGGCGTACAGCACACCCGCTTCGGTGAGTTCCTCCATCTCGACGTCATAGCCGAGTTTTTCGAGCTGGTTTGCGAGCAGATACGCGGTGCTCAAACCGTCGGTCCACGACGGAATGAATCCGAGCGTGATCGTGTCACCCGCTGTACCACCTTCAGACTCGCCACCGCCGGCGCAGCCTGCCAGCACGAGGCTCGCTGCCGCTCCGATCGCGAGCAGCCCGGTGATTCCTAGCTTCTTCATGTGATGGTTTCCTTTCGTTCAACGCGATTGCGCTGTGATTGGGTGGGTCTGATGGCATCGGCTGCGGCTAGACGCGCGCGAGCTTTTGCTTGCGGCGGCGCATGCCCAGCAGTGACTGCGGGTAGTCGGCCGGATTGCCGAGGGCGGCGGTCACGCGATCGAGGAAGATTGCGATGACGACGATGCTCAGGCCCGCTTCGACGCCAAGCCCCACGCGGGCGGTAGACACCGCAGTCACGACGTCCTTGCCAAGTCCGTTGGCGCCGACGATGCCCGCAAGCACGACCATCGAGAGCGAGAGCATGATGACCTGGTTGACGCCAGCCATAATGGTCGGCATGGCAAGGGGCAGCTGGATCCCTCGCAAGATCTGACCCGGAGTCGCCCCGAAGGCGTACCCCGCCTCGACCGTCTCTGCGTCGACGCCGCGAATCCCGAGCTCGGTGAAACGCACTCCGGGCGGCATCGAGAATATGATCGTCGCGAACACTCCGGGCGCGAAGCCGATGCTGAAGAAGAGCACGGCGGGAATCAGCCATACGAACGCTGGCATGGTCTGCATGAAGTCGAGCACCGGCTTGATGAATGCGCTAAAGCGATCGTTTCTTGCGGCGAGTATGCCGAGCGGGATCGCATTGATGATCGAGACGACGGTCGAGACGATCACCATGCTGAGCGTCTGCATTGCGTTCTCCCAGAAGCCCATCAGCACAATCAGCAGGAATCCGAGCACAGTGCCGACTGCCAGCTTCCAAGAACGCACGAGCCAGCCGATTAAGGCAAACACAACGATCAACGCGGGGTATGGCACTGCGACGAGCACGCTGACGAGTGCATCGACTGAGCCCTTGAACACAATCGTGAAGAAGTCGAGCAGCCACTCGAAGTTCGACTGAAACCAATCGAGCGCGACCTTCACCCAATCGCCCAGCGGTAGGCGTGGCAGTTCGGGGTTCATCGCTGGTTCTCTTTCTCTTCGCCAGCTTGGGCTTCGGGCGAGACTCCGTTGAGCGCCTCGGTGATCACTGCTGCTGAGACGTCGGGTGTCGGTTCGATAATTGGAATCTCCGTGGTCGTGGTTGGTAGGTCTGCCAGAGCGGCGAGCAGCGTGACGCGCGGCACGACTCCGATCAGGCGATCCTGTTCATCTGTGACTGCGACCGGAAGATGGCTCTCGACGGCGAGCTCGAAGAGATCTGCGATGAGCTGATCCTTTTGCACCACGCCGGGCGCTGGGCGCAGTCGTTCGGTCAGGTCGGTGCTGCCTTCGCGCACTTGACGCAGCACGTCTTTGTCGCGCACCACTCCGAGCAGTTTGCGATTCGACGTAGTGACGAAGCAGGCCGAGGTCTGCTGGTCGCGCATCAGACGAAGTGCAGTGCGGGGGCCAGCCGAGGCGAACACAACGGCGTGTGGTGGCTCCATGACGTCGGCTGCGGTGAGCACCCTGGCGCGGTCTACGTCTTGCACGAACTGCGAGACGTAGTCGTTAGCTGGATCGGTGAGAATCTCGTTGGGCGTACCGATCTGCACGATGCGACCGTCGCGCATCACGGCGATGCGATCACCGAGAAACATGGCCTCGTTGAGGTCGTGGGTGATGAAGACGATGGTCTTGCCAAGCTCTTGTTGCAACTCGACGAGTTGTTCTTGCATCTCGCGTCTGATCAGGGGGTCGAGCGCAGAGAACGCTTCGTCCATGAGCAGCACGTCAGTATCGGCAGCGAGCGCTCGCGCGATGCCGACGCGCTGCTGCATTCCGCCGGAGAGTTCGCCGGGCAGGCTCTGCTCCCAACCGGCCAAGCCAACCCGCTCAAGCCAGTTGCGGGCGCGTTCGAGGCGAACTTCGCCCCGAACGCCTTGCAGTTCAAGGCCATAGGCGACGTTCTCGAGCACCGTGCGATGGGGGAGCAGTGCGAAGTGCTGAAACACCATCGACATATTGCGGCGCCGAAGCTCACGAAGGTCTTTTGCGTCGCGACCGACGACCTCTTCGCCGAGCACGGTGATTGATCCGTCGGTGGTCGAGTTGAGGCCGTTGAGCATTCGAATGAGGGTCGACTTGCCTGAGCCCGAAAGCCCCATCACTACGAAGATCTCGCCCTGCCGAACCTCGAACGAGGCGTCGATCACCGCGGCAGTGCCAAGCGATCGCACGTCATCTCGGCTTGCGCCAGCGCGGAGCTTCGCTACTGCATCCTTGGGTCTTTTGCCAAAAACTTTGTAAGCACCGCGAACCTCGACGGCTGATCTAGCGCCCTTGTCAGGCGCGCTGGGCCGCACTTCTGCCTGGGCTGTGGGTAAGCTCACGCTTTGCTCCTTTGTAATTCTCCCGGCAAAATAGCGCGCTAAAGCAGCGAGCCATGGTGCGACGCCAAAATGGCACCGCTGAGCGGGTGGCCTCTCAAAAGGCCCGATTATGTATTGCGGGGGCGGTTCACTCGCAATCCGCTGACCTGCGACGTGCGCCATCTTTCGGCTCGAACATCTTCTGCAGAATCAGCACATGAATGTGAGAACCGCACTCATCGCTATCTTCGACGCTAGCAAGGTTGTATTGCACATATCAAGGCGAGCACCACCGATCTTATGCTCAAATGAGTCACTAAATCGCTTCTGATCAGGGATTATTGCATTGTCGTATCGTTACCCAGTCGTTACCGAACGTAGAAAATACTCGTAAAATTCGAGGGGGTCGGGTGGTGAAAGCAATTGATTCGGGGGTCAATATTCTGCGCGAGCAAGGGGAGGCTGGCGCTGACTGCTTGTATGCCCAGCTCTCCTCGGTTATCGTTTAACGATAGGAATAGATTGCTAAACGATTGGACTGTTTTGTGAGTAAAGGGCTCATTGCCGCGCTGAAGACGCTGATCGTGCTGTTGCTCTTGTCGCTTCTGGCCTTCCAGATTGTCATCGTGCTCGGCCTCGGTGAGGGCCTTCACGAGGAGTTCGGTGACGACGTGGGCATCATGTTTGTGCTCTGGGGGTGCGTGCTCGCGTTCGTGCTTTGCGCGCAGGCGGGCCTGGTTTTCGTGTGGCGGCTCGCGACGTTCGCGACTGAGGGCCGCATCTTCAACGAGCGTGCGTTCACTGCGGTCGATGGTGTGCTCGTCTGTGTGTTCCTCGGAATGGTCTGCACGGTCGTGGCGACGGTCTTCGTGGTTGCGACGCTGGGTATCGGCGTGCCGGCGCCGATTGCAGCGGTCGGGGTGTTTTTCGCGCTCACCTGCCTGGCGCTGGCGCTCGTGATTCTGACTATGCGAGCGTTGCTACGCCAGGCGACGGCGTTTCAGAGCGAGCTTGCAGAGGTGGTCTGATGCCGATTCTGGTCAATCTTGACGTGCAGCTCGCAAAGCAGAAGATGGGTGTGAACGAGCTTGCAAATGCGATCGGTATTACGCCAGTGAACGTTTCAGTGCTGAAGAATGGGCGAGCAAAGGCCGTGCGCTTCACCACGCTCGATGCGATCTGCCGGGTGCTCGAGTGTCAGCCAGGCGATCTTCTCGAGTGGGTGCCCGATGAGGCCGAATGAGCGCTTCGGGCACCCCGTAGGCTATGGCGTCGCGTAGGCCGCGCGCTGGTCGTTGCGAACCCACTGATCGTTCTCGGCGCGGGCAGCGTTGCCGGCGAACCCCGCATCCGGAATGAGCAGATACTGGTTCCGCGCATACTCGCTGTCGTTCCAAGTGGGATCTACGGCGAGCCAGCTTCCGTCGATGTTGACCTTGTTCCATGCGTGCCCGCCTCCGGAGAACACCTCGCCGGTGACAACCATGGTGGGAACCCCTGCGGCGTTCATCAGCGCCGAGTATGCCGCAGCGTAGCCGAGGCACACCGCGGTTCCGCTCGTAAACACCCCATCCGCACGCCACGCCGACATGAGCGGGGTCAGGTCTCCGCCGTTTCTGCTGGTGTCGAGGGCGGCGAAGTCGTACTCGGCATTGCTGATGAGCCAATCGTTCAGCGCGGTCGCCTTTTCGGTCGCAGACATTCCATCATTGATGGATTGCGCCAGTGCGGCCTCCACGCCTGCTGCGAGCGACGATTGCAGTTCCTCGCGCTCGCTGCCTTCCAAAGTGTAGTTCAGACGATAGATCACCCTGTCGCCGGAGTTACGAACGGGATTGAACAATGCCGCATCCGCGTAGGGAACCCCGATGGCGTAGGGGTTTTGGTAGAAGGCCTCGTCGAACGCATCCGAAAAGCTCTGGGAGCCGGGTTGCGCCGCGAACTCGCTCACGTCGATGTATTCCGTGCCTGCGATGAGGTGGCTGGCGATGAATCGCACGTAGTCGTTGGATCCGTACACCGGGTAGTCTGTGTCAGCTGGCTTCGTGGCAGCGTTATCGATCTTGCCGGAGATATCTTCGGGAGTACCGGAGATCACCGTGAAGTTGCCGAGTCCGGTCGCGGGGTGCATTGCTTCAGCCTCAGCATTGAAGGTTGCGATGAAAGCTTCCGGTGTAGTGGTGGCGCCGTGTTCGAATGTGTACTCGATCTCTTCCCCGAGCATGGTACCTACGCCTTCGACGCGGATGATCCATTGCTCGGGCTTCGGGCCCACCGAGATGCCATCATCCGGGATGCGCGCCTGCGTGGTGCGGGTAACTCCATCCAAACCGGTAAAGGCGAATACGCGAGGAATGCTCGACAGGGGATTGACCGTGTCCCACATGAGGTGAGACATTCCATGATTGGTCATCTCATTCCAGGCAGTACGCTGCGGAAGCGAGCCTGCCATCGCCGAGGCATCGACCTCTGAGACCTGCGAGTACCTCTTGCCATCAGTGGCAATGACTCCCCAGGCGAACCCGCTTTCGGCGTAGTCGTCTTCGCCGAGGTTGAACGTCACCACATTGTCGCCGAGCAACTGATCGGCGCTCTCCCCGTCGTACAACGCGAGTCCGACGTTCTGCTCCGACGGATAGAAGTCTGCCGGTGAAGAACGATTGATCCTGTCTTTCGACGACCAGCTGGTGTCACCTGTCGTGCCGAAAAGGCTGTACCACCGGTAGCGATCCTTGTCGGTGGTCACCCCGGCACTACCGACGACCACGTAATCGGTGGCGCCCTCGACGGGCTCCCACGAGAGTGTGAGCGTACCGTCCGTCGGATCGACTGACGCCGATACGACTGGGGCCTCGAACTCTTGTTTCGTGGTCAGCTTGGTCACGACCGGCTGTTCGAGTGCCTTGCCAGAAGCATCGATCTTGCGCACGAGATAGTACTCAGGCTGCAGCCCCCAACCGTCAAAGGTGCGCCCCTCGGACATCACCTGCGCCGAGTCCCCTGTGTCGGCACGCACTGTGTCCGACTCGAACGGGCGTATCTCGAGCGGCTTTCCCGCCTTCGACTGATACACCCACGCGCGCTCGAACCGGGTGAGTGCGGGATCGAGGTACAGCTCGAACGCCCAGTCCTCGGCCCCGCCCTCCTCTGCGATCCGAGCGTTCCAATCGAAGTCGACGGGAAAACTGATCGGCGCACCGGGGTCGAGCTCGGTCATAGGCGCGGTGTACGCGTACTTGGTCTCTGACGCTGAGACCGTCTCGGTGAAGAGCTGCGGGTTTCCAGAGCCGAACACCCCGCTCATCGCAGTGATCGCGACTGTCGTCACCAGGGCGACAGCGGCGGCACCGGCCGCGACGATCAGCCAGGTCTTGCGCGCCCGCTGACCCTGGGGCCGGTCGTTCTGCGGCAGCGGTGTCAGCTGCTGCGTCAGCTGCTCACTTTCCGCTTGCGCAGTATGCTCGCTCCATTGCTGCCCGTCCCACCAGCGCAGTTGTTCGGGAGACGCGGGGTCGGGGTACCATCCGGGCGCGGGCGAAGTCACGGGGGGTCTCCGTTCGATCGAGCTCTATTTCATACACATGCCGAAGCGGTGCTCTGGAAATACACTACCTGCGAATGACGTAAGCTTGATGCAGCGACCGCGAACCGGCCATCACCGGGGAGTCTTCGGAAGAACGGCGGACGAGATCCTTTTCGAAAGAACCTCGCTGCTTATTAGAACCGAACGGGTACGGCCCGTCACAGCCGAACGAAGAGGCCTAGGGTCGCGCATGCGACGACGAGGCAAGCGGGGTGGTACCGCGGGAGAGAACGGTGGTTCTCGCTCGTCCCGGCAGATGAACGCATTACGAACATCTACAACCGGAGACCTCATGACGTACCCCAAGCAGCAGACCGACGCAGTAGCGGCAAAGCGGCCAAAGCACGCGGCGATCGACCCAGCAGAGCGCAGCACCGAGGGTGTTTCGCCCTCGCCAAGGTTTCCGGCGATCGAGCAGGGCGTGCTCGCGTTCTGGAAGCAGAACGATACCTTCCGCGAGTCGATCAGGCAGCGCGAGGGCTGTGAAGAGTGGGTCTTCAACGACGGCCCCCCGTTCGCGAACGGCCTGCCGCACTACGGGCACCTGCTGACCGGCTACGCAAAAGACGTGTTTCCGCGTTTTCAGACGATGCGCGGCAAGAAGGTCGAGCGTCGCTTTGGCTGGGACACGCACGGCCTGCCCGCAGAGCTTGAGGTGATGAAGCAGCTCGGCATCACCGAGAAGAGCGAGATCGAAGACATGGGCATCGATGTCTTCAATAAGAAGGCAAAGGAGTCGGTGCTCTTCTACACGAAGGAGTGGGAAGAGTACGTGACCCGCCAGGCGCGCTGGGTCGACTTCGAGAACGACTACAAGACGCTCAACCTGAGCTTCATGGAGAGCGTGCTCTGGGCGTTCAAGCAACTGCATGACAAGGGTCTCGCCTACGAGGGGCACCGCGTGCTGCCGTACTGCTGGCGCGACGAGACTCCGCTGTCGAACCACGAGCTGCGCATGGACGACGACGTGTACCAGATGCGGCAAGATCCTTCGGTGACGGTAACTTTTCCGATGCGAGGATCGCGCGCTGCCGAGCTCGGTCTCGAGGGTGTGCGGGCGCTCGCTTGGACGACCACGCCTTGGACGCTGCCGACGAACGCCGCCCTCGCGGTCGGGCCAGCCATCGAGTACGCAGTTGTGCGGGGCGTTACCGGCGATGCCGCAGAGGCGAAGTACCTGCTCGCCAAAGATCTCGTTGGTAACTACGCAAAGGATCTCGGCTACGAGTCGGCCGACGGTGCGCTCGACGCCGTCGAGCGCACCGTGCTTGGTGCTGATCTCGAGAATGTCGAGTACGAGCCGATTTTCGACTACTACACCGACGCCGAAAAGTGGGGCACCGAGAACTGCTGGCGCGTGCTCGTAGATGACTACGTTGGAGCGAGCGACGGCACCGGCATCGTGCACCAATCGCCCGCGTACGGCGAAGACGATATGCGCATCACCTCGGCCGCGGGCATCCCGACGATCGTGAGCCTCGACGACGGTGGCCGCTTCGTGAACGCCGTCACCGACGTAGCCGGAGAGCTCTGGTTCGAGGCGAACCGCCCGCTGATCCGCCTGCTGCGCGAGCGCGGCCGTCTGCTGCGCGAGCAGAGCTACGAGCACAGCTACCCGCACTGCTGGCGCTGCCGCAACCCGCTGATCTACAAGGCGGTCTCGAGCTGGTTCGTGCGCGTCACTGAGATCAAAGTGCGCATGCTCGAACTCAACGAAGAGATCACCTGGGTGCCCGGCAACGTGAAGCACGGGCAGTTCGGTAAGTGGCTCGAGGGTGCACGCGACTGGTCGATCAGCCGCAACCGCTACTGGGGAAGCCCGATTCCCGTCTGGAAGAGCGACAACCCCGACTATCCGCGCGTCGACGTGTACGGTTCGCTCGAAGAGCTCGAGCGCGACTTCGGCACGCTGCCCGTGAACCCCGAGACGGGCGAGGTCGATCTGCATCGCCCGTACATCGACTCGCTGACGCGCGTGAACCCCGACGACCCGAGCGGTCAGTCGACAATGCGTCGCATCGAGGACGTCTTCGACGTGTGGTTCGATTCGGGATCGATGCCGTTCGCTCAGGCGCACTACCCGTTCGAGAACCAGAACTGGTTCGACGAGCACCAGCCCGCCGACTTCATCGTTGAGTACATCGGGCAGACCCGCGGTTGGTTCTACGTGATGCACGTGCTCGCGACCGCGCTCTTCGACCGCCCGGCGTTCAAGAGCGTGATCAGCCACGGCATCGTGCTCGGCAGTGACGGCAACAAGATGTCGAAGAGCCTGCGCAACTATCCAGATGTGAACGAGGTCTTCGACCGCGACGGATCCGACGCGATGCGCTGGTTCTTGATGGCCTCACCCGTGGTGCGCGGTGGCAACCTGATCGTGACGGAGGAGGGCATCCGCGAGGGCGTGCGCCAGTTCTTGCTGCCGCTCTGGAGCACCTGGTACTTCTTCAGCCTCTACGCGAACGCCGACGGTTATGACGCCGAGTGGCGCACCGACAGCTCGGATCCGCTCGACCGATACATTCTCGCGAAGACCGGCCGACTCGTGCGCGACGTCGAGAACCACCTTGAGGGGCTCGACACGACCTCTGCGGCCGAGGCCCTGCGTGACTACGCCGAGGTGCTTACTAACTGGTACGTGCGCCGCTCGCGCGACCGCTTCTGGGAGGGTGTGGCAGGCGACAACGGCAAGCCCGAGAACAAGCAGGCCTTCGACACGCTCTACACGGTGCTTGAGACCGTCGCTCGTGTTGCGGCGCCGCTCGCGCCGCTCGTGAGCGAAGAGCTCTGGCGCGGTCTCGGGCACGTCACTGGTCGCAGCGGTGGCCGCTCGGTGCACCTCGAAGATTGGCCCGCCGCAGACGCATTTCCCGTCGATGACGAACTGGTCGAGGCAATGGATGAGTTGCGCCAGATCACTTCGCAGGCACTCGCGCTGCGCAAGGCCGAGCGGCTTCGCGTGCGCCTGCCGCTTGCGAAGCTCAAGGTGGTCACTGCCCGCAAGAGCGCGCTGAAACCGTTTGCCACGATCCTCGCCGAGGAACTGAACGTCAAGAAGGTGAAGCTGAAGCGCCTAAAAGACGACAGTGCCGAGAAGTACGGCATCGTGCAGACCCTGACCGTGAACGCTCGCGCCGCGGGGCCCCGCCTCGGCAAGAACGTGCAGCAGGTGATCAAGGCGGCAAAGGCCGGCGACTGGAACGAGCAAGACGGCATCGTGACTGCTGGCGGGATTGCGCTTGAGACGGGGGAGTACGAGCTGACTCTCTCGACGACCTCGGGCGAAGACAGCCGTGACGTGCTGGGCCTGCTCGCCGGCGGCGGCTTCGTGCTGCTGCGCACCGAGACCACGCCCGAGCTCGAAGCCGAGGGCGTTGCCCGCGACGCGATTCGTGCGGTGCAGGAGGCGCGCAAGAACGCAGGTCTCGAGGTCAGCGACCGTATCGTGCTGAAGCTCGCTTCGTCTGCTTCGAACGCCGCTGCACTCGAGACGCACGCCGAGCTGATCCAGGGCGAGACCCTTGCTGCCGAGCTGACCGTTTCGGCAGTCGAGACCCCTGCTGCTGACGCCACGGGCGCACTTTTGAACATCGTTGCGAGCGCGCTCGGCACCGAAAAAGCGCCGCTCGGTATTACGATCGACGTACACGGCAGCAACGCCTGATCACGACTGGCAGGAGCGCATTATGACCGGAGCAGAACGAGCCGCAGAGCGGGTCTACGAAGAGCTGCTGACTCGCGTCGGTGAGGCGAACCCGCGGCCGCGTATCGAGCCAGTGCGGCGCCTCGCCGAACTTGTCGGATCACCCCAACTGTCGTACCCCGTGATTCAGGTTGCCGGCACGAACGGCAAGACCTCGACGAGTCGTGCGATCGAGTCGCTCGTGCGTGCCCACGGTCTGCGCACGGGGCTGTTCACCAGCCCGCACCTCGTCGACTTCACTGAGCGTTTTCAGATCGACGGCGTGCCTGTCAAAGGCAAGGTGCTTGCTGACGCCTGGGACGAGCTGCGACTACCGCTTGAGGTGCTCGACGCGCAGCTCGCGGCCGAGGGCATGGGTGCGATCACATTCTTCGAGGCGCTCGCCGTGCTCGCGTTCACGCTGTTCGCCGATGCCCCCGTCGATGTTGCCGTGATCGAGGTCGGCATGGGCGGCGAGTGGGACGCAACGAACATTGCTGACGCTCAGGTCGCCGTGTTTACGCCGATCGATCTCGATCACACCGCAGTGCTCGGCACCGACATCGAGACCATCGCACGCACCAAGGCTGGCATTGTGAAGCAGGGCAGCACTGTGGTCACCGCCGCGCAGGATTCGGCTGCGCTTGTCGAGCTCGTTGAGGCGGCAGAGCGCGAGGACGCCCGTATTTTCGTGTCTGCTCGCGACTTTGATGTGACCGAGGATCTGCTCGCAGTCGGCGGCCGCCAGGTCTCGTTGCGCGGTCTACACGGTCACGAATATGACCCGGCGTTCGTACCGCTCTACGGGGCGCACCAGGCGCAGAATGTGTCGCTCGCGGTCGCCGCGGTCGAGGCGTTCTTCGGTGCGGAGCGCCCGCTGCCAGAAGAGGTACTTGACGAGGGGCTCGGCGGGCTCACCTCACCGGGCCGATTGCAGTTGATCGGCAACGAACCCATCGTCTACGTCGACGCTGCCCATAACCCGCACGGAGCTGAAGCGCTCGCCCGGGCCGTCACCGAATCGTTCGCGTTCACAGAGCTTGCGCTGGTGACTGGAATGATGGCTGACAAAGATGCTGAGGGCGTGCTCGCAGCTCTGCTGCCCATTACCGATGCACTGTTTCTTTCGCCCGTCGACTCTGCTCGTACGCTCGGTGTCGAGGACCTCTACCAAGTCTCGGGCCGCTTCGAGCGCGACGGTATTACCGAGGTGTCGGAGTCACTCACCGAGGCGCTCGACGCTGCTCGGGAGTGGGCCGGGCAGTCCGACGGTCGTGCGGTGCTCGTTGCGGGATCGGTGCTGCTCGCTGGCGAGGCCATCCTGTGCTCGCGAAACGAGGGATGGGGCATTGCGTGAGTGGCGATAGCAACGTGAACTCTGCACGCGCCGGGTTGCCCGCAGAGGAAGAGCTGCAGCTCTCACCCTCTGAAACCGTGGCCCACAACGCGGCAATGCGTCTCTCGGGTGCCGGTCGCGGCGAGGTCGCGGCCAAAACGCAACGTGCGCTGGCCTCGATCACACTCGGCTTCGAACTGATCGTTGTAGTGCTGATCGGCCTTGCAATCTTTGGGCTCAGCCTGCTCGAACCTCGTGAGCTGGGTCTCTGGATTGCGGGCGGCCTCGCGCTCGCCTGTGTGCTCGCGCTCGGATTCATGCGCGTCGGCAAGGTCGGGATCTGGCTGGGTTGGACCGTGCACGCACTGATGCTCGCGACCGCGTTCATCCTGCCCGCGTCGCTCGTCGTCAGCCTGCTATTCTCCGCGCTGTGGGTGTATTGCATGGTCAAGGGCGCGCAGATTGATCGGCAGCGACTTCAGTATTACGCTTCGCTTGCGAACTGAAGGTATTGCCAGAAGTATCTGACGCAATTGCCGTCGCCGACGGTGACTCAGACAGCGGCTCTATTCGCTGCTGGCGGCTTCGCCGCTCTATCGAGCTGCCAGCGAGGCTTCCTGCGACGATGAGGATCGCGCCCAGGAGCTGCACCAGCCCGAGTGCTTCGGCGCCGATTACGATCCCGATGAGAGCAGCCCAGAGCGGCTCTGTGCCCATGAGCAGCGCGGCTCTCGCGGCCGAGGTCTTCCGCACTGCCCAGGCTTGCACCAGAAACGCGAAGACGCTGCAGCCCAAGCCTAAGAATACCGCGTTTGCGATTCCGGCTAAGGTGAGTCGCGGCACCCACGAAGCTGCCGATGGCGCGGCCAGCGCGGTGAAGAGCACCGCACCAACCAGCATCTGAACAGTGACGAGGGTGACCACGCTGTCGTCTTTGCGAAGCGCGCGTGCCGTCGCGGTGACGTGCGCCGCACGCACAACGGCGGCACCGAGCACTAGCAGGTCGCCGCCGGTCGGTACGCGGAGCCCCCCGCTTCCCGACGCGAGCAGGGCGATACCGAGCACGGCGCCGCTTGCAGCGAGATAGAACGGCAGGGGCAGTCTTCGTTTCAGTAGGGCGGCCTCGAGCAGTGGGGTGAGGATCAGCGAGAGGCTAATGAGAATCCCAGCGTTCGTGGCGCTTGTCCGGCCGACCCCCGTGGTCTCGAGCCAGAGAATGCTGGCTTGCGAACAGCCGAGCACCACACCCGACAGAATGAGCCGCATATTTGCGCGGCCTGTGCGACGAATGAGTGCGAACCCGAGCATGCCGAGCGCGCCGATGCCGTAGCGTAGCGCGAGGGTGGGCTCGACGCCGATCTCGGCGACGAGTTGCTTCGCTGAAAGATAGCTGCCGCCCCACACGATGGCGACGAGAACCAGCAGCAGATCGGGTGAGGCTTTGCGCATGCGAATAGTTTCTTGCGATCTACACGTAAGAAGAAGTGCGAACTATTTACCTATTTCGTTAGTATTTGCTTATGGATATCGCGCAGCTTCGAGTTCTTCGCGAGATCGATGAGCGCGGCAGTATCGCGTCGGTGGCTTCGGCCCATCTCGTTACGGCCTCCGCCATCTCACAGCAGCTTTCGGCGTTGCAATCGGAGTTTCAGGTTCCGCTGACCGAGAGGCGAGCGAGACGCACCGTGCTGACCGATGCGGGAAGAGCGCTGGTCGTTGCGGGCTTGGGCATCGAATCGAGTCTTGCCGCGGCGCGCTCGGCGGTCGATCAGTTTCTCGAGGAGCCACGGGGGAGTGTGAGCGTCTCGGCTTTTCACAGCGCCGGGCTTGCCTGGTTCGGCCGCTTGCTCGAAGAGAGCATTGCAGACCTGCAGCTGAGCGATGGCGATGTGTCGTTCGATGAGTTCGGGCAGTTGACCCTCGATCACGACATCGTCATCGCGCATAGGCTCGCTCATGGGGCAGACTGGGCGCGAGACCGCCTGTTCGTCGTGCCATTGATTGAGGAGCCGATCGGTGTGGCGGTCTCGAGTTCGCATCCGCTCGCTTCGCGCAGAAGTGTCACGCCGCAGCAGTTGGTCACTGAAGAATGGGTTTCGGTGCACCCAGGGTTTCCTCTGTCTGAGCTGCTTTCGACGATTGCGGCCGCGGCGGGCGCCCCGTTGCGTGTGAAACACCAGGTGAACGAATTCTTTGTCGCCACAGCGCTGGTGCGCACAGGCAAGGCGGTTGCACTGATGCCGAAACACACAATGCGTGGTGCGCTTTCCGATGGAGTCACCCTGCTCGACATTGCGGGACTACCGCTCGCGAGAAGTATCGACGCACTCGTTCAGCCGCAGGCCATTCATCGGCGTGCGGTGCGGGACACCCTCGCTCTGCTGCAGCAGATTGCCGCGTCGTCAAGGGAGGCGAGCGAAGCGTCAGGCTCCCGGCTCGATTCTCGCTAAACTTGCTCTCGGAGACTTTCAATTCTTTAGGAGTGAGCATGCACGCAGAAGAGACCCTGGTACTCGTCAAGCCCGATGGTGTCGCGAGGGGGCTCTCCGGAGAAATCCTGCGTCGTATCGAGGCCAAGGGCTACACCATCGTCGACCTGCGCATGGTCACGCCCGCCCGAGAGCTGCTCGAGGCGCACTACGAGGAGCACCAGGGCAAGCCGTTCTTCGAGCCGCTCGTCGAGTTCATGATGTCGGGCTCCGTGGTTGCGGCACGCGTCTCGGGCAACCGCGTGATCGAGGGCTTCCGCTCGCTCGCAGGCACCACTGATCCGACCACCGCGGCACCCGGCACCATCCGCGGTGACCTCGGTCGCGACTGGGGTCTTGCCGTGCAGCAGAACCTCGTGCACGGCAGCGACTCGACGCTCTCGGCCGAGCGCGAGCTCGGGCTCTGGTTTAGCTAGTCTCGCGGCGCCCTCTAGAAGGGCATGGAGTCGAGCCCCGGCGGGTCGCAGCCAGGCTGAGCCGTTGCTTCGAATCTGACCTTCGAGGGAGGCCGGTCGACATAGCCTCGACCGGTCGGTGATTTACAGTGCAGCAGCCGCTGGGCTGCCTGCCGCACCTGCCAACCACCGTGGAGTTTCAGCGTGTGACGCCCGCGACACAGCTGCGCGAGGTCTGGGGTGCTGGTTGGGCCGCCATCCGCTGCGGCGATCGTATGGTCGATGTCGCAGCGATGCAGGGGAGCACTGCAACCCGGAAACCCGCAGTGCAGGTCGCGCGCACCGAGTAGGCGGCGCATCTGTTCGCTCGGGCGATAGCGGTCGACGCTGACGATCTCGCCGGTACTCGGGTGCTGGGTGATGACCTCCCAGTGCTCGGCATCTGCAGCGAGTCGCCGCGCTGCGGATGTGCTGATCGGGCCCGCACCGATGAGTTCGGCCGGGGCGAGGGGGATCTCTGCGGGCTTTCTACAGGCGGCGAAGGTGCTGCTCCCGCTGCGAAAGAACCGAGCTCACGGTCAGCTACTTCGGCACATTCCTGCCCGGCCGATAGGCACTCACGGTAGGGTCGCCGTCGATCCAGAAGCGCCACGGAAACGTGCTGCTCCCGGCTTCACCACTGACACCGACTCTGGGGCCGGCGGCGATCCTTTTCGAAACTATTGGTGCGGCACGAAGTTCGAATGGGGCGGCGAACAGATCGAGGCCATCATGCGTTGGCCGCGTGATTCCGAGTGCGCTCGCGACGTTGCCGGGGCCTCGCGCCAGTTGTCGATCAGGTTTCGGGGTCGAGGATCGCCCGGCCTCTCGGCGCGACCTGGCGATGTCTGCTCCTGCCACGATCTCGCCCGCCCTGATGAGCACTCCGGAGGCTGCGCCCTCAGGAGAGCAGACCATATTGAGCGCGAAGTGCATGCCGTAGCTGAAGTACACATAGGCATGGCCAGGCGGGCCGAACATCGATGCGTTGCGCTCGGTTCTGCGGTCGCGGGAGTGAGAACCGGCATCGTACGGGCCGGGTGTGCCCACGCCGTGATAGGCCTCGACCTCGGTGATCCGAAGGGTGACGGGCGCGCCCGAGAACCCGCTTTCCGGGCTTCCCAGCACAGTGAGCCTGGCGCCGAGCAGCAGGGGAGCGACCTCGAGCGCCGGGGCGAGAAACAGGCTGCGATCCACCTCTTCAGTCTTGCACCGAGATGTGCGCGAAGCGAACCGCAGCCCAAATGTCAGAGGTGGCTTCTAGACTCGAGGCTATGGAAACCACACGTAGCGTGCGCCCCTTCGAGGTCATCAGCGAGTACGAGCCGAGCGGCGATCAGCCGCAGGCCATCGCCGAACTCGCGAAGCGCATCAACGCGGGTGAAACCGACGTCGTGCTGCTCGGCGCAACCGGTACTGGCAAGTCGGCGACAACCGCGTGGCTCATCGAAGAGGTGCAGCGACCGACGCTCGTGCTCGCACACAACAAGACGCTTGCGGCGCAGCTCGCGAACGAGTTTCGCGAGCTGCTGCCGAACAACGCAGTCGAGTACTTCGTCTCGTACTACGACTACTACCAGCCAGAGGCCTACGTGCCCCAGACTGACACGTTCATCGAGAAAGACAGCTCGGTGAACGCAGAGGTTGAGCGACTGCGACACTCGACCACGAATGCACTGCTCTCTCGGCGCGACGTGGTGGTCGTGTCGACCGTGTCGTGCATCTACGGCCTGGGTAAGCCCGAAGAGTACTACGAGGCGATGGTGCCGCTCGCGGTCGGTGACCGGCTCGACCGCGACGTGCTGCTGCGCCGCTTCGTCGACATGCAGTACCAGCGCAACGATATCGAGTTCGTGCGCGGCAACTTCAGGGTGCGGGGCGACACCGTCGAGATCATTCCGATGTACGAAGAGCTCGCCGTTCGCATTGAGTTCTTCGGCGACGAGATCGAGGCGCTCTATTATCTGCACCCGGTGACGGGCGACGTGATCAAGCAGGTCGATACGGTGTCCGTGTTTCCGGGATCGCACTACGTGGCCAGCCGCGAGGTCATGAATCGCGCGATGCGAGACATCTCCATAGAGCTCGACGAGCGCACCGCTGTGCTGAAGCAGCAGTCGAAGCTCGTCGAAGAGCAGCGTCTGCGCATGCGCACAACGTTTGATCTCGAGATGATGGAGCAGATCGGTTTCTGTTCTGGCATCGAGAACTACTCGATGCACATGGACGGCCGCAAACCGGGCGAGGCACCGCACTGCCTGCTCGATTACTTTCCAGACGACTTTCTCGTCGTTATCGATGAGTCTCACGTGACCGTTCCTCAGATCGGCGCGATGTATGAGGGCGACGCATCGCGCAAACGCACGCTTGTCGACCATGGTTTCCGGTTGCCGAGCGCACTCGATAACCGCCCCCTGAAATTCAGTGAGTTCAAAGATCGGGTAGGGCAGACGGTCTATCTTTCGGCGACGCCAGGCAAGTATGAACTCGAGTTGGCCGACGGCGTGGTCGAGCAGATTATTCGACCCACGGGACTCATCGACCCAAAGATTGTCGTAAAGCCATCAAAGGGCCAGATCGACGACCTTCTCGAAGAGGTGCGCATTCGCGCCGAGCGCGACGAGCGCGTACTCGTTACGACCCTCACCAAGAAGATGGCAGAGCAGCTCACCACCTTCATGGAAGAGGCGGGCGTTCGCGTGCGCTACCTGCACAGCGATGTTGACACCCTTCGCCGAGTTGAGCTCCTGACCGAGCTGCGCGCCGGCGTCTTCGACGTGCTGATCGGTATCAACCTGCTGCGCGAGGGCCTCGATTTGCCCGAAGTCTCGCTCGTGTCGATTCTCGACGCTGACAAAGAAGGTTTTCTCCGGTCGAGCACATCGCTCATTCAGACGATCGGCCGCGCGGCTCGAAACGTATCGGGCGAGGTGCACATGTATGCCGATAACATTACGCGTTCGATGACGCTCGCAATCGAAGAAACCGAGCGTCGTCGCGAAAAGCAGATTGCTTACAACGATGCGAACGGCATCGACCCGCAGCCGCTGCGCAAGAAGATCGGCGACATTACCGCAGTGCTCGGTCGCGAGGCGGCAGACACTGAAGATCTGCTTTCGCGCACCGGCGCACACGCGCAGCGCAAGGGCGGGTCGTCGCAGCGCGCGAAAGGGAAGGCCGCCGCGCGCGCGGGCGCGATCGGCGCTGAGGGCTCGGCAAAGCTCGAGGAACTCATCGCCGATTTGACCGCCCAGATGCTCGCGGCCGCAGAAGATCTAAAGTTTGAACTCGCGGCTCGCCTGCGAGACGAAGTTTCAGAACTCAAGCGCGAGCTTCGCAGTATGGATCAGGCGGGTCACCGCTAGGCACCGCCGCGAACCAGCGAGTTCCAGCCGTTCCGAAGGTCGACGTTTGCGCACACCGTAATATTCGGAAATCTAATATCTAGCATAACGATCACTTGGGTATCTTTTGGTGACACCACTCACCGAATTCTCAGGTAGGCCGCATGTTTGACACTTTTGACCCGCTCGCCCTCGTTGCGTTTGTTGCCGTGCTGGGCGCTTTTTCGGTGCTGATAGGGCTGCGTCTCAAACACGTCGGGTTCACGGCGCTCGTGCTGATCGCCCTCGGCATCGGGGTCGGAGTCGGAGTGCTGTTTCAAGGGCATCTCAGCTATGTCGATTTCATCGGTCAGGCCTATATTCAGGTGATTCTCGCGGTGGTCGCGCCGCTCATCTTCGTGTCAATCCTGTCGAGCATCACCTCGCTCGGCTCGACTCGCGAGCTTCGAACCATCGGGCTTTCGAGCGTGTTCTGGTTACTGCTCACGAACGCCATCGCAATCGTGCTGACTCTCGCGATCGCGATCAGCCTGAGGCTCGGCGAGGGAGCCAAACTTGACCTCGCGACGGGCGGTGACACAACTGACAGCCTGGCCGGCATGGTGAGACCTCTCGATCAGGTCTTGCTCGGGCTGCTGCCGAGCAACCTTGCGGGCAACTTTGCGAGCAATAGTATCGTGCCGATCATTCTCTTTGCCGTGCTGTTTGCGGTCGCCTATCTCGTCGCGAATCGTGGCGGAGGTAATGAGCATCTGCGCACGTTTAAGCAGTTTGTGGACGGGGCAAAGAGCATTCTCATGACCGCCGTCACGTTCGTGATCGAGCTCACCCCATATGCGGTTCTCGCCCTTGTCGCGACGACTACCGCGACAGCCATTACGCGAATCGAGACAGTTGTCTCGTTGCTCGCGGTGCTGGTGCTGGCATTCACCATTACCTTTCTCAACGCCTACGGCGTGAACGCCATATTGCTACGCGTATTTGCTGATGTTAATCCACTGAGATGGTTTAGGCTGCTGACCCCGGCGCAGTACACCGCATTCACGACGCAGTCGAGCGTGGGCACATTGCCCCTTACTATTCCGACGCTCACGAACAAGGTCGGGGTGCCAGAGAACGTTGCGTCCTTTACCGCTCCCATAGGCACGACACTCGGTATGCCCGGTTGCTCCGGCATTTGGCCGATCCTCGTCGCCGTCTTCTCGATCAACGCACTCGGTATCGACTACTCGTTGCTCGACTACGCGACGCTTGCCGTGGTCTGCTTGCTCGTTTCGCTCGGAACAGCTGGGGTGCCGGGTACCGCGATCGTGACAGCGACGGCCGTGCTCAGCGCAACAGGACTGCCGCTCGAAATTCTCGTGCTGCTGATACCGATCAGTGCTGTGGCTGGCACTGCGAGCACGATGTCGAACGTAACGGCAGCCGCGACCGCGGCGACGGTCGTCGCGCGCCGCAAAGGTGTGCTCGATGATGCGGTGTTTCGTGGGGAGCGTGAACGGGTCAGCCCGCCACAACCAGATGCACAGGTGGCCGCATCGCAGGTGGCCCTACCGCTCGCAGTCTCCGCGTCACTCTACGACGAGAGTCTTCCGATCGGCCAATGCGAGCTTCCCGGGGCCCGTGAGGCAGCTGTAACGCACGCTGACGCCGTTGCAAGCGCCGATGCCAAGACCACCCCAATCCCCACCTTTTCCTAACCATCACACCATCAGAAAGGCACTACGACCATGACCGGCACCTATTCTCCACGTACCAAACGAATGCTGGCCGGCGGTGCGCTCGCGGTTGCCCTCGGGCTCGCACCCCTCGCAGGTGCCACCGAAGTTGTGGGCATCAGAGTCGCAGCCCCCGCGCAAGCTGCGGGCGACGTCTGCGACATTTGCGGGCTGAACTTTGACCCCGGCGCCTGTGAGGCGGCCGGGGGAGAACCTTATGACTCTGTCGAGGAGCCGTGGAAGGGGCCGCCCTGGAACGCCCCCGCCCCTGCGCCCGCCCCCACGCCTGCGCCAACCCCGACCCCCGCCCCTGCGCCCGTCCCGTCTTCGCAACCGACGCAGGCACCAGCACCCTCGACAACCGACGCAGGCACGGAAGCTGCCCCATCGGTGAACAGTACGCCGGCGAGCCCCGAACCCACCCTGCAGACGAGTGATCAAAAGAAAACCAACGCTGCCACGGATAAGCGGCGTGAGCAGTCTGCGACGAAGAGTCCGGCTTCATCTGAACGAGCTACGACCGGGGGCAAGCCCGACGCCGAAGCTCTCAGCCTCGCAGGGCCGGCGACGCTGGGCGGCATCGCCATCGCAGCCGGTGGTTTGCTGACCTGGTGGTGGCTTCGCCGCCGCAAGCAGCTTTCAGCCGAACCAGTCGTCACGCTCAGCGCCGATTAGTTTTGCCAATCAACTTATTCAATTTTCAATAACTCAAAGGACCAACAATATGACCACTTATCGTTTCCGGAGGAAGCCGGTTGGGACGGCCTTGCTGGTTGCATCGCTCGCGTTGAGCGGCGCCGTGGCGACGGCGGGAGCGGCCTACGCGGAGTCTTCGCCGGCCACCGTCGCCGAAACCGAACTCGACTATTTCGCGCAGAACATCGAGGGTCTGCCGTCGGGCTCGGTGTTTGAGGCAGTCACCTACGAGCGATTCGAGACACTGTTGCAGCGCGAGGGAACATACGCGCTGCTGGTGGGCGGACCGAATGATCCACGGGTGCAGGCGGCGGCACCGAGCATTGACGCCACCGCAAAGAAGTATGGGGTCGAGAAGATCTATGCCTTCGACCCGCTGCTCGATGGCGTAGGCATTGACGTACGCACCTCACAAGACGCCGAGATCGCGAAGATTTGGAGCAACCTGCTGACCTCGTTGAACGCAGACACCACTCCGCAGTTTGCTGCGGGCAACGACCCGTACCTGGTGATCTACGACAAGAGCCACACCGAAGGCGGATCCGAGGATCGCGTCATCGCGTCACTCGCCGCGGCTACTACCGACGACGGCTACGATGAAGCGCTCGAGGCTGTCTTTTCCTCGGTCGCTATTGACGGTCAGGCCACGATCGACACGCAGTCTCAGTTCGACTTCTTTCGCGGTCAAATGAACAGCCGACACCAGAACTCTTACAAAGATGCGTCGCTCTACGGCGCCGAGATTTTTGGCGAGGATCAGGCAGACGACTTCGTGCTGAAATCAATTACCTATCCAGAACTCGTCGAACTTCTTGATACCCCGGGCGATCACACGATCCTGTTCGGCGGTACTTGGTGCCATAACACGCGGGCCGTAGCCCACGAGGTCAACGACAAGGCCATCGAAGCCGGAACCGACACCGTCTACGTGTTCGACCTGCGGCTCGACTCGCAGTACGTCGGAAACCGCCTGCACATTCGCGACAACGTAGACAAGACACCACTCTCATACCTTTACGGTGATCTGGTATCGCGGTACTTTCCTGGATTGCGCACGCAGTACCAGCTCACAAGCGAGAACGCCGGGCACAAGGTCTCGTTCTACCCCGGTGGCGACAGTTCTCAGGCGCTCTCGATCGCGCCCAAGCTGCAGGTGCCCTATCTGGTGCAGTACAACAATGGATCCGCGGCACCGGTAACAAAAGACTGGGTGCAGCTCGACCAGACCGGCGCTGTGAAGGAATTTATGACCGAATTCTGGTGGGTCGAGGGCCTGCCCGGTGGTCGCAACGCGAACAGGTACCCTGCGACTCCTGACGGTGATGCCGCCTGGGCCGCATACCAACAGGACCAGTGGAGCTTTGCCGAGGCGGCGCTTACTGAGCTCGACGTATTCTTCGGGCTGAATGACGACGACGGCGGGGAGGGGAGTGTTGATGCTGATGGCGGTGCCGACTCGAACGGCGACGCCGACGGCAACAGCGCGAACGCTAATGCCAGTAGCGCCGCAGGCGGTGACGCCAAGGGGGAGACCGGCGCCGACGGTACCCCGACCACGCCTACCGCCGAGCTACGGGTATCTGGCGATCTACGACCCGGTGCCTCCTTTACGCTGACAGGCGCTGGCCTTCCATCACGAACGGAAGTGCGTATCGAGTTGCACTCAACGCCGCAGCTGCTCGGCAGCACCACGGTAGATGCGCATGGCGCGCTCACCTTCTCCGGTAGCCTCCCCACAGCCACGCCCGCCGGAGCCCATCACATCGTGGTGTTCGCCGGCGATCGAGAGCTGGCGAGGGTCGCTGTTACCGTCGCCGGGGCAAGCGATCAACTCGCGAACACTGGTGCCGAAGAGGGCGTTCGCATCACCGTCGGAGCGGCTGCATTGGCACTGATTGCTGCGGGAGCGAGCCTGATCCTCGTTCGTAGAATACGACCACAATCGGCGAAGTAGCTACTCGTCGCTCACAGGCCCCGGCTGATGCCTTCCTTCCACAGATTTTCGCAAATTTCTCGAAACTGTCATGTGGAGGGCATTGGTCGGGGCATTGTGTCGACATGAACCATATCTCTCGCCCTCTCCGTTCGTCCGGCCCCGCGGCAATTTCTTGCGACCAGGCAACTCCAGACACTCACGCCCCGCTCGTCACTGACGCGCAGTTGTGCGGCGCACTGCAGCATTTGCTGACGGCCGCGATCCAGCGGCAGATCTGGCTGTTCTTCTTTGATGAGCAGCAGCTGTTGCAAGAGCCGATCATGCCGATGAACGATCACCCAGACGACCCTTATGAGATGTGCGAGACAGACGACATGGGGCGAGCCGCATTTCCACAGGTGTTCCTGCGTCGTGCGAAGCAGATCGCAAACGTGGTGCAAGCAGAATCGTTCGCGATCGTCTGGGAACGCCCCGGCGGCGCGGCGCTCGCTGAAGACGACATGCGCTGGCTGCGCGCATTCTCTAAGCACGCCGCCAACAGTGACGTCGACGCGCCCTTACGTGCGCTCTTGTTGCTGCACGAGACAGGCCTGCGACTGGTTACTTCTGACGAGCTGTCTGGCCGAAGTCCTGGTTGAAGCTAGGCCGCCTGCGGCGACTCGGGAGCGGAGTCACGGCCGAAGAGCTTCTGCGGAATCAGCTGTGCTGTGGCCACGATCTCTGCGATCAGTTTCGCGTCGCGCCGTATCTCTGCGAGCGCGGCATCGTCGAGGCGAGACCAAGCCGACGCCACAGTTGCGTCGGTTGCGACTTCGAGTGATTCCTTCAGTGACACTCCTTCTTCGGTGAGCACAGCAGTGTCACTCTCGTCGCTGAGCAGACCGCGTCTGGCGAGTGCGCCGGCGACCTCCCTCCAGTCGTCTTCGCCCCAGCCGCGAGAGCGACGAGCTGCGCTGGGTCTCCATGCGAGCCCCGTGGCGCAGTCGAGCACGCTTGCTTCAAGGCCCGAAAGCCCGTGCGAGACGAGCGCAGCAATGTGACCATCGCCACGAAATTCACGAAGCAGGGTAGCCGACACCCAAAGGCCGAAGAGGTCGTCTTCTGCCCGATCCGCAGCTTCGGCGCCGAAGACTGAGAGATGGGCGGCGTAGAGCGGCCGACCCGACACAGACTGTGCTTCGAGTACTGCCCCGAGGTTGCTGCGAGTTCGAGCTGCCGCCCCTCGCAGCGCGCTTGCAGAGTTCGGGTCGAGAGACGACTCAAGCGCAACCAGCAGCGCGCGGACACCACGAACTCGCGCAGCATGCACCTGGCCAGGTGGTGCTACCTGCCAGCACTCAGGGATTACGCGGGCGATACGATCCGGGTTGAAGCTGAAGAAAGTCGCTGCCACGAGCTCAGCCGAAGCGGCCCCAAGCGCGCACGCACGAGCGGCAAAGTACTGAGCTGGGCGGGCGAGCCCGATTTCGTCGTACTCTGCTGACACAATGCCAGAGAAGTATGAGGCGGCGTGGAAAGTATCGAGCCGTTTCGTGGCGGTACGAATCAGTTGAGTGCGCATGACCTTGAGTCTAGGAGTTCGGCGCTGACGCCGATGGCGAAATGCATCGAACATATCTTCGATATTTGTGGTTTGCTCGACTAAGCTGGGGGAGTGAGTTCGAAGAGTTCTGCAGCAGAGAAGACCACCCCGATTCGTTCCTCGGCGTCGCACGCCCAGATCAGTGTGCAGGGCGCACGAGTGCACAACCTGAAGAATGTCGACCTCGCGATTCCGCGCGACTCCATGGTGGTGTTCACGGGCTTGTCAGGCAGCGGCAAGTCGAGCCTCGCGTTCGATACGATCTTCGCCGAGGGGCAGCGCCGCTACGTCGAGAGCCTGAGTGCCTACGCCCGCCAGTTTCTCGGCCAGGTCGACCGCCCCGACGTCGACTTCATCGAGGGCCTGAGCCCGGCGGTCAGCATCGATCAGAAGTCGACGAACCGCAACCCGCGCTCAACGGTCGGCACGATCACCGAGATCTACGACTATATGCGTCTGCTCTGGGCGCGCATCGGCATTCCTCACTGCGCCATCTGCGGTGAGCAGATTCGTTCGCAGACCGTGCAGCAGATCGCCGACACGCTGATGGAGCTGCCCGAGCGCACGCGCTATCAGGTGCTCGCGCCCGTCGTGAGCAAGAAGAAGGGCGAGTTCGTCGACCTGCTGCAAGACCTCGCGGCAAGCGGGTATTCGCGTGCTCTGGTTGACGGTGAGATGGTGCAGCTGAGCGAGCCGCCGACACTCAAGAAGCAGGTTAAGCACGATATTTCGGTGGTGGTGGATCGCCTGGTCGCGAGCCCCGATGGCCTCGGGCGCCTCACTGACTCGCTTGAGACCGCGCTGAAGCTCGCGAAGGGCCTCGTCACGATCGACTTCGTTGATCGCGACGAGAAGGCGAGCGATCGCACCCAGACCTTCAGCGAGAGCCTGAGCTGCCCGAACCGGCACCCGGTCTCGCTCACCGAGATCGAGCCGCGCACCTTCTCGTTCAATGCTCCGTTCGGTGCCTGCCCCACGTGTTCGGGCCTCGGCACGAGCATGTCTGTCGATGAAGACCTCGTGCTCGGCGACCCCCAGCTCAGCATTACCGACGGCGTTATCGTTCCCTGGACGAGTCAGGGCAAGAGCCTCTACAACTACTATGAGAAGCTGCTTCGAGGGCTTGCCAGCGACCTCGATTTCAAACTCTCGACCCCCTGGGGCAAGCTGCCCGAAGAGGTGCGCGACGCCGTGCTCTACGGCAACAATTTCAAGGTCAACGTGCGATGGAAGAATCGCTTCGGGCGCGAGGTGAAGTACTCGAGCGGCTTCGAGGGCGTCATCCCGTTCATCGAACGGCAGTATGCCGAGGCAGAGAGCGATTCGCGCCGCGAGCGCTGGGCCGAGTTCTTGCGCGAGGTGCCGTGTCACGCCTGCCACGGTCAGCGGTTGAAGCCAGAGGTGCTTGCGGTCACCGTGAATGGCGAGTCGATTTCGGGCGTCGGCGAATTCAGCCTCACGGACGCGCAGCGCTTCTTCGCCGAGGTGCAGCTGAGTGAGCGCGAGGCCAAGATTGCCGCACAGGTGCTGCGTGAGATTCGCCTGCGTTTCAACTTTCTCATCGAGGTTGGCCTCGGCTACCTCACTCTCGCCCGCGCCGCTGGCACCTTGAGCGGCGGTGAAGCGCAGCGCATTCGTCTCGCCACGCAGATCGGTTCGGGGCTCACCGGCGTGCTCTACGTGCTCGACGAGCCGAGCATCGGCCTGCACCAGCGAGACAACCGTCGCCTCATTGAGACGCTCGTCAAGCTTCGTGACCTCGGCAACACTCTGATCGTGGTCGAGCACGACGAAGAAACCATCGAGGCGGCCGACTGGATCGTCGACATCGGCCCGGGCGCCGGCGTCGAGGGCGGCACAGTGGTGCATTCGGGTGACTACGCATCGATGCTGGCAAACGGCGATTCGATTACCGCCGACTACCTCACCGGGCGGCGCGCGATCGCGACTCCAAAAAAGCGCCGCAAGCGCGAAAAGGGTCGCGAGCTGAAGGTCGTCGGCGCACGATCCAACAACCTCAAAGACGTCGACGCAACCTTTCCGCTCGGCGTCATGACCGCGGTCACGGGTGTCAGCGGCAGCGGCAAGAGCACGCTCGTGAACGACATTCTGTACCGCGTGCTCGCCAACCAGCTCAATGGAGCCAGGCAGGTGCCCGGCAAGCACACGAGGGTGACCGGGCTCGAGCACCTCGACAAGGTCGTGCACGTCGATCAGGCACCGATCGGGCGCACCCCGCGATCGAACCCCGCGACCTATACCGGTGTGTTTGACAAGATTCGCAACCTCTTCGCCGAAACGCAGGAGGCCAAGATTCGCGGTTACTTGCCGGGACGATTCAGCTTCAACGTGAAGGGCGGCCGCTGCGAGGCCTGCTCGGGCGATGGCACGCTGAAGATCGAGATGAACTTCTTGCCAGACGTCTACGTCGCGTGCGAGGTCTGCGGGGGCGAGCGATACAACCGCGAGACGCTGCAGGTGCGCTACAAGGGCAAGAACATCAGCGAGGTGCTCGACATGCCCATCGCCGAGGCAGCCGAGTTCTTCGAGCCGATTTCGAGCATCCACCGCTATCTGAAGACCCTGGTCGACGTGGGGCTCGGCTACGTCAGGCTCGGGCAGAGCGCCACGACACTGTCGGGCGGTGAAGCGCAGCGTGTCAAGCTTGCCACCGAGTTGCAGAAGCGCTCGAACGGGCGCAGCATCTATGTGCTCGACGAGCCGACGACTGGTCTGCACTTCGAAGACGTGCGCAAGCTGCTGCTCGTGCTGAATGGCCTCGTAGACAAGGGCAACACGGTGATCACGATCGAGCACAACCTCGACGTGATTCGCAGTTGTGACTGGGTGATCGACCTCGGCCCAGAGGGCGGCAGCGGCGGCGGCACTATTCTCGCAACCGGCACACCAGAGCAGCTGGCGACGCACTCTGAGAGCCACACCGGCAGGTTTCTTGCCGAGTCGCTCGCGAAGCATCCGGGAGCCGGCAAGCGTTGATTCGCGAAGAGGATCACCGTGACTCGTTTCGCCCTGCCCAGGGCGAAATTCCGACGAGCCCTGGGGTGTACCGCTTCAGCGACCGTCACGGCCGGGTGCTCTACATCGGCAAAGCGAAGAATCTGCGCGCGCGTCTCGCGAACTACTTTCAGCCGTTGCGCTCGATTCAGCCGCGCACGCAGCGCATGCTCGCGCTGGCTGCCCGACTCGATTGGACAGTCGTCGCGACCGACACCGAGTCGCTTGTGCTCGAGCACACCTGGATCACGGAGTTTCAGCCGCCGTTCAACGTGCAGTTCAAAGACGA
Source organism: uncultured Leucobacter sp. (assembly GCA_937967375.1). GTDB lineage: Bacteria > Actinomycetota > Actinomycetes > Actinomycetales > Microbacteriaceae > Leucobacter. The sequence goes on from CALCJF010000028.1 coordinate 45,633, forward strand.
CAAGACGTACCCGTATCTTGCCGTAACGCTGCGCGATGAGGCGCCGCGATTGCTGATCACGCGCAACGACAAGATCAGGGGTGCGCGCTACTTCGGCCCGTACCCGAAGGTTTGGTTGCTGCGCGAGATGACCGCTCTGCTGCAGCAGGCGTTTCCGATTCGCACCTGCAACGACGCCGATTATCGCCGCGCGATGCAGACCGGAAGGCCCTGCCTCGCCGGTCAGATCGGGCGCTGCCACGGGCCGTGTTCGGGCCTCATCAGTCTTGAAGATCATCGCGAACGCGTCGGTGAGCTCGTCTCATTTCTCGCGGGCGGAGACGACCGGGCGCTGAAGCAATTGCAGCGAGCGATGCGCGACGCGGCGGCCGAGCAGCGCTACGAGGACGCGGCGCTGCTGCGCGATCAGGTGGCCGCGGTGCAGCACGTGATGGAACGCAACTCCGTGGCGCTCGGCCTCGACGTCGACGCAGACGTATTCGGCCTGCGGCACGACGAACTTTCTGCGGCCGCGCACCAGTTCATCATTCGAGGCGGCCGCATCAGGGGTGAGCGCAGCTGGCTCGTCGACGTCGAGCTTGACGACTCGCCGAGTGCGCTGCTCGAGCAGGTGATCCAATCTGCCTACGAGGGGGAGCGTGAGCCACCACCGCAGATTCTGGTGCCCGTGCTGCCAGATAACGCCGAGGCACTCGAACAAGCGCTGCGGGCCAGGCGCCCCCGCGGAGGTCGGGTGCGCGTGAAGATTCCCGAGCGCGGCGATAAAGCCGGACTCATGGATCGCGCAGTGCTCAACGCGGGCGAGCACCTGCTGCGCTACAAGTTGAAGCGCGCCGCAGACATCTCTGCCCGCACCGACGCGCTCGGCGAGTTGCAGCAGGCGCTCGACATGACCGAGCCACCGCTTCGCATCGAGTGCATCGACGTGTCGCACCTGCAGGGCACCGGGGTGGTGGCCTCGCTCGTCGTGTTCGAAGACGCGCTGCCTGCCAAGGGCGCGTATCGCAAATACCGCATCGAACAGACAACCGATGACACCGACAGCATCTACCAGGTGGTGTCGCGAAGGGCGGCTCAGCTGAACCAGCTTGCGCAGTCTGGTGAGTTGCCTGATGGCAGATACCGGGACCGACCCCAGCTGCTCATCGTCGATGGCGGTGCGCCGCAGGTCGCCGCAGCGAAACGTGCGCTCGACGAGGCCGGCATCGATGACATCGCGCTGACCGGGGTCGCGAAGCGGCTCGAAGAGCTTTGGCTGCCCGACGATCCGTTCCCCGTGGTGCTGCCGCGCGCCAGCGAGGCACTGTTTCTGGTGCAGCGTGTGCGCGACGAAGCCCACCGATTCGCAATCACGTTCCAGCGTCAGCGTCGCAGCACCGCCATCGCGAGCCAGCTCTCCGATATTCCTGGGCTCGGGCCCAAGCGAGTGCAGGCGCTGCTGAAGCACTTCGGCTCAGTGGCGCGGCTTCGCGAGGCCAGCCTGGGCGAGATTTCGAGCGCCCCAGGAGTGGGGCCGCAGCTCGCAGCGCAGATCCTTTCCCGCCTGACCGAAAGCGGCGCGAGCGCTAAGCTAGAACAAGGCAGTGAGCGCGTGTCGCGCGGGGAGGAAGAGCCGTGACCGAGCAGGGCACCAAGCAGGAGATCTTGATCGTCACGGGCATGTCTGGGGCCGGTCGAAGCACCGTCGCCAACGCGCTCGAAGACCTCGGCTGGTACGTCGTCGATAACCTGCCGCTCGCAATGCTGAAGACGCTTGCCGATATGGCAGACCGTTCGGGCGGGGCACTGCCACGAATCGTCGCGGTGATCGACGTCCGCGGGCGCGACCTCTTCGAGGAGATCCAAGACACCGTCGCGCAGTTGCGAGAGAACGCTACGGTGCGCGTCGTGTTTCTCGACGCCACCGACGAGACGCTGGTGCGTCGCTACGAGTCGGTGCGCAGGCCGCAGCCATTTCAAGCTCAGGCTGGCAGCCTCTTCGACGGTATTCGTCTCGAGCGAGAGCGACTGCAAGAGTTGCGCGCCTCGAGTGACGTGGTCATTGACACCTCGCGTTACAACGTGCATGAGCTTTCGACGGCGACCCGCGAGCTGTTCAGCGACGAAGACACGCCCGGCCTGCAACTGTCGGTGCAGAGCTTCGGCTTCAAATACGGCACCCCTACTGACGTCGACCTGATGGCAGACATGCGGTTCTTGCCAAACCCCTTCTGGGAGACCGAATTGCGGCCGCTGACAGGCGTTGACGCCGAGGTCAAAGAGTTCGTCATGAGCCGCGAGGGCGCACAAGAATTTCTTGAGAATTACGTGGCAGCACTCGAGCCGATGCTTGCCGGTTACCAGCGCGAGAACAAACGACACGTCTCACTCGCTGTAGGCTGTACCGGCGGCAAGCACCGTTCAGTTGCCATGGCACGCGAGCTCGCAGACCGACTCGCCTCATTGCCGGGAGTGCACGTGAGCTTGCGCCACCGTGATCTTGGCCGCGAATAGCGCTGCCCAGATTCGCATTTTCTAGACACCCTTTGAAAGGAATCGGATTGCCCTCGACCCCTGACGTGAAGAACGAACTGGTTCGCGTGGTCTCGCAGCAAGTGGGCGAGCGAATGAGCGAACTCGCAACAGTTTTGCGTCTCGCTGGTGGGCTGCACACGATTTCAGGCCGGATCGCCCTTGAGGCAGAGTTGCACACACCAGCGATTGTGCAGCGAGTGAGAAAAGATCTTGCTGAGCTCTATGGCGTGCGTTCAGACGCAAAGCAGATGCCTGCAGCCTCGACCCGCCCGGGCTCGCCCCAGTTCGTCGTGCGCGTGCTTGACGGAGAGACCCTTGCTCGGCAGCTTGGCCTGCTCGATCAGAAGCGTCGCCCGATTCGTGGCCTTCCGAACCGCCTCACCACCGGATCGCCCGCAGAACTCGCCGCCATTTGGCGCGGCGCGTTTCTCGCGCGCGGCTCGGTGACCCCTCCTGGCCGCTCGGCCAGTCTCGAGATCCTGTGCCCGACGAACGAGGCAGCGATGGCACTCGTCGGTGCGGCGGGCCGCCTCGGCGTGCAGGCGAAAAGCCGGGAGATCCGAGGCCAGCACAAGGTGCTCATTCGCGACGGCGAGGTCATCGGCCAGATGCTTGGCATCATGGGCGCAGTGCAGGCGCAGGCGAAGTGGGACGAGCTTCGCAAAGCCCGCGAGACCCGCAACACGGCCAACCGCCTCGTGAACTTTGACGACGCGAACCTGCGGCGTAGCGCGCAGGCATCGGTTTCGGCGTGTGCCCGAGTCGAACGAGCTCTTGAGATCCTCGCCGACGACGTGCCTGAACACCTTCGCTACGCCGGTGAACTTCGCCTCACTCACCGCGACGCAAGTCTCGACGAACTGGGCACGAAAGCCGACCCGCCTCTGACGAAAGACGCGATTGCCGGCCGAATCAGGCGCCTGCTTGCACTGGCCGATAAGTCGGCTGAGCAACAGGGCATTCCTGGCACCGACGCGAACCTGCCCGAAGAAATTGATGTGTAGTTAAGCGCCGACGCGCGATAGCTTTAGATTGAACACACCCCACGAATGGAGCACTCGATGTCTGCGTACACTCTTCCCGAACTGCCCTACGATTACGCCGCACTTGAGCCGCACATCAGCGGCAAGATCATGCAGCTGCATCACGACAAGCACCACCAGGCGTACGTCACCGGGGCGAACGCTGCCCTCGACGCGCTTGCCGAGGCACGCGAGAGCGGCAACCTGGCAAACGTGAACAAGCTCGAGAAAGATCTCGCGTTCAACGTTGGCGGTCACGTCAACCACACCATTTTCTGGAACAACCTGTCGCCCGAGGGTGGCGAGCGCCCCGAGGGCGAGCTCGCAGCCGCTCTCGACGAGTACTTCGGCTCGTTCGAGAAGTTTCAGGCTCACTTCACGGCGACCGCAATGGGGGTGCAGGGCAGCGGCTGGGCCGTGCTCGCATGGGACGCACTCGGTCAGCGCGCAAACGTCGTGCAGCTCTTCGATCAGCAGGGCAACCTGCCCGCAGGCACCGTTCCGTTGCTGATGCTCGATGTGTGGGAGCACGCCTACTACCTCGACTACCTCAACGTTCGCGCCGACTACGTGAGCGCGTTCTGGAACATCGCCAACTGGGCTGACGTCGCGAAGCGCTTCGACGCGGCTCGTGCGCAGACTCCCGGCCTGATCTAGTCCAATTTCTTTCCGAGAGGATCACACCAAGCGATGCGCACACTTGAGTCACTGGGTGACCTGCGTTCACAGACGGTCGTCGTTCGATGCGACCTGAATGTTCCGCTGAAAGAGGGGGTGATCACCGACGACGGCCGCATTCGCGCTTCACTCACGACGATTCGTGAGCTTCGCGAGGGCGGTGCCCGCGTCGTCTTGATCAGCCACCTCGGCCGGCCGAGCGGTGAGCCGGAGGCGAAGTACTCGCTGCAGCCTGTGGCTGTGCGCATGGCTGAGCTGCTCGGGAGCCCCGTCGGTTTTGTTTCTGAGACCGTCGGTGCCGCTGCTACCGCCGCCGTGGCGGCGCTCGAGGACGGCGACGTGGTGCTGCTCGAGAACCTGCGCTTCAACGCGGGCGAGACGAGCAAGGACGATGAGACCCGCCGGGCCTTCGCCGAGCAGCTCGCTGCCTTCGGTCATGCATTCGTGTCTGACGGCTTCGGGGTGGTGCACCGCAAACAGGCGAGCGTCTACGATCTCGCTCAGCTGCTGCCAAGTGCCGCTGGCCGTCTCGTGGCCGGCGAACTCGAGGTGCTGAAGCGCCTCACCGAGTCGCCTGAGCGCCCGTACACCGTGGTGCTTGGCGGCTCGAAAGTGAGCGACAAGCTGGGCGTGATCTCGCACCTGCTCGAGCGCGTCGATACCCTGCTGATCGGCGGCGGCATGCTCTTTACCTTCCTCGCGGCACAGGGCCACAAGGTGGGCGCGAGCCTGCTCGAGGCAGACCAGCTCGACACGGTGCGCGGCTACCTCGCCGATGCCGATCGACTTGGCGTTCGGATCGTGCTGCCAACCGACATCGTGGTTGCCGAGGCCTTCGCCGCTGATGCCGCGCACGAAGTGGTTGCCGCAGATTCGATCGAGAGCAGCAGCTTCGGAGAGTCGGGGCTCGGCCTCGACATCGGCCCGGCCTCGGCTCGATCCTTTGCCGAAGTGATTGAGAAGTCATCGACGGTGTTCTGGAACGGGCCGATGGGTGTGTTCGAGATGCCGGCGTTCGCTGCTGGTACCCGTACCGTCGCTCGCGCACTCACTGAAACCGACGGCTTCACGGTCGTTGGTGGCGGTGATTCTGCCGCCGCTGTGCGCGCGCTCGGCTTTGCCGATGAGCAGTTCGGCCACATCTCGACTGGCGGTGGGGCAAGCCTCGAATATCTCGAGGGCAAGAATCTTCCTGGATTGGAGGTGCTTGCGTGAGCGAGCAGCAGAACGACGTGATCGAGGCGGCACCCGCCGCGGAACAGCAGGCCGCGGCTCAGGAACAGTTTGCGGCGCGAGTGCCCTTGATTGCCGGCAACTGGAAGATGAATCTCGATCATCTGCAAGCGATTGCCCTCGTGCAGAAGCTGGCGTGGTCGCTGAAAGACGTGAAGCACGACTTCTCTGGTGTCGAGGTGGCGGTGTTTCCTCCGTTCACCGACCTTCGTTCGGTGCAGACCTTGCTCGCTGCAGACAAGCTCGCGCTCGCACTCGGTGCGCAAGACGTGTCGCCGCACCTCTCGGGCGCGTACACCGGCGACGTCTCGGCCCAGTTTCTCGCGAAACTCGACACCCGCTATGTGCTCGTCGGTCACTCGGAACGCCGCCACGGGCACGGCGAGAGCGACGAAACAGTTTCGGCGAAGGCCGGCGCGGTTGCGGCTCAGGGCATGACTCCCATGATCTGTGTCGGCGAGACCGCCGAAGATCTTGAAGAGCAGGGGGCCGCCGCCGTGCCGCTCGTGCAGCTCGAGGCTGCAATCGCAGGCCTGCCGAAAGATGCTTCGTTCGTCGTCGCTTACGAGCCTGTATGGGCTATCGGCAGTGGCGACCCCGCAACTGCTGAGCAGGCAGAGTCCGTGTGTGCCGCACTGCGCGCACGTATCTCGGAGCTTCTCGGCGCAAAGGTTGCAGCCGAGACGCGCGTGCTCTACGGGGGCTCGGTGACCAGCCAGAATGTGGCCGGTTTCTTGCGTCAGCCGAACATCGACGGTGCTCTTGTCGGCGGCGCAAGCCTTGACTCGCAGGAGTTTTCTCGCATCGTGCAGTTCAAGAAGCACGTGACGGGCGCCTAAGCGTTATACTGGTCGTTGGTTTGTATACATTGAAAGGGCTGCTCTAGTGCTCATTTTGAAGATCGCACTGATCTGCGTGTTGGTGCTCACGAGCCTGCTGCTCACTCTGTTCATCCTGTTGCACAAGGGCAGGGGTGGTGGCCTCTCAGACATGTTCGGCGGCGGCGTCACCTCGAGCCTCGGCTCGTCCGGCGTCGCAGAGCGCAACCTGAACCGCATCACGATTGTCGTTTCGCTCGTGTGGTTCGCCGCGATCGTCGGCCTCGGGCTGATCGCCCGTTTCTCGGTCGTGTAGCGTGCCGATTGGCCGAAATTTTGCGGTCGATCAGGCAATAACAGGATTTACTTCACGGACTTCGGTCCACAGAAAGGTGTGACGTGTCTGGCAGCAATGCGATTCGCGGAGCCCGAGTCGGCTCGGGCCCTATGGGTGAGATGGATCACGGAGTGCGTGCAGAGCGCATCGCCGTTCCGTACTATGACATTCTCGGCAACGAAACCGTTCGCTACTTTGCGGCAGACGTCGATCCGGAAGAGATTCCCGATCAGATCGACTCGCCGCACAGCGGCCTTCCTGCCGGTCGCGACCAGCAGAACCCGCCGGAGCTGCTGAAGAACGAGCCTTACAAGACGCACCTCGCCTATGTGAAGGAGCGCCGTACGCCGGAAGAGGCAGAAGAGCTGCTCGAGCAGGCATTGCAGAAGTTGCGTGAGCGCCGCGGCAGCGCCGCTCCGACGGCAGCATAGTTTGCTTGAATGAAAAATGGGCCCCATCATCGGGGCCCATTTTTTGTTTCCTTGCGGCTACTACTGCTTGCGCGGCGGCTGCTTGGTGCGCTGAGGCTACTGCGCGAGCCTCAGCACCGTTCTGCCGCGATCCTCGAGCACCTCGCGGTCGCCGCGAGCCTGTGCGCGCATCAGCGCACCAAAACCGGCCGTCGTCTCGGGGCCGACCGGCAACTCTTTCGCCGCGTCATCGATGAGCTGCACGAAAGCCCCGAGCGCCGGGCCTCCCTTGTGCAGTTGACCTGTGGAGTGCAGGTAACGGGGCCCCCAGCCGAGCGCTATCGGCACGCCGAGCTCGGCGGCGAGGCGCTCACGCAAGCGCACGGCCCGCGCACCGAGGGCTGACTCGCGGTCGACAAACGCCTGGATCGCGACGTACCCGTTCTCTGAGACAGCTCGTTTCAACTGCTCGATCAGTTCATCCTCGCGCGCAGCCTCGTCGTCACCGAGCGGTTCGGCCACTCGCTGCAGCGCTGAGCGGGCGGCAACCTTCGCGGCCTCGACATCTGGCTGGTCGAACGGGTTGATACGCATGATGCGGCCGAGAGCCGCCGTGGCTACCTCCCAGAGCAGCAGTTGCGCACCCAGTGGGGCCCCCAGCGCGATATCGACCGTCTCGTTGTTCGCCGAGGCATTGAGCCCGATAGCAAGCGCGTGAGGGGGAGGGGCCGAGAGTTCGTACGCGTCGGCGGGCAGGGCGACCGGCAGCACGCCGGTGCCTTCCTTTCCCGTTGACTCTGCGACGAGTTGCTCGATCCAGTCGCTCAGGCCCCAGCTTTGACTGCCGTTTTCGTCGCTCTCGCTGAGCAATAGCACGTAACGCTGTGGCAGTGCTGCCGCAATCGCAGCGGCGAGCCTGAGCGCGGGGTTCTCGGGGGCGTCTGTGAACAATAGTTCGTGCACATCCCGGGCCTCTGCGAGCACGCGCCCCATGTCGGCCCCCGCGAGCACCGTCGGAACAATGCCGAACGCCGTCAGTGCTGAGAATCGACCGCCCACATTCGGGTCTGCCAGAAAGACGCGGTAGCCCTGCTCGGTCTCGGTCGAAAGCGGCGACCCGGGATCGGTCACATAGAACACGTGCGCCCTGGGATCGAGGCCCGCCGAGAGAAACGCTGCAAGAAAAGTCTCGGCATGCGATCGAGTTTCGATGGTGCCCCCAGACTTCGACGACACCACAACTGCGGTACGCGTCAGATCGCCGGCGAGCGCATGACGAACCACATCAGGGTGCGTCGAATCGAGCACAACAAGCTGCACTTCGGCTTCGCTTGCAATGACCTCTGGGCCGAGGCTCGATCCGCCCATGCCGCAGAGCACGATGCGATCGATGCCGTGAGCCCGCAACTCGTCACGAAGCTGGGTCGCCTCTTCCAGCACCTGCTCTGCAGCCGCAAACGGGTCTACCCAGCCCAGCCGCATCGATGCTTCGTCGCGTGCTGCCTCACCCCAGAGAGTGTCGTCTTGCGAAAGAAGCCTGCTCGCGAAGTGCCCTTCACAGAGTTGCCGCAGAGGCGCCTGTGCGGCGAGTTCAAGCTCGTTTCGAATGCTGAGCTGAACTGTCATGCGGCCTCCGCCAACGCGCCTTCTACCGTCATCAGTAGCTCGGCCCAAGAAGCCTCGAACTTCTGCAGCCCCTCGATCTCGAGCAGTTCGGTGACCTCGTTGTAGTCAATGCCGAGCCCGTCGAGCGCGTTCAGCACGAGATCGCTTTCACGGTACGCATCCGTCACGGTGTCGCCCGCAGTTTCGCCGTGGTCGGCGAACGCGTTCAGCGTCGCCTCGGGCATGGTGTTGACCACATCTGCCGCGACGAGGCCCGCCACGTAGAGGGTGTCTGGCAGTGCGGGATCCTTCACGCCTGTCGACGCCCAGAGCGGGCGCTGCAGGTTTGCACCGAGATCGAGCAGCATGCGAGCGCGCTCGCTCGAGAAGCCCTGTTCGAACACCTCGTATGCGAGGCGAGCGTTCGCTAGGCCTGCCTGAGACTTCAATGCGAGTGCCTCGGGGGTGCCGAGAGCGGTGAGCCGACCGTCGATCTCAGTGTCGACGCGCGATACGAAGAACGAGGCAACCGAGTGGATCTTCGAAATATCGTGGCCCGCGGCGCGTGCGCGCTCGAGACCGACCAGGTATGCGTTGATGACCTGGCGGTAGCGAGTCAGGCTGAAGATGAGCGTGACGTTGACGCTGATTCCTGAGCCGATGACCTCGCTGATCGCTTCGAGGCCCTCGACAGTCGCGGGAATCTTGATCATCGCATTTGGGCGATCGACCTTTGCCCAGAGCTCGCGAGCCTGAGCGATCGTGCCTGCGGTGTCGCGTGCAAGCACGGGGGAGACCTCGATCGACACGCGGCCATCTCGACCGTGGCTCGCGGCATAGACCGGTGCAAGCACGTCGCAAGCGTCGGCGACGTCGGCGCACATCAGCTCGAACACGGTCTGTTCAGCGCCGGAGCCCGCGAGAGCGGCGGAGGCGATGCGGTCACCGTAGCCGGTGCCCGAGCCGATCGCATTCGCGAAGATGGTCGGGTTCGTGGTGACTCCGACCACGTTCTGGGTCGCGATCATCTCGGCGAGATTGCCGCTGTCGATACGGGCGCGCGAAAGGTCGTCAAGCCAAATGCTGACACCGGCCGCGCTGAGTTCGGTGTTGCGTTGATTGCTCATTGGTGCCTCCGATAGCAGTGTGCGGGCCTAGGCCGCGAGCGAGTTCTTCGCGGCGGCCACGACGGCCTCTGCGGTAACACCGAACTCGCGGAAGAGGGTCTCAGCGTCGGCAGATGCGCCGAAGTGTTCGATGCTGACCGAACGGCCACGGTCGCCGACAATCTCGCGCCAGCCGAGCGCGATGCCGGCCTCGACGCTCACGCGCGCGGTCACTGCGGCGGGCAGCACAGACTCGCGGTACTCGGGAGTCTGCTCTGCGAACCACTCGAGGCAGGGAGCCGAAACGACGCGAGCGCCGATGCCGTCAGCAGCGAGCTGTTCGCGGGCGGCCACGGCAAGCTGCACCTCACTACCAGTAGCGACGAGGATCACGTCAACGGTGCCGGTCGGCGACTCTGCAAGCACGTAGGCGCCGCGGCGCACGCCCTCGGCAGAAGCAAAAGTGTCTCCGTCGGCCTCGCTCTCGCCGCGCGCAAAGACGGGCACGTTCTGGCGAGTCAGTGCGATGCCAGTCGGGCCGGCGTGGCGGCTGAGCATCTCATGCCAGGCCACTGAGACCTCGTTCGCGTCGGCGGGGCGCACCATCGCGAGGTTCGGAATTGCACGCAGCGACGCCAGATGCTCGATTGGCTGGTGTGTGGGGCCGTCTTCTCCGAGGCCGATCGAGTCGTGGGTCCACACGAAGATGCTCGGCACGTTCATCAGTGCTGCCAGGCGCACCGCGGGGCGCATGTAGTCGGCGAACTGCAGGAAGGTGCCCGCGTAGCTGCGGGTCTTGCCGTGCAGCTGAATGCCGTTGATGATCGCGGCCATTGCGTGCTCACGAATGCCGAAGTGCAGCACTCGGCCGTACGGGTCGCCCTTCCAGCTGCCAGTCGAGTGGTGAGCGGGCACGAACGAAGGGGCACCGTTGATGGTGGTGTTGTTCGAGCCGGCGAGGTCGGCCGAGCCGCCCCAGAGCTCGGGCATGATTGGCGCGAGCGCATTGATCACCTTGCCGCTTGCCGATCGCGTCGCGACACTCGTGCCTGCTTCGAACACGGGCAGCGCTTCATTGGCACCGGCCGGCAGCTCGCCCGCTTCGAGGCGCTCAAGCAGCGCCTTGCGCTCGGGATTCGCGGCGGCCCATGCGTCGAAGGTCGCCTGCCAGGCAGCGCGGTCTTCTGCCGCGCGCTCGACGAGCCCGCGCGCGTGCGAGATCACCTCGGGGGCCACGACGAAGTGCTGGTCGGGGTCGAAGCCGAGCTCGCGCTTCAGGCCGGCGAGCTCGTTGGCGCCGAGCGCCGAGCCGTGAATGCCACCGGTGTTCTGCTTGCCGGGCGAAGGCCAACCGATGATGGTCTTCAAGATGATGAGCGTGGGCTTGCCTGACTCGGCCTTTGCGTTCTCAATCGCCGAGTAGAGCGCGGGCAGGTCTTCACGGTAACCGTCGGCACTCATATCGTTGCCGGTACGCCAGTCGACCTCGAGCACCTGCCAGCCGTATGCCTCGTAGCGCTGGCGCACGTTCTCGCTGTAGGCGATGTCAGTGTCATCTTCGATCGAGATCTGGTTCGAATCGTAGATCGCGATCAGGTTGCCGAGCTCTTGATGGCCGGCGAGCGACGCAGCCTCTGAGGTGACGCCCTCTTGCAGGTCGCCGTCGCCTGAAATCACGTAGGTGAAGTGGTCGAATGGGCTCGTGCCGGGCGCCGCTTCGGGATCGAAAAGGCCACGCTCGTAGCGCTGGGCGTACGCGAAGCCGACGGCCGATGCCAGTCCCTGGCCGAGCGGGCCTGTGGTGATCTCGACACCCGCGGTGTGCCCGAACTCGGGGTGGCCCGGAGTCTTCGACCCCCAGCTGCGCAGCGCCTCGATGTCGCCCAACTCGAGACCAAAACCGCCGAGGTACAGCTGCACGTACTGGGTGAGCGAGCTGTGACCGATCGAGAGAATAAAGCGGTCGCGGCCGATCCAGTTCGCGTCGCGCGGGTCGTGCCGCATCACCTTCTGGTAAAGCAGGTAGGCCGCGGGAGCCAAACTAATCGCGGTGCCAGGGTGACCATTGCCCACCTTTTCCACTGCGTCCGCTGCGAGCACGCGCGCGGTGTCCACCGCGCGATCGTCGAGCTCGTCCCACTGCAATACTTCGCCCACTGACCGGCCTCTCTCAAGTTTTTGAAGGCTCGACGCAGCCCCGCCGAGCACCAGAACAAGCCTACCGTGCGAGAGGGTACGATAGAACATGATGTCCACCGAAACTCTCTCCTCAGTCCAGTCAGGTGCCCGACCGCAAAAGATCGGCTTCGCGCGCACAGTGAAGGCGTACGTTTCGCTCACCAAACCGCGTGTGATGGAGCTGTTGCTGGTGGTGACGGTGCCGGCCATGATTCTGGCTGAGGGCGGGTTGCCGAATCTCTGGCTCGTGCTCGCCACGTTGCTCGGCGGTGCGATGAGCGCGGGCTCGGCCGGGTCGTTCAACTGCTACATCGACCGTGACATGGATCGCCGCATGAAGCGCACCTCGAAGCGGCCGCTCGTGACCGGCGAGATCAGCGATCGAAACGCCCTCGTCTTCTCTTGGGTACTGGGTGTGCTTTCGGTGGCTTGGCTTTGGCTCACGACGAACTGGCTCGCGGCCGCCCTGTCAGCGGCGGCGATCTTCTTCTACGTGGTGATTTACACGCTGCTGCTCAAGCGTCACAGTGAGCAGAACATCATTTGGGGCGGCATTGCTGGCTGCTTCCCGGTGCTCATCGGCTGGGCGGCGGTGACCGGTTCGCTCGACTGGCCTGCCTGGATCTTCTTCTTGATCATCTTCCTATGGACGCCGCCGCACTACTGGCCGCTTTCGATGAAGTACCGTGACGACTACGCGAACGCCGGTGTGCCGATGCTTGGCGTCGTGCGCGGCCGCGTCACCGTCGGCCTGCAGATCATCTTGTACGCGTGGGCGACGTTCGCCTCGAGCCTCCTGCTCATCCCTGTTGCAAGCATGGGTCTCGTCTATACCGTGGTGGCACTGGCGACGGGCGGTTGGTTCGTCTTCGAGTCGCATCGCCTCTACGGCAGCGCGATTCGCGGCGAGGAGGGCAAGCCGATGAAGGTCTTCCACGGTTCGATCGCCTACCTTTCACTGCTTTCGCTTGCCATTGCGGTAGATCCGCTGCTGCCGTTCTAACAGGCGAAGACCTGCTGGGGCGTAATACGCAGCAACGCGAAATCTGCCTGAAGCATCTGCGGTTTATGCTGTGTGCATGGCAGCGAACTCCGAGCAACACCGACCAGCTACGTCCGTCGTCTCGCTCGGTAGGCCCTCCAGAGAAACGGGTAGTTCGCTCAACCCACCAATCACGCTGACGTCGACCTACGTTGGATCGGCAGTGCCTCAGCCGGGCGATCGCGTGTACGCGCGCTTCTCGAGCGAGAGCTGGGAGCCCCTGGAAGAAGCGATCGCGCAGCTCGAGGGTACGCCCGTGCCAGCCCTGTCCTACGCCTCGGGAATGGCGGCCGTTGCTGCGGCGCTCTCGCTCGTGCCCATTGGGGGAGTGGCCGTCGTGCCCGGTACCTCGTATAACGGCACGATCGGGCTCGCGCGGCAGCTTCACGCCGATGGCGCGCTCGTGCTGCGCGAGGTCGATCCCACGCGAATCAATGAGACGATCGCAGCCTTCGAAGGCGCCGATCTGGTCTGGCTTGAGTCGCCGACGAATCCGCTGCTCGATGTGCTCGATCTGCCGACTCTGATCGCGGCGGCGAAGCAGCGCGGCGCGATCGTCGTGGTCGACAACACGTTCTCTACGCCGCTGCGCCAGCGCCCGCTCGAGCTCGGCGCCGACCTCGTCGTGCACTCGGCCACGAAGTTCATCGCCGGTCACTCAGACGTGCTGCTCGGCCTCGCGGTGACTTCAGATGTTGCGCTGCGCGAGCGGCTGCTCGCGAAGCGCACGCTGCAAGGCTCGATTCCTGGTCCGTTCGAGGCCTGGCTCGCGCTTCGAGGCCTGCGCACGCTCGCAGTGAGGCTTGACCGCGCAGAGCAGACCGCCGCCGAGCTGGCCCGGAGGCTCGCAGAACGTGCAGAGCTCTCGCGGGTGCGGTACCCGGGTCTACCGACCGATCCAGGATACGAGCTCGCCTCGGCCCAGATGAGCGGATTCGGCGCGATGATCTCGATCGAGTTTGCCGGGGGAGCGGCATCGGCGGAGCGCTTCGTGGAGTTGCTCGAGCTCATCACCCCCGCGACCAGCCTCGGCGGCGTCGAAACACTTGCCGAGCGGCGCCGACGGCAGCCTTCTGAGCCGCTCGCCGTGCCCGAGTCGCTCGTGCGCCTCAGCATCGGCATCGAGCACGTCGACGACCTCTGGGCCGACATCGAGCAGGCGCTCGCGGCTCTCTGACGAAGCGCTAAGCTCGCTGCATGGCTGATGCATACGCCCACGGGCACCACGAAAGCGTACTCAAGTCGCACACCTGGCGCACGGTCGAGAATTCCGCGGCCTATCTGGTGTCGAAGCTGCGACCCGGCGCAAGCCTGCTCGACATTGGTTCCGGGCCGGGCACGATCACGATGGACTTCGCAGAGCGTCTCGCGCCCGGCACGGTTGTTGGCGTCGACGCGGCGGCAGACGTGGTCGAGAAGGCACGCGCAGATGCCGAGCCGCTTGGGCTCGCAAACCTCAGTTTCGAAGCTGGTGATGCCTACGCGCTGCGCTTTGACGACGCGAGCTTCGACATCGTGCACGCGCATCAGGTGCTGCAACACGTGGGCGACCCCGTCGCAATGCTGAGTGAGATGCGCCGGGTGACGAAACCGGGCGGTGTTGTGGCGGCGCGTGACGTCGACTACGAGGGCGTGATCATCTCGCCAGAGTCACCCGAACTCTCCGAATGGCTGCCGCTGTATCTGCAGGTGCACCGTGGTGTTAGCGGTGAGCCCGCGGCGGGTCGCCACCTCAAGAAGTGGGCGCGCGATGCGGGCTTCGTTTCGGTCGACTGCACCGCGTCGCTGTGGTTGTTTGAGAACGACGAGGATCGCGCGTGGTGGGGCGGTATGTGGGCCGAACGCGCGGTCGCCTCCGCGTTCGCAGACAACGCCATTCGCCTCGGGCTCGCCGATCGCGAAAAGCTCGAGCGCATCTCGAAGGCATGGCAGCGCTGGGCAGACAACCCCGATGGCTGGATGCTCATGCCTCACGCAGAGATCGTCGCAACGGTCTGACCCTCGGCGCAGCGCAGCTTTAGGCAGCGGTCGTCGGCCGCTTGAGGCGCAGCACCGCGACAGTCATGGTTGCCGCGGTGAGCGAGGCGAGCACCATGTGCACGCCGACGGCGAGCGGCGGCAGGCCGTTGCGTGCCTGGTAAATACCGACAGCGATCTGCACCACCTGCACCGCGAGCAATGCGGTGAGCCACTTCGCGGGGCGCAGCTTGTCACGGCGAGCCCACACGAGCAGCACCACGGTGAGCAGCACCAGCAGGTAGCCAGGCCAGGCGTGCACATGGCTGAGCAAGGTCGCATCGAAGCCGTTGCGCACGACGTCTGCATCGCCCGAGTGTGGGCCCGAGCCTGTCGTGATCACACCGATGAAGATCACAATGGCCATGACGAATGTGGTGATGTGGGTGAGCACAGCGAAGCCGCGGGGCACTGCCATTTCGCGTGCCCCCGCCGGTTCATACATGCGAGCGAGGTATGCCGCAGTCACACACACGATGATGAGCGACACCACGTAGTGAAAACCGACGAGCACTGCCTTCAGCTCTTCCCATACGATCACGCCGCCGACGAAGGCCTGCAGCAGCACGAGACCGAGCACGATCCACGAGATCACGAACAGGTCGCCCCGCGACTTGCGAATGCGCCAGCCAAGCACGACCACGAGAATCGCGGCGAGCAGCAGCGGGCCAGAGATCGTACGGTTGCCGAACTCGATCAGGCCATGTACGCCGAGCTCGGGGGTGGGCACCAGCGATCCCGGAGTGCAGAGCGGCCACTCCGAGCATCCAAGACCCGAACCC
>CALCJF010000029.1 GCA_937967375.1 uncultured Leucobacter sp.
CGCTCTTCCGATCTTGCTTCGCAGCGGCAGGTGCTCGACCTTGATCCGATGCGTCACGCCCGCGTGCTGGGGGCACCGGGCAGCGGCAAGACGACGCTGCTCGTCGAATCGTTTGCCCGAGTGTCAGGGTTTGAAGGTTGGCGTGAGGGCGACGTACTCGTGCTTGCCCCGAATCGTCTTGTGGGCACCGACCTGCGTGGGCGAATTGAGCGGCGAATTGCGCGTCCGATCGGTGGCACCTTCGTGCGCACCGCACCTTCGCTCGCATTCGCCGTGCTGCAGCGGCAAGCCGCGCTTCGTGGCGCAGATGCTCCGCGGTTACTCACTGGTACCGCGCACGATGAGGTCATCGAATCGGTGGTCGCGGCCGCACTTGAGCAGGGGCTTCAGGGGGCGCCGTTCGCGCCCGAGGTGCTGCTCAGCGACGCTTTTCGATCCGAGATGCGTGAGCTCAGCCGCGTGCTCGACGATTTCGCGCTGCAGCCGAATGAACTCATCGCGAGGTTGGGCGCTTTCGGGGCCGATCGAACGTCAGATGCTGCCGAGTTTGTGGCGCAGTGGGTGTCGGCGCTCGAACTGCTTGAAGTGGTGAACGCGCGACTCACAGAATCCCGACCGGGCGAACTCTCGTCGAGCGCATTGCAGCGTGTCGCCTGTGAGGTGCTGCGTGCCGATGCCGAGGTGCAGGTGCCGCGGCTTGTGCTGATCGATGATGCCGCCGAACTTGGTGAGGGCGCACTCGCGCTGCTTGCAGCACTTGTCGAGCGGGGCACGAAGATCTGGGCGTTTGGCGACCCCGATACGGCAACCGGCGCATTTCATGGTGAGCGCACGCGGGTGATGGCGGGCCTCGGCGTCGAGCTTGCTCGAAAGCATCCCGCGCGCACGCCGCAACCGAACGAGCAGAGCATTGTGCTCGAGCAGGTGTACCGTCACGGGCCGCAGCTGCGCGAACTGGTCACCTCACTGACATCACGAATCGGCGCAGCGGGCGTCGGGCAGCAGCGCCGAGCGATGTCGGCGGGTGCACGAGAAGATGCGCTGGATCACCCGCACGCCTCTGGCGGCGGCACTGTGCCGGTGCGCTTTGCCGCGGTGGCAACCTCCGCCGAACAACTCGGGGTGATCGCGCACCGTATGCGCGCAGCACACCTGGGCCTCGCTGGGGCCGCGCGCACGCCGTGGTCCGAGATGGCAGTGATCTGCCGCAGTCGGGCCGAAGTGAAACAGGTGGCGAGGCTGCTCGCGGGCCATCAGGTTCCGGGCGGTGTCGCGGCAGGTGGTGTGGTGCTACGCGAACACCAGCTGGTGCGCGAGCTCATCAGGCTCCTCCAGCACGCTCTAGATATCGCCCCGATCGGGGCTCGCGAGTTGCCCGGGCTCCTGACGGGAACGATTGGTGGGCTCGATCCGATTTCGCTGCGCAGGCTTCGCGGGGCGTTGCGCCTGCAAGAGGTGCGGCAGGCGCAGGTCGAAGGCAGAGCCGCAGCGAGCGCTGACGAGCTGCTGCTCGAACACTTCGCGTTGCCAGGCGATCGGCCTGCGCTCGACATGCGACCGGCGCGCAGTTTGCGGCGGCTTGGCCGTCTCTCGGCAAATGCCGCGTCGGTTCGCGCTGACGGCGGCACACCCCGCGAAGTGCTCTGGCAGATCTGGCACGGCAGCGGCCTTGCCCCGCAGCTGCAGAGCCAGGCGCTCGATCAGCGGGGCGCACGATCTGACGAAGCACATCGGGCGCTCGACTCGGTAGTAGGCCTGTTCTTCGCCCTGCAACGCCACGAAGAACAAGACAGCGAACGGCCGATCGCAGACCTGCTCGAAGAATTGCTGCTGAGCGCCGTGCCGACCGATTCGCTGGCTGCGCGCAGCGAACGAGACGTCGTAACCATCACGACCCCGCAGGGTGTGATCGGTCGTGAGTTCGACCTCGTCTGTGTGCTTGGGGTGCAAGACGGGGCGTGGCCGAACCTGCGCGCGCGTGGCTCTCTGCTCGGGGTGACCGCGCTCGAACGGTTGCTGCGTGGCGAAGAAGCGGCACGCCCGTCGCGCCGCGAAACAATGCACGATGAGCTCAGGCTGCTCGCGCACTCGGTTGCCCGGGCGAAGCGCGAAGTGCTTGTGGTTTCGCTGTCGAACGAAGAACAGCACCCGGGGGCGTTCTTTTCGCTCGGTGCCAAGTATCGCGTGACTGAGCAATTGCCGAGTAGCAGGCTCACGCTGCGCGGGGTCGTCGCCGAGATGCGCCGGCGCCTCACGAATGACCCGGGCGATGCAGAGGCACGTGATGCGCTGGTTGCGCTCGCGCGTGACGGCGTGGCCGGCGCGCACCCCGATGATTGGTACGGGGTATCGGCTCCGAGCTCCGAGGCGCCCCTTGCCGATATCGAGCACGACCCAGATGCCTCGGTATCGGTCAGCCCATCGCAGATGGAGCGCGCTGAACGCTGCCCGCTCGACTGGATCGTCTCTCGGTTGGGCGGCAGTGCATCCGACTATCGCGCCAATATTGGAACTCTGCTGCATCGCGCCATGGAGACCGCGCTTCCCGGGGCAAGTGCTGAAGACCTCATGGGTGAGGTGCAACAGCACTGGGGCAGCCTCAAATTCGAGGCGAAGTGGCAAGAAGAGCGAGCGTTACAAGAAACCGTAGCGATGGCAGGGGCACTGTCTCGGTATCTTGGTGGGTTTGACCGATCAGGGCACGAATTGCTTGCGAACGAGGCCTCATTCGTGTTGCCGATCGATTTTGTGAAGCTTCGCGGTACCGCAGACCGCATCGAAGCAGAGCCACTTGGTGACGGCGGTGTCGGGCTCACCGTCGTCGATCTGAAGACCGGCCGCAAGCTTCCAACAACTGCAGAACTGCAGCAGCATGCGCAGCTCCAGGCCTATCAACTCGGGGTGCTTCGGGGTGCATTTTCAGACGGAGAAGGAGCTCCCATAGAGGCGGCGTCGGTGGTCGGTGCCAAACTGCTCTACGTGCACCCAGACACTCTGAACGCGACTCGCCAGAAACGAGGCGATACCTACACCGAGGTTTCCCAAGCGGGTCTCGACGCCGCGCAGCAGCAAGAACTCGAGGAGCGCGTTCGCGAGGTAGGCCGCATCATGGCGGGCTCAAGCTTTACTGCCCAGCTCGAGCACCACTGTCAGAACGAGCATGTTCCGGGTCGAGCCTGCAGCATCCACATTATTCCTGCGGTGAGTCACGCATGAGCGAGCTGGCAGTGTTCTCGGCTGCGCGCATAGCCGAGTTGATGGCAGAAACACCTGAGCGAGCGATCCTGCCGACACCACAGCAGACCGCGGTGATTGAGCAGCCGCTCGGTGACAGCGTGCTCGTCGTCGCCGGCGCGGGCAGCGGCAAGACTGAAACCATGGCGAACCGGGTGGTCTGGATCGTGGCGAACGGGCTGGCCGCTCCGGCGCAGATTCTCGGTCTGACCTTTACTCGCAAGGCCGCCGGTGAGCTGGGTGCACGAATCACCGAGCGACTCATGCGTTTTGCAGAGCAGCTCGATCAGGCGGCGAAGCTCGGGCAGCTCGGCACCCGAGAGCTCGTGCAAGCTGAAGCGCTCACCACACTGTTGAGTGATGGCCTAGACCTGCCAGAGGTCAGCACCTACAACGCATTCGCCTCTGCGATCGTGCAGGAGTTCGGTGCCGTCGCCGGTGTGTCAGCCGGCGCCACCGTGATCGATACCACCAGGGCATGGGGAATCGCTCGCGAGATTTTGCGTGAGAGCACCGAGCCCGGGCTCGTGCACAGCAGCGACTCTGTTAGCGTCATCGTGAAACAACTGATGACCCTCGACCACGCGGTCTCAGACAACCTCACCAGTTTCGACGCCGTGCGGCGCAGCATCCGGCGTCTCGATCGTCTCGGCTCGCTGCCATACAACGAGAAGAAGGCAGAGGGGCAGTATGC
This sequence comes from uncultured Leucobacter sp., assembly GCA_937967375.1. Taxonomy (GTDB): domain Bacteria; phylum Actinomycetota; class Actinomycetes; order Actinomycetales; family Microbacteriaceae; genus Leucobacter. The sequence continues at coordinate 3,929 of CALCJF010000029.1, forward strand.
GGGCGTGCGTGATGTGCTCGCCAATATGGAAGCAACTGAACTCGCCGTGAGTCTTGCCGAGCAGTTCTCGCGCAAAAAACGAGAGCTCGGCTACATCGAGTTCTCGGACCAGCTGGCCCTTGCCGTCGAAACCCTGCAGCGTTCCACAGACGCGGTGAGGGTGCTCCGCTCGCGCACTCCCGTCGTGCTGCTCGACGAGGTGCAAGACACCTCGGTTGGGCAAACCACGCTGCTCTCCACGCTCTTTCGCGGCAACTCAGTGATGGCGGTCGGCGACCCTCACCAGTCGATCTATGGCTTTCGCGGAGCATCGGCCAGCAATCTGCAGACATTTCATCGAGACTTCCGCGATCCCGCGAACGACGTCGGCGCCGAGGCGACCCTCACGCTCTCTACGAGTTGGCGCAATCCATCCTCGATCCTGGCTGCCGCAAACACCATAAGCGCGCCGCTTGCCGAGAGGCTCGAGGCAGAGGCCTCGGGAATCTCAGTGCGGCCGCTCACCTCGAAGGCGCAGTATCTCGGTGTGCCCGAACAAGCCGATCAATCACGACTCGAAGTGCTGGTCGCAGAAACCGTCGGCGAAGAATTCACCGCCCTCGCCGCCTGGATGCGAGACGCTCGGGCCTCACACCTGGCTCACACCGGGGAGCCGCCGACCTCCGCCGTGGTGTTTCGAAATCGACACCACATGGCGGCAGTTGCCGAAGAACTCTGGGCTGCCGGGGTGCCGAACCGCATTGTGGGGCTTGGCGGCCTGCTGACCACTCCCGAGGTGACAGATCTCGTGAGCGCCCTGCGTTGCATCTGGTTTGCCGACGCTGAGAACGAATTGTTGCGTTTGCTCGCTGGGCCGCGCTTTCGCCTCGGCGTCGCCGACCTGCGAGGCTTAAGCCAGGCGGCAGCATGGTTCTCTCAGCGTGACCACCAGAAACACCGAATCAGCGACGCCGAACTCGCTGCGACTACGCGTCTCACTGACCCCGAACGCAGTTTCACGCTGCTCGACGCGCTCGATGAGATTGCCGAAATGCCGAGACTGGATCACAACGCGCTTGAAGGCATCACGGAGGTGGGCCGCGCACGACTGCGCGAGGCGGGTCAGATGCTGCGCGGTCTTCGACAAGAGGTCGGCGGCGACATCTTGAGTTTGTTGCGCTCGACAGTCGCTGCGCTCCGCCTTGATATTGAACTCGATGCCGCGGAACACACCGGGCACGAGGGTTCGGCCGTGGCGAGGGCCAACCTCGAATCGTTCTGCGACATGGTCGAGAACTTTCTCTTGAGTGATGAGCAGGGCACACTCGACTCAGTGCTCGCGTGGCTCGAACGAGCAACCGAAGACGATGAGGCCGCCGAGCACGTGCCCGAACCCGAGCCCGGCACCGTGCAGCTCATCACCGTGCACGGTTCGAAAGGGCTCGAGTGGGATCTGGTTGCGATCCCGCGACTCGTGGCCGACGAGTTTCCTGGGAACGCACGGGAAGGCCTGGGGTGGTTGCGGCCTGGCCAACTTCCCGATGAGCTGCGAGGCGATGCAGCAGCGCGGCCCCGCCTAGACCTCGAGATCGTCGGCACACAAAAAGAGGCCGTCGACGCGATCTCCGCTTACAAAGATGCGCTGAAAGACCGGCACGCCGCCGAGGAACGCAGGCTTGCCTATGTTGCGATCACCCGGGCGGCATCGCGACTGCTGCTCAGTTGCTCGTTCTGGGGTGCGCAGAAGAACGCGCGCCAACCCTCAGCGTTTCTGCGCGAGCTTGCGAATGCCGGGCTTGTAGCTGAGTTGCCAGAGCGGAGCGCGTATGAGAACAATCCTGCCGCGGGCACGCCTCGCACGCTGCAGTGGCCACTGCAGCCGCTCGGGCGCCGAGAAGAAGCGGTGCATGCGGCAGCAGGGGCCGTGCAGCGAGAACTCGATGAGATAGAACGTGGCTCGACATCGCCGCCGGTTTCGCTGCACCCGGTGGTCGAGCTGTTGCTCGCAGAGCGCGCCGAGCTCGCACACGCGGCAAGCGCGACCGGCTCGTCACACCGAGCCGGAGACGCCGATCGGCAGCCTGCGAGCAGCAGTGCAGAGCCCGCCTCGCGCTTGACGGCTTCAACCTTTCACGAGTTCATCGAAGACCCTGTCGAGGCCGAGCGCCGACGGCTGCGCCCCCTGCCCGTGCGGCCCTACCGCCGCACGCGAACAGGCAACCTGTTTCACGAATGGGTTGAACGCAGAGCGAGCACCGCCATCGGCACATCGCTCGCGCTCGCCGGACTCGACTTTGACACCGACACCGACACAGCTTCGCTATCTGAACCGCGTGAAGAGCTTGACGCGTTGATCGCGCAATTCGAGCGTTCGCGCTGGGCTCAGAAGCAACCGCTCGCGGTCGAACTCGAGATCACGCTGCCCTTTGCGGGGCGCACGCTCGTGTGCAAGCTCGACGCGATCTATCGCGACGACGAGGCTGGAACGCCTCGATACGAGATCGTCGACTGGAAATCGGGGCGACCGCCGAAGAACGATGAAGAGCGATCGCTGCGCTTCTTGCAGCTCGACCTCTACCGGCACGCCTACGCTCGCTGGGCAGGTGTCGACCCCGAACACATCGACGTCACGCTGTTCTACGTCGCCGAGGGTCAGGAGCTTCGAGGCGAGCTGCGTCGAAGCTTCGAGGAGCTGGAGGAACTATGGCGAACGGCGCAACCCTAGCCGGGCTTGTTCGAGCCGCTATTACTGCCCCCGCCGTTCTCGCCAGCCTCGTCGGCGTCCATGGCTTCGCGAGATTCATCGACGTCGCCGGCCTTTCCAGAGCTGTCGGAATCGCCGGCGCTCTCGCGAGTGCCAGCCTGCTCTGTCGGCTCATCGCCCGCAAAGTCGCGGTCTGAGTAGAATTCGCGATCCTCGTCGAGAGACTCGAACTCTGCTGTCTCGGAGCGCGCGTCGTACTCAACGACCGGGGTCTCGTCGAGCATGCGCTCGACCTCTTGCTCTGAGAGCACGCGCGGCTTCGGAAGGGGAGCGCCGAGTAGGCCAAGCCGATCGACAAGACGATCGAGCATGGTGACGGCATCATCGACGACGGACTGGTCGTGAGATTCGAAGCCGTGCAGCAGCCACTTCGCGATCTCCAGCTCGTGATAAAACCTGGCGCGGATCGCGAGCTCTTGCTGCCCAGCGACGCCGCGCAGCGCGGTGTATCTCGCAATTGTCGAGTCGAACACCTCGGGGTCTGCGAGCAGCAACCAGTGCAGATCTGCTGCGGGATCGCCGAGCGAAAGCTCGTGCCAGCCGAGCACCCCGGTGAGTTCGCTGCCCTCTGTCAGCAGCAGCTCGGGCGCGAGCGCACCGTGCACGACGGTGGGCTCGAAGCTCCATACTCTGGAAGCGTCGAGCACATCGTTCCAGCGGGCTCGCACGGTCGAGGGCAGCATGCCGGTGTCTGCCGCTCGCTGCACGAGGCGAACGGCGCCGCCACGCACCTCTGCTGCATCGCGAACTGGAAGACCACCGCTTCGCGCAAGGCCGCTCGGCAGCGCGTGCACGGCGGCAATGGCGTCGACTACTCGACCGAGCAGATCGCTGTCGGCCTCAATCTGTTCCAGCAGCGCAGGCACTCCGTCGAGAAACGTGCTGACGACCGCCCGCGTGTCGCCCGCGCGCGTCATGCCGAGAGTCGACGGCACCGCGAACGGCAGCCTGGCTCGCGCGCCCTCGGCGAGCGCGGCGATGCTGAGCAACTCGGCCGACTGTTTCACTTCGGCAGCGGGGCTGGTGGGCACCCGAACGATCACTTCGCCCGACTCTGTGCTGAGCACTGCGGCGGTGAACTCACCCTCTCCGTCCATCGTGTGCGTACGAGTGCCGGTCACGACGAGCCCCGGCACTGCCGAGGTGGCGAGGGCGGCTAGAGTGAATGGAGTGGTGGCCATACCCTCAGCGTAGGCAGCGTTTGCGTCGCTCGCATCGCGCCACGCGCAGAGACCGCAACGCTTCGGGTGAGGAGAACGAATGGCATCGGATATCGAACTCGCGCCCGCGAGCAGCGGCCTCGACCGCGACGCTGCAACGCGCATGCAAGATGGCGCACTCGATGCCGCCTGGGGCGAGCCCGGCACTCGACTGCTGCGCGTGGCCGCGGATGCGCGCCTTCCTGTTGCCATAGGCGAGGATCAGCCCCGCCTCGATTTCGTCCCCGTACGGGGCAAACGAAACTGCGAGCACTTCTACCTCAGCCGGGTCGACGGGTCGGCACTGTTCTGCTCGGCCGCTGACGACAGCGACTTCTACCCGGAGCCGAGTGGCGGCTGGCAGCACCCGTTCTCGGTTGGCGAAGCGCTTTCGCCCCTCGATGTCGAGATCATGACGGTCGCACTCGCCATCACGAACTGGCACGGGTCGATGCCCTTCTCTGCGCGCGATGGCGGCCCGACCACGGCGGCACAGGGTGGCTGGGCGCGGATCGATTCGCGGGGCGGTGAGCACTTTCCTCGCACGGATCCCGCGGTGATCGTGCTGATCGAGCACGAGGATCGCCTGTTGCTTGGGTCGAATGTGCTCTGGGAGGCCGGCAGGTTTTCGCTGCTCGCCGGATTTGTCGAGGCAGGGGAGAGCGCTGAGCAGGCCGTGGTTCGCGAGGTGCAAGAAGAGTCTGGCGTGCCGCTCGAAGACGTGCGTTACGTGGCTTCGCAGCCCTGGCCGTTTCCGCGATCACTGATGCTCGGATTTCGTGCCAGGCTGGCCGCGGGAGCAGACCCCGAGGCGCTGCGTCCTGATCCCACGGAGATCTCCGAGCTGCGCTGGTTCAGCCGTGACGAACTGACACACCCGAGTCCTGAACTGAAGCTGCCGCGAAAGCTGTCGATCGCGAGATCGCTCATCGATCTCTGGGTGCGCGAGGGCGACAGTGAGCAGTGATTTTCTCGACGGCCTCGACCCCGAGCAACGCGAGGTTGCCGAGTGCCTGCGTGGCCCGGTCTCGGTGCTTGCCGGGGCTGGAACTGGCAAGACCCGCACACTGACGCACCGCATCGCGCACGGGGTGCGGGTCGGCGCCTACGCGCCCGAACGAGTGCTCGCGGTGACGTTCACACGCAAGGCTGCCGGAGAACTGCAGTCGCGCTTGCGTATGCTCGGCGCTGCCGGGGTGCGGGCGCAGACCTTTCACGGTGCCGCGCTCGCTCAGCTCAGCTTCTTCTGGCCCCAGCTTGTCGGCGGCGCGGCTCCACAGGTGATCTCGGGCAAGGTGCCGGTGGTGTCGCAGGCGGTCGAGTCGCTCGGGCTGCGGCTGCCTGGCGAAACCCTGCGCGACATCGCCGCCGAGATCGAATGGCGCAAGGTCTCGATGCTCGACCTCGACAGCTATGCCGCGAAGTTGGTCTCGGCAGGTAACCCCCGGCCAGTGCCTGCGGGGGTGAGTGCCGAGCAACTGCTCGACATTCACGAGAAGTACGCTGCGGTGCTCACCGAGCGACGGCAGATCGACTTTGAAGACGTGCTCGTGCTCACCACGGGCATGCTCGAAACCGAACCGCGAGCTGCGGTGCAGGTGCGTGAGCGCTACCGCTTCTTCACGGTTGACGAGTACCAAGACGTCTCGCCGCTGCAGCATGCGATGCTGCGGGTGTGGCTCGGCGATCGCGACGAGCTGTGCGTTGTCGGCGATGCGAGCCAGACCATTTATAGTTTTGCCGGCGCCTCGAGCTCATACCTTCTTCGGTTTGGGCACGAGCACCCCGGCGCGCGCGAGTTTCGGCTCGAGCGCAACTATCGTTCGACGGAGCCGATCGTTCGGGTTGCGAACCAGCTGATGCGAGGGCGACCGGGCGCGCTCACTCTGCATGCCGAACGGGGTGAACCCGCTCAGGCCGAGACCGGCACAGAGTTCGGGCAGGCCTCACGCCCCGCCCCAGTCACCGCTGAATGGTTTGCGAACGAGCACGACGAAGCGCGAGCGGTCGCCGCGGCGATTCGCGAGAGCATCGCCGCGGGGGTGCCCGCGAGCGAGATTGCGGTGCTCTATCGGGCGAACGCGCAGTCAGCCGTGATCGAGGGTGAGTTGCAGGCCAACGGTATTTCTGCGCGGGTGCATGGCGCACAGCGCTTCTTCGACCGTGCCGAGGTGCGTCAGGCCGTGATGTTGATGCGCGGTCAAGCGAAAGTCGCAGACGACCGACCTCTCTTCCAAGTGGTGAGCGATGTGCTTCGGGCGTGCGGCTGGAACGCTACCTCGCCCGAGGGCGGCGCCGCGCGCGAGCGCTGGGACGCGTTGAATGCGATTCTGACGCTGCTCGATGAGCAACCCGAGGGTACGACGATGCAGTCGTTCAGCGAAGAACTGCTCGAACGCTCGCGGGCGCACCATGAGCCGACGGTTGAGTCGGTGACGCTCAGTGCGGTGCACTCCGCGAAGGGTCTCGAATGGAGACTCGTGCACCTGATTGGTATGAGCGAGGGGCTGCTTCCGAACTCGTACGCCGACGACGATGAGTCGATTGACGAGGAGCGTCGTTTGGCATACGTCGCGTTCACTCGCGCTCGCGACGAGCTTCGTATCTCGGGAACCGCGGGATCTGGCGCGCAGGCTCGGCGACCCTCTCGTTTCGTGGCCGAGGCCGGAGTGGTTTTCGGCGCACACCGCTAGCGTGCGTCTCGAGAGAGGCCGCACCCGCACTCTGGATGGGGCAAGACGTTTTCTGCGGCCGGGGCATAGAGGGGCCTGCCGTTGCGAACAGGAAACCGCAGCCGCACGGACCTGTCAGACAGCGTCTCTGCCTGCCACTGCCTGAACGCAATCAGCGCAAGTGAAGCCGCGAGTTCCGCGCACGCTAAGGTCTCAGATGAGGGTGTGGCCCGAACGATCTGGGCGGCTAGCACTGCGATCAGCGGGTCGGCATCGACTCGATTCAGCTCGACACAGGCAAGGCAGGGTGATCTCCCTGGCAGCACGAGCGGCCCCGCGAACACGCTGTGGTCGGTGAGGCAGATCGGAAAGTGTGGCACTCCGCTGCTAAAGAGTTGATGGGGCACGGTTGCCGCGCCGAAAAAGCGTTCGATGATGACGGCAAACTCGGGGATGGGCGGGGGAGAAGACGCCGTCTCGTCAGGTCGCACCGATGGCACGATCGTCGAAGACACTCCCTCACGGGCAAAGAGCCGTTGCAACTCGGCAGCGAACGCTCCCTGACCGATCACGTGAAGCTCGGGCGCTGAACGACGCGCTCGGCGAACCTCTGCAGTGCGCGAAGACGCCTTCGACCCACGAACCCGCACCAGCACGGGTGCGAGCCGTTGCAACAGCGAGTGCTGCTCCGCGGCGGAAAGCCCGCACTTCTTCGCCACCATCGGCAGCTCGCGGGTGCTTACTCCCTTGCTCAGTTTGCCGATGAAGCGCTGCTCCTGAGGCGTCGGTGCAAGAAGCCGCGCCTGCGCGGTTTCAAAACCGATGCGCAGCGTCTCGGTGCTCTCCCAGCAGAGCGGAAACGTTGGGTCGAGTTGCAAGCTTTCAGATCTCATCTGCCCATCATGCGGCAGACATCGACTCGATACCGGGTTATGCACAGGTCACGCGCAAAACGCACGAATCTCCCCTGCTGTGAGCGACAAGCCGCCCGGCCGGGGGATCCCGCGTGTGTGTCGACGAAACGCGATCTAGACGGGCGGTGGCTGCAACGGATCTTGCGATGTGCCGCTCTCGTTGCCAGCCTCGCCCGCGTCGAGCAGCTCGGCGAGGGCACGATCGAAGTCATCAGTAGGCGCGGCTGCCGGGGTAGCCCCGTCGAGCCCGAGCCGCTCGAGCAGGCGAGCCGGGTGATCCATCTCTTCTGCGGTGGGCAGCAGATCTGGGTGCGCCCAAAGCGCATCGCGTCGTTCGATGCCCCCGCGTTCGGCGACCAGCCGCCAGAGCGACGCTGCCTCGCGCATTCTTCGCGGGCGAAGCTCGAGGCCCACCAGCGTGCTGAACGCGTGCTCTGCAGGGCCGCCGACGGCCCGCCTGCGGCGCACCATCTCGGCGATTGCCTCGCTGCCGGGCAGGCGAGAGACCGCGGTTTCGGTGACCGCGTCGACCCAGCCCTCGATCAGGGCGAGCATGGTCTCGAGACGTTCGAGCGCGGCCTGTTGCGCGGGAGTCTTCGGTGGAATCAGGGCGCCGCTCGAAACGAGTTGCTGCATGGCCTCAGTGTCTGACGGGTCGATGTCGCGGGCGAGCTCTTCGATCTGAGTGGTGTCGATGCTCATGCCGCGCGCGTAGTCGGTCACCGCCGAGATCAGGTGCAGTCGAAGCCATCGGGTGTGACGAAACAGCCTCGCGTGCGCCAGCTCGCGTACCGCGAGATACAGCGTGACCGCCTCGGCGTCTTGTTCGAGCCCCTCAGCGAAAGCGCTGAGGCCACTGGGAATCAACGCGCCACCCTCGCGCCCCTGCCCTTCGAAAAGTGGGATCCCGACATCGCCGCCCGCTGCGACCTCGCTGGCGAGCTTGCCGATGACCTGGCCGAGCTGGGTTGCGAAGAGCGCCCCGGCCACGCTGCGCAGCATCGGGGCGATGCCGCCGAATGCGTCGCCGAGCTGTTCGGGCAGTTGACTACTGATCGCATCGGTGAGCGCGCGGGTGATCGATTCGGCGACGGGCTCAGAGAGACCGATCCAGGTGTCAATCGTCTGCTGCACCCACTCAACCCGGGTGAGGGTACGCGGCGCATCCGAGGTCGTGCCGACCTCGGTCGCCTCGTCTAGCCAGAGCGCGGCGACGGGAAACGCGCGCTGAGCGGCGGCAGGGTCGGCGGATTGCGCACCCTGCGAGGCCACGTCGATCGCGATGCGCCTGGTCACCGACCAATCGATCTCATTTGATGGGTTCTGCATTGCCTGTTGCAGTGTCGCGAACAGTCCCTGGAGCGCCGCGGGGTCACCGGAAAGTCCGGCTGCTTTCGCCAGTGCAGCGGGATCGATGCCGCCGTTCGAAGTCTGGCCTGAGAGCATCTCGTTCAGCATGCGCTGCAACTCGTTCAGGGCGTCTTCGTTCGGCTTGTCGGCAGAATCGTCGGGTTCGCGATCGTTCATGAGTTCCACGCTACGGCACGCACTGTGAAAACGGCCGGGAGCGCGCAAAATGGCGCCCATGAGCGTTGCGCTCACTGCGAACAGTGGTCGTAGGGCCGCCGCGATCCTTGAATTTCAGCATTCTTGTCAGGGGCGCTCGCTAGGGTGGAGGCACGCCAGAACCCGCACCTAGCTTAAGAGAGTTTCGACGTGACTGACCCGACCAATGCTGCTCCACAGGCTCGCCGCCGCCGACTTTCTCCCGTTGCGGTGACTGTCGTGCTCGTCGTGCTGCTCATTCTCGGTTTCCTTGGCGCTGCCTCGGTGATCACCGAGGTGCTCTGGTTCGATCAGCTGGGGTACCTGCCGGTGCTGCTGACGCAGTGGGTTGCTGCAGGAGCAATGTTTCTCATCGGCTTCTTCGCGATGGCGATTCCGGTGTTTTTCGCGATCGACATCGCCTACCGCAAGCGGCCGGTGTACGCACGACTCACCGCGCAGCTCGACCGCTATCAAGAGTTGGTTGAGCCGCTGCGCCGCCTGATCAAATGGAGCCTGCCTGCGGTGTTCGGCCTGTTCGGCGGCTTTGCCTCGGCCACCAGCTGGCAACAGGTACTGCTGTGGGTAAACTCTGCGCCGACCGGCCAGACCGACGCGGAGTTTGGGCTGGACGTTTCGTTCTTCATGTTCTCGCTACCTTTTTGGCAGGGCGTGCTGGGCTTCGCCTCGGCCGTAGTGCTGATCTGCTTGATTCTTGGGGTTGCCACAAGTTATCTCTACGGCGGAATCTCGTTCGCGGGCCGGGATGTGCGCGTCTCGAAAGCGACGCGCATTCAGGCTGCCGTGCTCGCATTCGTGTACCTCGCACTGCAGGGTGTCAGCCTCTGGCTCGATCGCTATGCCGCGCTCACAAATTACGACGGGCGTTTCACCGGAGCGACCTACACGGGCGTGCACGCAACGATTCCCGGCAAGCAGATTCTTGCCGGAATCGCGGTGCTCGTCGCGCTGCTCTTCCTGGTGACCGCCTTCACCGGCAAATGGCGTCTGCCGGTGATCGGCACTGCGCTGCTGTTGGTCTCTGCGCTCGTGGTGGGCGTCGGCTACCCCTGGACGATACAAGAGCTCCGCGTTCGCCCCGACGAGAAAAGCCTTGAGAGCGAGTACCTTGCGCGCAATATCGAGGCCACTCGGGCTGCGTATGGCATCGACAAGGTGCAGACCGAACGCTACGACGCGGTCACCGACGCAGAGCCGGGCCAGTTGCGTGGCGATGCGCAGACCACCGCGAACATTCGCATCATCGACCCAGAGATCGTTTCGCCCACATTTGCTCAGCTCGAACAGAGCAAGCAGTACTACCAGTTCCCTGAATCGCTCAGCGTTGACCGCTACGAGATCGATGGAAAGATCGAAGATACCGTCTCGGCGATCCGCGATATCGACATCTCGGACCAGCAAGGTTGGTACAACCAGACGCTCGTTTACACGCACGGTTACGGCCTGGTCGCCTCATACGGCAACCAGCGCTCGGCGAGTGGGGAGCCTGTGTTTCTCGAGAGCGGGATTCCGACAAGCGGGCGTCTGGGCGAGTTTCAGCCGCGCGTGTACTTCGGCATGAACTCTCCCGAATACTCCATCGTCGGCGGCAAGCGGGATAAGCCGATCGAGATTGACTACCCCGCAGATGAGGCACAGACGCCAGCGGCTGCCGAGGGAGACGCCTCGAGCGCAGATGCGTCGGCCACTGAGGGCGAGGCTGCAGCTGGCGCCAAGAGCGACGACGTCGAGGCAGGCCAGGCCGCAACTGTCGAAGAAACTGATGGTGGAAAGCAGAACCTGACCACCTTCTCGGGCAACGGTGGTCCCGAGCTCGGCAACATCTTTACCAAACTCATCTACGCGCTGAAGTTTCAGGCCATGGAGATCGTGCTCTCGGGCGCAGTAGTCGACGGTTCGCAGATTCTCTACGACCGTAACCCCGTCGATCGCGTGAAGAAGGTGGCTCCGTACCTCACGATCGACTCCTCGCCGTACGCCTCCGTCGTTGACGGCGAGGTCGTGTGGATCGTCGACGGGTATACCACTTCGGACCAGTACCCCTACTCGGAGATGAACGACTTCAACTCGCTCATCGTCGACGCAGACAACCCGCGTCAGAACCCGCTCGCGAAGCCGGTCAACTACATTCGCAACTCAGTAAAGGCAACGGTGAACGCCTACGACGGCAGCGTGAAACTGTTCGCCTGGGACACCGAAGACCCCCTGCTGCAGGCGTGGAGCAAGGTATACCCCGACACGCTGCAGCCGGTGTCGAAGATGAGCGGCGACCTGCTCAGCCACGTGCGCTACCCGAGCGACCTGTTCAAAGTGCAGCGCGAGATGCTCTCCACCTATCACGTGACCGATGCTGGCGCGTTCTACTCAGAAGAAGACGCGTGGCGCACTCCCGATGATCCTGTAGCGGCGGCGAAGGCCGGTGCGAATAGCGTCGGTGATGTGCCCAGGCAGCCGGCGTACTACCTCACGCTTGCCGCGGGCAAAGATGCTGAGCCGAACTTCTCGATCTACTCGACCTACATTCCGGCGGCGAGAGGTAAGGACGCCCGAAACATCCTTACCGGCTACCTCGCAGCAAACTCGAACGCGGGCAATGTCGACGGGAAAGTCTCCGAAGACTACGGCACCCTGAAGCTGCTGACACTGCCCAAGGGCAATTCGGTGCCTGGCCCCGGCCAGGTGCAGAACAGCTTCACCACCGACGACAAGGTCACCGGCCTCTTGAACATCCTTCGACAGGGTGACTCGAGCCGGGTGATCAGCGGCAACCTGCTGACGCTACCCGTCGGCGGAGGCCTGCTCTACGTGCAGCCGGTCTACGTGCAGGCCGCGTCTGACACGAGCTTTCCGATCCTGCGCAAGGTGTTGGTGTCGTTCGGTGACCAGATCGCGTTTGAGGACACGCTCGATGCAGCCCTTGACGACCTGTTCGGCGGAAACTCGGGCGCTTCGGCAGGTGACGGCGACGTGACCCCGGGTGACGGAGCCTCGGGTGATGGCTCGACCGGTGCCGAGGAACCAGCTGTGCCAGACGGTGAGACTGCGACACCGGGGGACGGCTCGGGCACCACTTCGGCGGCACTTACCCAGGCGCTGCGCGACATGAAGCAAGCCATCGCCGACCGTGACGACGCCATGAAGGCAGGCGACTGGGCGGCTTATGGTGAGGCGGATGCTCGTCTCCGTGACGCGATCACGAAGGCGCTTGAAGCACAGTAATCGGAGGCACAGGCTTCGTCGACTGCGAGTTGCCCCACGCTAAAAAGAATTTCCCTCGGAAACATCCTTCGTGGCACCCAGAAGGTGTTTCCGAGGGAAATTCTTTCTCTTTGCCCGATGGTTCGCTGTGGCGGGGTGGCCAGCGACGCCACGCCGTCCGGGCCGCGCCGATTTGAACCGCACCAGGATGCGTGCTAAAGTTAATTCTTGTGCCGCGGGGTGGAGCAGTTCGGTAGCTCGCCGGGCTCATAACCCGGAGGTCGCAGGTTCAAATCCTGTCCCCGCAACGATGAGATTGGCCCTGATCAGGTTTTTACCAGATCAGGGCCTTTCGCTTTTCTGATTCCAGATTGCCCACATGGCGGCGGGTTAGCCCCGATACTGCTCCGGAAGCGCGGTCGAGCGGCCCCAGCCGGCACCCTTCGTGGCCTTCGTGATGAGCGGCCCAACTCGGTACGCCAGGGGAGTGGTAAGCGCGAGCGTCGTGTTGGAGTGGCCGACTCCCGGAAGTGCCACGATCATTTGAATCAACTCTTGTAATTCCGCGTGCGAGACCGCCCCGATGCGCACGAGCAGGTCTTCGCGCCCCGAGGTCGCGTGAATCTCCATGACCTCAGGAATTGCGGCGAGTAACTCGATGACATCGTCGAGTTTGCCCTGGTCGAGGGCAAGCGCCGCGAAGGCTTCGACAGTGATGCCGACCTCGACAAGATCGAGGCGTGGAGTGAACCCCCGCAGCAGCCCAGCCTCTGTGAGTCTGCGCAACCGAGACTGCGCGGTGTTGCGCGACACTCCGAGTTTGTCGGCGAGGTCGCCGATGCCTTGGCGGGCGTCTTGTTCGAGCAGCGCAATCAGTTCGCCGTCGAGTCGATCGATGCTGAGCATATTGCTCACTTTTGCCTCGCTTTGTGGGTATTTGCTTGTCATTATGAGTAGTCGCGATGTGTTCAGTTGATTCAGATCGTCACTTGGTGGGATTCTAGTTCACATAATGATGAGCTGCGTGCTCAGGGTGAATCGAAGTGTGAACTACCAAAGGCGGTGGCGCGTTGCAAACCAACGAAGTGACTCTGAACCCTGTCGAGGCTCGATACCTCGATGCTTCTTGTCGCGTGTTGATGACCGGTGTGCAGGCCCTCGCGCGCGTGCCGCTCGATCGCGCACGCCTCGACGCGGCCGCGGGGCTACGCACGGCGAGTTTCATCAGCGGTTACGAGGGATCGCCACTGGGCGGCTACGACCTCGAGCTTGGGCGGCAGCGCAAACTGCTCGATGAGCACCGCGTGCACTTCGAGCCGGGCCTGAATGAAGAGGCCGCGACGATGGCGGTGCAGGGCACGCAGCTGATTCATGAACTGCGGCCTACCGTCGACGGCGTCGTCGGGTACTGGTACGGCAAGGCTCCTGGGCTCGATCGCGCGGCCGATGCGTTTCGCCACGCGAATCTGATGGGCACGCACCCTGCGGGTGGCGCGGTCGCTTTCGTTGGCGACGATCCTGCGGCGAAGTCCTCGAGCGTGCCGTGCGCCTCAGAGCATGCGCTCGCCGATCTGATGATGCCGATCCTCTACCCCTGCGATGCTGCCGAGGTGCTCGAGCTCGGTCGACACGCAGTCGCGATGTCGCGCGCGAGCGGGCTGTGGTCTTCGATGAAGATCGTGACGTCGGTAGCCGATGGCTCGACCACGGTCGATCTCGAGGCGGGCGACACGTTTGCTCCGGTGCTGCCCTATGGTGCGGGCCTGCACGAGCCCACCTCGCGCCTGCTGCAGCCAACGCTCGGCCCGCTCGAGCGCGACATGCTCTCGACGCGCATGCGCATTGTGCGGGAGTACATCGAGTTGAACGATCTGAACCGCACGGTGCGACGCAGCGCCAGCGATAAGATCGGCATCGTCACGGCCGGCACCGGCTACCTCGACACGATGGAAGCGCTCGAGACGCTCGGCTTCGGAACAGGCCAGGGTATCGGTGACGAAGCGGGTGAGAACGCATCGACCGTTCGCGTGCTGAAGCTCGGCGTGGTGTGGCCGCTGTCGTCGAAGCAGATTCGGGACTTCGCGGAGGGGCTCGAGACCATCGTCGTAGTTGAAGAGAAGCGTGCGTTCATCGAAGCCCAGGTCAAAGAGCTGCTCTACGACGCGCCCGAGCGCCCCACCATCGTCGGCAAGCGCGATCAGGAGGGGCGTGAGCTCTTCGCGGCGCACGGCGAGCTCGTGGCTGACAGCGTGACGAAGGCGCTTGCGACGCAGCTCGCGGCGCTGCCCGAGGCGCCGGGGGTGACGCGCTGGCTCGAAAGCCGGAGGAACAGCCTTGGCGAGCGCATCTACCTGCCGCTCGCGCAACGCACTCCCTACTTCTGCTCCGGTTGCCCGCACAACAGCTCGACGAAGCCGCAGACCGATTCGGCGTTCGGCGCGGGCATCGGCTGCCACGCGATGGTGTTGCTGATGGACGAGAAGCAGGTCGGCGATGTCGTCGGCCTCACTCAGATGGGTGGCGAGGGCACGCAGTGGATCGGTATGTCGCACTTCGTCGAGAATGGCCACTTTGTGCAGAATCTCGGTGATGGCACTTACCACCACTCGGGTAGCCTCGCGATTCGAGCATCGGTCGCGGCGAAGACGAACATCACCTATCGCATTCTCTATAACTCGACCGTTGCGATGACCGGCGGTCAAGATGCGGTCGGGCAGATGACGATTCCCGAGATGGTTGGTGAGCTGCAGGCCGAGGGCGTCGCGAGAATCATCGTGACGAGTGACGAGCCTCGCGCGCTGAAGAAGCAACGCATGCCAGGTGGTGTCGAAGTCTGGCCGCGAGATCGACTGGGCGAGGCGCAGGAGATTCTCGCGAGGATCCCCGGCACGACCGTGCTCATTCACGAGCAGGAGTGTGCGACCGAGCTGCGCCGCAAGCGCAAGCGCGGGCTCGCAAAGAAGCCCGAAGAGTTCGTCATGATCAACGAGCGCATCTGCGAGGGCTGCGGCGACTGCGGCGAGAAGTCGAACTGCCTCTCAGTACAGCCTGTCGACACCGAGTTCGGGCGCAAAACCCGCATTCATCAGAGCTCATGCAACGTCGACAAGAGCTGCCTCGACGGCGATTGCCCGGCGTTTGTTACGGTGCGTCCGGGCGAGAAGAAAGGGCGGGCAGCAGGTCTTTCCGATCTTGAACTCTCCGATCTGCCCGCACCGCAGGCATCGAGCGGTCAGTCGCACCGTATTCGCCTCATGGGCATTGGCGGCACCGGCGTCGTCACCACGTCGCAGCTGCTCGCAACGGCGGCCGTGATCTCGGGCCGCTACGTGCGCACCCTCGACCGCACGGGCCTCGCCCAGAAGGGTGGCGCGGTGGTCTCTGACCTGGTGATCGAGCCTGCTCCCTTCGCTGCTGGCAACAGCATCGGCGACGGTAGCTGCGATCTCTACCTCGGCTACGACCTGCTGGTGGCCGCCGACCCAAAGAATACTTCGGCGCTCGCGCCCGACGCGACGGCGATCGTCTCGACCTCGGTCGTGCCGACCGGCGCAATGGTCAGCGATGTGCGTGTCACCTTCCCTGAAGTTCAGGGCACCCTCGAGCGGGTCACCGACCGGGTGGCCGATGGCAACTGCGTTCCACTTGACCTGCGACACTACGCCGAGGGTCTCTTCGGTTCGGAGCAGATGGGCAATATGTTCATGCTCGGGATGGCGGTGCAGCTCGGCGCACTCAGCTTGCTGCCCGAAGCGATTGAAGAGGCGATCGGGCTCAACGGTGTCGCGGTCGGCCGCAACCTGCAGGCGTTCAGGCGCGGGCGCCAGTACGTCGCCGACAAGCGTGCGCTTGATGCCACGCTGCGTGAGCTCGCCGGTGAGCATGCGGCCGCCGAGCACGTGACCAGCCGTATCGTCGGCGCCGACCCGGGGTCGGAACTCGAACGGATCGTCGCGGTTCGCCGCGCAGAGCTGGTCGCCTACCAGAATGAGCGTTACGCGGCCCGCTATGAACAGCTTGTCGAAGAGGCGCGCCGTTCAGAGGCCGCACTCGCAGGCAGTGATGAGCACGCGGGTGCTCCGTTTGCCGAGGCGGTCGCGGTCGCGCTGCACAAGCTGATGGCCTACAAAGACGAGTACGAGGTCGCGCGCCTCGCCCTCGACCCGCAGATGAGCGACGAGATCACCCAGCAGTTCGGCGAGGGTGCGAAGGTGCAGTGGCGCCTGCACCCGCCGACTCTGAAAGCGATGGGTCTGAAACATAAGATTCGCCTCGGAGCATGGTTTCGCCCGGCATTCATGATGCTTCGCACACTCAAGGGCTTGCGCGGCACCCCGTTCGACATCTTCGGCTACGACAAGATGCGCAGGCTCGAGCGTGACCTCATTGTCGACTACACCAATACGGTGCGGGGGATCCTCGGCTCTCTGAACGCCGAGAACCTCGAAACCGCAACTGTCATTGCGGCGCTGCCAGACGTGATTCGCGGCTACGAAGACGTGAAGCTGCGTAACGTGCAGCTGTACCGGGAGCAGCTTGCCGAGTTGGAACAGGAGTTTGCGCAGCACTCGCACAGTAGCCACACATCAGCTTCATAGGAATGCCCGCCAACCTGGAAACACGAGAAAGGCGGACACCCCGTGACTACGACCCCAGACCCCGAGCAGACCCCGGAGCAGGCTCCGCAGCAAGACGCCTCGCATCAGGATGCCCCGCAGTTCACTCAGCCGACCGTGCAGTTGCCCGATACCGCTCCGCAGGCTCCGTTCGTAGCCCCACAGGCTCCGTACGTCGCGGCACAGACGCCGTATCAGGCGGCGGGCTACGCGACGCCAGCCGAGCCTGTCGCTGCCGAGATTCCCGCAGCGTTTCAGGCTCCAGTGGCGACGGCCGAGGCTCATACCGAACCGAGCCAGACCAAGTCGCGGGCAGGTGTGTTCTTCGCGGGTATCGCTATCGGTGCGGTCGTCGCGGGTATCGTCGGCGGCGGGGCGGGCGCGCTCGTCGCTGCGAACACACAGCCAGCGGCGATCTCGCAGCCGCAGACCAGCGGAAGGGTGACGCTGAACAACCTCGACTCGGCAACCAATGTGTCTGGAGTAGCGCTCGCTGCGACCCCGAGTGTGGTGACCCTCGAGGTCACCGGTTCGAACGCCGCGGGGTCGGGCTCGGGTGTTATCTACAGCAAAGACGGCTACATCGTGACGAACGCGCATGTGGTGACGCTCGACGGTGAGGCCGGGTCTGACCCAGAGATTCGAGTCTGGCTGAGCGACGGTCGAATTCTCGACGGCACGCTCGTCGGCACCGATCCTTTTGCCGATCTCGCGGTGGTGAAAGTCGAAGCAGACGATCTCGTACCGATCGAGGTCGCCGACTCATCCGAGATCAACGTGGGCGATCTCGCGGTTGCCATCGGCGCGCCGCTGAACCTGTCGAACACGGTGACGAGCGGCGTGGTCAGCGCGCTGAACCGCGGCATCGCGGTGGGTAGCCCGATCCTTCCCAAAGATTCCAGCGACGAACAGACGCAGCCGCAGCCTGACCAGGGCAATGGGTTCCCGTGGTTCAAGTTCGGGGACCCGAACGAGAACCAGGGCGAGAGCCAGGCACCTCAGCAGCAACAGCAGGCCTCTGCGACCCAGGTGACCCTGCCCGTGATTCAGACCGACGCGTCGATCAACCCGGGCAACTCTGGAGGCGCGCTGCTCAACGCAAATGCCGAGCTCATCGGAATCAACGTGGCCATCGCCTCGAACGGCGGAGACTCAAGCACTGCTGGCAGCGACGGCCTCGGCTTCGCGATTCCGGTGAACATGGTGACCCGTGTTGCTGACGCGCTGATCGCCGGCGAGCGCCCCTCGCACGGCATGCTCGGCATCGGGGTCAACGACTCGTCGGCAGACACCGACGCAGACCGCAACGTGGCCGGCGGCCTCATCAGCGAACTCGTGAAGGGCGGCCCCGCCGCTGCGGCCGGGCTCAAGGTGGGCGACGTGATCACTGCAGTCGACGGTGTTCCCGCAGACTCGGGCACCTCGGTGTCTGCGCTCGTTCGCATGCACGAGGGTGGCGACAAGGTGACCATCACCTACAGTCGCGACGGCAAGGTGGGCGAAGCCGAAGTTACGCTCGGCACGCTCGAGTGGTGATCGCTCGCTCGCTGGGCGGCGCCACCGTGCCGCCCGCGGGCAACGTTCGCTGGCCCTGAGCGAGCTCCTCTCTCACCCCATCCCCGATTCTCCCCTTACCCCGCAGAGACAGCCAGTAGGTGTCGCCCAGCCCCCTTTCGGGCGACACCTACTGGCTGTTTGCGGTGTTCGGGGAGCGCAGTGCCTATAGAGTGGCCGGGTGAGTTCTGGGCGATTCGAGTTTGCGAACGGTAACCTGCAAAAACTGCTCTCGGTGCCGAAGTATGTGCTGTCGGCGCTGTTCGCGCTGTTCGTGCCCCGCGACGGTCTGCGATGGGCATTCGGCAGCGGCATCGGCGTGGGTGAAGGCGCCCTCGAAGTTGCGCGCGCGCTGCGAGACGATGACCCAGCCGCCCGCATCTCCTGGCTCGTCTCGAGCGAAGCCGAGGCTGAGCTCGCCGCAGTCGAGGGCTTTGAATCCGTGCCGAAGCACGGCTGGGCAGGTTTCTGGGTGACGCTGCGCGCTGGCCAGATCGTGATCACGCACGGGCTCGGCGACGTCAATCGCTTCGGCATTTTCGGTGGGCGCATTGTCAATCTGATTCACGGGGCTCCGCTCAAGAAGCTGCACCTCGATTCGCCTGTGACCACCTCGGTTGGCGGCCCGGCACCGCTGCGGGCGATCCTGCGCCGCATGTATTCGGCGGGCACGAAGCAGATCGCGCTCTATGTGGCAGGCTCGGTGACGGCAGCCGAACGCTTGCGCTCGGCCTACCGCGTCGACCCGGGAAAGGTGCGCGTGCTGGGCGACCCGCGCGACGACAGTGTCTGCGCGCAGGCCGCGGACGCTCGACTTGCAGATGCCGCACGTGCCAAGGTGCGAGCGCTGCTCGGGCTGCCCGAAGACGAAGCCGGCGCGCGTGAGCCGCTAGTGCTGTACGCGCCGACTTGGCGCGACGGCGAGGCCGACCCCGCGCAGCCGACTGCATCAGAGGCCGAACACATCGCCGCAGCCCTCGAAACGCTCGGGGCGAGACTGCTCGTGCGATCGCACCCGCTTGGTGAGGGCGCGTATGACGCGCTGATCGGGGACCGCGTGCAGCGCCTCGGCGCCGACCTCGTGCGCGACATCACCCCGCTGCTCGGCGCATTCGACGCGGTGATCACCGACTACTCGTCGCTTGCCCTCGACTTCGCGCTGCTCGGCCGCCCCATCGTGTGGTTCGCTCCCGATCTCGATGCATACACCGCGAGCCGTGGCCTGTACGAGCCGCTCGAGGTTACCGCAGCCGGCCGCGTGCAGCGAAGCTGGGGCGACGCGGTAGACCGGCTGGCTGCTGTGCTGCCCGACTCGCTTTCACGCAGGGTCGCTGAGGCCGACGCGCGCGCTCTCGCCGCCCAGTTTCACGCTTTTGCGCAGGGCGGTGCCGCGCGGCGCGTGATCGCAGAGATTCGCATGCTGGCTCTCAAGGACAAGGATCGCGTGCCCGCGGAAGCCGTGTTCTTCGAGAGCTTCTATGGCAAGCAGGTGAGCTGCAACCCGCTCGCGCTCGATCGCGAGATCGCCGCGCGGTTTCCCGATTTGCCGCGCTACTGGAGCGTCGCGAGCGAGCGCGTCGAGGTTCCGAGCGGCGCGATTCCCGTGCTCGTCGGATCACCCGACTGGTTCGCCGCGCGCCGCCAGGCCCAGCTGCTCGTGGTGAACGACTGGCTGCGCTATCGGTTCAAGCGCGCGAAGCACCAGACCGTGCTGCAGACCTGGCACGGCACCATGCTGAAGCACCTCGCGCTCGGCCGCCCGGGCGTGGGGCTGCGCACCCGGTTGGCGATTCGTCGCGAGAGTCGTCGCTGGAGCCTGATGCTGTCGCAGAACGCGCACTCTACGGGCCAGTTTCGCTCGAGCTATGCGTTTCACGGCGACATTCTCGAGACGGGCTACCCACGCGACGACCGGCTTGCGACCGCGGTCGCGGGGGGCGAAAGGATCGCCATCGCCGTGGACGCAGCCAAACGTGCTTTGAGGGTGCCCGTCGAGAAGCGGGTGCTCGCCTACGTGCCGACCTGGCGCGACGGCGGCCAAACGGTGAATACGCTCGACGTGCACGCGCTTGCCGCTGAGCTCGGCGAGGAATGGGTGATCGTTGCTCGTGGGCACACGCGCAGCGCCGGCTCGTACACCGCCCCCTTACTCGGGCTTGGAGCAACTGCTCGCCAGGCCGTCGTCGACGCGTCGACACACCCCGACGTGAACGACGTCATTCTCGCCGCAGACGTGCTCGTCACTGACTACTCGTCAGTGATGTTCGACGCGGCTGTGGCTCGTGTGCCGATGGTCTTCTTCGTTCCCGATCTCGCCTCGTACCGCGACCGCGAGCGCGGCTTCACCTTCGACTTCGAGCAGACCGCGCCGGGCCCGCTGCTCACGACTCGGGCAGCGGTCGTCGAGTCAGTGCAGGCCGGGGTTCCGAAGGGCGAGGCGTATTCGGCGTGGTGCGAGCGATACGTTCCGCACGACGACGGGCACGCCGCATCGCGCGTGGTCGATGCGCTTGTGGCGCGAGGGGCGCTGGCGGGCTGAAGCTACTGGCCGACTGAGCTGCCGGCTGCTACATGCGCGACTTGTCAACGGTGCGGCCCGCGCCACCGACTATTCCGTAAAGAAAGCCAGTGCCCCAACTCAGGTGCATCGTGATGAGCGCCCAGAGACCGAGCAGGCGTTCGCGCACGCCGTGCAGGTCTGGCAATCGCGTGCAGGCGAACAGCACCGCCAGCGCGTACAGCAGGGGAGCCGCGTGCACGATCGACCACCATGCGGCGGCGCCCTGCAACGGCAATACCCCGCACAGCTGCAGCACGAGCACAATGAGGCTCAGCGCAAGCCCGAGCACCAGTGTGCCCGGCGCATAGAAGCGCCAAGGGGTCTCGCGCGGGTGTCGCTTCGTCAGCACCGCGCGCCAAGCGCCGGTCGCGAAGAATTGCTTTGCCAGGTCTCTGAAGCTCGCCCGGGGCCAGTACGTCACGCCGAGCGTCGGCTCGAACCAGACGAGACCGCCCTCGCGCCTGATGCGCAGGTTGAGCTCCCAGTCTTCGCCGCGGCGAATGATTGGGTCATAGCCGCCCGCAGCGTCGATCGCCTCGCGGTGAAAAATACCGAGGTAGGCGCTCTCTGCCGGACCCGGTGTTCCATCGCCGTGGTAGGCGCCGCCACCGAGCCCGTACGGGCTGTTGTAGCCCGCCGCGATCGCGCGCTGCACCGGGCTGCGCCCGCCCGCGCGCATCACGCCGCCCACGTTGGCCGCACCCTCGCGCCGCAGCGCCTCGATTCCGCGACTCGTGTAGTCGGGCGTGAGCTCGCTGTGCGCATCGACGCGCACGACAACCGGGTGCACGCTCGCCGCGATCGCGAGATTCAGCCCGATCGGAATATCTCGCTCGGGGTTGGGAACGAGTGAGACCCGGGGATCCTCGGCTGCCATTTTCAACGCAATCTCGTCGGTACGATCGCTCGACGGACCAAGCGCGAGCACGATCTGCTTCTCGCCCGCGTAGTCTTGCGCGAGGATCGTTCGCACGGCGCTCTCGAGGTACCCCTCTTCGTTGAGCACGGGCATCACATAGCTCACGCCAGGGAGCTCGGGCAGGGGAGTCAGCAGCACCCCATTATTCTGGCACGGGCACACTCGAATAGGCTTGACGCATGCAGATAGCAAGCGACGTGAAGCGTGCCAAGAAACTTGCCAAGAAGGTGCTCGCCGGGCGCCGCGCCCTGTTCGGGGTGCGCGAGCTCATCGCCGAGCGTGGGCCGCTGCTCGAGAACCACTATCGCGTGGGCGTCTACTTCGCCGACAGCGACGTGAACATCTACCAGATGCGCCAGTGGTATGCGCCCCTGCAGGAGCTTTCGAAGACGCACCCCGTGCTGCTGGTCGCCCGCCACCCCGCCGGAGCGAAGCTGCTCATGGAGGAGAGCGGTCTCGACGTTGCCTTCACGCAGAAGGTCACCGATATTGAGCAGCTGCTCGAGCAGCAGCCCCTCGAGGTTGTGCTCTACGTGAACCAGAACACGCGCAACTTTCAGATGATGCGTTACGGCCGCCGCTGGCACGTGTTCATCAACCACGGCGAGAGCGACAAAATGTACATGGTGAGCAACCAGTACAAGACGTATGACTACGCGTTTATTGCGGGCAACGCCGCTCGGGAGCGCCTCGACCGGGTGCTGTGGGATTACAACCTCGACAGCCGCACGTTCTCGATTGGTCGCCCGCAGACCGACCACTTGATTGGCGAGCCTCCCTTCACTCCCGACGAGCGAACGGTCGTGTTCTACGCGCCGACGTGGGAGGGCGATCGGCCAGCGGCGAGCTACGGGTCGGTGTCAAGCCACGGCGAGGATCTGGTGCGCAAGTTGCTCGGGACCGGTCGCCATCGCGTGGTGTACCGCCCGCACCCGAGAAGCGGGGTGGTCGATGCCGAGTTCGGTGCGGCGAATGAAAGGATCATTGCGGCGCTCGACGAGGCGAACCGCAAAGATCCCTCAGCCCAGCACGTCTACGACACTTCGCCTTCGCTCGGTTGGCAGCTCAGCCTGCCTGACGTCGCCATCTGCGACATCTCGGCGATGGTGTACGACCGGCTCGCCACGGGCAAGCCGCTCATGATCACGAGGCCCGTCGCGGCCGACGCCGAGGTCGACGAGGGCGGCTATCTGAGCGTGTGCGAGTGGTTGAGTGCCGATCAGACCGCTTCGATCGACGAGGTGCTCGATGGCGTGATCGGCGACGCCGCCGCGCGAGAGCGGCTGGTCACCTGGTCGAAACACTACTTCGGCGACACCACCCAGGGTGCCCCCACCCAGCGTTTTCACGACGCCATCGAGGTGCTCATCGCAAAGGCCGACGAGCGTCTGCGCGGCTAAACCTCGCCCTTGTCGGGTGGCCCACCGGGCGATCCGGCTCGGTTTTGCCTGGCCGAGGGCTTAGCTGTTGTGGTCGGCGTTGTAGAGGTCGAGCGCCTCGTCGATGGGGCCGTCGAATTTGAGGCGGCCACCGTCGAGGTAGAGCCCGCGGGTGCAGAAGCGTCGCAGGTCGCGCTCACTGTGCGACACGAGAAACAGAGTTTTGCCGGCCGCGAGCAGTTCGTCGATGCGTCGGTAGCACTTGTCTCGAAAAGCCTTATCGCCGACGGCGAGCACCTCGTCGACGAGCAGCACTGGCTCGTCGAGCTGCGAGACCACGGCGAAGGCGACGCGCACCTTCATTCCGCTTGAGAGGTGCTTGAAGGGGGTATCGAGCACGTCGGCGGCCTCGGCGAAGCTCACGATCGAGTCGAATCGATCGGCGATCTCGCTGCGGCTGAGCCCGTGCAAGCCCGAGGCAAGGTGAATGTTGTCGCGAACCGTGAGGTCGCCCGAGAACCCTCCGGTGAGCTCGATAAGCGGGGCGACGCCGCCGTGCACGCGTACTGACCCTTCGTCGGGCAACAGCACGCCGGCCACGAGCTTCAGCAGCGTCGACTTGCCCTGCCCGTTGCGCCCCACCACGCCGATGGCTTCGCCGCTATGCACGGTAAACGAAACGTCGCGCAGCGCCCAGAACTCATTCGACTTCGCGCGGCGCTTCTTGCCCGCGAAGAGCTCGGTGAAGTTGCGGTGCGAGCCGCGGTTGCGTCGAAAGTGCACGCCGAGACGAGCCACATCGATCATCGTGGTGGCGGTGCTAGCGGCGACACCGACGGCGCTCGCGCCGGGATCCTTTTCGTCATGCATTTACAGCTCCTTCAGTACTCGGCCGACGGAACGACTGAAGACGAGCATGCCGAGGCCGAGCACCGCGAACGAGATCGCCGCTGAGGTGAGCACGAGCGCCCAGTTCATCTGGTCGGGGAAGAACCCCGCGCGGAAGAGCGCGAAGATGCCCGAGAGCGGGTTGATCCATGCAACAGGGGCCGCGGCTGCGGGCAGATCGCTCGCGCCATAGATGATGGGGGAGGCGTAGAACAGCACGCGCAGCACAATTCTGGTGGCTCGCTCGAAATCTCGGAAGAATACGGCGAGCGGCGCGATGATGAGGCCCACACCCAGAATGAGCACGCCCATGAGCAAGATGCCGAGCGGGTAGAGCAGCAGCATCCAGTTCACCTGTGTGCCGGGCGAAAGGATCGCAAAAAGTGCGAGCACGGGCAGGCTCAGCAGATACTCGATGCCTTTTGCGCACACGAAACGGGCGACCCAGATCCACCGGGGCAGGGCCACCGAACGCACGAGCTTGGCGTCGCGACGAAACGCGACCGTGGAGTCGCTCACCGCGCCGTTGAACCACATCCACGGCAGCATGGCGCAGAGCAGAAACACGATGTAGGGGTCTTCGCCGAGCGAGCGATGCATGAGCTTCGTGAAGATGAACCAGTAGATGAGGCTCATCAGCAGCGGGTCGAGCACCGACCAGAGATAGCCGAGCAGGGACGTGGAGTAGCGCACCTTCAGGTTGCGTATCGTGAGCAGGCGCAGCGATCGCCACGCGGCCATTCGACTCGAACGCTGCCGATCACTATTGCTCGTCACACAGCCATTCTGCCCGGTTCAGGCTGAACGCGCGCTCAGCCGAGCGCGCGCGCCTCGCATGCCGGTGTATTTGATAGGTTTGTAGTTGTGCCTGCGACCCCTCAGAATGAAGAGTTTTCCGACGACATCGACGTTGTCGGTTCTTCTGCTGCGCCCAATGTGCCGGAGCCGCCGCGAACAGTGAAGAATCGCGTGGCTCGCGAGCCCATCGGGCCACAGCGCAAAGGCATTCAGCGGGTACCCGCAGCGCCGGTCGCACCCTCGCAGCCGGAGGCTGGCCAGCCAGCACCGCAGCGAGTAGAGCCCGCCGAGGTGTCGCAGCCTGCAGTCGGGGCGGCCGTTCAGCCTGTGCCTGTTCAGCCTGCACCCGCCGCTGAACCCGCTCAGCCGGCGGCTCAGACCAGCCAGCCAGTTCAGGCTGCCGAACCCGCCGCGCCCGCAGCGCCGACACAGCGGGCTAGCCGTATCGAGGTGCCGGTGCCCTCGGTCGTGCGCGCCCGCGAGCGCGCCGAGCTTGCCGCGCGGAACCCAGTCGTGCTGCGCGCAGAATCACTCACGAAGTCTTACGGCCAGGTGCTTGCCGCCGCCGACGTGTCGTTCGAAGTGCATGCCGGATCGCTCACCGGTGTGGTCGGCCCCAACGGTGCGGGCAAAACGACCGTGCTCTCGATGATCACCGGCCTCAACCGCCCGAGTTCGGGGCGCGTTTCGGTGCATGAGATCGATGTGTGGGGCAAGGGTCCCGCCGCGAAGCGTGTGATCGGCAGCTTGCCAGACCGACTTCGCCTTTTCGACCGCCTCACCGGTGGCCAGCTGCTCTATTACGCGGGCGTGCTGCAAGGCCTCGACCAGAAGACGGTCGCGAAGCGCGCCGCAGAGCTCGCGACCGCGTTCGGCCTCGAGTCTGCGCTCGATCGCCCGGTCTCAGACTATTCGGCAGGCATGCAGAAGAAAATCGGGCTTGCCTGCTCGATGATTCACGCCCCCGAGGTGTTGGTGCTCGACGAGCCCTACGAAACCATCGACCCAGTGTCGGCCTCGAACGTGACCGAGATCCTCGAAAAATATGTCGCGGGTGGCGGCAGCGTCATCATGTCGAGCCACAGCCTCGACCTGATCCAGCGCATCTGCGACCATGTGGTCGTGATCGTCGACGGCTCCGTTGTCGCGAAGGGCACCGTCGACTCGGTGCGCGATGGCGTGAGCCTCGAAGAGCGCTTCAAACACCTCACCAAGCCCGACGAAGAAGGGAAGGGGCTCGAGTGGTTGCGCGGCTCTTCCGACTCCGAGTAGCGCTGCTGCTCTCTGTCTTTCGGGGCGGCTTTCGCGCGGTAGCGCGTGCTGTGATCATCGGCTTGATCTCGGTTCTCGCGGCGGTTGGCCTCGCCTGGCTTCCGCTGTGGCTTTCACGCGGCGCCGAGGATCGCGTGGCGATCGACGTCATACTCTCTTCGGTGCTGCTCGCTCTCGTTGCGCTCGTGCCGTTCTTTGCAAATCTGGGGAGTATCGAACCGCGTCAGTTCGGATCGTATCCGGCGACCCCCGCCAGCATCGCCACCGGTCTGTTTCTGTCGAGCCTGCTGAGCTGGCCCACGATCTGGCTGCTGGTGTGGATGGCCGCGCTCGTGGTGCTGCGGCCAGAGTGGGCTGGTGCCCCGCTCGCTGTGATCATCGCCGGCGCGCTCACGCTTGTGCTCGCGATCGCGTTCGCCAGGGTGAGCTCTGCGCTCGTTCGATTGGTGCTGCCGGCCAAAGCCACCTCAGCGCTGCGCTGGACGGGGCTGTTGCTGCTGCTCGCCGCGTTGCCCGTAATGATCTTCCTGCTCGCCGATGCGCTGCGCTCGCCGCGCAGCCAGGCGATTCGCGACGCCGCTGGAGTTTTCGGGTGGACACCGTTCGGGGCAACGGCAAGTGGCCTCTCCGGCGCCGTGCACGGTGAGTGGGCCACCGCAGCGGCGCACTTCGGAATCGCTGCCGCAGCATTTCTCGTGCTGCTGCTGTGCTGGTACCTGCTCGTCGCGCGTTCGCTTACCAGTGTGGAGCGCCCGGTGTCTGCGGGTGTCACCCGTGACGGACTCGAGATCTTCGAACGCTTTCCGGCGAAACCGCGCGACGTCATCGCCGCTCGAGCGCTCACGTACTGGCGACGCGATCCTCGCTACCGCATCGCCCTGTTCGCTATTCCGGTGGCACCGGTCATCATGATGGCGGCGCTCTGGATCGCGGGTATGGACCTGCATGTGCTTGCGCTGCTGCCTCTGCCGGTGATTCTGCTGCTCTTCGGCTGGTCGGTGCACAACGACGTCGCACTCGACTCGACCGCGATCTGGATGCATGTGGCGAGCGGCACGAAGGGCACACACGACCGTGCCGGGCGCCTCGCGCCCGTGCTGCTGATCGGGCTTCCGCTCGCGGTGGTCGGTTCGAGCATCACGGTCACCATCAGCGGCGACTGGCGACTGCTCCCAGCCGTGCTCGGCATGAACCTCGCGGTGCTGCTCGTCGCTGCCGGAGTATCGAGCGTGTTCTCTGCAATGATGCCGTACCCCGCGACCAGGCCTGGCGACAGCCCCTTCGCACAACCCGCGGTGCAGGGCTCAGGGGCCGGGCTCGCGCAGACCCTCTCGATGCTCTTCGCGCTGCTGTTTTCGTTGCCCCCGGTCGTGCTCTCGGTCTACGCGATCCTCGACCCGACGCTGGGCCTCAACCTGGTTGCGCTCGGCCTGGGCGTCGCCTGGGGTCTGCTGATGCTCGGCGCCGGCATTCTGATCGGCGGCAAGATCTTCGATCGCGGCGCCCCCGAACTGATCGCCGTCACTCAGACCTTCGACTGAACCACGCGTAGAATCAGTGCATGGGTATTTTTACGCGCGATAAGTCAGACACCGGCGGCGGGGTTGACGTGCTCGATCGCGAGCTCGAGCAGCTGCTGAACCAGGATCAGCTTGAAGACGGCGATCACGAGCGTTTCTCGCACTACGTGCCGAAAGACAAGATTCTCGAGTCGGCGGTAACGGGCAAGCCCGTTCGTGCGCTTTGCGGCAAGAAGTGGACCCCCTCGCGGGATCCCGAGAAGTTTCCGGTGTGCCCAGACTGCAAGCGGGTCTACGAACGCATGAAGAAGTAGCTTGGCGTTGCCGCGGCCTCACCAGGACTAGCGGTACTCGGTGGGGATCGCGGGGTCCCCGCGCGTGAGGCTCATCGCGACCGGCGGCAACTCGGCGACGACTCTGCGGTGGCGCTCGCGCGCGGCCGCGATTCCGTCTGCGCCGGTGTGACCAGGCAGCAGCTCGCCGTCTTGCACGAGGGGCACGAGCACTTCGCGCCCGTGCTCGCCGAGCTCTGCACCCTCGGCGCTGCCTCCGGGGCCGTCACCGAGAAACAGGAGCTCAGCACGGGCGACGCCGCGCGCGTCGAGCAGGCGCCGTACGCTCTTGCGCCCGCCGACCGATGCCTTGTCTGCCGACTTCTTCGCGACCGACACCCATTCGCCGTCATCGCCGGTGCGGGCGACGAGCTTGTAGACCATGCCCATGGTGGGGGAGCCGCTGCCCACGACGACCGAGGTGCCGACGCCAAAGCTGTCAACAGGCGATGCCGAGAGCCCGGCGACGGTGTATTCGTCGAGGTCGTTCGTCACGGTGATGCGGGTATTCGTAGCACCGAGCTCATCGAGCAACTCACGCACCCGCGCGACGACGACGGGTAGATCGCCCGAGTCGATGCGTACCGCACCAAGCCCGGTGCCTGCCACCTCGACTGCCGTGCGCACACCCTGCTCGATGTCGTAGGTATCGACGAGCAGGGTGGTGCCGACGCCGAGCGCGGCGATCTGCGCCTCGAACGCCTCGCGCTCGCTATCGTGCAGCAGCGTGAACGAGTGCGCGGCCGTGCCCATGGTGGGCACGCCGTAGCTGCGCCCAGCTTCGAGGTTGCTGGTTGCCGCAAAGCCCGCGATGTATGCGGCACGTGCCGCGGCGACGGCGCTGCGTTCTCCTGTGCGGCGCGATCCCATCTCTGCGAGCGGGCGGCCATTTGCGGCGTGTACCATGCGGCTCGCCGCGGTGGCCACCGCAGAGTCGGCGTTCAGCACGCTGAGCGCGAGCGTCTCGAGCAGCACGCCCTCGGCAAACGTCGACTCGACCGTGAGCAGCGGGGAACCGGGAAAGAAAACCTCGCCCTCGGGGTAGCCCCAGATATTGCCAGAGAAGCGGAAGTCTGCGAGCCAATCGAGGGTCTCTTGGCGCAGAAAGTTCTGAGAACTGAGCCACTCGATCTCTGCGGCGTCGAAGCGGAAGTGTTCGATCGCTTCGAGCAGTCGGCCGGTGCCGGCAACCACACCGTATCGCCTGGCCCCAGAGAGCCTGCGGGCGAACAGTTCGAATACGCTGCGGCGGTTTGCGGTACCGGCCGCAAGCGCGGCGTCGACCATGGTCAGCTCGTAGCGGTCAGTGAGAAACGCAGTCGAAGTGTGCACGCCGTAAGCCTACTGTGCAGGGGCTGGCGTGCCGCGTAGCTGTCACCGAAAATCTCGCGACGACACCGAACTTGGTGCGGCAAGCGGCTCGAAGGCACCCGCGATCACGTTCGGCAGTCCGTCGGCGCTGCGCTCGAGCGTGCCGGCGATGACGAGCGCGGGAGAGCCTCTGGCCGTTCTCTCGAAGCGCTGCCACACCGCGCTCCAGACCACGACGTTTGCGGTGCCCGATTCGTCTTCGAGGGTGAGAAACGTGACGCCGCCTGCAGTGCGGGGGCGCTGCCGGTGGGTGACGAGTCCGGCCACGCGCACGAACGAGCCGTGGCGCACGTGGCGCAGCGCGTCTGAGCGAGTCACGCTGCGCCGGTCGAGCCCTGCGCGCATGATGGCAAGTGGATGCTTGCCCGAGACGATGCCGGTGCTCCAGAGGTCGAGGGCGGTCTGCTCGGCGTCGCTCAATACGGGCAGCAGGGGCGGCTGCACGTGCACGGCGACGCCTGGCAGAAAGCGCTCGCGATTGTCTGCGGCCGGTGCAGCATCCCAGAGCGCCTCTCTGCGGTTCACTCCGAGCCCAGCGCAGGCGCCCGCCGCGGCGAGTGCCTCGAGTGCGGTACGGTCGAGGTCGGCTCGCCTGGCGAGGTCGGCGAGGCTGGTGAACGGGCCGGCCGCACGCGCGGCGACGATTCGGGTAGCCGCATCGGTGCCGACGCCGCGCACCTCAGAGAGCCCGAGGCGCACGGCGAAGTTGCCGTCGCGTCGGTGCGCGGCCGAGTCGTCGGGCGCCGCTGCGTCGAAGGCTCCGGGGGCGGGCTGATCCTGCTCGCCGCACGCTGGTCGGCCCGTCGCAGCGGGCATGGCTGTGTTATCAGTTGCGGCTGTGGCTTCGGCGGCGGCTGTGTTGTTGGTTTCAGCTGCGGCTTTACCTGCGGGCTCGAGCGACGCGACAATCTGCGGGTGCTGCACGCTCGCCGCACGAACCTCTACGCCGTGCCTGCGGGCGTCTTCGACGAGGCTGCGCGGCGAGTAGAACCCCATGGGTTGCGAACGCAGCAAGCCGATGAGAAACGCTGCGGGGTAGTGCAGCTTAAACCAGGCGCTCGCGTAGACGAGCAGCGCGAAACTGATTGAGTGGCTCTCGGCAAAACCAAAGTCGGCGAAGGCCTTGATCTGCGCGTAGACGCCCTGCGCGGTCTGATCGTCGATGCCGTTCTCTTTCATGCCGGCGAAGAGTTTCTCTTCGAGACTCTCGATCTTTTCGATCCCCCGCTTCGACCCCATGGCGCGACGTAGCAGATCGGCGTCTTCGGGGCTACAGTTGCCGACGGCCTGCGCCATCTGCATGAGCTGCTCTTGAAAGAGGGGGATACCGAGGGTGCGCTCGAGCACGGGCTCAAGCAGGGGGTGCGGGTAAGTGACGTCTTCATCTTTGCTGCGCCGGCGCAGGTACGGGTGCACGGCCCCGCCCTGCAGCGGGCCGGGCCGAATGAGCGCGATCTCGATGACCAGGTCGTAGAAGCTTCGCGGGCGCAGCCTCGGCAGAGTGTTCAGTTGGGCGCGGCTTTCGAGTTGGAACACGCCGATCGCGTCGGCGCGGCACAGCATGTCGTAGACGCCCTTCTCGTCTTTCGGCAGGGTCGCGAGCGTCCACGCCTCACCGGTGGCCTGCTCGGCGAGATCGATCGTGCACTGCAGCGCGCTCAGCATGCCGAGACCCAGCAGATCGAACTTCACGAGGCCCATGGCTGCGCAGTCGTCTTTGTCCCACTGCAGCACGGTGCGGCCGGGCATGCGCGCATGCTCGATCGGGCACACCTCGCCAACAGGGCGTTCGGTGAGCACCATGCCTCCCGAGTGGATGCCGAGGTGCCGAGGCGCTTTCAGCAGCCGGTTCGCGAGCTGCCGCACTTCCGGGGGCACAGGCGAATCATTGTCTGCGGGCACCGAGCCATGACGTTCGAGCCCTTTCGAGAAGCTGCGCTGCGCTGCGGCGTCGTAACCGAGCGCCTTCGCCGCATCGCGCACCGCGTTCTTGGGTCGGTAACTGATGACGTTTGCGACCTGCGCAGCGTTGCGTCTGCCGTAGCGCTCGTATACGTACTGAATGACCTCCTCTCGGCGGTCGCTATCGAAGTCGACGTCGATGTCTGGCTCTCCTTCGCGCAGGCTACTGAGAAAGCGTTCGAACGGTAGCTGGTAATGGATCGAGTCGACGTCGGTGATGCGCAGCACGTAGCACACGGCAGAGTTGGCGGCTGATCCTCGCCCCTGGCACAGAATACCCCTGCTACGCGCGAACCCCACGATGTCGTGCACGACCAGAAAATAGCCCGGAAAGTCTTGCTGCTCGATCACTTGCAGCTCGCGTTCGAGGCGTTCGGTGGTCGCGGGATCACACCTGCCGTAGCGCTGCTCAGCGCCACGGTGCACCAGCTCGCGCAGCCAGCTCATCTGTGTGTGGCCCTCGGGTACATCGAGTTTGGGGAGCTTCGGGGTGGCTGCTTTGAGCGGAAACGCGAGCTCGCGGGCGAGCGAAGCGGTGCGGGTGACCGCCTCGGGGTAGCGTGCGAAACGTCGCAGCATGGCGCGACCCGACCGCAGCCGGGCGCCGCCTGAGGCTGGCAGAAAAGGATCGAGTTCGGTGAGGCTGCGGCGGGAGCGGATCGCGGCCATGGCTTCTGCGAGCTGCGTGTCTTCGAGGGTGGCGGCGTGCACGGCACCTGTGGCAACTGTGGGAAGTTCTGCCTCTGCCGCGAGCGCACTGAGCCGATCGTTGCGTGTGTCATCGCCGGGGTGGCCGTGGTCAGTGAGCTCGACGAAGACGCGA
Organism: uncultured Leucobacter sp.; assembly: GCA_937967375.1. Lineage (GTDB taxonomy): Bacteria > Actinomycetota > Actinomycetes > Actinomycetales > Microbacteriaceae > Leucobacter. The sequence goes on from CALCJF010000029.1 coordinate 36,215, forward strand.
TCGCGCCCGAAGAGCGCGGTGAGTCGGTCGAGTTCGTGGCGGGCATTGCGCTCGGCGTCTGCACGGTTTGATGCGCCCGCGAGCGCCTGCCGCACTGCGCCCTTGCGGCATCCGGTGAGCACGACCCACTCGTCATGCGATGCTGCTGCGAGCTTCTCAAGGTCGTAGAGCGGGCGACCCTTCTGCATGCCCGCGAGTTGCGCTTCGGTGATTGCAGATGAGAGCCGGTGATACCCGCTCACCCCGTGCGCGAGTAGCAGCAGATGGGTGCCGGCGGGGTCGGCGACGCCGAGCTGGGGTACGTCGAGGTCGAGCGAGAGTTCGGACCCGTAGATGGTTGCGAGGTTCGGGTGTTCGGCGGCTGCTTCGGCGAAGCGCGGTGCGCCCGGAAACCCGTCGTGATCGGTGAGGGCGATGCCGTCGAGACCGAGACGTGCGGCCTCGTTTACGAGCGCTTCGGGTGAGCTGGCGCCATCGAGAAAGCTGTAATGGGAGTGCGTGTGCAGTTCTGCGTAGGGTATGCGGTCGGGGTCGTGGTGGTCTGCGGCAGTGTTCGCTGCCGCCTGTGCTGTGGCCTTCTCGGCTGTCACTTTCGTCGCAGCTTCCTCTGCTGCTCTCTCTGCGACTCTCTTCGCCGCCGCTTGGCCGGTGCGTGAATCTGAGGGCGCCGCGCGACCAGAGAGAATGCGCTCCATTTCGTTCCACGGTCGCGCCGGATTCTGCCACCCCATCAGGCGTACCTCCCTTCAGCAACCCAGCCGTTGGTGGCTGTATAGCTCAATAGCCAGGCCGCACCGTCTTCGAGTACGAGCTGTATGCGGTAGCTCGCTTCGCCCGGCTCACCCGGATCCCACCATCGCTCGCGCAGGGGCCAGGGCGCCGACCAGTTGCGCACCCGCTGCAGGGGTTCGCCCGCGGCACCGAATGAGTTCGGGGCTGCGCTGAACAGCTCGTCAGCATCGATGGTCACGGTGACGCCGTGCTCGTCGAGCAGCGTCACTGCGACCGTGTCTGCCGAAACAAGGTTGGGCAGCGGGCCCTGCAGGCGTCCTGGCCACGGGGCGGCGTTCGAATCGGCACCTTGGCCGGGCCCTGGCCTCTGGTTGCGCTTGGATCCCCAGGGCACGAGGCGTTGGCGATCCGTGCTCACCCGGCCGCCCACGAGCATTCCGGTTGCCACTCCCTCGGGGCCGAGCAAGCTTTGTACTCTGGTGAGCTGATGGTGCACGCGCTCGCTCGGCGCGTCGTTCCAGAGACCGGGCTCGTGCGCCGCAGCGGGCGAGGTGCGTTCTGGGGTGATACGAACCGAGGCCACGCCCGCCCCGCCGCGATCGGGGGCCTGCGGCAGCGACGCAGCCTGCCACCGAACGCGGTTGACCACATCGGTTGCGGTGAAGTTCGCCGGATGCGACCAGCTGCGTTCGTGGGAGGTGGCGGTGTCGTCGATGAGTTCGACGCGCAGCTCGGTGCAGACGAGTGCGTGCTCGCCGAGCGCTCGAACAAAGTTTTCGGCGTAGCTGCCGCACGCGAATGCGAGCTGGTCTGCGCCCTCGAGCGGCGGTTCGAACTCGAACGTCACGGAGAGATCGTGGCGGGGAACGCCCGCCCCGACCTCTGTGCCGTGCGGTTCGCCGAGGCCTCGCGCTCTGCGGTGCGCGAGCTGCGCAGCGCGCCCAAACCGCTGCAACACCGAGTCTTCGGGGAGCGCGGCGAACGCGCCAAGTGTTCGGACGCCGAGGCCAATCAGCACGGGTGCCAGCTGCTCGTCTGCTGCGCACGCAATCGGCAGCCCGCTCAAGAACTCCTTGGTCTGCTCGGCCGGCACGAGATGTACCCCGGGTGCGGGCAGCAGCAGGCCGGGTGTGCCTGCGTGATCTGGCGTGGTTGTGAGCGCAGCCTGCTCTGCGGTGAAGCGGCCGCTCGCAACCCCGACCGCGAGGCCCTCGCCGAGTTCGTCTCGCAGCAACTCAGCCACGCAGCCGAGCACTACTCGTGCGGCCTCGGTCTCGCTGCCGTAGTAGCGGGTTGGCCCGCGCGCTCGCATTGCGCAGCGCCCCTGGCGCAACTGCACCGCGCCGGGCACCGTGCGCTGCACAGCATCGAAGGCTTCGTTCCAGAGGCGGTCGACTCGAAGACGTTGCTCTGGGGCGAGGTGCTCGGGCGCACACGCAGGGGCTGCGAGCACGAGCACCCGGGCCGGCTGATCCTCGTCGCTGCTCATGTCAGCTGCCCATCACGAAATCGCACCGTGTGCGTGCGCTGGCCACGCTTGTCAGTCGATTGCACCGAGAGTTCGTGGGTGCAGAGCAGGCCGTTGCCAGTGCCGAGGCCAGACCATCTCGAGGCTGTCACGCGCAGTGCGGTGTCGCTGCGTGGCCATGCGTGTGTCACTACGAGTGCGGTGCCATGGTCGCGCAGCCTCGCGTTGAGGCGCTCTGCCTCGCCCGCAGAAGGTGGTCTTTCGGGGTTGAGCACGAGCACCGTGAGCACTTCGCTGAGCATGCCGGCGATGGCGAGTGCGTGCTTGCCCGGCTCTGGAATCAGCACCAATCGTTCAAGTGCCAATCCAGTTTGTGCAGCGGCTCCGATGCCGAGGTGCGGCACGCCGATCACGCCGCACCACGCCCCGCTCGCGGAAGCGCTGCTCAACAGTGCGAGTGAGAGTTGCAGCGACCCCTGCACCGCGACGGGGGCACCCTTGCGCAGCGCGCCGCCAGGAAACAGGGGCCGCAGGGAAGGGGGTGTCGGCAGGCCGCGGTCGAGCCGCGCAGGCTGCATCGAAGTGATGCGCTGCTGCAGCGAACGGACCGTGGCGAGTTGATTCATGCCAGCAATATTCGAACAAACTTTCGAATATGTCAAGCTGCGCGGATACCCGCGCGAGGCTACCTCGCAGCCCCGGTCCGAGGCTCGAGCAGAAGCGTCTAGACTGGTGGGTGATGAATGAAGACGATCTGGAAGACTACGAGCGCGAAGCCGAGCTCTCGCTGTTTCGCGAGTACCGAGACATCGCGCAGCAGTTTCGCTATGTCGTCGAGACCGAGCGCCGCTTCTATCTCGCGAACGAGGTCGATCTGCAGCGCCGCGACGCGGGCAGCGACTTCTACTTCGAGCTGAGCATGCACGATGTGTGGGTGTGGGATGTGTACCGCTCAGATCGCTTCGTGAAGTCAGTGCGCGTGCTCACTTTCAAAGACGTGAACGTCGAAGAGCTCTCTGCGCGCGAGTTCAAGTTGCCGCAAGAGCTTTCGATCGACGACCACTAGCGATCGCACACTCGGCGGGGTGAGCCCATTTCGGCTGGGCACGTCAGGTAATATCTTGTCGCTCACAGCCCCCATCATTTTCGGGTTATGCACAGATTTCTGCTGATTTGAGCTACGCGAGTTTGTAGCGCCCTTGGGTGAGCGAAGCTTGCGGCATGACGCAAGCAACTTCACTTCAGGCGCCAGCACGCAACCGGGCGATCGGTGAGCGCGGCGAAGCAATCGCTGCAGCGTACCTGCAAAGCATCGGGTGCGAGATTCTCGCCCGCAACTGGCGTTTTGGTCGGGCTGGCGAACTCGACCTGGTGGTGCGAGAGGGTGACACCGTCGCGGCGGTTGAAGTCAAAACTCGAAGCGGCACAGGGTACGGCAGTCCGTTTGAGGCGATTACCAGACGCAAGACCGAACGCTTGCGAACGCTGCTGCATGGCTGGGTGCGCGAACACCGCCCGGGTGTGGCGAAGCTGCGTATCGACGCGGTCGCGGTTGTGCTCGCTGCTGACGCAGCACCGAGGATCGAGCACCTGCGAGGCATCGAATGAGTGCCGCGGTGTGCCGCACTGCGGCGATCGCACTGACCGGGCTTGACGGCACGATCGTGCACGTCGAGGCTGCGGTCTCAAATCAGCTGCCTGGGATGGCGATTATCGGCCTCCCGGATGCGGCGCTTGTCGAGGCGAAGCAGCGAGTCAAGCTTGCAACGCAGCAGGCGGGCCTATCGCTCTCTGACCGGTTTCTCGTGGTGAATCTCAGCCCGGCCGCACTGCCGAAACAGGGGTCAGGCTTCGACCTCGCAATCGCCCTCTCGGCACTCGCGGCTTCAAAACACCTGCCCGCAGCCTCGCTTGCTGAGGTTGCGCACATCGGTGAACTCAGCCTTGGAGGCCAGCTGAGACGACCTCCTGGTCTGTTGAGCGCCGTGCTTGCAGCGCAGCGGCTCGGTTTCGCGCGCGTTATGGTTCCTGCAGCTTGTGCCAGCGAGGCCTCGCTTGTGCCTGGTATTGAGGTGATTGCGGCAGAATCGCTGAGTGGTGCGGTTGCCTGGCATCGGGGTGATTCGGCGGGTTGGAGTGTCGCGGTGCCCGGAACCACCGGTCGCCGCGAGCCAAGCGAGAACGCGCTGGCGTTTGCTGAACCAGACATCGCCGATGTGATTGGCCAGTCCGAAGCTGTTGAAGCGCTTGTGGTCGCCGCAGCGGGCAGACATCATCTCTCAATGATCGGGCCTCCGGGCGCGGGCAAAACTCTGCTTGCAAGCCGCCTCGCATCGATTCTGCCCGACCTCACCGAAGAGGAATCGATCACCGCATCGAGCATCGCCTCACTCGGTGGCAACATGCTTTCTGAGCTGGTGCGCAGACCACCGTTCGAAAGCCCGCACCACACGGCCTCACAGGTGGCAATCATCGGCGGCGGTGATGCTGGCGGGGTGCGGCCGGGGTCGATCACGAAAGCGTGCCATGGTGTGCTCTTTCTCGATGAAGCCCCAGAGTTTCCGAGAAATGTGCTTGACGCCCTGCGGCAGCCCCTCGAATCGGGCAAAGTCGAGATTCACCGCGCAAAAGTGCGCGCGACGTTGCCTGCACAGACGCAACTTGTTCTTGCGGCCAACCCCTGCCCATGCGGCAACGCAGATTCGCTGAACAGCGCGAGCCCCTGCAGGTGTACGCCCTCTCAACGCATTCGGTATCTGGGCAGGCTGAGCGGGCCGCTGACCGATCGCATCGACCTGCGGTTAAACATTCGCCGGGTATCGAGCGTGCTCGTCGGCATCGACGAGCAGCCGAGAGCGACAAGCGCGCAGCTGCGCGAACGTGTGGAAGAAGCAAGAGGTCGCGCTGCTAGACGATTGCAAGGCACGCCGTGGAGTGTGAACGGCTCGGTGAATGGCGACTGGCTGCGGGCACCGAACAACAGGCTCTCAAGGGCGGCGACTGCGGTACTTGATGCTGCGCTGTCTCGGGGATCGATCACCGTACGCGGGTATGACCGGGTGCTGCGCCTTGGCTGGACGCTCGCCGATCTCGCGGGTAAACCCGCGCCAGAACGGGCCGAGATACGCCAAGCGCTTGCGCTTCGCGGGGGAGCAGCACTATGAACATCGAAACACTCCGTGCCGAACCCAGCGCGATTCGCATGCTGGAGCGCATCGATGGTGCTCGTGATGGTGCCAGCAGTGGTGGCGACCGCCCTGAGATGACGCAGCGCAGAGCGGACGACATGCTCGCGCGGATTGCGTGGTCCAGAATCACCGAGCCAGGCGACGGTGTGGCGGGTGTGCTCGTCTCATCGCTCGGCCCCCAAGTTGCCCTGGGGCTGCTGGTACAACGGGCTGACGTGCCACGCATTCGAAGAACTCTTGGGGCAGCGCTCGGCGATGCATCGGCAGTACCCACGGAGAGGGTGCTTGCCGACGCTCTCGAGCGGTGGTATCCGCGCCTTGATCGATCCGAGACATTGCGCGACATCGAAGAGGGCGCAGCAGCAAAACTGCGAGTCGTGTTGCCGGGCGACAGAGCCTGGCCTGATGTGCTGGGTGATCTTGGCGTGCACGCACCCAACATGCTCTGGGTACGAGGCAACCTCGACGCCCTTGGTGCTTACTCGCTCGGCGTGGTGGGCGCGCGGGCTGCAACGGGATACGGGAGCCACGTCACCGCGGAGCTCGTCGACGGAGCGTGTCGTGCGGGCCTCGCTGTGGTCTCGGGCGCTGCGTACGGTATAGACGCGGTGGCCCACCGCACTGCGCTCGCCGCCGGTGCGGTGACGGTTGCGGTTGTCGCCGGGGGAGCCGACCGGCCGTATCCGCGGGCGCACGAGTCGCTGCTCGACCGGATTGCCGGGGGAGGCCCGAACGATGGCGACGCGAATACAGGCGGCGCGGTGTGCTCGGAAATGGTGCCGGGGGCCGCCCCGACTCGTTGGCGATTCTTGCAGCGCAACAGGCTTATCGCGGCACTTTCGCGGGCGATCTTGGTGACCGAGGCCGGCGTGAGTTCAGGCAGTCTGAACACGGCGGGGCATGCCTCGCAGTTGGGCAGGCCGATCGGCGCGGTTCCCGGTCCGGTGACGTCAGCCGCATCTGCGGGGTGCCATAAGTTGATTCGCGACTACGACGCTGCGCTCATCACCAGTGTGCGTGAGGCCTGCGAACTCGCTGGCATGGACGAGATGCTGGCCTTGTTCGGGGCCACCGGCATTGGTGACTCGGGCAACTCGGGCGATACGGCCGAAGCGTCTCAAGAGCCCGAATCCCGTGAGGGCGCATGGGCGCGACGCGTCTGCGACGCGCTGCCGCTGCGTGGCGCACGCGACCTCGCAACGATCACAAAGCTGTCTGGGTTGACGCCCGACCAGGTGCGCGGAGTGCTCAGCGAACTCGAACTGCTCGGCAGGGTGCTTCGACGAGATCAGGCGGGCATGGGCGGTGAACATGAAACGCAATGGAGTCTCGTGAAATCCGAGTGAGGATGCCGTGCGGTGCACAATAGAAACATGCGAATAGACGAAGCGATCGACGGGTTCTTGAAGACCGTCGAATTCGAGTACGGCTATTCACCTCACACGGTTAAGGCATATCGCAACGACCTGCGAGCCCTAACCGACTTTCTCGCGGACGAAGACGCGGATGACGAACCCTGTGGCGTCGATGTCACCGTCATCGATCTCGAACTGCTTCGTGCCTGGCTCTGGGATCGACAGCAGCGTGGATATGCCGCAGGAACGATCGCGAGAAGCGTTGCAACGGTGAAATCATTCGGTGCATGGCTTGAGCAGCGGCGAATTGTGCCGGGCAGCCCTGCTTCGCGGCTGCAGTCGCCGAAGCAATCGCGAACCCTGCCGCGGGTGTTGAGCGAGCAACAGCTCGACCGAATTCTCGAACGAGCCGCGCATCGCGCCGAGAGCGGCGACCCGGCCGCAATGCGCGACCGCGCGGTGCTCGAGTTGCTCTACGCGACCGCGCTGCGTGTGTCGGAGCTGTGCACACTGCCCATCGCTGGCCTCGACCTGCCCGATCGCACCGTGCGGGTGATCGGCAAAGGCAACAAGCAGCGAGTGGTTCCGCTCGGGGGGCCGGCAGCACGGGCGATCGGTGAGTACCTAAAGAAGGCGCGGCCGGCGCTGCTCGTGCACGCCGAAGGTGACGACCCTGGCACGGTGTTTCTCGGCAACCGCGGCGACGAGCTCACTCCGAGTGCGGTCTACCGACTGGTGTCTCGCGAGCTCGAGCAAGAGCCCGGCGGCGGGCCGAGGGGGCCGCACACGCTGCGGCACAGTGCGGCCACCCACCTGCTCAACGGCGGAGCAGATCTGCGCGTCGTGCAAGAAATGCTCGGCCATGCGAGCCTGAACAGCACGCAGATCTACACGCACGTTTCGACCGAGCGCCTCGCGCAGACCTATCGTCAGGCCCACCCCCGCGCGTGACGCGCGGCGCCCATCACACTCACTCGAACAGGCTCTGCCCGAGTGTCTGCCCGGCCGAGAACCCAGGCAGCACCGCGAACACGCTCGATCCCACGTGCGTCACCCACTCGTTCAGCACGTCGGCGTCGTCGAGACGCCGCTGGATCGGCACGAACTGGGCCAGGGGATCCCGCTGGTAGCAGGCGAAGAGCAACCCTGATTCTGTGCCGTTATCGTAGTTTGCCGCGCGACGAAAGATGCGTTCAGCGGGGTCGCTCGAATGCGCTCGACGAATATGTGCTGCAACAGGGATCGCCGAGAATCCGCGTTCGTTCTTCGCGTCGAAATCGGCGGGCGTGTGCTCATCTCCCTCACCGGCAGCGACACTGAGCGGCGATCCGTCGCTCAGCCTGCGCCCGATGCTCGCCTCTCGCCCCGGTCGATCAACTCTGTCCCACGTATCGAGCTCCATGCGGATGCGTCGCAGCACAAGCGCGCTTCCACCCGAAAGCCACCCTGCGTCGGCGCCGAGCCAGACGAGCGAAGCGAAATCGTCATCATCGGGCGCCGGGTTGACCGTACCGTCGACCTGCCCCATGAGATTTCGCATGGTGCGGCCGCTTTCATCGGCACCTCGTGCGCCGCGAAAGCCCTGCTGGCTCCACAGAGGATCAGCAAAACCTGCGAGGTCTCGATGCAGCATTCGGTGCGCGTGTGCGAGCGGCATCGTGTCGTCGGCCTGCACGATGAGCAGCAGGTCGCCGCCGTCGTAGCCGACCCCGAGTCGATCGCGCGAGAACACGGGCAGCGGTGCGAGCCATTCGGGGCGATGCTCGGGCCGCACCCGGTTCACGAGTTCGGCACCGACGCCCACGGTGATGGTGAGCCGCGCGGGCCGTGCGGCCAGCTCGGGCTCAGGGTCTGCGAGCGGACTCTCGCCAGAGGTGAGACCTTCAATGTCTTCGGTCAGCACCCGGAACATGCGTCGTAGCGCAGCCGCATCAACCTCTGATCGAAGCTGATATGCCACGAAGCGAATATGCGCGCCGGGGGGAGTGGTGACGCCAGCCTGATGCGTGCCGTGGCAGGGCAAGATGTCTGCTCCGAACAGGGCACCGTCGCGCGCCGCACCGGACGCATCCGAACCGCTGGGAACGCCGAGCGCGCCGGTACCGACGAGCGCACCGAGCGCTCCCAGTGCCCCGCCGAGGCCCACCCCGACCGCCCCGCCCGTGAGCAGGGCGCGGCGGTCGAAGCGGTGCACCGAACCGGCGCGAGAACTGGCGCTTGGCTCAGTGCGAGCCATGCGCTTCGGCGCTGTGCTCGGCATCTTCGGGGTCGGTATCGTGACCGGCACTGTCGCCAGCCGCGCCACCGTAGTTCTCGTTCGCGCCGGCATAGTCCTTCACCAGCACGGTGAGTGTGACAGAAGAAGCGCTACCATCGCCCGCCTTGAGGTTCAGAGTGAAGGTGACCTCGTCACCCGCAAGCAACTCGCGTTTCAGGCCCATCAACATGATGTGGTTTGCGCCAGGGGCAAGCTCGAAACTGCCTCGTGCGGGCACCACGACCTTGCCCGCGATGGGCTGCATCACGCCGTCGGCCGTGACCTCGTGCAGCTCGATCATTTCGGCGTCGGAGCTTTCGACGCCAGTGATCTCGAGGTCGTCGTCGCCCGCATTGGTGAGCGTTCCGAATACCCCCGTCATGCCGCCGCTTGCGCCGGCTTTCGCCCACCCCTCGGCGAGTGTCAGCATGCCAGACGCGTCTGAGCTTGAAGAATCGGCCGATGAATGGGCCGAAGATGCCTGAGTCGAAGCGTCGGGCGCACAGGCCGTGAGCAGCGAAACGGGCATGGCAATGAGTGCTGCCGCAAGCAGCGTAGTGAGAGCGCGCATTAGTTTGCCGAGCCGCCTTCGGTGGTATCGCCGGCTGTGTCGCCCGAAGTTTCGCCCGGCACGTTTGCTGCGTCGCCACCCGAGTTGACCTCGGCGAGCTTCTTCCCCTTGCGTGCGAAGACCACAACGGTCACTGCGGCGACGGCGACGAGCGCTGCGGCGATCGCGATCCAGCCGCCCACGGGCACGCCGGGCGCCGCGGGCGCAGAGATAGGCTCAGCAGCCTCATCGTGGTGCCCCTCTTCGCCGTGGCCATCGGCAGAGCCGCCAGCCTCACCGTGATCCTCGTCGGCGTGCTCGGCTTCGTTCGAGTCCACGATCTCGGCGGTGCCGTCTGCGGCGATGGTGATGCCGAAGTTGCCCTCGATCGGGTGACCGTCGCTCGAGACGACACGCCAGGCTGCCTGGTACGAGCCCGCAGCCAAGGGAGCGTCGAGTGGCTGGCGCACGTTCGGGCCCGTCACCTCGGGCTCGCCCGACGCGACGTTCTTGCCGGCCTCGTCGGTCACAACGATCTCGGCGCCGACATCCATGATGTCGTTGCTGAATGAGAAGACCAGGGCGCTCAGCTCGCCGGTCGTGTTGTTGACCTCGAGGCCCTTATCGCGCAGTTCGTCGTGTGCGAGTGCGGGGGTGGCCGCGGCCACTGTCAGACCGATTGCGGCCAAGGTTGCCACTCCGAGGGTGGCGAGTCGTTGCAGTTTCATATGAAGTTCTTTCTCTCGTCCCGAAAATCGGGCAATGCGTTGAGGCCACCGAGAGAAAGGACACAGAACGTGCGAAGCTCGGCGGCTAGTGTGCGAAGGCGGGCGTCACGGGTGGCCCGCGGTGCGTGATCGCCGAGAGAAACACCGGCTGCGCGCGAGAGGGCAGCGCGGCAAAGAACGCGAGTGTCGCAGGGCGTGCGGGCAACCGAACCGGTGTCGGCACGTGCACGGGTGCGGCTTCGCGCAGCACGCGCATGAGGCGCATGATCGCGCGCTCACCTCGGTGCATGAGCGCGATCGTGAGCAGCGCGGCGAGCGCGTGCGCGGCCCACATCCAGGCATCGGCAGCAGGTGCCGTGGCCCTTGGGCCAGGCGCAGAAGCGAGCCCCGAGAGCGTGGGGGAGAGCAAGCCAAGGTGTGCCGCGTGCAATGACACAGGCGCGTCCGTAGCCGTGGAGGCGCCAGAAGATGCGGCAGCGGCCCCGAGACCAGAAAACGACCAGTGATATACAAACTGCGCGCTGGTCACCGCGAGGGCGAGCCGCCAGAGCGAACCCGTGCGGCCGGCGAGCAGCACGCAGAAAGGCAGCGCCAAAAGCGTTGTTGCCAATACCGCGAGCGGAGTGACTGCGCCACCAGCGAGCGCGTGCGAGGCCGCGGCCAGCACAGTGGCCGTAAGCGCGCCAAACACACCCCGCGCGGTGCGAACCGCACGACTCATTGCTGACCGCTTGCTCATCACCTCAAGTCTAAGCCTGCTCGGCGTGCGATCTCGCCGGGGATCGGCGAACAATGCACGGTAGGATTGATCCTCGTGTCAACGAATGAAACGAATGCATCGGGCGAGCCGAACCCGATCACCAAGGAAGCCGCCGACGCGGCAGTCGAAGCTGCCCTCGCCGCCTTCGCCGCGGCGGGTACGGTCGCAGAGCTGAAGCAGGCCCGCGCCGAGCACTCGGGAGAGGCCAGCGCAATCGCCCGCCTCAACGCGCAGATGCGCGCGGTGCCCAAGGAACTGAAGGCCGAGACCGGCAAGTTCATGGGCCAGGCGCGCGGTCGCATCGAGGGCGCGTACAAGCAGCGCGAGGCCGAGCTGGCCGAGGCCGAGGCCGCTGCGCGCCTGCTCGAAGAGACTGTTGATGTCACCGAGGCTCCGGTGCGCCGCGTCGCCGGTAACCGCCACCCGCTGACCCAGCTGCAAGACGAGATCGGCGACGTGTTCGTCGGCATGGGCTGGGAGATCGCCGAGGGCCCCGAGCTCGAGCACGAGTGGTTCAACTTCGACGCGCTCGGTTTCGATCCGGATCATCCCGCCCGCGCGATGCAAGACACCTTCTTCGTCGATCCGCCCGAGCGGCACTTGCTGTTGCGCACGCACACCTCGCCGGTGCAGGTGCGTTCGCTGCTCGACCGCGAGCTGCCCGTTTACGTAGTGTGCCCCGGTCGCACGTTTCGCACCGACGAGCTCGACGCGACGCACACGCCTGTCTTCAGCCAGGTTGAGGGCCTCGCGATCGATCGCGGTCTGACCATGGCGCACCTGCGCGGCACGCTCGAACACTTCGCACGCCAGATGTTCGGCGAGGGGGCGAAGATTCGTCTGCGCCCCAACTTCTTCCCGTTCACCGAGCCGAGCGCTGAGATGGATGTGTGGCAGCCGAACGCGAAGGGCGGCGCCCGCTGGGTCGAGTGGGGTGGTTGCGGCATGGTCGACCCCAATGTGCTGCTTGCCGCGGGTATCGATCCCGACGAATACCAGGGGTTCGCCTTCGGTATGGGTATCGAACGCACCCTGCAGTTCCGTCACGACCTGAACGACATGCGTGACATGGTCGAGGGCGATATTCGTTTCAACAAGCAGTTCGGAGGGCTCGTCTAATGCGTATCCCACTCAGCTGGCTCGGCGAGCACGTCGAGCTGCCGGCAGATGTCACGCCCGAGCAGGTGCACGCCGATCTCGTGCGCGTCGGCTTCGAAGAGGAGTCGATTCGTCGTTTCGAGGCGACCGGCCCCATCGTGGTCGGCGAGGTGCTCTCGCGCGACCCCGAGCCGCAGTCGAACGGCAAGACCATTAACTGGTGCCAGGTGCGCGTTGCGCTGCCAGGCGAGCAGGCTGCAGACGGAGGCGCAGACGTGCGCGGCATCGTGTGTGGCGCCCACAACTTCGAGGCCGGCGACAAGGTGGTTGTGACGTTGCCCGGTGCTGTGTTGCCCGGTGACTTCAAGATCGCCGCGCGCAAAACCTATGGTCACGTGAGCGACGGCATGATCGCGTCGGCACGAGAGCTTGCTTTGGGCGAGGATCACGACGGCATCATCGTGCTGTCTCGCCTGGGGTTCAACGCTGAGAACGGCACCGACCCCGAGGTCGGCACCGATGCACTCGAACTGCTCGGAATGCGCGATACCGCGGTAGAGATTAACGTGACGCCCGACCGCGGCTACGCGTTCTCGATTCGCGGCGTCGCCCGCGAGTACTCGCACTCGACCGGTGCGGCGTTTGTCGACCCGGCGTTCGCGCTCGAGATCGGCAAGGGCGCGGGCTACTCCGTGACGCTCGACGACCAAGCCCCTGTGCGTGGCCGCACCGGCTGCACCGGCTTCATCGCCCGCGTCGTGCGTGGCGTCGATCCGAGCCGGCCGACCCCGCAGTGGATGGCCTCACGCCTGCTGCTCGCCGGCATTCGTTCGCTTGGCCTTCAGGTCGATATCTCAAACTACGTGATGCTTGAGCTCGGGCAGCCGCTGCACGCGTACGATCTCAGCAAGTTGACGGGTGGCATCACGGTTCGCCGCGCGCTGCCTGGTGAAACGCTGGTCACGCTCGACGGGCAAGAACGTAAGCTGCACGAAGAGGATCTGCTGATCACCGACGAGTCTGGCCCTATTGGCCTGGCGGGTGTGATGGGTGGCGAGTCAACCAAGACTGACGAGGCCACGACCGATGTGCTGATCGAGGCTGCAACCTTCGATCCCGTATCGATCGCTCGTACGCTGCGCCGGCACAAGCTGCCGAGCGAGGCGTCGAAGCGCTACGAGCGCGGTGTCGACCCGCTCGTCGCCGAGGCGGCTGCGCAGCGCATGGCAGACCTGCTGGTCGAGCTGGGCGGCGGCACCGTCGATGCGCTCGGCACTGACATTGTGGCGCCGTTCGAGCCCACCACCGTCACGCTGCCGCTCGCTCGAGTGAACGGTCTGGTTGGCGCCGACTACAGCGACGACGAGGCGCGGCGTGCGATCGAGCTGATCGGCTGCGCGGTGGTTGAAAGCACCGACGGAGTGTTGACGGTGACCCCGCCGAGCTGGCGCAGCGACCTCTCGCGGCCCGCTGACCTGATCGAAGAGGTCGCCCGCATCGTCGGCTACGACCGCATTCCTTCGGTGCTGCCGGTGGCCCCAGCGGGTCGTGGCCGCACGCGCGAGCAGCGCCTGCGCCGCCGCGCCGCCGACATCATCACCGCCTACGGTCTCGACGAGGTGCAGAACTACCCGTTCGTCTCGCGCGCACAGCTCGATGCGTTCGGCGCATCGTTGACCGAAGCCGCAGTCGAGCCTGAGACCGCGGCCGCCGAAATCTCAGCGATTCGTCTTGCGAACCCGCTCGACGGCGAGACTCCCTTCCTGCGTCGTTCGCTGCTGCCCGGCCTCATCGGCACAGCCCAGCGCAACGCGTCGCGCGGGCTCACTGACCTCGCGCTCGTTGAGTTCGGTTCGGTGTTCGAGCCGGCCTCAGAGGGGCATGAGCTCGGCACCGCCTCGGTGCCGCCGCTTGCCGAGAAGCCCAGCAAAGAGACCCTTGCTGAGTTGAACGCTTCCATTCCGAAGCAGCCGCGGCGCGCCGCAGGCCTGCTGCTCGGCGACGCAACGCTCAAACAGCCCGGCCAGGCCGCTCGAGAGTATGACTGGGCCGATGCGCTCGACGCGGCGAAGACCGTTGCGGCGGCCGTGTCGATCGACCTTGTCGTTCGCCAGGGTGCGCACCGCGCCTTCCACCCCGGCCGCACCGCAGAACTCTGCGTGACCGTCGACGGTGTGCTCGAGGCGGTGGGCGTCGCCGGCGAGTTGCTGCCCGAGCTTGTTTCGGCTTCGCACCTGCCGGGCCGTGTCGCCGCCTTCGAGATCGACCTCGGTCGTCTTATCGAGGTGGCTCCGCTTGCGCCAGAAACCTCGAATCTCTCGGGCTATCCGGCAGCAACGCAAGACCTCACGCTGCTTGTGGCGAGCGAGGTGCCCGCCGAGGCGGTGCGCGCGGCCGTCATTGCTGGCGCGGGCGATCTGCTCGAGCACGCGGCGATCGTCGATGACTACCGCGGTGCTGGCGTGCCTGAGGGGCAGCGCGCGCTGACCTTCGCGCTGCGGTTCCGCGCCGATGATCGCACGCTCAAGGCAGAAGAAGCGAGCGAGGCGAAGATGGCTGGCGTGCAGGCCGCGCAGACCGCGTTTGGCGCCAAGCTGCGCGACTAGCGGAACCTACGCGGCGGTCGTGAGCACGCCGAACCTATGACGCAGACACCTCGGCTGGGAGCAGCTCCCAGCCGAGGTGTCTTGCTGCGCCCTGGTCGAAGGTGACTGTGCGATCGATGCCGAAGAGCTCCATCGTGCCCTGAATGAGCGCGTCGGCGAAGTCGGCGCCGTCCTCTGCGAGACTGAGGGCGCGGCCAACGCTCTCACTATCGTCGAACTCGAACGAGCCGGTTTCGATGATGTGGCGCATCACGGTCAGGCACTCGGTGCGCGTCAGCTTCTTTGATCGCGAGATCACCCAGTAGATCTCTGCGAGCGTGACCTGGGTGACGAAGCCGGCGTGATCCTGGTTCAGCTGCTCAAGCTCATTGCTGGCGACGGCGTACTGCGCGGCATCGTCTCTGAGCAGGTACCGCAGCAGCACGTTCGTATCGATGCCCGTGTACCGGGTTGGAAACGACCTCACAGTGGCTCCTCGCTCTCGTGCCCGGGGGAGCCTCGCAGCCCGCTCGCTGCCCAACCATCAGCAATGATCTCGTTCATTTCTTCGATCGAGAGCGTTGGCGCGTCAGGGTCGTGTAGCAATCCAGCGAGGTCTTCGACCCGCCTGGTGCGCGGCAAGATGCGGTAGTGGCCATCTTTGATCTTGATGAAGGTGACTTTCGAGCCCGCGACGAGCCCGAGGTCTTCCCGCATCTCTTTTGGAATGGTGATCTGCCCCTTGCTCGTCATCGTTGCGACTGGCATGATGCATCCTTTCTTCTTGATGAGAATCTTACATTAATTGAGAAAGTAAGGAAAAGATGATTTCGTGAGATAACAGAGTGTGTAAGTTAGCCTCGCTTACCTCAGGCAGCACCGTGAGGCCAAGCTCACGGGCTGCTCGGGCGAGTCGCGCATCAAAAGTTGCGATGCTCGAACCGCTCTGCTGCGCTGAGAGGATCACGGCGCAATCTGGCAGCTTTAACCCCGTGCTTGCGCGCGAGACCTCGGGTGTCTTGGTAATTGCGAAACGCGGTTTTGCCGTCGGCACGTGCTGTGTGCAACACCGGGGCCAGAGTGTGACACCAGGATGAAATTCGACGCAGCCCGTACCCCGGCAGGAAAGCTAGGGTTGAACTATGAAAATTGCGGTCGCCGGGGGCACTGGCACGGTTGGTAGGCACGTGGTGCGTCATGCGGAGACGGCGGGGCACGAGGTGCTCGTGCTCGCTCGCTCGCGCGGGGTTGACCTCATCGGCGGCAAGGGGCTCGATCTTACCGGCGTCGACGCGGTGATCGACGTCTCAGGCACGAGTACCACCTCAGCGGCGAAATCGCGCGCATTCTTTGAAGCGGTCACGAAGCACCTGCTCGATGCAGCGCAGGTGGCGGGTGTGCGGCACCACGTCGCGCTCTCGATCGTGGGCGCAGCGAATGCACCCTTCGGCTACTACGCGGGTAAGGCCCTGCAAGAGCAGCTGGTTGCCGAAGCGGCGGTGCCCTGGACGATCTTGCGTGCCACGCAGTTCTTCGAGTTCGCCGAGCAGAACGTAAAGAAGATCGGCCGCTTTGCGATCGCTCCCAAGATGCTTTCGCAACCGCTTGCGGCGACCGCTGCAGCCGATGCGCTCGTGAGCCTTGCAGGGGGCGATGCGGAGGGCGTCGTTGATGACATCGCTGGCCCGGAGGTGATGCGCATCGCCGATGTGGCGAGGGCGATCGCGCGGGCCAAAGGGGAGCACACCCGGGTCCTAGAGGTGCCGTTGCCGGGCGGGTTTGGTCGGGCGCTTCGCGACGGATCGATTCTGCCGTCGGACCCGGCGAAGATCGTGGGGCCAAGCCTTGAACAATGGCTTGCCGAGTCGCGACGCTGATCCTACGCTGAATAGTACGAGACGCACGAGCTCAACACAGGGAGGTGTCGTGATGTCTGCAACACAGAACCGGCAGAGGATCGTTCCAAATATCTGGTGCAATGGCAACGCTGAGGAGGCGGGGGAGTTCTACGCCTCAGCCTTCGAAAATGCCAGTGCCGTGGTCGACAGCAGATACCCGGATGACGAGACGCAGCTTCTCGAGTTTCAACGCCCGCTCGCAGGCAAGGCGCTCACCGTTGCGCTTACCATCTCGGGCACCCTCTTCAGGCTCATCAACGCCGGTGACGAGTTCTCGCCGAACCCGTCGATTTCGTTCATGCTGAACTTCGACCCGCTGCTGTTCGACGGTGACGAAGAGCTCGCCCGGGCCAGTCTCGACAGGCTGTGGCATCGCCTGATCGACGGCGGCACTGCGCTCATGCCGCTTGCGGAATATCCGTTCAGCGCGCATTACGGTTGGGTGCAAGATCGTTACGGGGTGAACTGGCAATTGATGCTCACCGACCCTGCGGGTGACCCGCGACCGTTCGTGATTCCGGCGCTGATGTTCGACGGCCGCGCGCAAGACAAGGCTGCCGAAGCTGCCGACCTCTACACCTCGCTCTTCGAACCGATCATGCGGAACAGTGGCGGCACCGGCATCGGCACGCGGTTTCCCTACGGCACACCGTCGGGCAAGGCGGGCCCATCGGCGCTCGCATTCGGTGAGTTTCGACTTGGAGAGCAGTGGTTTGTCGGCAACGACAACGGTTCGGGCGTCGACCACGGCTTCAGCTGCGGTGTCTCGCTCGAGGTGCAGTGTCACGGCCAAGAGGAGATCGATCTGCTCTGGGAGGGCCTCTCTGCGGTGCCCGAGGCCGAGCAGTGCGGTTGGCTGGTCGATCGCTTCGGCGTGAGCTGGCAGATCGTGCCCGACAACATGGGCGAGCTGATGCAGCGGCCGGGAGCCTTCGAGCGCATGCTCGAGATGAAGAAGCTGGTCATCTCGGCGTTCTAGGGCGCGACATATCGCCTACCGGCGTTCACTCGCAGCTTCGACCTGTAGCGTAGAAGCATGCAGTTCATCGGCGCACAGCCCACCGTAGATCTCACTTATTCAGACGTATTTCTGGTTCCGAGCCACTCAGAGGTGGGCAGTCGACTCGGCGTCGATCTTTCACCCGCCGACGGCACACCCGCCACGTTGCCGCTCGTCGCGGCGAACATGAACGCAGTGACCGGCCCCCGCCTCGCCGCGGTGCTCGCGCGCAGGGGCGGTCTCGGGGTGCTGCCGCAAGACATGAACACCGAGCAGCTCGTCGAGGCCATTCGCTGGGTCAAACAGCAGCCCGTCAAATGCGATACTCCGCTGCTGTTGCCACCACACGCAACTGTCGCAGACGCGCTTCGGCTCGTGCCTCCGGCCCAGGGCTACGGGGTTGTGGTTGCAGATATCGAGGATCCGGCCGCGCTCTCGGGTTCGATCGTCGCTACCGCCGAGCTGCGCCGCGACCAGGTGCGCGGGGTGTTGGCTGCGGCTCGCCTTGCGACGGCACCCAGCGACGCGCTGCTCGGCGACCTGATTCACGCCGAGCTTCGCACGATCGACATTCACGAGCTCGGTGCACAGCGCTCGGCCTTTGAGCGAGTGCTTGCCGCCGAGGAGGCGCACGGGGTAGAGATGCTCGGTGTCGTCGATGGCGATCGTTTCGTCGGCACAATCTCGTCGCGCAGCGCACTGCGCGGCACGCTGTACCGCCCGGCACTCGACGCGCAGGGCCGCCTCGCCATCGCCGTGGCCGTCGGCATCAACGGCGACCCCGCAGCAAAGGCACTCGCCTTCGCAGAGGCCGGGGCCGACGTGCTGGTGCTCGACACCGCGCACGGCCACCAGCAGGGCATGCTGCGCGCGCTTGAGGCAGTCTCGGCGCTGAACCTCGGCCTGCCGATCGTGGCTGGCAACATCGTCACTGCCGACGGCGTGCGCGATCTCGTCGGCGCGGGCGCGAACATCTTGAAGGTCGGGGTAGGCCCTGGCGCGATGTGCACCACCCGCATGATGACCGCTGTCGGGCGCCCGCAGTTCTCGGCGGTGCTCGAGACGGCGCAGGCCGCCCGTGAGCTCGGCGCTCACGTCTGGGCAGACGGCGGAGTGCGCTACCCGCGCGACGTTGCGCTCGCGCTCGCGGCGGGTGCGCAGTCGATCATGATCGGCTCGTGGTTCGCGGGAACGATCGAGGCGCCCGGCGAACTGCACCGCGACGCGAACGGTCTGCTGTACAAAGAGTCGTGGGGCATGGCCTCGACGAAGGCTGTGCAGGCGAGGTTCGGTGGGCTCGACGCTTACGAGCGCGCGCGCAAGGAGCTCTTTGCCGAGGGCATCTCGAGTTCGAAGATCTACCTCGATCCGCAGCGCCCGGGAGTCGAGGACCTGCTCGACATGATCACCTCGGGTGTGCGCTCGTCGCTGACGTATGCCGGCGCGGCCACAATTGCCGAGTTTCACGAGCGTGCCCGAGTCGGGCTGCAGTCGGCGGCGGGCTACGAAGAGGGCAAAGCACTCCCCGTGAGCTGGTAATACGCCGAACCCGAAATACGCGGTTCAGTAAGCTGTAAGTGTTTGAGCGAAAAAGAGTGGAGCACTCGGTGAAGTACATCTCAACCCGCGGCGGCATGCAGCCAATCTCCTACAGTGAGGCACTGCTCGAGGGCCTTGCCCCCGACGGCGGCCTCGCCGTGCCCGAGGCGATGCCGCAGTTGACGCTCGAGCAGATCGAAGACTGGCGCGCGCTGAGCTATCCCGAGCTGGCGGTCGAGGTGCTGAGCCTCTTCGCCACCGACATCCCGGGTGCCGAACTCGAGCGCATGTGCCAAGCGGCATATAGCTCGCAGAACTTCGTCAGCGAGCAGATTGTGCCGCTCACGCCACTCAGCGATGGCGTCCAGCTCGTCGGCCTCAGCGAGGGCCCGACACTTGCGTTTAAAGACATGGCGATGCAGTATCTCGGGCAGTCGATGGAATACGCGCTGCGCAAGCAGGGTTCGGTGCTCAACATTGTCGGCGCGACCTCGGGCGACACCGGGTCTGCCGCCGAGTATGCGCTTCGAGGCAAAGAGGGCATCTCGGTGTTCATGCTCTCGCCGCAGGGCCGCATGAGCGACTTTCAGCGCGCGCAGATGTACTCGCTCACCGACGAGAACATTCACAACATCGCGATCGAGGGTGTCTTCGACGACTGCCAGAACTTGCTCAAGGCCCTCTCAGGCGATCTCGCGTTCAAGCGCGAGCACCATCTCGGCACCGTGAACTCAATCAACCTTGGGCGCATCAGCGCCCAAGTGGTCTACTACTTCTGGGCCTGGCTGCGATCCTCTGATGCGCTCGATGCCGAATCGCGCGAAACGCACCGGGTGTCGTTTACGGTGCCCTCTGGCAACTTCGGCAATATTCTCTCCGGGCACTACGCCAGGGTGATGGGGCTGCCGATTCACCGGCTCGTGCTCGCCGCCAACGAGAACAACGTGCTCGACGAGTTCTTCCGCACCGGGGTGTATCGGCCGCGCGGTGCGGCAGACACCTACCTCACGTCGAGTCCGTCGATGGACATCTCGAAGGCGTCGAACCTCGAGCGCTTCATCTTCGATTTGCTCGGTCGCGATCCCGAACGGCTCGCCGCAGCATGGCGCACGCTCGACGAGACGGGCGAGCTCGACCTTTCCGCTGAGCAGCCTCGCTTCGCCGCCGATTTCGGTCTTGTGAGCGGCACGAGCACGCACGCTGACCGCGTCGAAACGATCCGCGAGGTGCACGCTGAGAGCGGCATCGTTATCGATCCGCACACGGCAGACGGCGTGCGTGTGGCTTCGGAGCACCTCGATTCGGGGGTGCCGATGCTGGTGCTCGAGACTGCGAAACCCGAGAAGTTTCCCGAGATCGTGGCCGAGGCGATCGGCGAGGCGGCGAAACTTCCCGATCACCTCGCGGGCCTGCTCGAACTCGAGCAGCATGTGACCGAGATGCCGAACGACGCCGAGCAACTGCGGGCGTTCGTTGCGGCGCACGCGGTGAAGTAACTCAGACAAGAATCAACCAGTGCGACGAGCTTGAGGAGGCGCGTGATGTCTTGGTTTGGAAGAGGAGAACTCGAGCGTCGCGTCGATTCGCTCGAGCGTCGCGTCGATGTTGGCTCGGGGGCGAACGATTTCCGTGAGGTGCGAGGATCAGCCCCGAGACTCTGGAGCGACCGTTTCGGCGCGCTTGCCACTCGTTCGCTGCAACTGATCATCGTGCTCGTGCTTGTTGCGGGCATCATCTGGGGCATTCGCACGCTGAGCACGGTGTTCATCCCGATCATGCTCGCCCTGATCCTTGCGAGCACTTTCTGGCCCGTCACTAAGTGGCTTCGTGCCAGGCGCGTACCCGCCGCCCTCGCCGCGGCCATCGAGCTGGTGGGTATTCTGCTGTTGCTCACCGGGGTGGGCTGGCTTGTCACGTGGGCAGTGCGCGACGAATGGGACGAGCTGAGTTCGAGCGCCCACGACGGCTTCGAGCAGCTTGTCGACTGGACGCACACGTTGCCGTTTTCGATTGATCAGGAACAGTTGCTGCAGTGGCGCGACCAACTGATCGACTGGGTTACCTCGGCGAACGTGGGCGCGGGCGCGCTCGCCGGCGTGGGCGCCGTGGCGAGCTTTGTCACGGGCCTGGTGCTCATGATTGTTGTGCTGTTCTTCTTCTTGAAAGATGGCCCCGTCATCTGGCGCTTTCTGCTGAGACCGTTTCAGGGCGTCGCACTGCAACGTGCTGAGCGCATTGGCACCAAGGTCGTCGAGACTTTCGGCTCATACGTGCGCGGCACCGCGAGTGTCGCTCTGGTCGACGCGATCGGTATCGGTATCGGCTTGGTGATTCTGCAGGTACCGCTCGCGCTGCCGCTTGCGGTGCTTGTCTTCCTGCTGTCGTTCATTCCGCTCGTCGGTGCCACCGTCGCGGGCATTCTCGGTGCGTTGGTCGCATTGGTGGCAAACGGCCCGCTCAGCGCTGTGCTCGTGGTCGGCGTCGTCGTGCTGGTGAACCAGCTCGAGGGCAACTTCTTGCAGCCCGTGCTCATGGGCAGGGCACTCAAACTGCATGCCCTCGTGATTCTGCTCGCGCTGACCGTTGGCACCGTGCTTTCGGGCATTCTCGGTGCGGTGCTCGCAGTGCCGCTCGCGGCGGTTGCTTGGGGCATCATCAAGGTGTGGGATGGGCCCGACCTGGCGGTGAGGTGGGCACGCCCGCATGAAGAGCAGGCAAAATGATGTCGCTCGATCTGCGCCCGGCGCTCAGCGCGCTCGAACTGCTCGCCGATCCGGTTGCTGAAACCATTGCGGCACTCGACCCCGAGGTTGCTGCACGCATTCGTGTTGCACCGATCGACGCCACACTCGCCGACACCGCCGCGTTCTGCGAGGCCTACGGCATCACCCTCGAGGCCTCGGCCAACTGCATCGTCGTCGCTGGCAAGCGAGCCGACACCGTGACGTACGCCGCGTGCGTCGTGCTCGCGACGACCCGCGCCGACGTGAACGGTGCGGTGCGCAAGCTTCTGGGGGCACGAAAGATCAGCTTTGCGCCCATGGACGAGGCGACTGCGCTGACCGGCATGGAGTACGGCGGCATCACTCCACTCGGCCTTCCGAGCGACTGGCGCGTACTTGTCGACTCGCGTGTGCTCGCGGTAGACGCGGCGATTGTCGGCGCAGGTATTCGCGGTGCGAAGATCGAGTTGGCGGGCTCGGTGCTCGCCTCGCTGCCGGGGGTTGAAGTGATCGATGACCTCGCAAAGCCGCTGCCACCACAGGAGTAGTGGGCGGTAGCCCCATCAATAGCGTGCTGAAGATAGACTCGGCACGAGAGCCTCTGCGTTCGTGAGGCGACGCGTCGAAAGGGACCACCGATGATCCGTTTTCTGCTCACCGTGCTGTCGAACCTCGTGATGGCGGCTGTCGCGCTGCTGCTTGCCGGTTGGTGGCTGAACGAATGGGTCACGCTGCACCTGGGCGGCTTCTTCGTCGCAGTCGCGGTGTTCACGGCGGCCCAGGCGATCCTCGCTCCTTTCGTGTTCAACATGGCTCGCCAGTACGCATCGGCGGTACTCGGCGGCATCGGCCTGGTGTCGACGTTTCTCGCGCTCTGGGTCGCGAGCCTCTTTCCCGGTGGCGTTGAGGTGCGGGGGCTCGGTTGGGTGCTAGCACCGCTGTTGCTCTGGATCGTGACTGCCCTCGGCGGGTGGATCGTCGTCGGGCTCGTGCTCGAGAAGTACTTGGCCAAGCGCGAGAAGCGACGCCTCATCGAGCGTTCGGCGCGCTAACGCCGGATGCGCGAACTGCTTCGAGCCGAGGCCGTCGCCGTCGAACTCGACGGGGCGACGCTGCTTTCGCCGGTTTCGCTGCACCTCGCAGCAGGTGAGTGCGTCGCCGTGGTGGGCCGCAACGGTGCGGGCAAGACAACTCTGCTGCGAGCGCTCGCAGGCCGCTCAAGAATCACCTCTGGTGCGGTGCGATTGCGAGGCTCGCCGATCGATGAGCGGCGAGCCGAACAGCGGCGCGAGCTCGCCGCCCTCATCGAACCGCCGACGCTCTACCCAGACCTCACGCTTCGAGAGAACCTTGCTTTGGTCACGGCGGCCTGGTCGGGCGAGCAGATTTCAAGCAGAGGATCGCAGCTCGTGCCAGGCCTCGGCGTCGGGGCGCTCGAGACCTTCGGCATCGCTTCGCTCGCGACCCGTTTTGCCTCCGAACTGTCGAGCGGTCAACGGCAGCTGATGTCGCTCGCGGTGACGTTCGCGCGCCCCGCGAATGTGCTGCTGCTCGATGAGCCAGAGCAGCGGCTCGATGCTGAGCGGCGTAGCATCGTCGCCGACGCGCTTCTCGCGGCTCGAGCCCGCGGGCTGGGCGTGGTGTTTGCCTCACACGACGAGACGCTGATTGCCAGGGTCGCAGATCGGCGCGTTGTGATCGAAGAAGCCGCGACGTGAGTTCGGATCGCCCGCTCGGCCTCGCGCGCGCCGATGCACTGGCATTGCGGCGGGTGCGAGTCGTGCTTCGTAGTCGGGAGCGACCAGCGGTCGGCGAGCTCGCATATCGGGCATATTTCGCGGTGATGCTCGTTGTCGTGGTTGCAGCCCCTGCGGTGCGCGCATTGTTGGTATGGCTTGTCGAGGTGTTGCCTGCGGCTCGTGAGGTGTTGCCCTCCAGTCTGGCGGTGCCTGCCGTGGTGATGCTGATGCTTTTCGTGACACTCGTCGTGACGGGCTGGTACGTGATGCCGGTGCGCATGTCGCTGCCTGAGGTTGATCTGCTCTTTACGAGTGGCCTGTCACGTTGGCGTTTGCTGCTCGGGCGAGTCATGAGACTGTGCATCGGGCTGGTGCTCGCGGGCGCGGCGCTCGGTGGGCTTCTACTTGCGGCGTGGATGCTGCGGGGCGACCTCGATGCGACGGCGGTCGCACCACTACTGATCGCTGGGGCCGTTGTTGGCCTGTGCGCGGCTGCGGGCCTGCTGCTGGGGCAGCGAATTCGCGGCACCCGATGGCAGGTGCTGCGGGAGCAGGCTCAACAGCTTGACGTGGTGAGCACGCTTGTCTTTACGGGGGAGTTTCGCAGCGCTGCGGGGCACATGGGCGCGCCCGTGAGGGCCGGGCGGCGGTGGTGCTGGGCGCAGCATCGGTGGCTGAGCAGCGTCGATGGTGCAACGCGATCCGGCACGATGCTGATCGCCTCGCGCGATGTGCTCGGGCTCGCACGTACCCCGGCGCGCAGCCTCGCGGCGCTGTTCGGGGTGATGGCTGCGGGCATGCTCGTCGTGTCGATCTTCGCAACGGGCGGCTCGGGCGTTCCTGCCGCATTCGCCCCGCTGCTCGCGTATGCCTCCGTCGGGCCGTGGTGCCGTGGGCTTCGTGTCGCGGGGGAGTCGGTGGGCGCCCCGCCACTGCTTCCTTTCTCTTCGCTCGGCTTGTTGCTGCGCCATCTCGCGGTGCCTACGGCGCTCTCGGTTCTGGCGTGCGGTGGCGCGGCTGCGATGACATCGGGCATCGCGCTCGGCCTGCCGTTTGGTGGGGTGGCCGCGGCGGCCATTCTGGGCGTCACGGTCAGCCTTTTCGCGATGGCGCTGCGCCTGCTCGGAGCACTGAAGGGGCCGCTGCCGCAGCGCCTGCTCGCGCCGATCCCGACCCCAGCAGGCGATCTTTCGAGCGTGAACGTGCTGCTGTGGAACCTCGATGGCCCGATACTCGCAACCGCGGTTGGTGTGGCGCTAGTAGTGCTTGCAATCAGCGCACCCACGGCCCTGTCGACCGCGGCAGCCGTGATGTTGGTGTTGCTGCTCGCTTGGTGCTGGGGCAGGTTGCGCTCGGTAGAAGGGCGGTAGCACTCCGGGTGAGCCGGTGAGCCGGCAAGCCCGCTGGATCAGCCCACCACCCTTACAACCTCCTCAAGACCTCGGGTGAGGCGGGTCACGGGCTCAGCCCCGTAGCCGATCGCGATGGCATCGTCGCCGCCGAAATCGGCGAGGCTGCCGGCGCGGATATTGTCGGCGATGATGCTGCGCGCGCGCATATCCTCGGGTGCGATGCCGCGGACCAGCGCCCCGGCGGAAGCGCCCTCATCGGTGGTGATCAGCACCTGGCCTTCCAGCGTCGGCACCGCATGGGTCACGTCCGGCAGGGCGCGGACGCGCGCGGCGGCCTCGGCATAGTCGCGGAAGGGCCCCTCATTCATCACCACGCCGAGATGCCCGTTCAGCCCCAGGATGCGCCCGAGCAGTTCCTGCCGGAAGCCGCCCATGACGGAGAGCACCACGATC
>CALCJF010000030.1 GCA_937967375.1 uncultured Leucobacter sp.
CTCGCGGCCGCGGTCGGTCAGGTATTCGCCGGTCTCGTCGAACAGCTCGGTCGGAAACGGCCCGGCGCCGACGCGGGTCGTGTACGCCTTGATGACGGCGATGACGCGGTCGATCTTGTGCGGCGGCAGGCCGCTGCCGGTCGAGGCACCGCCAGCAGTCGCGTTCGACGAGGTCACGAACGGGTAGGTACCGTGGTCGATGTCGAGCATGGTCGCCTGACCGGCCTCGAACAGCACGGTCTTATCGTTCTTGATCGCCTCGTGCAGCATGAGGCTCGTGTCGCACACCATAGGCTCGAGCAGTTCACGGAAGCTCAACAGCTCTTCAACAACCTCGTCGACACCGATCGCGCGACGGTTGTAGATCTTCACGAGCACCTGATTCTTGAAGTCGAGGGCGGCCTCGACCTTCTGGCGCAGAATGCTCTCGTCAAAGATGTCTTGAATGCGAATGCCCACGCGGTTGATCTTGTCGGCATAGGCCGGGCCGATCCCGCGCCCCGTCGTGCCGATCTGTCGCTTACCGAGAAACCGCTCGGTGACCTTGTCGAGCGTTCGGTGATAGGCCGTGATGACGTGCGCGTTCGCGCTGACCTTGAGCTTCGAGGTGTCGACGCCGCGGGCGTTCAGGGCGTCGAGCTCTTGCTTCAGCACGGCAAGGTCGACAACGACGCCGTTCGCGATGATCGGGGTGACTCCCGGGGTGAGAATGCCAGAGGGCAGCAGGTGCAGCGCGTACTTTTCGTCGCCAATCACCACCGTGTGGCCGGCGTTGTTGCCACCGTTGAACTTCACCACATAGTCGACTCGGCTGCCGAGCAGATCGGTCGCTCGACCCTTCCCTTCGTCGCCCCATTGGGCCCCGGTGATCAGTACTGCGGGCATCTCAGCCCCTCCTTATTACTGGCAGGCAGTTACTGAGACAGTCTACCGAAGCGCTCGGCGATCCAGCTCGCGGCCCGCGACGGAGCGTATCTGTCATGCATCACGCCCGAGTGGTGTGTCGCCCACCACTGGCCCGTCAGGTCAAAGCCAGCCCTGCGATACCGACGCATCAGCGCGGCCGCGAACGGCGCGGGCGCAACCTCGTCGAAGCGGGCTGCATCGATGCGCACGGGCGGCTGCCCCGGGCGCGGCGTGAGGTTCGCGACATCGTTGCGCCTGAACGACTCGAAGAGCCGCTGCCAGAGTTCGCGCTGCCCATCGCCGCCGATCGCCCGCGGCGCGATGTCGCCCCACGACCCGGCCCCAGCGAGTTCGACGAGCGACTTGCTGTCGAAGTCTGCCCACACCGCGAGCGCTTTGTCGCTGAGCCCGCCGCTCGCCACAAGCTCGTTGATGCGAGCGTCTTCGGTGCCCGCGCCCGACACCATCAGCCCGATGAGCGCCGAGACGACTCCTGATCCCGGCACCCAGCGGCCCATGTGTCGGGCGACCCCGATGCTGAGATCCATGCGCGTCGGCGGCGCGAACGCTGCTGTGCCGAGCAGCGCCGCGTCCTCGTCTGGCGCGTCGGCAACCGAGGCATGCAGCGCGGCGAATGCACCCTCCGAATGCCCGGCCGCAACCCAGCCGTCGCCGAGTCGCTCGTCGATGTCGCGCCGGGCGCGCATGATCGCGAGCATCGACTCGGCCAGCGACGGGGCGATGAGATACGGGTGTGTTTGAGCTGGTTCGTCGGGCCCGCCTCCGATCCCCTCGTAGTCCGGTCGCAGCACCGCGATGCCGCGCTTCAACAGGCGCGCGCAGAGGGCATCGCCCTGCGATATGCGACGCCACTCGATGTGGCCGGGCGCTGCGAGACTCGGCGCGGCCACCCGCGACGCCCCGGTCGTCATGTGGCCGTAGACCACAACCGGGTAGCCTCCGCTGGGCGCCGCGCTATCGGGCAGGTGCAGCAGGCCGCTCTGCTCGCGTAGTGTGCCGTCGAGCGATCTCGCAGGGAAAAGGATCGCCCGACCCGGCAACTGCTCGCTCATCTTCGCCATGCTACTCGCGCGCACCGTCACCACTTGCCCCGCGGCAGCAACCTGCGCACGGGCGCTGGCAGCACACCGATCGTCGCCCCGTTGTGCGCCTCGGCGTCGGCGATCACGTCGGCGAAGAACCGCGCGACCGGCTCGAGCTGGTCGACGTCGATGCGGTCGATCGTGTCGGCGTCGTCATAGAGATAGAGCGGACCAGAGACGAGGCTGACCGTTGGCACGCCCGCGACGAACGTGAACGAAGCGTCGGTGGGAATGCCACTCGCCGATGCCTCGAGGGCCGCAGCGCCGAGCAGGCTCGTCGAGTACAGGTCATGCCGCTTCACGAGTTTCGCGATGCGGCGCGTGAACGCCGGGTTCACGTTCACGAAGATGCCTCGCGGTTCGGTCTCGTTCACGGTTTCGAAGCCGCCATCGGCACCGCGCACGGCCCGCAGGCCCACGTGCTCAATGGTCGCATTGAGCACGATGTTGTAGGGCGCGTCTGGGGCGAGCACATGCCGGCGCGCGAACTCCATGTGGCTGTGGTAGCCGGTGAAGTGGGTGTCGAATGTGACGAACATGAGGGTCTTTTCGCGCGAGCGCCCGGCGCGCTCCTCGGCACCGAAGTGCTCCGCGAGCGCGATCACCTCGGCCGTGCCAGAGGCATCTTCGACAGCCCCAGGGCTCACCGAGTCGTGATGCGACTGCACCATGATCGTGTCGTTTGTGCGGCCGGGCAGCACACCGATGACAGTGCGCGACGTGACGCGCTCGCGCCGCACGTCGAGGGTGAGGCGAGCCTGGGCTGCAGCTGCGGGCACACCTTGAGCGCCAGCAAGGCGGCGGCGCAGATCCTCGCCCGCTGATCTCGTAATCCATACCCCGGGCAGCGAGAACAGCGTTCGTCGGTAGTACTCGTTGTGGTAGCGATGCGACTCTGGATAGTCGCGCAGCACACCGATCAGGCCGACCGCACCGGCCCGCATCGCGTCGCGCATCACGCGGCCGAGCGAAGTGACATACGGGTTGCGGCTGCCGAGCACCTCGCGATTGCGCACCTTGCGATCGGGGTCGTAGAGGTACACCGTGAGCGGCAGCGTGTGCGCAGTGGTCATGGTGAACGCGAGATCGAAGAGCACGATCTTGCCCTTGACATCGTGCTTCTTCACCGAGTCGGCGCCGATGTCCACGATCGGTACGTCGAGGCGGTGGTGCACCTCGCCCGTCCAGTCATGACCCGCGAGCCCCGAGTGCAGAATCGGCGAGCACTCGATCTGCTGGCCGTCGACCTCGACGCCGTGCGCCTCGGCCCGCCACGCGTACGAATCGACCTCAAGAAACTCGGTATCGAGCCCGGCCTGCGTGAAGCGATCGGCGACATAGCCCGCGGCGCGATCGCCACCGGGCGTGCCGGTTGCGCGCGGAGCCATCGCGACGAGGTCTTCGATCGTGCGAAAGATCTCTGGAGCTTGCAGATTCATAGGCCGATCGTATGACTATGATCAGAAATATCCATGAAGCTACGGTGATCCATCGAATTGTCACGAGGGGTGCGGTGATTTCGTCACATGATCGATATACGTTCTGCCTTCGAAGAGGATCAACCCCGCCCTCTCGACGAGCTCGATCTTGCAATCGTGCATGCGCTGCAGATCGACGCGAGGGCCCCGTGGACCCGCGTTGCGGCGGCCGTCGGCGCCGATAGCGCCACCGTCACTCGACGCTTCGAGCAGATGCGCGACGAGCGCCTCGCCTGGCTCACCTGCTGGCCGAAGGCGGCGCAGTGGGAGTCGAGCACCGACCTCGCGATGGCCGTGCTCGAAGCGCACGCCGACCTCGGCGCAATCGGCGCGCTGCCCTGGGTGCTGAGCATCGACGAGACCTCGGCGGGAGTCGTGGCGCTCGTCGCGTCAAGTTCAGGGCTGCGCGGGCTCGGCGCCAGAGTGCGCGAGCTCGCGAGCACAGCCGGGCTCGGCGACGGCAGTGCCCTGCGCATGCACGTTGTCGCTTCGGTGTTTGCCGAGGATTCGATGTGGCGCACGCGCGCACTCGACGCACGAGGGCAGCGGATCATGGCGAGGCCAGCGGGCACCGAGGCTCCCAGCGCCCCGAGACCCGCCCTCGTCGCCGAACTCGCAGCCGAGCTCGCGCACGACCCTCGAATGAGCGCCGCGAGGCTTGGCTCACGGCTCGGCGTTTCCGAGGCAACAGCCAGGCGGGCGGTCGAACGTGCCTCGCTGTCGGGGCGGCTCGGTCTCGGCTGCGATCTCGCGGTGCCGGCCGCGGGGCTGCGCAGGGGCGCAATGCTCTGGGCGCGATCCTCGCAGCTGCATACTGCCGGGTCACAGGCGCGACGCTTGCCGCAGTCATACCGGGTGCTCGAAATCGTCGGGCCCGCGCCGCTGTGCATCAGCGTACGCGCGACGACGCTCACGGCACTGCCAGAGATCGAACGCTCACTCGGCGGTGAGATCGAGATCGTCGACCGCTGGACGGTGCTCGGAACACGCAAGCGCAACGGACACCTGCTCGACGACTGGGGTCGAACCCAGGGGCGTGTCGACGTGCAGTGGTGATAGACGTGCGCCGGTGACGCGGCTACCCGCCAGCTGCTATGTCGGCCGCCTCACGCAGCTTCGCGTCGAGGCGGTAGCGCGACAGCGGCACGAGACTCACGAAGCAGAGCACAGCCGGCACAAGCGAGACGCCAATCACGATGGCCCACTTCGCCGAATCTGACTGCTGCACCGCCGCACCGCTCGCCTCGGCGTAGCCGCCGATCGCGAGAATGATGCCGAGCAGCGCTGGCCCGAGCGCGAGGCCAAGCAGTTCGAAGCCCGACCACAGCCCTGAGATCATGCCGATGCGGTTGACGCCCGAACGCTTCGCGTCTTCGGCGGCCACGTCGGGCATCATCGCGAGCGGAAAGATCTGCGCGCCCGCGTAGCCAACGCCGACGATCGCGGCTGCCGCAAGCATGAGCACGGTCTCGCCCGTGCGACTCACGACGAGCGCGAGCAGGCCGATCGAGAGCACGAACGTCGCAATGATGAAGCCACGCTTTTTCCCGAGGCGCACGCCGACGCGCTGCCACAGCGGCGCGAACACGACCGCGGGCAGCACGAAGCACGCGAACGCAAACGTTGAGGCCGCCGGGTCGTTCACCACGTGCTTCGCAACGTAGACCACGCCGCTCAGCACCATGCCGATCGCGACCGCCTGCAGCACGAAGCAGACGATCAGGCCGCGGGTGTCGCGATCTTTCAGCACGATCGCGAGCTGCTCGAAGAGCTTGCCGCTCGCCTGCTCATCGCGGGTCAGTGGCACGCCCCGAGTGCCGAGCCAGAGGCCGACTGCGCCGGTCAGAATCAGCACGCCCATCACGATTGCCATAATGCGGTAGCCAGCGATGCCGCCGCCCGCCTCGACGATCATCGGCGCCGCGGCCCCCGACACGAGAATCGCGATACTGAATACGGCGACCCGCCACGTGGTGAGCCTCGTGCGCTCGCTGTAGTCGTCGGTGATCTCTGCCGCCATTGACAGAAACGGCACCTGAAAGAACGCGTAGACGGTTGCGCTGGCAAGCGAGATAGCGAGCACCCAGAGACCCGCGAGCAGCGGCGGGTGTGTGGGGCCGACGAAGATAATGACGAAGACGATCGCGAGCAGCGCGCCCGCGCGAATCACAAAAGGCCTGCGCCGGTCGGTGGGGTGCTTCGAGCGGTCGCTGATTCGGCCTGCGATCGGGTTCAGAATGAAATCCCACGCCTTCGGGGCGAAAACGATGAGCCCGGCGAGTCCAGCGGCGACGCCGAGGTAGTCGGTGAGAAACGGCATCAGGATCAGGCCCGGCACCGTGCCGTAGGTGCCCGAAGTGATTCCCCCGAGGGCGTACCCAACGCGCACGCGCGGCGACAGCTTAGTCATGCACCGATCGTAGAGGCTCGTTCAGAAATCGCTTCAGCAGCGGTGTGATCGTGCAGATTCTCGTCTTTTGCGTCGAGGATCAGTCAGACCCGGGGCAGTTTTCCCTTGCAACTGCATCTACCGTTCGGCTTCGATGGCCTCGATCGCGGCGGGATCAGCGCCGTTCAGAAACTCGGTAAGCCGCTCGGTCTCTGCGTCTTCGCCAATGCTCGCAGCCGCACGGCGCAGCGCGTAAAGCGCGCGCAGCACGCCGCGGTTCGGCTCGTGCGACCAGGGCACGGGGCCGGCACCGCGCCAGCCGCCCCGGCGAAGCGCGTCGAGCCCTCGGTGATAGCCCACACGCGCAAAGGCGTAGGCCTCGATCTCGCGCCCCTCGGCGTCGGCCGCATCGGCGAGCAGCGCCCAGGCGAGCGACGACTCGGGGTGCGCTCTCACCACCGCGACGGGGTCGGCGCCTGCGGCGAGCGCCGCGGTCACCTCGTCGTCAGTGGGCAGCAGGGTGGGCTCGGGGCCAAGCAGATTCTCACCGATCATGCTGCCAGTCTATGAGGCAGGGTGATCCTCGCATCTCTCAATTCGCACCCACCACTTGCCGCCCGTTGACCGTGCTCAAGCCCCCGCCCCGCCCCGCCCCGCCCCGCCCCGTCCCGTCCCGTCCCGTCCCGTCCCGCTGAACGTACCAAAAGCCTGCGAGCGTCACCCTTATCGGCGGAATTTATCTCGCCCTCTCGCAGGTATCTATGACTCTCAGTAGAGGGGGAGGGTGCGGCAGGGGGAAGATGCGGCAGGGGGAAGATGCGGCAGAGGGGAGGTGCGGCCAAGGCTTCGCGGCAGGTGCACCGCGACAACAGCGCTCGCGACGACCTAGACTGCAGGCATGACCAGCACTGGCCCGAACATCAGCCCCGAGATCGAAGCGTTTCTCGCGAAGGTGACCCCAGCGAAGCGGTTGCGCGACGCCAAGACGCTGCTCGCGCTGTACGAGCGCGCCACGGGCCTCGAGGCGAAGCTGCACGGCACCATCATCGGGTACGGACAGTACGAGTACCGCTACGAGAGCGGGCACAGCGGCACGTCTGCCGCGGCGGGCTTCTCACCCCGTAAGGCCGCAATGTCGCTGTACTTCTCTGACGGTCTCGCGTCGCACACCGAAGCTCTCGCGAAGCTCGGCCCGCACCGAGCGGCTGTCGGCTGCCTCTACTTGACCGACCTCGAGCAGAACGATCTCGGCGTGCTCGAAGCGATGGTGCGCGCCTCGTTCAAGACGCTCACCGCCGGAGTCTTCGGCTCACGCGCCCGCGACGGCGAGTAACGGTGGCGCGCAGCACCCGTGCTTACGGCACGAGGATCAGCTTGCCCGTTGTGCCCCGCCCCGCGAGGGCGCGGTGCGCGTCGGCGGCGTCTGCGAGTGCGAAGCGCTCGCCGATCCTCGTGGTCAAAGCACCGCTCGACAGCGCATCGAACAGTTCGCGGTAACGCCACTCGCGTTCTTCGGGGGTGCGCATGAAGTGCCCGAGCGAGGGGCGGGTGATCGAAAGGGATCCGCCGGCGTTGAGGCGCTGCAGATCGAACGGCGGCACCTGCCCGCTCGACCCACCGAACAGCACCATCTCGCCGCGCACGCGGAGTGCGCCGAGCGACTCGTCGAAGGTGTCGCGACCCACGCCGTCGTAGACCACCGCGACGCCCTCGCCGTCGGTGAGCTCCCGGGCGAGCCCGCCGAACCCGGCGTAGCCGAACGACTGCTCCGCGCCCGCGTCGAGGCTGAGCTGGCGCTTTGCTTCAGTTGACGCAGTAGTGAGCACGCGCACCCCGCGAGCCGCGAGCAGCTGTGTGAGCAACAGACCAACGCCGCCGGCGCC
This sequence comes from uncultured Leucobacter sp., assembly GCA_937967375.1. Classification (GTDB taxonomy): domain Bacteria; phylum Actinomycetota; class Actinomycetes; order Actinomycetales; family Microbacteriaceae; genus Leucobacter. The sequence goes on from CALCJF010000030.1 coordinate 7,760, forward strand.
CGCATGCACGAGCACAGTGTCGCCGGGCTGCGGTTGCGCCGCCGAGGTGGCCAGGTAGTGCGCAGTGCAGCCCTGCAGCGGCAGCGCGGCGGCGGTCTCGAGGTCGACGCCATCTGGCACATGGGTGGCCTGGGCCGCGGGCACCACGAACTGCTCGGCGTACGTGCCGCCCGTCGCTCCCGCGGTGGCGACGCGGTCGCCGGGCGCAAAGCCGGTTACACCCTCACCGGTCTCGAGCACCGTACCCGACGCCTCTGTACCGGGAGTGAATGGCAGGTGCAACTTGTAGACACCGCTGCGCTGGTAGATCTCGATGAAGTTGACGCCGACCGCGGCGGTCTCGACGAGCAACTCGCCGGGCGCGGGCCGCGGATGCTCGACTTCTTGAAGCTCGAGCACCTCGGGCCCACCGGTCTCGTTCACCACAACCGCACGCATCTTCGCCTCTTCTCGACCTGTCGCTGAAATCGCTTCTCAATCTAAGCTAGCGCGGGGCGCTCCGCTACCAACGGTTGTGCACCTCTTCGGCCCAACCGAGCAGCTCATCGAACTCAATCTTCTCGCCGGCGGCGGTCGTGAACGAACCCCTCCATTGGCCGAAACACTGGTCAGTATGCCCCTGCAACACCACGAGATCGGTGCGGGTGCGCTTGTTATGAAACGGCACGAAGGTCGCGTCAAGCCCGCCGCCGGTCACTCGCCAGGGCTCGCGCCAGCGCTCCCCCTCAACCGAGTACTGCCAGGTCGTCTCGCCGTGAATCTTGTGCATGCGCCCGTCGACGAAGAAGGCGTTCTCGCTGACGCCAGTGCCCTCGGTCCACTTCGCACCCACCTGCAGGCCGATGACGCGCCCGCCGGCCCGCGGCGATCGGCCAGACGCCGCGCCCCAGTTCCACTGAATGTCGTAAGGCCACCTGCCACGCCCGTGGTCGAGCACCGCCCAGGCCTCGCCCGCAGCGCCTCCGATCTCGAAGTCGATGCCGTCGATGCGCAGCACGCCGGCCGCTGGGCGGGCGAGATCCTTGACCGTGTACTGAAATCTGGTGTCGCTCCACGGCACGACCACTGCGAGGCGCTCGTGACCTGCGGGCAGCTCGGCAACAACGTCGAGCGAGACCCCGGGCATCGCCATACGCAGACGGGTGCCAGCCGCCGCGTCGCCGGCCGCGCCGCCGCCTGCCGACTTGCCACCGCCCACCTCATCGATATCGATGGCAAGATTCTTCGCGCGCGTCATCGAACGCCCCCGCTCGAGCGTCGGGGCAAGCACGGTGCCCCGCGGTGGAATTACCGTAGCGGCAGCGCCTCGACTCTCACCCGTCGCGCGATCGTACACCCAGACCTCGGGCACACAGGCGTAGTCGATATGCGAGACGGTAAGCCCGACTATGTGGGTTGGGGTCGCGATGTTCCAATACTCCCAGCGCTTGTTGCGGCCCCTGCCGCGCGCAAGCCCGCTCGTGTCGACGACAGGCTGCGTCGCCCATCCGACCGCGGCACGGTTCAGCCTGCCGTCGGGCAGCGTCAGCGATACCGGTTCGGTGAGTTCTGGCTCCATCGCTTGATCCTTTCGTTGCGGTGCGCGAGTGATTTGGTCATCAGGGGCGAGGATCACCCGGCGCGCGCGACCTCACCCAGCCCGAGTTCGCGCTCGACTTTGCCCCGCAACTTGCGCAGCCGCTCGCCGCGCAGGGCTCGTACTCCGAGCGTGCGGGGATCGGCGGGGAGGGCGCTGAGTGTGCGAACGCCCTCGTCGCAGCGCACGACGAAGACGAGCGCGTCCCTCGGCGTGATCGGTGACCGGTAGCTGCCCCTCACGAGCTGCCGCGGTTCGATGCGCACCTCGAGCACACGGCTGCTGTCTAGGTAGAGCACCTCGTCGCCGAGATCGGCGCGCACCGTGAGACCCTTCTGCGAGACTCCGAGCGTCAGCATGCCGAATTGGCCGTTGCGCGGCGCTTTGCCACCGAGCGCGAGTAGCTCGGCGTAAGTCGTGTCGCTCTGGTGCAGCTGCTCGATGACCAGCGCGCCGGGATTCTTCAGCAGCACCCCGCGCGCCCTGATCAGCGCGAAGAGGCGCATGAAGCCCGCCACAAAGAGAAACGCGAGTGCGACGAGCAACGCCGCGAACATGAACCCCGCGCCTCCGGAGGTGTCGGGCACACGCGCGCCGTTCAGCACTGCAAAGAAGCCCGCACCGACGAGGCCGCCGACAACGAGCAGGGCGCCAAGAAAGGATCGCCAGAACAGGCGCGTGTATCCGACTGGGTAGGCGCCCGTGTGATCAAGCGGGGGCACCGGCAGCAGGGGCAAGCCGGCGAGCTCGCGTGTTGCACCTGGGTCGACGAGGCGCTGCAGCGCGAAGAGACTCAGGGGCTTCGGGCCCTCGGAGACCGCTGTCAGCAGGCCTCGCACCAGTAGGTCGATCGTAGTCCGCGCGTCACGCGTCGCCCGCGGCGACTCGTCGGGGCGATTCAGGTAGCCGTGCACCGTACCTGGCTGCACGATCTCGGTCACGTTGACCCCGCTCGCGCGCAGCTGGCCTGCGAACTGTTCGGCCGAGGCGCGCAAGTCGTCGGCCTCTGCGTTCACGATGACCGTCGGCGGCAGCAATGCGAGGCGCTCTGTGGGCAACTCGCCCGCGACATCTGGAGCAGTTAGTGCCGCCGGATCCTCGCCGAGATAAAAGTCGTACATCTCGGCGATGCGTTCGGGGCCGAAGCGGCGCTCCACTGGAAGAGTCGCGGTGAGTGCCGCGATCGCCTGGTCTGCGCGTTGCACCCGGTGCAGGGTGGGGTAGACGAGGGCGAGGCCGTCGGGGCGCACTGTGGCGTCTGCGCTTTTGGCCGCAAGCTCTGCCTGCTCGAGCGCAGCCAACACCGCAAGGTGCGCGCCGGCACTCGCGCCACCGGCGAAGACCGGGCCCGCGTGCGTTTCGCGCACCTGACGCAACACCGCACGCACATCGTTTGCGGGCGCGGGCGCCTTCACCTCATCGCTCGCGAGCGAGTAGTCGACCGAATAGACCTTGAGCCCGGCCTCGGCGAAGCGACGCGACGCCCAATCGGCCTCGGGCCAGTCGAGAGTGCCGCGCACGAAGGACCCGCCGTGCGCCCAGACGAGCGTGCCCCACGGTGCGCTGTCGCCGCGCAGTTCTTCTGAGTTGGGGTCGTAGATGCGCACTGGCACCTTGGCCGAGCCGACCCGGTTCGGCCGCTCGCCGACGGGAGCTGCCGCGGGCCCCGCCATGCGCACATCGGTAATGCGAGGCACGCCTCAGCCGCCGAGCACGATGTTCTCGGGCGCCTCGCCCGCGCGAAGATGCTCGATCTGGCGGCGAATGAGCGCCGCCATGCGCGGCAGCATCGCCGTCGAGTCGCCGCCGGCGTGCGGGGTGATCAGCGCGTGCTCGCACTGCCACAGCGGGTGGTCAGCGGGTAGCGGCTCTGGGTCGGTCACGTCGAGCGCGGCGCGCAGCCGACCGGTCTGCAGCTCGGCAACGAGCGCATCGGTCACGACCACGCCGCCCCGCGCCACGTTCACGAGCAGCGCACCGTCCGGCATTGCGGCGAGCGCCTCTGCGTCGATCATGCCTCGGGTTTCGTCGGTGAGCGGCACGGTGAGGATCACGATCTCGGATCGCGTCAGCGAGTCTCGCAGTCCGTCGAAGCCGAGCACCTCTACCTCGTCGCCCGCCAGGTTACGTTCGGTGCGCGCGGTGCGGGCGATCCTCGTCACTCGTGCTTCAAAACCCGCGAGCCGGGCGTCGACCGCTTTGCCGACTCCGCCGTAACCGACGATCAACACGCTGCGGTCGGCGAGGCTCGGAAAGGTGCGCAGATTCCAGGTGGCGGTGATGCCGTCGCGCACGAAGTCGGCGAGGCCCCGCTGCGCGGCGATCGCGAGGCCGACCGCGAGCTCGGCGGTCGAGGTCTCGTGCACCGAGGTGGCGTTGGCGAATGGCAGGCCGGCGGGCACGAACCTATCGACCCCGTCGAAGCCGATCGACTGCCACTGCACGAGGCGGGCCTCGACCTGGTTTAGCGCCTCGAGTCGCCTGCGGCCGCCCCAGTACGGCGGCACGACGATGTCGATGCGTTCGCGCGGCGGCGGCCCGTCGAGGTTCCAGGTTACGAACTCAACGCCCTCGACGGCACCAATAGCCGCAGCGAGCCCCTCGTCATCGGGCAACGACACCACAAATTCAGCCATATGGCGAGTCTAGGGCGGGCAAACCCGCAGCGCACTTCCCCTGCGCCTCGCGACCAGGCGCAGTAGTGCACGAATTGCGGCTCGGCAGCCCTCGAGGCCGCAACTCGTGCACTACTGAACCGGGGCCCCGCCAATTTCGACCCGAGACATGGGTGGGGCAACGGCACAAAACAGGCGGCCCCACAACCGAAGTCGTGGGGCCGCCAGTGCAACTACGAATCGGGTCGCAGGCTATTCGACCTTGATCGCACCGGTGCGGCGGCGGATTTCATCCGCCACCACGCGGGCGTCACCCTCGGGAGCGTTCGACTTCGAGTCAGGCCGCGCCACGAACAGGTAGATCAGACCCGTCACCAGCACGACCGCGAGGCCGATCAGCACCACGTAGTCGGTGAAGAAGTCACCCGAGGCGCCCGGGGTCGCGAGCAAGATCATCGCGAAGATGCCGTACGCGAGCGCCAGCACATTCACAACGATGCCCAGGCCGCCAAGGCTGAACGGACCCGCGGGCTTCCAACCCTGGAAGCGCTGCTTCAGGCTCGCGAACACCACCATCTGGAACGACAGGTAGATACCGAGGATCGCGAACGAGGTGACCGGCACGAGAATGTTCTCGTTGATGAAGATCAGCACGCAGATCAGGGCGGGCACGGTGCACGCCACGATGAGCGCGTTTGTGGGAACCTTGCTGCGCTCGGACACCTTCGAGAGCCAGGCGTGACCGGGCAGCATGCCGTCTCGAGCGAACGAGTACAGCAGGCGGCTCGCGGCAGCCTGCAGGCTCAGCACGCACGAGATAAAGGCGAGGATCGCAATGATCAAGAACAGCTTTGCGCCTGCGGTGCCAAGCGTCGCCTCGAGGATGGCGGGGATCGGGTCTGCGACCTTGCCCGCAACGATGTCTTCGAGGTTGGGTGCCGCGAGCACGTAGCCGCCGAACGAGAACAGCGCCGAAATCGCACCCACGAGAATCGTCATGATCATCGCGCGCGGAATGCGACGAGCGGGATCAGACACCTCCTCGGCAACGTCACCGCAGGCCTCGAAGCCGTAGAAGAGGAAGAGCCCCGCAAGCGCCGACGCGAAGAAGACGGGAACGTACGAGCCGTCGCCCGCGGTGCCCATCGTGTCGAAGAAGACCGAGAAGTCGTGCTTGCGCTGGAAGATCAGCAGATAGAGGCCAAGGCCGATCACGCCGATGAGCTCGGCGAAGAGGCCGATCCTCGCAATGCGCGCGAGCCACTTCGTGCCCGAAAAGTTGATCGCCAGAGCAAGCAGCAGCAGACCGAGCGCAAACCCGAGGTTCACCGCCGGGGTGAGTTCAGCCCCGAACAGGCTTGCCACGAAGCCCGCGCCGAACTCGGCAACCGCCGTGATCGTGACGATCATCGCCCAGATGTAGACCCAGGCTGCGAGCCAGGCATAACGACGGCCCCAGAGCCTGCGCGCCCACGGGTAGATGCCGCCGTGAATCGGGTACTGCGACACGACCTCGCCGAACACGAGCGCGACGAGCATCTGGCCGCAGGCCACGATCACGATCCACCAGATCGAGGGCGGGCCACCGGTGGCGAGCGCCACTGCAAGCAGCGAATAGACGCCGACGAGCGGCGAGAGATACGTGAAGCCGAGCGCGAAGTTCGCCCAGAGGCTCATCGAGCGGTCGAACTTGCCCTCGTAGCCGAGCACCGAGAGGTGTTCGTCGTCGGCAAGGTGGCCGGCGGGTTCTTTGGATGACATCGTCGTCTCCTGATCTGCGTCGATCTGTAGATGGTGTGTTGATGCGGCGTGGCGGCCCATGCTGCCGCCTGCGGGATAAGCATAGACCCGAGGATCGGCCCACGCGCGCAGGGTAGTGTTGCACCATGAGCATCGACGCGCAGGCCAAGGCCTACACCGAGTTCGACTACACGGACGCGCAGGGCATCGAGATTCGCGCCTACGTCTGGCTGCCCGGCCCGATCGGCAGCTTCGACGACACAGACGTGATCGCGAGCGCCTCGACCGGCGGCGAGCCCCATGCGATCGTGCAGATCGCGCACGGCATCGGCGAGCACGCGCTGCGCTACGACGCATTCGCGCAGGTGCTCGCGGCAAACGGCTTTGCGGTGTACGCCGACGACCATCGCGGGCACGGCGAGACCGGCAGGCGCCAGCACGGCGGCGATCTGTCGCGGCTCGGCAAGCTCGGCCCCGGCGGGCTGAAGGCGACCGAGGCCGCGATCCTTCGCCTCACCGCCATCGCGCGCGAACGCCACCCGGGCCTGCCGGTCATCATGTTCGGGCACTCATGGGGGTCGCTCATGACGCAGCGCATCATCAACCACGAGGCGCGCCCCTTCGACGCGGTCGTACTCTCGGGCAGCGCGTACCGCACGCCGCTCGCGATGGAGTCGGGCGATCTGAACAAGCGTTGGCGCAGCCCCGAGGCGAACGGTTTCGAATGGCTGAGCAGTGATCCTCGCACCGCGCGAGACTTTATCGCCGATCCTCTGTGCTTCGCGGCCGACGTCATGAAGCTCTTCGGCCTCGCCGACGGCGCGAGACTCTTCGGCACCCCCGCAGCGGGAGTCGCCGACGTGCCGATGCTGATCGTTTCAGGGCGCGATGATCCGCTGAGCCGCGGCGACAGCCTGCGCAACCTCGCCGACGCCTATCGGGCACGCGGGGTGCGCGACGTCACGCTGCGGCTCTTCGACGGGCGCCACGAGCTGCTCAACGAGACGAATCGCGACGAGGTCATGTCGTTCATCGTGACCTGGATGCTCGATCGCTTCGGCGCGGGCGAATAGCCCGGCAGCACGGTACTACGCTTGATCGCATGACCCAGCATCATGGCGAATACAAGGTTCCGGGCGGCAAACTCGTCGTCGTAGATTTCGAGGTGCAGCCCGCCTCGGCGGCTTCGGGCGAGCTCAGCGGCGAGGATCGCCAGGTCATCACGAACTTCAAACTCTCAGGCGACTTCTTTCTCGAGCCCGACGACGCGCTGGCGCTCATTGTCGACGCGGTGAACGGGCTCGACGCGACCTCTGACGTAACCGACGTGAGCGCTGCCGTGCTGAGCGCACTGCCTGCCGACACGCATTTCATCGGCTTCTCGGCCGAGGCGATCGGGGTCGCGGTGCGGCGCGCGCTGACCGGGGCCGCGCAGTGGCGCGACTACGACTGGAGCATTCTGCACGAGCCCGCCATGTCGCCGATGATGAACGCCGCGCTCGACGAGGTGCTCGTGAACGAGGTCGGCAGCGGGCGTCGCGGCCCAGCCATGCGCATTTGGGAGTGGAACGAGCCCGCCGTCATCATCGGCAGCTTTCAATCGGTGATCAACGAGGTCGACGAGGATCAGCTCGCACTTCGCGGGGCTGCGCTCGTGCGGCGCGTCTCGGGCGGCGGCGCGATGTACATGGAGCCGGCGAACAGCATTACCTATGCGCTGTATGTGCCCGAGGAGCTCGTGCGCGGCATGAGCTTCGCCGATTCGTATGCGTTTCTCGACGACTGGGTGCTCGAGGCGCTGCGCTCGCTCGGCATCGACGCGGTCTACAAGCCGCTCAACGACATCACGAGCCCGGCGGGCAAAATCGGCGGGGCGGCGCAGAAGCGCATCGCGAGTGGGGCCGTGCTGCACCACGTGACAATGGCGTATGACATGGACGCCGAGGCGATGACGCAGGTGCTGCGCATCGGCCGCGAGAAGCTGAGTGACAAGGGCACGACGAGCGCTCAGAAGCGGGTCGATCCGCTGCGCAGCCAGACCGGGCTGTCGCGCGAGGCCATCATCGAGCACATGCTCGAGGTGTTCGTGGCGCGGTACGGCGGCACAACCGCCCGCGTCACCTCATCTGAATATGCAGAGGCCGAGCGGCTCGTCGCGGAGAAGTTCTCGACCGAGGCTTGGATTCGGCGGGTGCCTTAGGCCTGGCATTTTGCCGATGTTTTGGGTCTGCAAAACGCCGCCTGGAGTGTCTGCAGAACACGGCCTGGCCCCAGAATAGTCCCCCTGAAGCATCTTTTGACTGCCTCAAAGGGTGCATTCGGGGCAAATCTTTCGCCCGCAGAATGAGCGGCCCGCGATCCTCTTCGAAGATGCAAGCCAACACCCACCAAGGTAAGCTTTCTCTCGCAACGCAGTTGACGCGGTCGGCAAGCTCTTCACGGAGCCGAGCCGGCAACCGGGTCTGCGACTTCACAACCGCAACCCAGGTACCGCCGAGCATCGCTGCGAACCAACGACGCAGTACGACGCCGACGGCACCGCCAGCCAATGGAGGCACTCAATGAGCGTCGAACACAACACCCGCCAGATCGAAGATGGCGTCGTCACAGACCTGCGCGAGAAGATGACCTACGGCAGCTATCTCGATCTTGAGACGCTGTTCTCGGCACAGCACCCGGTCAGCCGACCCGAGCACCACGACGAGATGCTCTTCATCATCCAGCACCAGACCTCTGAGCTGTGGATGAAGCTCGCCATTCACGAACTGCGCAGTGCCCGCGAGCGTCTGCGGGCCGACGACCTCGGCACGGCGCTCAAGCAAATCGCCCGTGTCAAGCACATTCAAGAGGTGCTGACGCAGCAGTGGTCGGTGCTGGCGACGCTCACTCCAACCGAGTACGCGCAGTTTCGCGGGTCACTCGGCAACTCGTCGGGCTTTCAGTCGGTGCAGTACCGGGCGATCGAGTTCGCGCTTGGCAACAAGAACGAGCGCATGCTGCGCGTCTTCGAGGCCGAGCCCGAGAACCACGCGATGCTCGCTGCCGAGCTCGCCGAGCCCACGCTCTACGACGAATTCTTGCGCCTGATGGCACGCCGCGGGCTGCCCGTGCCCGAAGAGGTGCTGCACCGCGACGTTACCAAGGCGTACGAGATGAACGAGGCGCTCATCGCGACGTTTAAGCAGGTCTACGAGAACCCGAGCGAGCACTGGGATCTCTACGAGGCGTGCGAAGAGCTCGTCGATCTCGAAGACAACTTTCAGTTCTGGCGCTTTAGGCACCTGCGAGTCGTCACCCGCACGATCGGCATGAAGATTGGCACGGGCGGGTCCAGCGGCGTGAGCTTCCTGCAGCGAGCACTCGAGCTCACGTTCTTCCCCGAGCTGTTCGCGGTGCGCACCGAGATCGGCGCGGCGTAGCCCCGGGTTGGCCTCGGTTTCAAGGTTGGTTGCGGCATCACGATGAGCCACGAGGATCGCACGGTCGTCACCTGTCTCGACGCTTCGGGGCGGTGGCGCCCAGCACGGCTCACCCTTTCCCCGCTCGTTATTGGAAACTCCAATAACGAGAAGACAGAAGGGGCGTCTCCCTCCCAAACACTGGTTATTGGAAATTCCAATAACCAGGAAGTGGCGGGCCTGCGGGTCGAGTTTCTTGAGGGCGCTGAAAGAGGATCGGCCGCGCCTCTCGATTCAGGAGTCGTGACCGGCGGATTCACCGACTGGCACGTGCACCTGCACCTCATCGATCCGACAGCTCTCGCGGGCTCGCCGATCACTCGAGTGCACGACCTCGGTGGAGACCCCGCGTCCCTGGCACAGCTCGCGCAGACGGCACAAACGGCGAGTCTCACTGGTGCTGAGCCGAACCCCGCTCGCCCACCCGAGGTGCTCTACGCGGGCGCTTTTCTCACGCCTCCCGGCGGCTATCCGTCCGATCGGTCTTGGGCGCCCGAGGCGACTTACCGGGAGGTCGCAGGCGCACGAGACGCCGCGGCGGCCGTGCGCGAGATGTCTGCCGCAGGCGCCTCGGCAATCAAGATCGCGAGCAACCGCGATTCCGGCCCCGTGTTCTCCGACGAGGTGTTCCTCGCGATCGTCGAGACGGCCCGGGCCGCCGGCCTGCCAGTGGTCGCACACGCAGAGGGTGCAGGAGAGGCGCTCCGCGCCGCCCGTCTCGGGGCGACTCGCCTCGCGCACGCCCCCTTCTCAGAGCGGCTGAGTGACGACGAACTCGCAGAGCTTGCCGCCACCACCGAATGGTGCTCGACCCTCGACATTCACGGCTGGGGCGAGCCCACCCCCGAGCACGAGGTCGCGGTGGCCAACGTCAAGGCGTTCGTGCGCCTCGGCGGCCGTATTTTGTACGGCACCGACATGGGCAATGGCCCGACCCCGATCGGGCTCAACCCGCGCGAGTTGGCATCGCTCGCCGCCGCGGGGCTCACGCCCGAGCAACAGATCGCCGCGCTCACGCCCGGCGATCCTCGCAGCCCGAACGCCACCCTGCTCTGGGTGCCGCGCGACGATCGCGGCGAACTCGACGTCGCAGCGGCGCGCCGCCTGCTCGCCGATGATCTGAATAGTCTCGCGATGTAGTGACCGGCGAGGGGCGGGAGCCGAACCCCACCCCGCGAACGTCATACAAGTGTGCGAGCGTCACACAGAATTACGGCGAATAGGCGTGATGTTCGCACACTTCTGTGACGTTCGACGACTCACGAGTCCGGCCAGGGCACGGTTTGGCTGGGAAGACGTTTAGCCAAGCCGCGGGTCAACCCCCACGCGCACCTCGCGCCGTCTGGCCGCGCGCACGAGCGCCGCATCGAGATCAGCCAAAGCGTACGTCTCGCCCACCAGGCTCTCGAACGGATAGCGCTGCCAACAGCGCGAAAGAAAGTCGACCGCCCCGGCGAGGTCGGCGGGCGCGTAGTTGTGCACGCCCGAGATGCTGAGTTGCCTGCGCACGAGCCGCTCGGGCGCGAGCGCCACCGGGTCACTCGGAAACACGCTGCCGACCAGCACAATCGCAGCCCCGACGCCCGCAGACTCGATGCCTGTCGCGATGGCGCGCGGTGAGCCAGAGGCTTCGATCACCACGTCGACTGCACCGTAGCGGGCATCGATTGCAGCCGGCTCACCCATCACCGGATCGATCATCGCGTCGGCGCCAAACTGCCTCGCGAGTTGCCGCCGAGCGGGCTCTGGGTCAGAGAGCACGACGTGCGCGCCCCGCTCCTTCGCCATCGCCGCGGCCGCGAGCCCGATGAGCCCGCCGCCGGTGATCAGCACGACTGAACCGTCAAACGGGACGGTGCGCGACGCTGCGGCGAGCGCGGCGAAGGCGGTCGCGATTCCGCAGCCGGCGGGCGCCAGCACCTGGGCTGGTAGATCCTCGTCAACTCGCAGGATCGCCGTGCCCGCTCGCAAGTGCACGTGCGTCGCAAAGCCGCCGGTGAGCTCCCAGCCTTGGCCGATGCGCTCGTGGCCATACTTGCGCAGCGTGCGGCACTTCTGCGGCAGCCCTCGCTGGCACCTGTCGCACGCGCCGCAGTGCACGACGACCGACCACACGACGCGGTCACCGATCTGCACGGGCGAGCCGTCGAGTGTGAGCGGCGCATCGATGCCCAACGCGGTGACACGCCCGACCGTCTCGTGGCCGAGCACGAGCGGGGTTGCCTCGCTGCGGTGCCCGAGCACCGTATGCACGTCTGAGCCGCAGACGGTCGCAAACTCGGTCTCGACCAGCACCTCGCCCGGCGCGAGCAGCACCTGCGGCACCGCGACCGGTTCGTGGGGCTGGCCGGGTCGCATGAAGAGCATCGCCGTCGCCTCCGGCAGGGCCAAGACTTTTTGCGGGGCGAGCGTCGGCTCGTCGGCGGGCGCAGCCGACTCGCCCGGCGCCTCACTTGCCGGTTCCGTCGACAGAGCAGTTTCGACTAGAGGGTCAGCTTCGAGGGTGGCGGCACGCGCGCGACGCGGGGGGAGCAGGCGCATGATCAGAGGGCTCTGAAGGGTGGAAGGTCGCGCAGGCCAGTCACGGTATCGAGCACGTAGTCGGCTCCTGCGGCCTCGAGGGTGGCGCGGTCGTGCGCGCCGCTCAGCACGCCTGCGACAAGGCCAGCTCCCGCGCGGCGGCCCGACAGCACGTCGCTCTCGGTGTCGCCGAGCACGGCGACCGCCTGCACGCACGAGGCCCCGGTGCGCAGCAGCGCGGTGAGCACGAGGTCGGGTGCGGGGCGACCGCGGCCCGCATCGACCGGCGAGAGCGCCACGTCGACGAGCGAACGCCAGCCGAGCGAGTCGAGAATCGCGTCGCGAGTGACCGGCGCGAAGCCGGTGGTGAGCGCGACTTTCAGCCCGCGCTCGCGCAGCTCGCCGAGCAACTCGGCCGCACCGTCGATTGCCAACGCACCCGACTCCTCGACGATCTCCGCGTAGGCCCCCTCGAACGCTGCGGTCGCACGCTGCGCCAGCTCGGCGTCGCCACCCGAGAGGTGGGTGAAGACGTCGATCTTCGACTGCCCCATCGTGTCGCGCACATAGCCGAGCGCCTCGCTCCACTGCATGCGCTCGGCCACGCCGGTGCGCTGGGCCGCGCGCTCGAACGCTTGCTCAACCACGCCATCGTCTTGCACGGTCGTGCCCGCCATGTCGAACACGACGAGCTCGAGAGGGGTGGCTGCGATGTCGCTAATAGCGTCGGTGGTAGTCATTCGGTGTTCTCCTTGGAGCGCTGAGCGGGGGTGAGTTCTTGGGTGGCGCCAAGCAATGCGCCGTTCGCCTCGGCGGCCGGTGCGGCTGCGACGACTGAGGTGGCGGGGGTCGCGGCACGAGCACCGAACGCAGCACCGAACGCCGCGTCGACCGCCCGCTGGGCGAGCCCGAAGCCGCAGGTCATGCCGATGCCGGTGGTGGCGGCGATGGCGCGTACGCCGGGCACGACCTCGCGGTCGAGAAACTCTCCGGAGCCGCTCGCATAGACGCCCTGCCAGCGCTCGATCACGCGAAGCGACGGCACGCCGAACAGCTCGAGCGCTTCGTCTATGAGGGCCTGCTGCGCGTCTTCGGACTGAAACGGCAGCGGCGCGGGATCGCGATGGTGGGTGTCGCCGACGATCACGCTGCCATCGGGCAGCTGCGTGTACATCTGATTCAGGTCGATCGCGGCGAGGTCGGGGCGAGCCGCATGCAGGCGCTCGCGCACTGGCTCGACCTCGGCGAGCGATTCGAAGCGGCCGTAACGCAGAAGCGACCACCCGGTGAGCAACGGTGCGTCGAGCTGAGCCGAGAGCGGCATTTGCACGCGCATCATGTCGAGCACGCAGCGCTGCACGCGCGCCTCTTCGGCGATGTCGGGCAGCAGGCGGTCAATGTCGTGATTCACGGCGAGGATCACCTGATCAGCCCGCACCGCTCCCCGAGTGGTGTGCACGACACCCGTCGCTACCGACGTTGCCGAGGTGCGCCACATGAACGCCACGCCGAGAGTGGAGAGGTACGCGACGATCTTCTCTGCCGCCGTGCGCGGGTTCGCCTGCAGGTCGCCGAGCACGCGCGCGCCGCCGACGATCACGCGCCGGTCGACCGGGGCGAGAGCCGCGAACTCGTCGGCCCCGTAGACCTCGATGCCGCCACCTGCAGCGGCGGCCGAAACGAGCGCGAGCTCATCGTCGTGCCTCGCGGCGATGAGCGTGCCCGACTCGCGCAGCCAGAACCCGGCGTCGCGCGACAGCCGCAGCCAGGTCTCGCGACCCGCCTCGGCGAGCTCGCGCGCCTCGCCAGCCTGGGCGCCGATGCAGAGGTGACCGAAGTTGCGAATGCTCGACCCCGTGGGGCGGGTGCCCTGCTCGATCACGCAGACGCTGAGCCCGCGGCGCACCGCAGCGTAGGCCGCGCCGAGCCCGACGATGCCCGAGCCGACGACGACGAGGTCGTAGCCCTGCGCGGTAGGGGTGCCGAGGTTGGCACTGGAGTTCGACCGAATCATCAGCGCAGCGCCTTTCGCATCCACATGGCGAGCCCCTCGACCAGCAAGACGGTCACGAGAATCATGAGCACGATCGACCCGACCAGCTGGTAGTTCGAGCCCTGGCCCGCGTTGAGCAGGTAGTAGCCGACGCCGCCACCGCCGACGATGCCGAGCAGGGTCGCCGCGCGAATGTTCGTGTCGATCAGGTAGAAGGTGTGGCCGATCAGCGCCTGCGCACCCTGCGGCAGCGTCGCGCCGAAGAACATCTGCGTGCGGCTCGAACCGACCGCGATGAGCGCGCGCTCGGGCCCGCGAGGCACCTCTTCGAGCGAGTCGGCGATGAGCTTGCCGAGCAGCCCGACACCTCCGACCGCGAGCGCGATAGTGCCTGCCTGAGCCCCGAGGCCGGTGATCACGATCAACACGATCGCGAGGATCAGCTCGGGAATGCCGCGAATGCCCACGAGCAGCAGACGAGCGCCGCCGCTGACGGCCCGGTTCGGCGCCACGTTTCGCGCGGCGAACGAGCCGAGCACCATCGACACCACGAAGGTGATGAGTGCCGCGGCGAGCGCGATCTCGATCGTCTCGATCATGGCGAAGAAGATTCGCTCGAATCCGTAGCTGCCGAAGTTCGGCGGCCAGAACGAGGCGAGCACCGGCGGCAGCTTCGCCCAGAACGTCAAGAAGTCGCCCCAATTGATCTCGCTTACAACGACGCCGGCGATCACGACTGCAAGCGCAAGCCAGCCGAAGAAGACGTTTCGCACGCGCGCCGGCGTCCACGGCCGGCGAAGCGCCGCCTCAGGCGAGGCGAACACGCCACCGGCACGAGAAGGGCCGGGGCCGCCAGGGCCGCCAGCCGCGCCCGCGGCGACCGATGCAACGGCGCCGCGGCGCGATCCTCGCCCTGAAAACAGGCGAACGAACACACCCTTGCCCGCGTTCTCGCCGAGCATCGTGACGCGAACCGCGCCCGAGATGACCTCCATGGCGACGCAGAGCACGAAGATGACGAGCGCGATGCCGAGGCCGAGGCCGTAGTCGAGCGACTTGAACGCGTACGACATCTCGAGGCCGAGGCCGGCGACGCCGACGTAGCCGAGAATCACCGAGCCGCGCAGATTGATGTCGTTGCGGTGCAACACGGTCGCGACCCACGACGGGGTGACCTGCGGCAGAATGCCGGTCGTGAACTCCTGCAGCTTGGTACCGCCCGCCGCGCGAATCGCGAGGCGTGGCCCCTCGTCGATCTGCTCGATCGCGTCGGCGAACATTTTCGAGATCATGCCGATCGAGTGAATGCCGATCGCGAGAATGCCGGGCAGCGCGCCGAGCGAGAACAGCAGCACGAAGAGCATGGCGAGCACGACGTCGGGCAGCGCGCGGGTGAAGACGCCGATGAAGCGGGCGATGGCGCGGGCCGTGTGGCCCGGCGTCGTGTTCGAGGCCGCGAGGTAGGCGATCGGCACCGAGAGGATCGCGGCAAACACCGTGCCCGTCAGCACCAGGCCGACCGTCAGCACGGTGAGCTGCAGCAGCTTCGCGGGCTCGGGAAAGCTGAGGCCGCCGACTCGCGCAAAGAAGCGCTGGGCGTTGCCGAAGCTTTCGAACATGCTCGGCAGCGAGATGTCGATGCGGGCGAGCGCTACGATCGCGAGCACGGCGATGATGCCGAGCGCGATGCCCGCGGCAATGCGCTGGGGGTCGAGCTTACGTTTTGGCGCGCGGGTTTCGAGGTCTTGCAGCGTGGGATCGCCCGCGCTGCGATGCGGGCTGCCGCCCTGCGGGCCGACGGCGACGAGGGTGGCGGTCATGCGCCGACCAGCTCGCGGTTGACGGCCTCGAGCTCGTCGGTCGGGGTGGCGACGCGGCCGTAGATCTCCATGACCTCTGCCTTGCTGAGCCCCTCCGCGGGGGTGTCGAGCACGAGCGCGCCGTGGCGCAAGCCGACGATGCGGTCGGCCCACGAGATCGCGAGGTCGACCTGGTGCAGGCTGCACACGACGGTCAGGCCGTCGGCGGCGGCGATCTCGCGAATGAGCGCCATCACCTGCGTGCTCGACTCGGGGTCGAGCGAGGCGACCGGCTCATCGGCGAGCAGCACCTCGGGGTTCTGCATGAGCGCCCTCGCGATGGCGACGCGCTGCTGCTGGCCGCCCGAGAGTGTATCGGCGCGCTGGTAGGCGCGGTCGAGCAGGCCCACCCGGTCGAGGTGGCCGAGCGCCCGCAGTTTGAGCTCGCGCGAGTAGCCGAAAAGTCCAAGGCGCGGGGTGCGCAGCGAGCCGAGCGCGCCGCTCAGCACGTTCTCGAGCACCGTGAGCGCGCCCACGAGCTCGAACTGTTGAAAGATGAAGCCGACGCGGCTGCGCAGGCCGCGAAGGCTGCGGCCCGAGAGCCGGTTCACGGGCTCTCCGAGCACGCGCACCTCGCCTGCGGTGGGAGTCTCGAGGCCATTGAAGTGACGCAGCAGCGTCGACTTGCCCGAGCCCGAGAGGCCGAGCAGCACGAGCACTTCGCCCCTGCGCACGTTCAGCGAGACGTTGTCGAGTGCGACGGTCTCGTCGAAGCGCTTGGTGAGCCCGTCAACGCTGATGACGGGTGCGCCAGTGGCGGGGGTGGTGCTGTGGTGCTGTTCGTTTTGCATGATGCTCGGCCTCTCGGTTCGTGACTCAGCGGGTAGCTAGTGGCCGGCGATTACGCCTGGCACTGCTTCGCGTTGGTCTTCTTGCAGATGTCGCGGATCACGTCGTAGTAGGCGTCGTCAACCGGCTCGGTTGCGAAGAACACCGAACGGAAGGCATCGCTGTCTGCGCTCTTCACGCCGCTCTCGATGATCTGGTCGATGTTGACCTGGCGCAGCATCTCGTCGAGCTGCTTCTGCAGGTCTGCGGGCAGCGTGCCCGACATGACGACGGGGGCACCCGGCACCATGACCTGGTCGATGACCTTGACCTTGTCTGACTTCTCGACCTCGCTGTCTTCTGCGAAGCCTGCCTCGCACTCGACGCCCTCGCCGACCTTCTGCACGCTCACGTCGTGCTTGCCCGCGAATACGGGGGTAACGTCGGTCTCCGGGTTGATGCCGAGCTCGAGCAGGTTGTAGCTCGGGAAGAGGTAGCCCGAGGTCGAAGAGGGATCGACGAAGCAGACCTTCAGGCCCTTGAACTCTTCGAGCGACTTGATCGAGCTCGAGGCGGGCACGATTGCCTGCGAGTAGTAGCCGGGCTCCTGGCCCTCTTCGGTCACGATCGACGAGATCGGAATGAGGTTTGCGCCGTTGTTGGTGGCGGTGATGTAGGTGAAGCCCGAGAACGAGGCGATGTCGACCTTGCCCGCGATGGCTGCCTCGATGAGCGCCGCGTAGTCGGTCGACTCGTGGTACTCGACGGTCTTGCCGGTCTCTTGAGCGATGTAGTCCATGAGGGGCTGGTAGTTGGTCTCGGTGTCGACCGAGTCGGGCACCACGCCGAAGACGAGGGTGTCAGCGTTCACGGCGAAGCCGCTGGCGTCAGCTGCTCCGGTGTCTGCACCGGGGGTTGCGTTTGCTGCGCCCGAGCAGGCTGAGAGACCGAGCAGTGCCGTAGCCGCGAGGGCTCCGACGGTGACGAACTTACGGAGGTTCATGATGACCTTTCGGTGAGTGTGTGATCGAACCGCAATAACTGTCGCACCCGAAGGCTCAAGAAAAGTACCTAACTCATGACTATTCCTCGCTCGTTCACCAAAACTTTGCCTAGATGTACGTCAGTTTGCCGATAACTAGCGAGACAACTTCGTTCAATATGCCCAGGTAGTATGCCTATGTGAGCGAAGTTGTATATCAGCGCATTGCCGATGAGCTGCGCGAGCGCATCGTGCGCGGCGAACTGGCGCCAGGGTCCGACGTGCCCACCGAGGCAGAACTCGCTGACACGTGGCACACCTCGCGCGGCCCCGTGCGCAACGCGCTCGCGGTGCTGCGCGGCGAGGGCCTCATCGAAACAGGACGCGGCCGCCCCGCTCGCGTCGCCGGGCGCAAGTCGACGCAGGCGGTCGACGCCTCGATTCCGTTCACCCGCTGGGCCGAGTCGATCGGGGCTAGACCTGGCGCCGTCACACAGCAGGTGTCGCGCCGGCGCGCCGGCGCCGAGCTTGCCACGGCGTTCGGCATCGACGAGGGTGACCAGATCGTTGAAGTGCTGCGGCTGCGACTGCTCGACGGCCGCCCCACAATGCTCGAGCGACTGAGGTACCTCTCAGACGTCGGCCAGCTGCTCTTCGATCACGATCTCGACGCGGTGTCGATCACCGAGTTGCTCGCCGAACACGGCTTCCCGTCGAGCGCGGTCGCGCACGAGATCGACGCGGTCGCGGCAGACGCGCTCGACAGCGAGCTGCTCGAGATCGCATCGGGCGCACCCGTGCTGCGCTTGCACCGCGTCTCATTCGATGCCGACGATCGCATCTACGAGGTCTCAGACGACCACTATCGCAGCGACATCGTGCGATTCTCGGTCTCGTCTTCGGGCCGCTCGCCGAGCGGCGAGCACTACCTGCGCGGGCTGGGTGTGTCGTAGACCTGGTGATCCTCGCCCCTGGTACCTCACTGGCATCAAACGTCACAGAAACTTGCGAGCGTCACACAAAATGACCGCATGCAAGAGTGACGCTCGCACGTTTGTGTGACACTCAAGACGCGAGCGGTGCCTCACACGCTGAGCAGCACCACCCCACCGACCACGGCCACCGACGCGAGTACGCGCAGCGCCGGTCGACGCTCTTTGCCGATGAATGCGCCGAACAGGCTTACGAGCACGACGCTCATCTCGCGCACCGGCGCGACGAGCGACACCGGCGCAATCGTGACCGCGACCAGCACCAGTATGTACGAGAGCGGGGAGAGCACCCCGAAGAGCACCAGACGCCCCCACTGCTCGCGCAGTATCGGCAGCAGTTCGTCGCGACGGTTCCAGCTCAGCGCAAGCAGCAGCGGTACCTCGAGCGCCGCACATCCGACCATGAGCGCCACGGGTGACACCTGCCACTCGCGCAGTGCGTGGGTATCCCAGATCGTGTAGACCGCGATCGATACGCCGGTTGCGAGCCCGAAAAGGATCGCCGGGTCGATGCGGCGAGCGCCTCTCACGGCGCTCGCATTCTGCAGACCCTGCGCTCCCAGCCAGCCCCGCACGGGGTTTCTGCCGATCAGGCCCATCGCCACGACACCGGCGATGACGACGGCGACGCCTGCGAGTGCGAGCGGCGAGGGGCGTTCGCCGAGCAGCAGAATCGCGATGATCACCGTCAAGATGGGCCCGTGCCGCGGGCCGTCGCGTAGACGGTCGAGAGGTCGCCGAGCGCGTAGCCTCGCTGCAGCAGCACCATGTAGCCCACGTGCAACACGGCCGAGACGCTCGCTCCGATGAGCACACCGTGCCAGCCACCGGGGCCGAGGCCGCCGGTCAGGGGAACCGCTGGCAGCCAGAGCACGGCGCTCACGACCGCGCCGCACACCAGAAACGGCAGCCCGCTGCGGCTCGAGCCGTGCGCGATGATGTTCCAGGCGGCGTGCGCGAAGGCGGCGATTATGACGAGAACGAGGGCTTCGAGAGACATGGGAACCTTCTGCCCGCCATTTTTGGGGTGGCTGGCGCGGTTCCTCCGGGCTTTTGTCCTGTCAGATGACGGCAGATCGTGGGATCGGCCGTGGCGCCGCTCGGACCAGTCGAGTGCGGCCCATCACTGCGCGGGCCGCGCCCCGGAACCCTAGGCGCTATCGCTCACCAGGCTAGCATCGAGCCTCCCGGCAGCTCGATGGTTCTGCCTGCGCCGCACGTATGTTCACCAAGACTTCACCCGGCGGCGCAGCTCTCGCTGAGCGTCACAGAAGCGTGCGAGAGGGCCCCTTATTGACGGTGTGTTTGCACACTTCTGTGACGCTCGGCGAGTGATCGCGGTGCGGTCGGGTGGCCCGCTGATCCAGCAAGCCACCCTGACCATGCTTATGCGAGCGGGCGCTTGCGGCTGCGCGCGACAGCGAAGGCGGTGAGCGCCAGGCCGGCGAGGCCCCAGAGCGCGAGAGCGAACGCGGCGCCACCTGCCCCGCTCGCGCCCATCGCGACGGCCTGGAAGCCTTCGAAGAGCGCCCCGATCGGGCTGCCGTCGCCGATCGCCTGCAAGAGCGGCGGTGCGGTCGAGATGACCCCGATCGCGAACGCCACAACGAGCAGCGCGAACGAGACGAAACGACCAAACCCTCCAAAGAGCGCCGAGAGCCCCTGGTTCACCAGTGAGAACGCGATGCCTGCGAGCAGCGCGAGCCCGAAGAAGCCGAGCCCCTGCGTGAAGCTGTAGCCAAGCAGTACGGGCAGGATCGCCCCGACCACCGCGCCCTGCAGCGCGCCGAGCCCGGCCGCTGGCAGCGCGCTGCGCAGCGTGACGTAGCCGACGCCGCGCGCGGCCTCGCGAGTGCGGCGCCAGAGCGGGGCGAGCACCAGGAACGACGCAAACGCACCCGCCCAGAGTGCGATGCCTGCGAAGAGCGGCACGCCCGACGCATTGAACAGCTCGTCGCTCGCACCCTTCGCCTCGACGGGTCGGGTGGCAATCTCGCCGAGGCGCTCCCGCTCGCTCTTCGTGTAGTTCGGAATGCCGTTCGCGGCCTCGTGCAGCCCCTCAGCGAGCGAGGAGGTGCCGTCTGCTGCCTGGTGCGCGCCACTCGCAAGCTCGGTGACGCCGCCCGCGAGCTGCGAGGTGCCAGCCGCGAGAGTCGGAGTTCCGGCGGCGAGTTCTGCTGCGCCAGCCGCGAGCTTCTCGGCGCCCGTAGCAAGCTGATCTGCTCCAGCCGCAGCCCCTTGCGCCCCGGCCGCCAAGCTGGTTCCGGCTGTTTTGAGCTTTTCGATTGGAGACGCAGGGTCAGCGCTCGACGCGCCCTGAAGTTGTGCAATGAGCAGGTCGAGCTGGTCGAGCGTCTCTTGTTTGTCGGCATCCGGTGGGAGCGGCACAAGGTCGTAAAAGATTGCGTCTCGCAGCTGCTGTAGTGGTGCGACCGCGGCCCCTGCACCCTGCTGAAGCCCACCCAGCGCTTGATTCACTCCGTTCGTATATTCAGTCACCCCGACGGCCAGTCCTGCAAGCCCGGGGTTCTCGCCGCCATCTCCGCTCGCGAGAGCGCGGGCGCCAGCCGCCAGCCCGGCCGCACCGCTCGACAAGTCAGCAGTGCCCTCGGCGAGCTTTTGCGTGCCGTTCGCGAGCTCGGTCGCGCCGCTCGCAAGCTGGTCGGCACCGCTGGCGAGTGCTTGCCCGCCGTTCGCCAGCTGGGTCGCGCCATCGGCGGCCTGCCCGACACCCTTACCGATCTCGGTCATGCCGACGAAGATGCCCCCGACAAACTGTGAGCCGAGCTGCTCGTTCAGCACGCTCGTCGCGGTCGTCGTCACAATGTCCGAGAGCGCTGCATCAAGCAGCCTGCCACGCTCGCTCGTCTCGATGTCGATCGTGGCGGTCTTCGCCTTCGAGACGTCGCCCGATGCGGCCGCAGACGACGAGGTGGCCGCCGCCGAGAAGTTCTTCGGAATGGTCACGACCGTCGCGTAGCGCCCGCCACGCAGACCGGCAGCCGCGTCATCTTCATCGGTGAGCTGCCACGTGAAGTTCGTCTCGGCGTCGCCGTCGATCAGCTCTGCGGCGAGCACCCGGCCGAGCGGCACGAGCTGGCCATCGACTTCAACCGGCTTATCGAGATTTACGACGGCGGCGGTTACTGTGTCGAGGCGTTCGGTCGGGTTCCAGAGCCCCCATAGCAGCACTCCCGCCGCGGTGAGCGGCACGAGCAGCAGCCCGACGATCGTTCGCCAGTTCACGGCTCGGCCGCCCCGCAGCCGATTCATCTGCGCGCTCATCGTGCGCCCTCCTCTGAGGTGACCAAGTTTTGTGTGCCGGCAGCGGCTTCGGCGACCGAAGCCAACGGATCGACGAGCCTCAGACCACGCGGCACGACCGCCTCGGTCTGCTGCCGTGTGCCGAGCACCACGAGCGTTGCCGCTCGACCAGATGCAACGAACGCCTCAAGCGGAGCCGGTCGAACCGGCCGCGCGGCAGCGCCCCGCAGGTCGAGCACGAGCAGCTCTGGCGCGTCGGCGATCGCCTCACCGAGCGTGTCGAGCGTTGCCCAAGCGGAGCGGGTGCGCAGCGACGCCGCCCGCTCCGGCAGCAGCAGGTCCGTCACCTTCAACGTGCCGGCCTTCATCGCCCCGCGGCCCGAAAGCACAGCGGCGAGCGCCGCCGAGCGAGCGTCTGCGGGGTCAAGCACGAGCACCTCGCCTGCGCCCACCCGCAGCTCGGGCACCCTGCCCACGCGCGGCAGTGTGAGATCGGCGCTGGCGATCCTCGCCCCCGGCATGTCGACCGGCCACGAAGCGTGCGCGAGTTCGCGGGCCAAGCCCTCACCCTCGACGTCGAAGACGGGCAGCAGCTTGTCGAGCCAGCGCGGCATGCGCCACGCGCGGTCGCCGAGCAACTGCAGCACCGCGGGCACGAGGGTCATGCGCACGATGAACGCGTCGACGAAGACGCCGACGGCGAGGCCGAGTGCGATCACCTTGATCGACGGATCTCCCTCGGGCACGAACGCCGCGAAGACGGCGAACATGATGATCGCCGCGGCCGTCACCACGCGGCCCGACCCGACGAAGCCGCGCTTGATGGCCGAGCTGCTGTCAGAGCCGTGCACGACCTCCTCGCGAATGCGCGACACGAGAAAGACCTCGTAGTCCATCGCGAGGCCGAAGAGCACGCCCATCAGAATGATCGGCATGAAGCTCAGCACGGGGCCCGCGTGGTGCACGTTGAACGCGTCTGCGAGCCACCCCCACTGAAACACCGCGACGACCGCGCCGAACGCGGCGCCGACGGAGAGCACGTAGCCGAGGGTCGCCTTGATCGGCACCCAGACCGAACGAAACACCATGGCGAGCAGGATCAGCGAAAGGCCGACCACGAGCACGCCGAAGGGCACGAGCGCTTCGAGCAGCAGCTGCGAGACGTCGATGCCGACCGCGGTGAAGCCGGTGACCGCGAGGCTGACGCCGTACTCGTCGAGCCATTCGTCGTGGTGCGCGCGCAGCTCCGTGACGAGCGCAGCGGTGCTTTCTGACTGCGGGCCCTCCTCGGGCACCACCTGGATGATGCCGGTGTCGGCACCCTGGTTCGGGGTCGCGAGCGGCACATCGGCGACGCCTGGAATCTTACGGATCTCGTCTGCCAGATCTTCCATGAGGCCGAGCGGGTCGGTGCTCGAGATGATCGAGCCGGTGAGCAGCAGCGGACCGTTCGCCCCCTCACCGAAGTGCTCGCCCGTGAGTTCGTAGGTGACGCGAGCGGGGTTGTCTGCCTCGAGCGTCTCAGCGCCGGGCAGCGCGAGGCGCAGGTCGAACGCCGGAATCGCGGCGATGCCAAGGGCCACGAGCACGGTCACGACCGTGATGAGCGGCTTGGCGGTGACGGCCTTGACCCAGCCGCCGAAGAAGCGATCGGCCTTCGATGGCGTCACCACGGGCGTATCGCCCGTCGCGTTGCCGTGCGCGTCGGCCTGCCCGTGGCCTTGACCTTCGACCTGCTGCAGCGCGCGGCGTTGCCCCCGCGACAAGATCTTCATGCCCGCCATCGCGAGCACGGCGGGGGTGAGTGTCACTGCGATCAGCACGGCGATCGCGACACCCGCGGCCGCAGCGACGCCGAGCGAGGTGAGAAACGGAATGCCCGCAACCGAGAGCCCGACAAGCGCGATGATCACGGTGAGGCCTGCGAACACCACCGCTGAACCGCTCGTCGCAGTGGCCCTGGCGATGCTCTCGCGCAGCTCGACCCCGGCGCGCAGCTGCTCTTGGTGTCGACTCACGATGAAGAGCGTGTAATCAATGCCGACGGCGAGCCCGAGCATGAGGGCAAGCATCGGCGTGGTCGATGTCATGTCGATGAACGCGGTGGTGAAGTAGATGCCGGCAACCGACACCCCGACCCCTAGCATCGCGATGAGCAGCGGCATTCCGGCCGCGACGAGCGAGCCGAGCGTGAACAGCAGCACAATAAATGCGATGATCACGCCGACGGCCTCGGTCGCGCTGAAGCCCGGAATCGCGGTCGAGAATGCGTCGCCGCCATACGACACCTGTGTGCCCTCGGGCAGGGTGTCGCGCAGCTGCTTCACCGCGTCTTCGACCCCGGCGGTGGTCGACGCTGGCACGTCGCCGGTCGACACCTGCATCTGAATCGTCAGCAGCGCGGCCCGCTTGTCATCGCTGAGCCCGCTCGCGGCGAGCTCAGAGAACGGCGTCGACACGGCCGTGACGGTATCGAGATTCTCGAGGTCGGTCGCCGCGTCTTCGATCTCGGTTTTGAAAGGATCACGGTCGACGCGCGAGCCCTCTGGGGCGACGACGATAATGCGCCCGCTCGTGCCGCTGACCTCGGGAAACGTGCGGCCAAGCGTGTCGATTGCGGCCTGCGACTCGGTGCCGGGAATCGTGATGGGCGCGTTGGCGCCCTTCGACAGAAAGATGGCGCCGGCCCCAAGCAGGGCGAGGATCGCCAGCCAGACGACAAGCACGAGCACTTTGGCGCGGGTCGCTCGGAGCCCGAGAGCGTAGAGCATTGACGACATGCGGGGCCTTTCGATTTCGATACATTTGTGTATCCAACTCAATACAGTAATGTATCGAACATGTCCCTAGCTGATGAACGACTGAACGTCGGCGACGCTGGCACGCAGCCGCTCGCCACGAGCGCCAGGCGCCAGGCCACCCGCGACCGCCTCCTCGAGGCCGCCGCCGAGGCATTCAGAGAAGAGGGGCTGCAGGGGGCTTCGGTCGAGGCGATCTGCACGAGAGCAGGCTTCACCCGCGGCGCGTTCTACTCAAACTTCGAGAGCAAAGAGCAGCTCTTTCTCGCACTGCTCGAGCGAGAGTTCGCTCGACGCACTGCGCACCTGAAGACCCAGGCGACCGCGCTCGAGCCCGAGCTGCGCGAGTGTGGGCCCGCACTCGAACCCGATCAGGTTGCCGGCTACATCGTCGACTTCTTCATGCCAGAAACCGATGCAACCACCTGGTTCGTGCTCGAGACCGAGTTTCTGCTGCTCGCCATGCGCGACCCCTCGATCGCACGCGACTACCGCGACTTCATGGTGCGCTTCTACGCTGATATTGCCGAGGCGGTCGCGCACGTGATCGGCGTCGCAGGAAGGCGCTTCACCCTCCCTGCCGAGCATGCGATCCCCCTGCTCAGCAGCATCTACGAGCGCGAGCTGCGCACGGCCGCCCTCTCGGGTTCGAGCTCGATCGGTAGTTTCGACGGACTCGGCAATCAGCTCGCCGAGCTGCTGTTCGCCATCACGGAGCCGCTGCCGAGCGAGGGCTGATCCTTTGCGAAAAGCCGAATCACGCACCCGGGTCCTCGTCTGACAGCGCACCCTTGCGCGTCATCACACCCCACTCGCTCTCGGCCCCTCGGCGCCCTCGCCAGATGCCCCTGATCTGCCAGATAAACGTGAAGGGCCGGTAGACCAGCGGTTCCAAGAGGCTCGTAAGCAGCAGCAATAGCACCTGACGCCGTGACACGTAGAGGCCCATCCACAGCACCTGCACAATGATCGCGAAAATGCCGACGATCGTCGCGAGCCCCACACCGGTGATCGCCAGCAGCAGCACCGCGCCCGGCGACACCCAGCCCGTCACGATTCCGGTGACCGAGATGAGAAAGCCGAATACCGCGAGAAACGGTGCGATGTACTCATAGGCCAGCAACCACGGCATGGCCAGCATGCCGAGCACCCGATAACGGGGGTTAAACAGCATGCGCCGATACTTCGAGAGAATCTCGTCGAGACCCTGAGCCCAGCGAATGCGCTGAGTGCGCAGCTGGCCAAGCTCAGACGGCACCTCGGTCCAGCAGATCGCGCGCGCATCGAAGACCACGCGATAGTCGACGCCGCGCTCGACACAGTCGGAGTGCACCGCGAGCAGCAGGTCTGCGTCTTCTGCCAGCGATGCGCCGGTCAGGCCGCCGACGCGCAGCACCGATTCGCGACGATACAGCCCGAACGCTCCCGAGATGATCGTCAGCCCGTTGCGCCTCGCCCAGCCCGAACGCCCGAGCACGAACGCTCTCAAGTACTCGACCAGCTGAAAACGCTCGAGCCATCCCTTCGGCAGCCGGCTCGTCGTGGGGTTGCCGCCGTGAAAGCTGATGCCGTTTGCCGGCAGCACCGTGCCGCCCGAGGCGACGATCGCCGGGTCGTCCATGAACGGCACGACGAGCCGCAGCAGCGAATCCGGCGCAAGCATCGAGTCGGCGTCGATCATGCAGACGAGCTCGCCCTTCGCGACCCGCAACGCGGTATTGACCGCGTCGGCGCGACGACCAATGCTGCGCTTTTGAATCACCCGCAGTGTGCCGTCTACAGTCTCGAACTCGCTCAGAGTCTCACCCAGCTGCGGCACGCGCTCGTCTGGGTGCGAGGGCCTGCGCTGGCGCAGCCCGTATCGATTCGCAAGCACATCAAAGGTGCGATCGGTCGAGCCATCGTCGACGACAAGAATCTCGAGCGCCGGGTAGCGCAGATGCCGCAACGAGTCGACCGCAGCGGCAATGCCCGCCTCCTCGTTGTGCGCCGGCACAATGACCGACACCAGCGGCGCAAGCGGGTTCGAGAACGTCTCGATCTCTTCGAACTTATGCGGCCATCGTGTCTCGCGAGCGATCTGCACTGAGGCGATCATGACGATCCAGACGGTGCCGACGTGATAGATCAAGTAGTACACGGCCAGCACCAACGTGATGATCGTCAGGGTGAGCATGAACTCGGTCACAGCGCATCACCCTCATCGTCAAAGTCGCGCATTCCGTCGCTCGACACTGCTGCGCAGCTCGCGAGCGCCTGCTCAATGAGGGCGAGTTCGTGCGCACCGCGCTCGGCCGCACTTCCCGACTGCAGTGCCGCCCGCAGCAGATCGGCTGAGCCTGGATCAGCGAGCCGATCCAGCGTCTCGATCGCGGCCAGCCGAACGCTTTCATCGGGATCGTCAAGCAACGTTTCGACCGGCTCGCGAAGGCTGTGCATTTCGAGGATCCCCACACTTGCTGCGGCGACGCGCCTGAGGGGGGCCGAATCCGAGCGCAACCCGCCCGCAAGCGGCGCCCCGTCGCGCGGATAAATTCGCAGGATTGACATCATGCCGATACTCGGAGCAAGCAGGTTCAGTTCGATCGCACGCAACACGGGCGGCACGGCAGCCTCCGTGCCCGCATAGCCAAGCACGCGAGCCACGCCCGACCGCACACGCGGGTGCGGGTCTTCTAGCAGCGGAAGCGTGGCGGGCATCGCGGCCTCACCCTTCATGAGCAACAGCAGCACGGCTCCGCGCAGCCTTTGGGCGGCCGAACGACTGCCCAGCCATTCTTTGGCATCGCCCTCGAAGCCCCACCGCAACAGCCAATCGGCGAGCTGTCGGTACTCCTGTCCGATCATGTTTGAGAGCAGGTGCACCGCGAGGTCTGCCACCTCTCGCCGGGCGGCCCGCCGGGCGGGTGCGGGATCCCCCGCCCCCTCCGATGCCAGGATCAAGATATCGAGGTACTTTTCGCGATTCGCGCTCGCGCGCCTGGCCTTCGCACGCGAAAATGCGACGGCAACCAGTAGTAGCAGCAGGGCAAGCACGAACAAGCCTGCGCACACGAGCACAGTTACGAGCACGAACTCGCTCAATCTCAATGTGGGCATGACTGCTAGATCTGCTGCTCCAGCGCTTGCAGACTCGCCAGCAGATCGGTCGCCGCGAAAGGTTTCACCAGATAGTCGTCTGCCCCCGAGTTGCGCGCGCGAATGCGGTCGCCCTCTTGCGAGCGCGCAGTCAGCATCAGAATCTTGATCCCGCTGAGCTCCGGATCTTGACGCACCCGCTGGATCAGCTCGATGCCGCTCATCTTCGGCATCATCCAGTCGATCACCGCGATCGCGGGCGGGAACTCCTTCATGAGGGCAAGGCCGGCAACGCCGTCAGCGGCCGAATGCACCTCGTAGTCTGCGCGGCTCAGCCGTCGACACAGCAGACGATTCAGATCTGCATCGTCTTCGATTACTGCGATCCTCGTCAAAGTATTCCCCACTCATACTCACGCTCGATAGAGTCTCCCTCATCACAGCATATTGGAGGGACACATGCGCCGCGAGAGCCTGACTGCGTTCTTCCGCAACTCCTCCGACGGGCGCCGACTGCTCTTCATCGTGGTGCTGCTGGCGCTCTCCTTTCTGCTCGGCATCATCATGAGCTCGCTGCGGTTTCCCGGATCACCGACCGCTCCGTGGTGGCCCGCGAGCGGTTTGTCAGTGCTCGCGGCGCTCAGCGCACGCAGAAAGCGCTGGCTCGTGTTGCTGTGGATCACGGTTCTGACCGCAGCCGCGAACATGATCTCAGGCACCGAATGGTGGGTCTCGCTGTGCTTCGGGCTCGCCGGTGCCGCCGAGACGCTCGTGGTGTTGGCGATCATGCGCGGACATCACCGTGTGGAATGGAGCTCTCGATCAGGCTGGGTGGTGCGGTTTGTCAGCTCCGCGGTGCTCGGCGGCATCATCGGCGGCGCGGTCGCAGCGGCGACCCTCGCGCTCGAGAACATGGCGTTCTTGCCGCACTTTCTTTCGGTTTCTGCCTCGCACATGAGCGCCATCATTCTGATCGGCGGTTTCGGGATCGTGCCGTTCGACACGTTCCGGGTGCGGCGGGTGGGCGAGCTCATCGTGCAAGTTGCAGTGCTCGCGTTGACACTGGGCGCGGTCTTCTATCCGGACCAGGATCAGCCGATCACGTTCCTTCTCTTCCCGGTGTTGGCCTGGGCCGCTCTGAGATTCGGTGTCGCCGCCGTGCTCGTTGAGGTGACGTGCGTCAGCATCGCTTCGGTGGCACTCGGGGCACTCGGGGGCGGGTCTTTCGCACACGCAGCTGCGGACGCGCCCGCGCTGTTCATCGGCCTGAACCAGCTCTTCACGCTCTCGCTCAGCGTCTCGATGCTGCTTCTCGCGACCCTGCAAGACGACCATAACTCCATGCTGCAACACCTTCGCGCGCGCGAGAAACTTCTGCAGGGGTCGCTCATCTCGACGAACGGCGGATTTCTGCTGCTGGAGCGCGAAGACGGCGGGCGCTTCACGATGGTCGAAGAGAACCCTGCGTTCGAGCGCTTGATGCCCGACTGGACGGTGCAGGTGCACCAGGACGGGAGCCGCTCAATCGCGCCCGAGCTCGCAGCGCTGCCGGGCGTGGCGCATGCCAGCGAGCACGACTGGCAAGGTGGCCTGCTCTGGCATGATAGACAGCTCATGATGCGCGTGGCACCGGTCGGTGATGATCGCAGCGCCCTGCTCATCCAGACCGTCGACGTCACTGAAGAGCGGCGAACCGAAGAAGCGATGGCACAGGCGCTCGCGCACGAGCGCGAGCTCACGAAGGGGATGCGCAAGCTGAACCTGCAGAAAGACGAGTTCATCGCCTCGGTGAGCCACGAGCTGCGCACCCCGGTTACGAGCATTCTGGGGTATGCCGAAGAACTCGAGTTGTCCGACCTCAGCGAGGAGGATCAGGAGCTGCTCGAGGTGGTCACCCGCAACGCGCGTCGCCTCGCCGAACTCATAGACGACCTGCTGACGCTCTCGAGAATGAGCGCGGCGGCACCGTACGTGCCCATGGATGTCGACGTCACACAAACTGTGCAGCAGGCAGTATCCGACCTCTCACGGATCGCAATAGAGAAGGGTGTCGTGCTGAGCGCCATCGCCTGCCAACCCCTCGTGGTTCCGGCCGAGCCGCTCTGGCTGCACCGGGCGATCTCCAACCTCATCTCGAACTCCGTGAAGTTCTCGCGGCCCGGAGATTCGATCACGGTGAGCGTGTCTGAGGGCGACGATGAGGCCATCATCGAGGTCGTCGATACGGGGCCGGGCATCGATCCTGGGGAAATTGGTAAAGTGTTCGAACGCTTCTATCGCGTCGTCGGCTCGGGCAGCGAGTATAAAGCGGGAACCGGGCTTGGGTTGCCCATGGTGCGCGAGCTGACGGAACGAATGGGCGGCAGTGTCTGGCTCGACTCAGACGGGCAGAACGGCGTGACCGCCACCGTGCGGCTGCCGAAATAACCATTCACACCTATTTGATCGAAGGAGCCGTCAGTGCGCTCGCCCGTGAATACCCAAGCCGCGAGCATCATGCTTGTGCTCTGCCTGCTTTGGGGCGTGCAGCAGGTTGCCATCAAGGTGACGCTGCCCGATGTGTCATCGGTCTTGCAGGTGTCGATTCGTTCCGGCGTCGCCGCGGTGTTGGTGTGGCTGGTCGCGAAGCTCGTGTTCAAGGAGCGCTGGCAGCACCGTGCCCTGCTTGCAGCCGGGACCGTCGTCGGTGTCTTGTTTGCCGCAGAGTTCTTGTTCGTGGCCGAGGGCCTCAACCGCACGACGGCCTCGCACATGTCGGTCTTTCTCTACACCGCACCGATCTGGGCGGCGGTCGGGTTGCACCTCAAGCTTCCAGAGGAACGACTTTCAAGGCGCCAGTGGGTCGGCATCGGTATCGCGTTTCTCGGCATCGCTACGGCGTTCATCGTGCCGACGATCGGAGAGGGATCAGCGAGCCTCACCCCCGAGATGCTGCTCGGCGACCTGTTCGCCCTCGCGGCCGGCGCCGCTTGGGGGCTCACCACCGTGGCAGTTCGGGTGAGCAAACTCAGCGAGGCGCCCGCAACGCAGACGCTGTTCTATCAGCTCACGATCTCGTTTGTGCTGCTCACGGTGGTCACCTTGCTCACGGGGCAACTGCATTTCGTGAGCACACCGATCGCCTGGCTCAGCCTGAGCTTCCAGTCGGTCGTCATCGCGTTCGGCAGCTACCTCGTCTGGTTCTGGCTGCTGCGCAAGTATCTGGCCGCCAGGCTCGGGGTGCTAACACTGCTGACCCCGATCTTCGGGGTGCTCGCCGGCGTGCTTCTGCTCGGCGACTCACTCACCCCCGGTTTCATCGCCGGGTCGGTGCTCGTGCTCGCCGGGCTGCTCATTGTAAACGTCAAGGGACGCACACCGGATTCGGGTCGTCACGCGGGTGATGGCAAGTGACATACGGCTCGTGTGGTCTGCACTGCGCACGAGACATGCGCTGCGTACGATAATTTCAGCCAGAATCTCGCACATACTGCATATCTCGCACGCAATGCGGAGCACAGACCCCCGCCGCGTGTGCAGACATGGAAGACGCGTCTAGAGTAGGGGTGTGCTGCTTTCAGACCGCGATATCAAGGCCGAACTCGAATCGGGACGCATCGGACTCACCCCGAGCGAAGCCGAAATGGTGCAGCCGTCGAGCGTCGACGTGCGACTCGACCGCTACTTTCGCCTCTTCGACAATCACAAATATGCGGTGATCGACCCCGCCGAAGAGCAGCCCGAGCTGACCAGGCTCATCGAGGTCGACCCCGCAGAGGGTTTCATTCTGCACCCGGGCGAGTTCGTGCTTGGCTCAACTTACGAGAAGGTGTCGCTGCCAGACGACATCGCGGCTCGCCTCGAAGGCAAGAGCTCGCTCGGTCGGCTCGGCCTGCTCACCCACTCGACGGCCGGGTTCATCGACCCCGGCTTCGAGGGACACGTCACGCTTGAGCTCTCGAACGTCGCCACCCTGCCGATTCGCCTGTGGCCGGGCATGAAGATCGGCCAGCTCTGCTTCTTCAAGCTTTCTTCGCCGGCCGAACGGCCCTACGGTTCGGGCGCCACCTACTCGCGCTACCTGGGGCAACGCGGCCCCACCGCCTCGCGCTCGCATCAGAACTTTCATCGCGCTGACGTGACCGTGACCGACGAGGGCGCGCTCGGCGGCTGACCGTCCGCGCCTCGTGCCCGCCGCCCTCATACTTCGCCGCACCCGCACATGTCTCTCAGCCAGTCGCCGCACACGATGCCGATCGACCCAATCTGCCTCGCCGCGCTGCGCTGCTTCACCGTGAGCGGGTTTCACGGCACCTCGATTCGTCAGATCGCGGCCGAGGCGGGCCTGTCAGTGCCCGGCCTCTACCATCACTACCCCTCGAAAAGCGCGATCCTTGTCGCCCTCTGCGAGGCCGCGATGGACGAACTGCTCACCGCATCGCGCGCGGCGGTCGCGGGCGGCAGCACCACACTTGAACGATTCGAGCGCCTCGTCGCCTGCCTCGTGCGCTTTCATGCCGAGTACGGCGAGATTGCGTTCGTAACCTACAGCGAGATTCGCAGTCTGCCAGAAGACGCGCGCGAGCGACACCTGCAGGCGCGCCGCGATGAGCAGGCGCTCGTGACCGAGCTCGTCGAGCAGGGCGTCTCCGACGGCATCTTCGCTGCGCCTTTTCCCCGCGAAGCCGCAAGAGCGGTCAGCACCCTCTGCCTGGGGGTCTCGCAGTGGTATCGGGCTGACGGATCAATGTCAGTGTCAGAGCTCGTCGATGTGTATCTCGAGATCTGCAAAGACGCGGTGCGATTCGTTCGATAGTTGGGCCGCGGGTCTCGCCTGCCGTATGCCTATGCCTCGCGGGAGTAGTCGCGCGCGACCTCGAGCAGCCGCGGAATCTCATGCTCGAGCACGGGCGCAAACTCGTCACCCGGCCGCTCGCCTCGCCGCCAGCGCGTGTAGATCGCCTCGAGAAACACCGAACTCTTCCAGAGCGCGAGCGCCTGGTACCAGGGCAGCCGCGATACGTCGAGGCCGGTGCGGGCTGCGTAGCGCTCGGCGATCTCGGCTCGCGTGAGGTACCCGGGTTCGCGGGTGACGCCGCTGATCTCCATCACCGAGCCCGGGGAGTCGGCATCGCAGTAGGTCGCGGTGAGGTAGCCGAGGTCGGCGAGAGGATCGCCGAGCGCCGCCATCTCCCAGTCCAGCACGGCGGTCACCTTGGCAGGCGCCTCATGCCCGAACATCACGTTGCCGAGGCGATAGTCGCCGTGCACGAGCGCGGCGCGCCGGGTTTCGGGGCGGTGCGCCTCGAGCCAGGCGCCGAGCTCTGACACGAGCGGCAGGTCGCGCTGCGAGACCTGGCCCGCAAGCCCCGAGAACGTGGCGATCTGGCGTTCGAGGTAACCCTGGGGTCTGCCGAAGTCGGCGAGCCTTGCGCGCTCGAGGTCGACGCCGTGCAGCGCTGCGAGCGTGTCGACGAGCGCCTCCGAGGTGGCCCGGCGCTGATCTCGGGTGTCGAGCGCCTCCGGCGCCGAGTCGAGCATGATCTCGCCCTCGAGGTAGTCCATCACGTAGAACGGAACCCCGAGCAGCGATTCGTCGGCGCACACGGCGAGAATCTTCGGCACCGGAATGCCGACCACCGCGAGACCCTGCTGCACGCGCGCCTCGCGCAGCATGTCGTGCGTCGAGCGAGGCAGCGGCGGCCTGGGGCCGCGCCGCAGCACAACCCGGCGATCCTCGCGCTCAACCAGGTACGTAATGTTCGACTGACCGTCGCCGATGCGCTGCCAAGCCAGCGCGCCCTCGCCGATGCCGTGCTCGTCGAGAAACCCCTGCACCCGATCGAGCACGAGCAGCGGTGGACGGTCGAGCCCTGCGGCGTCGGCCGCCGTCGCGACGACCTCGACGCCGTCGGGCACGCGAATCATCGCTCGTCCCAGGGGCTGCGGCCGTCGGGGTCGACTCGGTCGAGCGGGTTCTCACCGGCCTCTATCTCGCGGCGCCGGCGCGACGACGCCCGCTTCGCGATCGCCCATTTGTGTGTTTCGGTTGAGCCGTCATAGATGCGAAACGGCCGCACCTCCTGAGCGAACTGTGCGAGAGGTAGCTGGTCGGTCACGCCGTCACCGCCGCAGAGTTGGATCGATCGGTCGATGATGCGGCCGATCGCCTCTGAGCAGTGCACCTTGGCGATGCTCGACAGCTTCTCGCCTGCGCGATGGTCTTCGCCGAGCAACGCTGAGGTGCGGGCGGTGATCGCGATCGAGGTCTCGAGATCGATCTCGTTCAGCGCGAGTAGCTCTTGCGCGACGCCCAACTCTCGCAGCGGACCGCCGAAGAGTTCGCGCGAATTGGCGCGGTCGAGCGCGGTATCGTGGGCGCGTTTCGCGAGGCCCAGCCACCGCATGCAGTGAGTGAGGCGCCCGGGACCGAGGCGCACCTGTGCGTAGACGAAGCCCTCACCGGGCTTGCCGAGCACTAGCTCGTCTGGCACGAAGAGATCCTCGATGTGCATGTGCGGGTGACCGCCCTCGATCGCACTATCGGTCGCGTGCAGATCGTTGCCGACGCGGATGCCGGGGGTGTCCATGTCGACGAGAAACATCGTCGCGCCCGCGGGCACGCCTTCGCTCTCGACGGCGTCGTTTCTCGCCATGAGCACGCAGAAGCTCGCGTTCAGTGCGCCGCTGATGAAACGCTTGTGGCCGTTCACCCGCCACCCGCCTGCGACTCGCTCTGCGCGCGTGCTCAGCGCGGTGGGGTCCGAGCCCGCGCCGGGGTGCGGTTCGGTCATGCCGAAGCACGAGGTCACCTCGCCCGCTGCGAGCGGTCGCAAGAAGCGCTCTTTCTGCGCCTCGGTCGCGATCTGACCCAGCATGTGCATGTTGCCCTCGTCGGGCGCCATGCAGTTCAAGACCGCGGGGCCGATTGGTGAGTAGCCGGCCTCCATGAAGAGGGCGGGCCAGTAGCCGATCGGCACGCCGAGCCCGCCGTACTCTTTCGCGACATGGGGCGCGAAGACGCCGGCGGCCTTTGCCTGGTTCTGCAGTGCGACCCGGTCGGCTCGGCGCAGCGAGACACCTGGCCGCGGCTCTGCGGGAATCACTACCTCACGAATGAAGGCCCGAATGCGAAGCCTGAGCGCCTCGTATTCGTCTGGTAGCGCGGCGCTCATGCCGTGCCTCCCGCGCTCAGCAGGCCGCCGTCGAGCGTGAGGGTCTGGCCGGTGACCCAGGCCGCGTCAGCTGAGGCGAAGTAGACGACCGCACCCGCGATATCCTCTGGCACGCCGAGTCGCCCGAGCGGATACTGCGCGGCAACCTCAGCCTCGCGACCCTCGTAGAGCGCCTTCGCGAAGTCGGTCTTCACAACCGCGGGAGCGACGGCGTTGACGCGAATCTCGGGACCCATCTCGGCGGCGAGCGTCGTGGTGAGGTGCATCACCGCGGCCTTCGTCACGCCATACATGCCGATGCCCGTCGAAGGCACGCGCCCAGCAACCGAGGCGAGGTTGATGATGCTGCCGTGCCGAGCTTTGAAGTCGAGGCCTTCGTGATGGTAGGCGGCCTGCGACCACCCGAGTGTGCCGATCACGTTCACCTCGAAGAGCTTGCGGGCGGCGCCGAGGTCGAGATCCATCGCCGTGCCGTAGAAGGGGTTGATGCCCGCGTTGTTCACGAGAATATCGAGGCCGCCGAATTCGGCGGCGACGCGATCCATCACCGCGGCGCGATGTTCGGGGTCGTCGGCCTTACCTGCGACGTAGATCGCGGTGCCCTCGGGCACGCTCGCGACCGCCTCCTGCAGCGCGTCGTCTTTGCGGGCGGTGATGCAGACGCGCGCGCCCTCGGCGACGAGGCGCTGGGCGATCGCGAGGCCGATGCCCCGACTCGCCCCGGTGACGATAGCTATCTTGTCCGCGAGTTTGCTCTCGGCGTTGCCGTCTGGGCCCCTGAGGGGCGCAGGGTTGGGTGCAGCGTTACTGGACATGCAGACTCCGTTATCTTCGATGGCCGTGGCTACCCCAAGTATAGCCCCACCGAGCGATCGATCGGTCGGTGCGTGGTTAAGACCATCACGCCCGTAGGCAACGCGGAGGGACCTCGACCCTACGGCTGCCCCGGCTTCAGCTCGACGAAGAGCGCATGCGCCTCGGCGCAGAGCACCTCACCGTGCCAGATCTCGCCAACGAGAAAGCGTTTGCGCCCCTCGATCCGCTCGACACGAGCTCGCACGAGCAGAGGCTCATTGACCGGAGTGATCGACCGAAAGTCGGTCTTCAGGTAGGCGGTGCGCGACGGCGGTCGGTCGAGCCCAGCCGACAATCGACCGAGCACCTCGTCGAAGATCAGGGCGACGACGCCACCGTGCGCCGCACTGTTGACCCCGAGAAAGAAGTCGCCAATGCTCGCGGTGCCGAGAAAGTGCGCGTCGTCGAGCTCAAGCGTTTCGATCTCGGGCATCATCGCGTGCACGCCCGTGTGCCGGCGTCGCCCTCGCCCGAAGCGGCGGTCAACCTCGGGCACCCGGCGATCCTCGGCTTCTTTTCGAAGCCCAGCCAAGGTATCGCGAAAGACGCCCATCTGCTGCTCATCGAGGTCTGCCGCCGCGAACGCGTGCAGAAACCCCTGCAGCTCGCCGATCAGCCCCGCATAGCTCTCGCTGCGCTCATCGAGACCGGCGGCCAGCCAGCGAAGAATCGCATCGGCACCACTCAAAGACTGCGTATTCATAGACTTCCTTTCGCGTCGTGAGGCGGGTCACTCCTCAGATGAACGCGCATCCGAGAAGTACAGGCGATTCAGATTCTCGGCCACGCACACCGGACGCTCGCTGCCCTCGCGCTCGACGCTCACCTGCCACGTCACCTGCATGCCACCAGCGATGTCTTCGACCTCGGCGAGCGTGACGCGACCCCGCAGCCGCGACCCGACTGGCACGGGCGCCGGCCAACGCACTCGGTTCAACCCGTAGTTCACTGCCATCGTAGTGCCGGTGACCTCGCTCACCTCCATGATCCACGCAGAAAGCAGACTGAGAGTGAGGTAGCCGTGCGCGATCGTGCCAGCGAACGGCCCTTCTGCGGCGCGCTCGGGATCGACATGAATCCACTGGCGATCGTTCGTGGCCTCGGCGAACATGTCGATGCGATTCTGGGTGACCTCGATCCACGAACCGACCCCGATCTCTTCACCGACGGCTGCGCGCAGCGAATCAGCGCTGTCGAAGACGCGCACCTACGCGACCTCGAACAAGCCGGCCGCACCCATGCCACCGCCAACGCACATCGCCACCACGACGTAGCGTGCACCGCGGCGCTTGCCTTCGATGAGCGCGTGGCCCGTCGCCCGCGCGCCGGTCATGCCGTAGGGGTGGCCGAGCGCGATCGCGCCGCCGTCGACGTTCATGAGCTCGGGATCGATGCCGAGCGTATCGCGGCAGTAGACGGCCTGCGACGCGAACGCCTCATTCAGCTCCCAGAGCCCGATGTCGTTCACGGTGAGTCCGTGGTTTGCGAGCAGCTTCGGGATCGCCGTGACCGGGCCGATGCCCATCTCTTCGGGCTTCACTCCCGTTACGGCCATGCCACGGTAGAAGCCGAGCGGCTGCAGTCCGCGGCGCGAGGCCTCCCCTGCCTCCATCACGACGGCGGCTGCGGCACCGTCAGAGAGCTGCGAGGCGTTGCCCGCAGTGATCGTGGGGTTCGCCCAGGGGTCGCCGGGCTGCAGCACGGTGCGCAGCCCGGCGAGGCCCTCGGCGGTCGTGGCGCGCAGGCCTTCGTCATGGGTCACGGTCACCGTGCGCTTCGAGATCTCGCCGGTCTCTTTGTCTTGCACCAGTTGATCCACCGTAATCGGTGCGATCTCGTCGGCGAGGCGGCCCGCTTCGGTCGCGGCGATCGCCCGCTGCTGCGAGATGAAACCCATCTCATCTTGTTGCTCGCGGGTGACCCCGTAGCGCTCGGCCACGAGTTCGGCGGTCTGCAGCATCGGCCAGTAGATGTCTGGCTGGTGCTCCTTGATCCAGGGATCGACCATGCGATCCCTGCGCTGATGCTCGTTCTGCACGAGCGAGATCGACTCGACACCGCCGCCGATGGCAACGGTCTGGTGTTCGAAGATCACCTGGCGCGCGGCCTGCGCGATGGCCATGAGGCCCGATGAGCACTGGCGGTCGATCGTCGAGCCAGGAACCGTCACCGGAAGGCCGGCGCGCACTGCCGACTGGCGCGCAATGTTCAGGCCGCTCGCTCCCTCTTGCAGCGCACAGCCGAGCAGCACGTCTTCGATCTCGGCCGGGTCGACTCCCGCCCGTTCTACCGCGGCGGCGATCGCGTGGCCGGCGAGGGCCTGCGGCTGGGTGTCGTTGAACACCCCCCGGTAGGCCTTGCCGATCGGCGTGCGGGCGACGCTGACGATTGCTGCTTCTCTCATGTTTCTGCTCCTATGTCTTCGTTGATCAGAGGTAAAGCTTCGATGGCGCGGGATCGCGGCGCGACCCCCGGCGTCTAGTCGGTCGGGCCGCCGGCGACGTACAGCACCTGGCCGCTCGTGTAGCTGGCACCCTCGCTCACGAAGAACGACGCCGCGTGGGCGATATCTGCGGGCACGCCGGTGCGGGCGACCGGAATCTGCTTCGCCGCGCCGACGAGAAACTCCTCGAGGGTCACCCCCATGCGCTCGGCAGTCTGCGCGATCATGTCGGTCTCGATGAAGCCGGGGGCGATCGCGTTCACGGTGACCCCGAACCTGCCGAGCTCGATCGCGAGCGTCTTCGTGAACCCCTGCATGCCCGCCTTCGCCGCGGCATAATTCGCTTGGCCTCGGTTGCCGAGCGCCGAAGTGCTCGAAAGGTTGACGATTCGGCCCCAACCGGCGGCGGTCATGTGCGCCTGCACGGCGCGCGCCATAAGAAACGAGCCGCGCAGGTGCACGTTCATGACGGTGTCCCAGTCGTCGGTCGTCATCTTGAACAGCAGATTGTCGCGGATCACTCCGGCGTTGTTGATGAGAATAGTCGGGGCGCCGAGCTCTGCAGTGACACGCTCGACGGCTGCGGCCACGGCCTGCTCATCGGCCACGTTCGCGCCCACCGCGATCGCCCGGCCGCCAGCGGCGGCGATCCTTTCAACGGTGGCTGCGCAGGCAGCCTCGTCGAGATCGATCACGGCAATCGCGTGACCGTCGTCTGACAGGCGTTCGGCGATGCTCGCGCCGATGCCGCGCGCTGCTCCGGTGACGATAGCGACTCTGCTGGTGGTTGACATCGTTGTGCTCCTTCGGTGGTGTGCGTGTTCAGGCGCCACTTGGCGCGGTACGTTTGGTGGCTGGTTCGCGGTCGAGGCCCATGCCCGAGATCCAGATCTCGGCGATTGCGTTCGTCGCTTGCTCGAGCGGCACATCGCTGAGCCCACTGCCGTTCAAGACGAAGCGCTGAAACGCGTAGTACTCGGTCATGCTGCGCAGCATCTCTGCGGCGAGCGCGAGGTCAAGGTCGCCGCGCATCTGACCCGCGGCGATGCCTCGTTCGAGCGAGCGCACGATTCGATCGTTGAAGGCGCGCTTGGCGGCATCCCAGAGCTGAGCCACCTCGGCGTCGGTCTGCGAGAGTTCGACCACGACGCCGAGCAGAGCGCGGTGCGCTTCATAGAACTCGAAGTATTTGCGAGTCGACTCGAGCACCGAACGAATGGGCTGCGTCTCGTCGAAGGGGCTGCGAATGAAGACGTACATCTCGTCCATCATTTCGCGAAGAAGTTCGCGGGTGAGCTGCTGGCGATCTTCGAAGTATCGGTAGAACGCGCCCGCCGAGAGCCCGGCGGCCTCGGTGATGTCGGTGATGCGGGCGTTCGCGTAACCCTTTTCATAGAGCTGTGCCGCGGCCTTCATAAGCCGGCGCCTGGTGTCGCGGCCCTTCTCGGTGCTTGGCATCGGCGCTGCGGGCTCGGCCCCTGCCGGCTCAGTCGCCTGGCCGCTCGTCGGCCGCTCGGCTGTCGGCTGTTGCGCCATGCGCCACTCCCCTCAGGGTCTGTGGCGCGGTTGCGAGCGCCATTACCGAGAAATGAAAGTGAAATCACTTTCACAAATGCGACCATAACACGGTGACAGCTCGCACTCAAGAACTTCCGGCGGCGAGGCCCCGTTCAGTCGCGGTTCGCCGCGCCCCCGGTTCGAGCCGCCTGGCGCTGATCCCGTTCTGCCTGCTTTGCAAGCAGTTCGTTGTACGCGCGCAGCTCGGCATCGCCCGAGCGGTCTTCGGCGCGATCCTTTCGCTTCTGCTCTTTCTCGTCGCTTCGCGACCACTGGATCGCGACGATCAACGCGAGTGCGAGCGTCGGCAGCTCGCCGATGCCCCAGGCGATGCCGCCACCCATGTTCTGGTCTTCGAGCGGCGTCGCGCCCCAGGTGCGCCCCATCGCGCCGTACCAGTCAGCGAGCAGCAGCCCGTTGCCCGTCATGATGGTGACGCCGAAGAACGCGTGCGAGGCCATGGTTGCGAAGAGCGTCACGATGCGCAGCGGGTACGGGAATCGATACGGCACCGGATCGACGCCGATCATCGACAGGCTGAAGAGATAGCCCGAGATCAAGAAGTGAATGATCATCCACTGGTGACCGACGTGTTCTTCTGCGGCCCAGCGTGCGATCGGCGTGAAATAGAACACCCAGAGCGAACCCGCGAAGATCACGGCAGCGACCGCCGGGTGCGTGATGACCTTCGAGTACGGGGTCTGCACCATCCAGAGAATCCACTCGCGGCCGCCCCACGAGCCGTCGTCGCGCTTCTGCACCGCCCGCAGCGCGAGCGTGACGGGTGCGCCGAGCACGAGCACAAGCGGGATCAGCATCGTCAACATCATGTGGCCGAGCATGTGCACGCTGAACAGGTACTGCTCGTAGGCGTTGAGCGCGCCGTTCGTCGTATAGAAGAGCAGCGCGAGGCCGGTCACCCAGGCGACCGTGCGACCGATCGGCCACTTGTCGCCGCGGCGGTGCAGCCGCCACACGCCGGCGAGATACATGAGCACGCCGAAGACGCAGATGAGGGTCCAGGCAAGATCGAACTTCCACTCAGTGAAGTAGCTAGAGGGGACGAGCTCTGCCGGAAGAGGATCGCCGGTCAGGTACTCCGCCGGGCTCGTGGTCAGGCTGCCCGTTTCTCGCGCCGACTCGAGCGCGACCGGAGTTGCGGTGCGGCCGAGGGCCGCGGCTAGGCCGCTCGCTGCACCCATCACCGCAAGCTCCGCAACGACGAGCCAGGCAAACACCCTCGCGCCGCCCTCTCCCGGAATGCGTCTGATCGCACGCTGTCGCCACAGCACACCGAAGATGCCGAGCGCGACGATCGTCGCGACCTTCAGCATCACGATCTGGCCGTAGCCGGTAGCGAAGAGCTGATCCCAGGTGCCGACGCGCATCCAAGCGCTCACGACGCCCGATGAGGCCACTCCGATGAAAGCGAAGAGCGCGAGCGAGCTGTAGCGCGAGACGAGCACCGCGAGCCGCGCCCTATCGACCGCCTTCGCGACGAAGACGAGGGTCACCAGGCCGCCGAGCCAGACCGCTGCGCCGATGAGATGCACGAGCAGCGAGTTCACGGCCTGCGAGTGGTTCGCCGCGCCCGCGGCATGCCCCTGCGAAGCAATCGGGAACGTGGTTGCCAGCGCCACGACAAGGGCGACGAGCACGAGCCGGCGATCCCGCACCGCGAAGCACAGCACGGTGGCTATCGCCGCGAGCAGAATTTGCGCGAGCCAGTACCGACCGAGCTCGATCGTCGTCAGAAACTGGGCAAGCCCGGCACCGAAGGTCGCACTGCCCGAGAAGGGCAGACCCGAGACGTCGGCGTAGGTGAAGATCATCGCGGCAGTCGCAGCCACGGTAGTGAGCGCGGCGCTGCCAGAGGCGAGATCCATCGCGATGCGCGACTCTTGCTTCTCGCTCGAGAGCGCCCACACGACCATGACGAGCGCACCGATCATGCCAGCCATACCGATGTTCATGAGCGAGCGCGAGATCGGCACGCCGTAGCGCACCAGATCACCCGGGTCGAGCAGCATGCGCTCTGCCGCTCCGCCGCCGATCGCCAGGGCTACGAACAGCGCGGTCAGCGTGAGGGCCACCAACACCGCGGGGGCAAGAATGCGGAGAGATCGAGGCACCCCTCAAGCCTAAGCGATGGGCCGTCGCGCCGCCTGAGTGCGATTCGGCCGTGAGAATGGCGATCCTCGCCCCGCAAAACAAAACCCCCCGGCCTTGCAGCCAGGGGGTTTGCGTAGAACTTGTGTGAAGAACTTACTTCACAGCAGCCTTCAGCTTCGAGCCAACCGAAACCTTCACGCGCTTGCCAGCGGGGATCTCGATGGTCTCGCCGGTGCGGGGGTTGCGGCCGGTGCGAGCCGAGGTGGTTGCGGTCTCGAACGAGAGCCAGCCGGGGATAGCGACCTTGCCACCCGCAGCGACGGTCTCAGAAACTGCGGCAAAGAGGCCGTCAAGCACGTTCGAGACAGCTGCCTGGCTCTGGCCGGTCTCGGCAGCGATCTTGGCAACGAGCTCAGTCTTGTTCAGCGACATAGTATTCGTCTTCCTCTCGGGCGTGCGCGTGCGCGCGCCCTTGCTTGTTGTACCCCCGGGGGCGGGGAGATCGGTTGATCGCGTACGAATCTACCTCACAAACCCCGAGATTCTGCGGAATCAAGCCGATTTTGACAAGAAATTGAGGCTGTATGTGGGCAATTTCGGCCGCCCGGGCCTATTTTTCGGCGGCCCGAGCCACCTTCTCGACCGTTTCGATCGAGCGCGGCTGCGCAGGGCAGAACACACAAACCAGCAGAAATGGCACGAGCTTTTCGAGGGTTACGTCGAGGACTATGTCTACTGTTCTGCCTGAACTATGCCGTACTGCAGGGCCGCCGCCGCAATCCAGCGTTGCCAAAGGCGCGTATCTGAGCTAAGCTCGATCTTTGGCTGTGCGAAGTCCCATCACACAGACCGCTTTGACGCGAAGCCCCAGCACCCGCTGAGGCAGAGGTCACTGCAGACAAGAGATCTTGGGTGAGGTCATCTCGGCCTCACGGTATTGGAGGAAACACCATGGCAGCAGTGTGCCAGGTGACCGGCGCCGTTCCCGGCTTCGGTCACAACATTTCACACTCGCACCGTCGCACCAAGCGCCGGTTCGATCCGAATATCCAGAAGAAGACCTACTTCGTGCCGTCGCTCGGCCGTAAGGTGACCCTCACCCTCTCGGTGAAGGGCATCAAGGTGATCGACGCCCGCGGCATCGAGTCCGTGGTCGCCGATCTGCAGAAGCGTGGGGTGAAGTTCTAATGGCGAAGCAGCAGGACGTCCGTCCGATCATCAAGCTCCGTTCGACGGCGGGCACCGGGTACACCTACGTGACCAAGAAGAACCGTCGCAACACCCCTGACCGCCTCGTGCTGAAGAAGTACGATCCG
>CALCJF010000031.1 GCA_937967375.1 uncultured Leucobacter sp.
CGCCGCCGGCGGCGACGAGGATGAAACCGAGCGCCACCGCCGCCGCGCCGGGCGTCGCCCACCAGCTGGCGAAGCGGAACAGCACCAGCCAGGTGGCGAGCACCACCGCGGCGGCGACCGGCAACCGGGAGAGCGCCACGAAGGGGGCGAGGCAGAGCTTCATCAACACGCCGGCGAGCATGGCGGCGGCGATATCTCACTCCCACACGTAAAGCTCCCGGGCAAGTGTTCGATCGCCGCCCGATTCACCGAGATAGGTGTCCAGACGGTCGACAGAAATAGCGGCCTCGAGAGCCCCAAACTGAAGGTCGCCGTCTGTCGTCATAGCGCTTATACTAGGCGCGTAGTCCCCGGATCTGGCCTCTCCCGACCTGAGCGTTGAAGCCTCCGGGGTTCTTTCTTTTCTTCGATTGTGATGTCCCAGGAGATCGGTGACACTTCATGCACTAAGACATCAGTGACACTCTCGTTTCTCCCTTGCGTTTTCCGTACGGCTGACCACTTCCGATCTGCTTGACCCACCCTCGGGCCAGGCATGCTCGATGAGAAGATCACTATCGCAGCCGAAGAGCATCACCGCTTTGCCGCTCTCAACGACGTAGACGGTGTCCCCGGCGAGGAACCGGGCGATCTGGAACTGGATCCCTCGCACCCTGACCATGCCTGCAGAACGCACTCGCGCTACTCGGAGCTCGTCCTGATCCGATGCTGTGTGTTCGCC
Organism: uncultured Leucobacter sp.; assembly: GCA_937967375.1. Classification (GTDB taxonomy): domain Bacteria; phylum Actinomycetota; class Actinomycetes; order Actinomycetales; family Microbacteriaceae; genus Leucobacter. The sequence goes on from CALCJF010000031.1 coordinate 722, forward strand.
TGCGTGCGAGGAACTGACCGCGCTGACTTCTGCCCCGGCGGACGGGGCGGTATCGCTTTCGGCGTGGCTTACCATGCCTGCAACGGAGTGATCCTGTCCGGCAGTGCCTGATGTGGGCACGCTCTTCGTTGTAGATCAGATCGAACATATCGGCTTGCGCCTGAAGCTCAGCGATCGTTCCCACGAGTGCTTGTTGGTCCAGGTATCTGAACAAGGTCTGGTGTGTCACACTCCAGTTGACACGACCCAAACATCGCACCAAACGTGTACGAGGTGGGGTGGGCTGCTACCGTGAAGAACGCGGCATGAAATCTATCTGACATCGTGTCCGAGAACTTGGGCAAGGCCAGTCAGCCTCAGAAGATAGCGGGGACAAGGAAAACGTGACGGTGAATGGATCAGGCGGCGCTGGTGCATCTGCCGGCTACCGTTACCAACATTTGGTGACCGTCGAAACGCTCCTGGAACTCTTCGAAACGAATCCCACCGGGACTTGGCTCCTGGGTGTGGATCTTCGAGGACAAGATTCGGCGGACTATGTGGTTCTTCCGCACGAGGGTGCTCCACCGACCGTCGCCGTGCAGGTGAAGTCATCGATGCTGAATTCCTCCACACGGTTGACGCGTCCGCAGGTCAAGGGCATTCTCCTCGCGCTCAGTCAGGAACACCCAAATGCGGAACGGTACGAGATCAGGACCAATCGGGTGCTGACTGATCCGGCCACTGTTCTGGCCGGCACTTTGGGCGCACATGATGCCGTCATGCAGGATCAGTCTGACATTCCTGCTGAAATCAGATATCGTGCTTCCCTGCGACAGGATCTGGGCGAGACGATCGGTTCTGTTCTTGCCCGTCTTCACGCAAGAATCTCCCGCTACCGGGCGGGAATCGGTGCGGAGATCGCTGAGAACATCGTTGAGCTTGTGATTTCGCGGTTTCGTGATCTTGTGGATGAGTGCGCAACCTCACCAACGAACCAGTACCTGACCGCGAGCCGTGTGGCTCAGATCCTTCGACTGCCGGGACAGACCCTTGCGCAGACTACCGGTGGGCGCACGTTCGGGCGACTTCTGGGCTTCCCCGAGGCTGACCTGCTCCCGCGCATAGAGGTCGATGCGTTTCTCGACGATGTGTTCCCCACCGCAGCCGTCCACGGCGGTGCGCCGGCACTCACCGCGATTGTTGGGCCGTCGGGAATCGGGAAATCAAGCGCGGTGGTTTCCTGGGTGCGCAGACATGCAGATCGGTACTATGCAGTCATCTGGCTGAGAGCCGGATCTGCAGAGGTCGTAGATGCTCAGGTTCCGAGCCTCCTGGCTGACCTAGGCGAGACCGTGGCCGTCGACGAGTGTTCCTTTGCAAGCGTTGCTGCTGTTCTCCAGCGAATGCCGTATCCCTGGCTGCTGATCGTTGACGGCGTCGGCGGCTTCGATGACGCACGACGGTACCTTCCGAGTTCCGGGTACGGTCAGATCGTCATCACCACGCAGGATGGAAACTGGCCACCCTCAGCGTCGCCGCACCTGAATCTCGGAATACTCACGCCGCCTGCTGCCCGTCAGTTGATCTCGCATCGGCTCAAGACGGTCTCCCTGTCAGACGAACGCCAGGTGGAAGCCGTTGACGAACTGGCAACCGCGTTGGGGATGTGGCCGCTTGCGATTGATTCTGCCTGTCATTGGATCGTGCGACGGGGCGGAGATCTCAGCGCCGCGGAGAGCTTTCTGGAAGCCTCATCCAAGATTGATCTCGACGATGAGTTCTCTATTCCCGGAGGTTACCCGCACACGGCTGTAGCGGCGATCCGCCTCACTTGGGATGATCTGTCAGCTCGGGCACGCCGCTACCTGCTGCTTGCGCTCATTGCAGGTGGGGATGGGGTTCCCGTCGACCTACTTGCGGCGGCCGAACGAGAGTTCCCTGTCACCGCAGAACCTGACGAGCGAGAGCTCGAGGCGCTCTTGTCGGAACTGTTTGCCACCTCCTTGGTACAAAGATTCATCACGGACACCTCAGGTCTCAATCGAACAGGAACCGAGGTAGTCACACTCCACGAAGCACTCAAAGTTGTAGCAAACGGGCGTCTCACCTACAGTGCGGGCCACGTCGCAGTTCTCGGCCGCGCCTTTGAATCGCAACTGCTTGCGCTTCTCGACGAGATGCAGTTCGCCACAGCGAGTGTGTACCTGCCGGCTGCGGAACATTTCCTAGCCAGCCTCTCCGATTGGCCATTCGAAGAGAAGCTGCCGTATTCCACGCTCTTTCACAACATCGGCAACCTGTGTTTCGCTCGCGGTCAGGAACAAACTGCGGCTATCTGGTCGAGTCATGCGGCCGCAATCTACCTGGATAGCCTGGCGCAGGCCACGGCGCCCAGTCCAAAACTAGTCGAGTATTTTCTGAGCTCGAACTCCCAAACGATCGAAGCGCTCCTCAGAGCTGAAATGCCCGACGGTATCCCGTTGTTGCTCCGAAATGTCGCTGAGGTTCTGACCGAGTGGCCAGAGTTCCGTAAGTTCGACTTCGCACAGGACTCCATCGGTTATGGTCTGAAAGTTCTCAAGACCATTCCTCGCGATCATCATGGACTTGCGAAACAATTACAGCAGCTCCAGATCTCCGGGGAAGCGCAGGCCGCTGCGTCGTCAGCCACCCCCTATTCTCTCTGGTCCCGCCGTCTGCAGGAAGCCACCGAGCGGGCAGTCGGCCTGATGTCGCGTGAACGGTGGCATGAAGCAATGGACCAATTCTTCCGCGCCGCAAACCTCGCTCAGGAACAAGCGATTTCTCAGTATGAGATTGTCGATGCGGGCATCGCAGTCGGTGCGTGCTTCTCCATGAGCCGTTCGGTTCGAGGGCTCGCGACAGTCCCGCAGCAGTGGCAATCCGCATGGGAACGATATCTGGAATGGATCGGAGGACTGGAAGAGGATTTGCCACCGCATCAGCGGGCTCGCATCGATATCGTCCTTGGTGGTATCGACCCGAATCTCGCCCCTCCGCTTTCCGAGTCTCTGTCCAACCTCCGACAGCATTCCGAGTGGCCACTCACCGAAGAAGAGATCACAGAGTGGAGCCTGCTGGCGGAGTCCAGTCTCGCCGACCGGGCCCGCGATTCCCGGTGGGAATGGCTACTGGGTGGGGTAGGCAGCGAGGACACGGGAGCGGAGATCTTTCAAAACCTCAACGGCGGGAGCGAAATCCGCATCTGGCCGTTCTGGAACAGCGGTTACTTGGGATTGGGATTCGTCAACGTGAGCGCCCGGCTCTTCAAAGACGGTCGATGGCATGATCCTCAGCCGGAAGCATTGGAGCAGGCCGGTTTCCCAACCTGCAAATCGGCCGCCGATCGGGCGACAGTCACGAGTGGCTGGATCGTTGAGATCAGAGATGACGATCTCGAACTGCAAGGTCCGGATGGGATCGTATGGCTCTCGATGGACCTTGCCGAATGGTCCGGTGATCCTTGGGTGAGAGATGTGCGCCAAGCTCGTGTGCTGTACATCATCTATGCGGACCTGGGTGACGCAGATGTGAGCATTCTGTCACAGACACCGCTGCAGGGGTTCTTTCAGGTGCGACATCTGTGACGCAGATTTCCGGCATTCATCAGGAAGTGAAGAACACGCAGCCAGCCCGACCAGCAGTAGCGAGCATGCGGCGGGAGCTGATCTCGATTCCCGCCATTTCACGGCCTGCGTGCGGGGGCGGCGTGGCTGTCATGAAGATCAGGTGCGCTGCGTCGGCACCGACGACGAGCAACGAGCAGCAACCGCAGACAGCCAGAAGACTGATCTGTCGAGAGGGCTACGAGGAGCAGTTCTACATGGGTTTTACGTGGCCGGTTCAAGTTCTACAACCTAAAAAGTCGCGGAAACCGTGAGGTTTCCGCGACTTTCGTGGTCGGGATGACAGGATTTGAACCTGCGACCCCGTCGTCCCGAACGACGTGCGCTACCAAGCTGCGCCACATCCCGATGCGCCAGACCGAAGCCGAAGCGCAACGACTACTCTATCGGGTTGCTCGCGACTTCGGCGAATCGGGATCCCGCGTGCCCGCGTGCGTGCTGGCAAACGTGCCATTCCCAGGTGCCAGCTGACGCGTCTGCCAACGCACGGAGGCGGTGTAGGCAGGTATGTCTAGGCCGGTAGGCAGACGGGACGACCGGGCATGGCAGCGCCGCTAGCGAATGTAGACGTCGAGGTGGTTGCCGACGGTGCCTCGGTCGTAGATCTTTCCCTGGTATCCGAAGGGGGTGTCATAGACGGTGCCTTTCGGCGCTGAGCCCGCAAGCACGAGATAGCCGTCGGCGTCGGCAACATACCCGCCAACGTTCACGTGCCGACCGGGTACCTCGAGACCCTCTCCCGGCAACACTTGCTGACTGTAATAGGTGAACTTGTAGCCACCCCAATTGATCGCGCCGCGAAACATGAAGTCCTCAAGCGTGAAGAGCGCTCCAACGGGCGCACCACCGGCAGCAAGATCCTCGGCCTCTGAGATGCTCAGATCGATCGCAGGCTCGACCCCCGACGACGAGGCGAAACGCTGAGTTGCCGCACTGAATGGCGAACCGTGTGCGGAGCCGATACCGAAGGCGCTCGACATCGAGAGCGGTGCCGCGGCGACGGCCCCGAAGAACCCGACTGCCGCAATCGCAGCACCCACCTGCCGCAGACGAAGCCGCTGGCTCACGCCGGAACTCGGGTGCATTGCTGAAGTGGACACAGTGCAGCGAGTCTAACCCAGCAGCCTTGGCGGTGCCGGTGAGTTTCGGGATAACCCGAACCCCCTTCTCGGGCTGCCTCGCTGTGCGTCGGGCGGGCGTCGCCCTACGGTGGAACCATGACAGCGAATACTGCACCCCCGCCGGGTGCGAACACAGAGGCCTCTCGGCCAAGAGTCGGCTTCGGCCGCATCCTGCTCACCGTGCCGCACCTTGCGCTGCTCGGAGCGCTCGGCACAATTGCCGCGACGGTGTGCTTCTCGCTCTTGACCGCGGGCCTCGCAAGCCTCTTTGCGTTCGGCATCGGCCTCGCGGTGCTCGTCGGCCTCGTGTACGTGCTCTTCGGCATCGGCTGGTTCGAGCTTGAGCGGGTTCAGGGCCTCTACGGATTCGAAGTCGCCCCGCTGCGATTGCGTGAGCGCACACGCCCCGGCTTCGGGGGCTGGGTGCGGGCAATTTCGCGGCAGAGCATTGATGGGCGCATGTGGTCGACGATCCTCAGTTTCAGCATCGGATCGTTCTTCGGGTTGATCGTGCTTCGCCTCATGGCCACTGCCGCCTGGAATCTTGCCATCATGGTGGGTGGCGAAGCGACCGGCGCCCTGCTTGGGCCGTGGCGCTTCTTCGGACCCGATCTTGAAGCCCTCGGGTTGTTTGGGTTCTTCGACGATCTCACCTCACCTCTCTGGTCACTGCTCGTCGCGGTGCTCGCGTTCGCTGTCGTCATCGGCCTTGCCGCGCTGCACGCCGTGATCGTACGCGCGCTGCTCGGCACCTCGAGTCGAAGTGCCCTCGCCGCCGAGGTTCGAACGAAGAGCGCGCAGCGCGAGGGGGCGGTGCGCGCGGCAGATGTCGAGCGCACGCGCATCGAGCGTGATCTGCACGATGGGGTGCAGCCGAGACTCGTGTCGATCGGAATGACTTTGGGGCTTGCGAGTCAGAAGATCGACGAGGATCCGGCGGCCGCGAAGGCACTGATTGCCGAGGCGCACACCTCGACGAAGGCGGCGATTACCGAGCTCCGCCAGTTGGCGCGTGGCATTCACGCGTCGGTGCTCGATGACCGTGGCCTCGATGCGGCGCTTTCGGCGCTTGCCGGGCGCAGTCATATTCCCGTGCTGCTTGACGTGCGCATGGATGGGGCATCGGCATTGCGGCAGGCTCAGGGGGTATTTCGTGACGCGGAGGCTGCGGTCTACTTCTCGATCGCGGAGGCGCTCACGAACGCGGCGAAGCATTCGCGTGCGGGGGAGTGCCGGGTCACGGTCAGGCTCCGTGACGCGGGGACTCCTCAGGCGGTGATTTGGGCTCGGGTCGAAGACAACGGTATCGGTGGCGCGACCGTGCAGCCCGGTGGCGGTCTCGACGGCATCTCAAATCGTGTGCTCGCTGCCGGTGGGCGCCTGCAACTCGACAGCCCGCAAGGCGGGCCGACTGCTCTGGAGGTGAGCGTGCCATGCGCATCCTGATCTGCGAAGATTCGGTGCTTTTGCGAGAAGGCATTGTGCGCCTGCTCAACGATGCTGGGCATGAGGTGGTTGCGGCGCTCGCCGACACCGAGGGGCTCGAAGAAGCCGTCTCGACGAGCCACCCCGAGCTGTGCATTCTCGACGTTCGCCTGCCGCCGACATTCACTGACGAGGGCATCCGGGCAGCGCTCGCGCTGCGAGCCGCCGCACCAGATCTGCCCCTGCTGGTGCTCTCGCAGTACGTCGAGGAGCGCTACGCGAGCGAGCTGATCGCGGCGCAGGGAGGGGCCCTCGGCTACCTGCTCAAAGATCGCGTTGCCGACGTCGCTGAGTTTCTCGATTCGGTGACGAGGATCGCCCAGGGCGCGACGGTGCTCGACCCCGAGGTGGTCGCGCAACTGTTGAGCCGGCAGTCGCGCGGATCGAAGATGGCGCAGCTGACCGATCGGGAGCGCCAGGTGCTCGCACTGTTAGCCGAGGGAAAGTCGAACCAGGCGATCGCCTCGGTGCTCTACCTCTCTGAGGCGAGTATCGAGAAGCACATCACTGCGATCTTTCAAAAGCTTGGGCTTGAAGCAGACGAGCGGGGCAATCGGCGAGTGCTCGCTGCGCTTGCCCACATCGAGAACAACGGGCATTGACTGTGCAAAACGTAAGGAATGAGACGATGACTGAGACGAACAACGAATCAACCCGGCGCTCGAGTTGGGTCGCTGTGACGGCGGGTGTGCTCGGAGGAGTGCTGCTGCTCGGAACAGTGAGCACCGCCGCAGTGGCAGGCGTGGCTGCGGCGAGCTACGACCGCACAGAAAAACGACAGCGACTCACCGAGAGCGCCGACGGCATCGTGCGGATCGACGTCGAAGCCTCTGCGGCGAAATTTCGGATCGACTGCGAGAGCGCATCTGCGCCGGCCGGCGACAGCGAAGGTTCGTTCGCGCTCGTCACCAGCGGCAGTTCTCGCGAGTGGCGCATGGTGCGCAGTGGCGACACGCTTCGGGTCGAGCCGGTGAAGCGCTGGTTCGGAGGTTTCTCTCTGCTCTGGTCTGGCGACAACCGAATGCAAGAGGTATCACTCTCGCTGCCCGCGAGCGCCTGCGACGGCTCGAAGCCGCTCGACGCCGAGGTGGATCTCGGCGCGGGGGAGGTGCTCGTGAACGGGAGCTACGGAGTGCTCGATGTGAGCGTCGGCGCCGGGAACGCGCGAATCGAGGGCACGGCCTTGAACCTCGAGCTTGAGGTCTCTGCCGGTGAAGCGGTGCTCGACATGAGCGACGTGCGCACTGCCGACCTCTCGGTCTCAGCGGGCAGCTTGTGGGGAGGCTTCTCGGGCACCGCGCCCAAGCAGATCGATATCGAGGTCAGCGCGGGCGATGCGGAGCTCACGCTTCCCGACGAGGTCTATGCGGTGCGCTCCAACGTCTCGGCCGGTGACTTTGAGCACTCGCTCAGAGCAGACCAGAGCGTACTGGGCCACGAGATCAATGTAGAGGTCTCTGCGGGCAGCCTGAGCCTTCAAGCGGAGCGGTAGTCGGTGCAGCGAATACAAACTACGTCTAGACGTAGTTTGTATTCGCGTCTGTCCGTAACTGTGTTAGCCTGACTGCATCACCGCACCCCGGCGGTGCAGTCAGGAGGGTTGAGTGTCGTTTGAGAGCCGTGCATTGTCGAGCGCTGCTAAGCCCGAGCGCGGGCTGTTGCGATTGCTCGGGCCTGCCTTCGTTGCCGCAATCGCCTATGTCGATCCAGGCAACGTGGCCGCCAACCTCTCTGCGGGGGCAAAGTACGGCTATCTGTTGGTATGGGTGCTCGTGCTCGCAAACGCGATGGCCGTTATCGTGCAGTATCTCTCGGCCAAACTCGGTCTCGTCACTGGCAAGAGCCTCGCCGAAATGCTGGGCGAACGCATGCCGCGGGTCTCGCGCCTGCTGTACTGGGTGCAAGCCGAACTGGTGGCCGTCGCGACCGACCTCGCCGAAGTGATCGGCGGGGCAATCGCTCTCGCGATCCTTTTCGACTTGCCACTGCTGCTCGGCGGCATCATTGTCGGCACCGTTTCTTTGGCGCTACTCGCGCTGCAACGCCGCGGGCAGCAAACCTTCGAGCGGGTCATCATCGCGTTGCTAGCAGTCATCACCATCGGCTTCGTCGCGGGGCTCTTCGTGAGTCCACTCGACTGGGGTGGGGTCGCCACGGGGTTGGTGCCGCGCTTCGAGGGCACCGAAACCGTACTGCTCGCTGCGAGCATGCTCGGTGCGACGGTCATGCCACACGCGATCTATCTGCACTCCTCGCTCGCCCGCGACCGCCACGGTGCCTCGCACAGCCCGCAGCGGCTGGGGCGCTTGCTCAAATCGACGCGTCTCGACGTGCTGCTCGCGCTTGTGCTCGCCGGCGGCGTGAACATCGCGATGCTATTGCTGGCCGCGTCTTCGCTCGCGGGTGTCGAAGGAACCGATACGATCGAGGGTGCCGCCGCCGCGATCAGTTCGCATCTCGGGCCCGCGATCGGCATCATCTTTGGTATCGGCCTGCTGGCCTCTGGCCTAGCTTCAACCTCGGTTGGCGCCTATGCCGGCGCCGACATCATGGGCGGCCTGCTGCGCATTCGGTTTCCGCTGCTGCTGCGTCGGCTCATCACTCTGATTCCGGCCCTCGTCGTGCTCGGTTGGGGGGTGAACCCGACTTGGGCGCTGGTGCTCAGCCAGGTCGTGCTCTCGTTCGGCATCCCCTTCGCGCTGATTCCGCTGATCTGGTTGACGAGCAAGCGTTCAGTGATGGGTGAGCACGTGAACGGTATGGCGATGAGGATCGCGGCAACCCTCGTCACCGCGCTCATCGTGGCGCTCAACGTGCTGCTGATCTGGCTGACCCTGACGGGCGGTTAGGCTGCCTCGGCTTAGCCCGGCTGCTCGGTCGTACGGCGAAAACCCTCGCTGTCGGCCGCGATCGTGCCTTCGCGATGTGCGCGCATGAGCTGCTCAATCTCTTCGGCAGGAGCACCGGCTTCGAGTCGATTCAACATGTGCTCGTGCTCGTCACTGAGACGCGTCGCGATGCTGCCGCGATAGCCCACCACCGATGCGCGCACTGCGGCGACCCGCTGCTGACCGCGATCGAGCATCTCGCGTAGATGCGTGTTCGGGCACGGGGCTCGCAGTATGCCGTGAAACTCGAGGCTGCCCCGATTGTAGGCGTGAAAGTCGTTCGCAGCGATGGCCTCGTTCATGCGCGCGTTCACTTCGCGAGCGCGCCGCAGATCTTCTTGACTGAGCAGCGGCGCTGCAAGCCCGACGGCAAGCCCCTCGAGCACCGCCTCGGTCTGCATGATCTCGCGATACTTCTCGATAGTCAGCTGCGAAACCTTCACGCCGCGGTGAAATAGAAACTCGACGAGCCCCTCGCTCTCGAGCCGTCTGAGTGCCTCGCGCGTCGGAATCAGACTCACTCCGGTCTCTTCGGCGATCGCGGCGATGCTAAGTGAGGAGCCGCCAGCGAATCTGCCGTCGACGATGCCCTCCATGACGAAGTCGTATACGAACTGCGTCTTGTTCTGCGGGCGGGGGCGGGGGTCGGTCATGGCGAAGTGCTCACTGCCTCTGGCACGTGCCGCCCAAGAAACTCGCTGATGTCGAGCAGTTCATCGACTCCGATACCGTGCAAGATTCCCTCGTAGAGTTTCGCTTCGAGCGCGGTGTGCTCGGGCGCCCACGCGGTAGTGAGTGCGATGCGGTGGTCGTCGATGATCGGATCGGCCTCGTCTCTGCCCCAGAACATGGGAGGGCGCAGGTCGGTGAGTTTCGCATCCCCCTCAAAATTGCCGGGGGCCACAAACCCCGAGCAGTTCACCCCGCAGGCAAAACTTTCGGGCCGTAGGCGCAACAGCGAAGTGACCATGCAGCCGCCCTGAGAGAAACCGAGCAGCGCAACGGTTCCAAGACCTGCCGCTTTTTCGCCGCCCGCCGTGCCCGCATCACGCAGGCGAAGGTCGAGCGCGTCGAGCCACTCGAGCACTGCGACCGCCGCGACGTGCGGGCCGCTCCCTTCGAAGAGCTCGGGATCGACCTGCCGCAGCGGCAGACCCTGTGGGCCGAGCGGCAACGGCCACCAGGCGAACCCGTTCACGATCGGAGGCGGTGCCTCGAGCGGGGCGCGGGGCGACGCGCAGACAAACCCCGGGGGCAGGTGTGGTGCGAGGCCGATGAGGTCGCCCTCAAATGATCCGAAGCCGTGCATGAGCAGCAGGAGCGGTCGGTGCGCCAACTCAACAAGCGCCTGCTCAGCAGACACCCGTCTGCCGCCGACCGACCAGAGCACAACATCGTCGTCGATCCTGACTTCACCCATGCGCCCAGCCTACTGGAACGCCAAATCGCGATCCTTGTCGTCTAAGAAACGACAGACGGACACTAGTTGTCGCCGGTGAGAGCTTCGAGCGACACCTACTGGCTGTCTGCGGGCGGAAAGCTGCTGCTTCAACTCACACGAGGCCGCGCAGACTGTTCACTCTCGTTCACCTGCCGTTCACTTGCTCGCAGACCTGGCTTCATATCTCGCCCGTACCTTGATGGTTGTGGGGCAATCGCCCACCACAAACTCTCATCAGAAACGGATACGAACTGACGTGAAGACCTCAGCCACGATCAAGGCCGCCGCACTCGGTGGCATCGCTCTTCTCGCACTCACCTCGTGCGCAGCAAACGAAGCCGCAGCTCCGGCAGAAGAGGGCGCAGCGTCGTCGCTCACCGGCACGCTCGTCGGCGGTGGCGCCTCGTCGCAGGGTTCGGCTCAGGAGGCGTGGATCGCCGGCTTCCAGACCGCGAACGCCGACGTCACCGTGAACTACGACCCGGCAGGCTCGGGCGCTGGCCGCGACACCTTCCAGCAGGGCGCAAGCGCCTTCGCCGGCAGCGACCGTGCATTCAAGGTCGACGAGATCGCCGCAGGCCCCTTTGAGGCGTGTGCTACCCCCGACATCGTCGAGGTGCCCGCGTACATCTCGCCGATCGCGATCATCTTCAACCTCGAGGGCGTCGACTCGCTCGACCTCGATGCTGACACCGTCGCGAAGATCTTCGCGGGCCAGATCACCAAGTGGAACGATCCCGCGATTACCGCTCTGAACCCCGACGCGAAGCTGCCTGACGCGGCAATCTCGCCGGTGCACCGCTCGGACAAGTCGGGCACCACCGGCAACTTCACCGACTACCTCGCGGCAGCAGCTCCCTCGAGCTGGACCGCAGGCTCGGTCGAGGAGTGGCCGACGGAGCTCGGCGGTGAGGCTGCCCAGGGCACTTCGGGTGTCGTTGAGGCCGTCACCAACGGCGTCGGCATGATCGGCTACGCAGACGCATCGCGCGCCGAGGGCCTCGGCACCGTCGCGATCAAGGTCGGCGACAAGTTCGTGTCGTACTCGCCCGAGGCAGCGGCGGCGATCGTCGACGCTTCGGAGCTCGAGGGCGACCGCACCGAGCACGACATCGCGATCAAGCTCGACCGCACCAGCACTGAAGACGGCGTCTACCCGATCGTTCTCGTCAGCTACCTCATCGGTTGCGAGAAGTACGCAGATGCTGCGAACGCCGAGCTCGTCAAGGCATACTTCAGCTACATCGTGAGCGAAGAGGGCCAGCAGGTTGCCGCAGATGCCGCGGGCAGCGCCCCCATCTCGGCCGATCTGCGCACCAAGATCGAGCCCGCGATCGCTTCGATCAGCTAATCGTGAGACCCTGGGCCTACCGCGATGTCTCGCGGTAGGCCTGGGGCTCTACCCGTTTCGCACCCTCACAACTTTCTGAAGGAAGCACCCTGTGACCTCCTCCGCATCTTCCGCAAAGCCGGTTCTGAGCCTCGGCGACCGCATCTTCTCGCGGTCTGCCGTGTTTGCGGGAAGCATGATCCTCGTCACCTTGGCGGCGGTCGCACTCTTTCTCATTGTGCAGAGCCTGCCCGCGTTCGTCGCGACGAACGAGAACGCCTCGCTGCTGCCCGACAACTTCTGGTCATATGTATGGCCGCTGATCTTCGGCACGATCTGGGCTGCAGTGCTTGCGCTGCTCATCTCGCTGCCCCTTGCCATCGGCATCGCGCTCTTCATCTCGCACTACGCACCCCGCAAAGTTTCGGCCGTGCTCGGCTACGTGGTTGACCTGCTCGCCGCGGTTCCCAGCGTGGTGTTCGGCCTGTGGGGCATCGGCGTGCTCGCGCCAGCAGCCCAGCCCATCTACGTCTGGATCAACAAGAACCTGGGCTGGATCCCACTCTTCGGTGGCGACCCCTCGGGCACTGGCCGCACTATTCTTACCGCAGCCCTCGTGCTCGGGGTCATGGTGCTGCCGATCATGACGGCCATTTGCCGCGAGATCTTTCTGCAGGCTCCGGTGCTGCACGAAGAGGCCGCGCTTGCGCTCGGGGCCACGCGCTGGGAGATGATTCGCATGGCCGTGCTACCGTTTGGCCGCCCCGGCATCGTTTCTGCAGCAATGCTCGGCCTCGGTCGCGCGCTCGGCGAAACCATGGCGGTCGCCATGGTGCTCTCGGCCACCGGCCTTGTCAGCTTCAAGCTGCTCACCAGCGAGAACCCCTCCACGATCGCTGCGAACATTGCACTCGCGTTTCCCGAGGCATACGGCACGAACGTGAACGTGCTCATCGCGACCGGCCTCATTCTCTTCATCGTCACCTTCCTCGTCAACGCGCTCGCACGCTGGATCGTGAGCCGTCGCGCTGAATTCTCAGGAGCGAACTAACCCATGGCAATCACCGTTCGCCCCGTCGCCGCAGGCTCCTCGCTCGCTGGTAATCGCCTGCCCCGCAGCGCGCCCTGGCTGATCCTCGCCGCAAGCCTCGCCGCTTCGCTCGCGCTCTTCGCTCTGCTCTCTGCGGCGAACGGCAGCGAGTTCAGCCTGACGGGCGCAGTCGTCGTGGGCCTGCTTCTGCACATGGTCGTCACGACCGCACTCTCGGCATCGATCGAAGGCAGCAGGCAGGCAAAGGATCGCTTCGTGACGAACCTGGTCACAGGCGCCTTTCTGCTCGCCATGGTGCCGCTGGTCTCGGTCGCGATCACGGTCGTGTCGAACGGCGTGGCACGCCTCGACCCCGAGTTCTTCAACTCGTCGATGCGCAATGTTACCGGTGAGGGCGGCGGCGCGCTGCACGCGATGATTGGCACGCTGCTCATCACCCTCGCCGCCACCATCATCTCGGTGCCGCTTGGCTTGCTCACCTCGATCTACCTCGTCGAGTACGGTCGCGGGCGCCTCGCTAAGACCATCACCTTTCTCGTCGACGTGATGACGGGCATTCCCTCGATCGTCGCGGGCCTCTTTGCCTACGCGGCGTTTGCCCTCGTGCTCGGCCCCGGCGTGCGCATGGGCATCATCGGCGCGGTCTCGCTCTCGGTGCTCATGATTCCCGTGGTCGTGCGCTCGAGCGAAGAGATGCTGCGGCTGGTGCCTAACGAGCTGCGCGAGGCCTCATACGCCCTCGGTGTGGCGAAGTGGCTCACCGTGGTCAAGGTCGTGCTGCCGACCTCGATCGCAGGCATCACGACGGGCATCATGCTCTCGATCTCGCGCGTCATCGGCGAAACCGCTCCGCTCTTGATCACCGCCGGCTTCACCGCGTCGATGAACTACAACCTCTTCAACGATCGCATGCAATCGCTGCCCGTGTACGTGTACACGCAGTTCGCGAACCAGGGCAACCCCGCCTTCGCGTTCCTCGACCGTGCGTGGGCCGCCGCGCTCGTGCTGATCCTCATCGTGATGGCGATGAACCTCATTGCGCGCTTCGTCGCGTATAAGTTCTCGCCGAAGACAGGCCGGTAGCGCTGCGCCCTGCGCAGCGCGATCCTCGCCCGCACAAGACCCTACCGACACCAAACGAAAGCACTCAATTGTCGAAGCGCATCGAAGTAAATGACCTCAACGTCTACTACGGCAACTTTCTCGCCGTCGAGGGCGTCGACATCAACATCGAACCACGCAGCGTGACGGCCTTCATCGGCCCCTCGGGCTGCGGCAAGTCGACATTTCTTCGCACGCTGAACCGCATGCACGAGGTGATTCCCGGTGCGCGCGTCGAAGGCGAGGTGCTGCTCGACGGCGAAGACCTCTACGGCCCCGGTGTCGACCCCGTGCTCGTGCGTCGCCAGGTCGGCATGGTGTTTCAGCGCCCCAACCCGTTTCCGACCATGTCGATTCGCGAGAATGTGCTCGCAGGCGTCAAGCTGAACAACCGTAAGATCTCGAAGACAGACGCCGACGACCTCGTCGAGAAGTCGCTGCAGGGCGCCAACCTCTGGAACGAGGTCAAGGATCGACTCGACAAGCCCGGCTCGGGGCTGTCGGGTGGCCAGCAGCAGCGTCTCTGCATCGCCCGCGCCATCGCAGTGTCGCCCGAGGTGCTGCTGATGGACGAGCCCTGCTCGGCCCTCGATCCGATCTCGACCCTCGCCATCGAAGACCTGATCGATGAGCTAAAGTCTGAGTACACGATCGTCATAGTGACTCACAACATGCAGCAGGCGTCGCGCGTGAGCGACCGCACCGCGTTCTTCAACATCGCTGGCACCGGCAAACCGGGCAAGCTCATCGAGTACGACGACACGAAGACGATCTTCTCGACGCCTTCGGTGAAGGCGACTGAAGACTACGTGAGCGGCCGATTCGGGTAAGCGCTGGATCAGTGCTTGAGCGGGTACGTTTCAACGCTCAAGATGCCTGCACCGGGGTGCTTCCGTGAGAAATGGAACACCGAGAAGCCCGCGGGAGGCAGCGCCGCGGCCTCGCGCAGATAGTCGCCGGGCAGGCTGCCGGTCGCGAGCGCGAGCTCTCGGGCCGCGTCGGGCAGCACAGGCCTGTGCGTGCAGATCACGGCGCTCTTGCCTCGGCGCACGATCTTGCCGATGATCCTGCGCAGCTCGACCGTGTCGCCCGAATCCCACGTGTCTTGGCTCAGCCCATCGCGAAGTCTGATCTTCTTGCCGAGGTGGTCGGCGAGCGGTTGCACCGTGCTGTGACACCGCTTCGCAGTTGACGAGTAGATGCGTTTGGGTGCGAACGCCTCTAGGATCGGCACGAGAGTTTCGGCCTGATCGTCGCCCGCCTCGGCGAGCGGCCGCAGGTGGTCGATCGGATAGTGTTCGCTGCGATCCTCGGCCTTGGCATGACGCAAGAGAATGATCGAGAAGGTGTCGAGCGCATCGCGTTCTGCGAGCCTTGTGAACACCTTGAACAACTGCCGGTCGGCCTTGTAGCTGAGCCGTTCGCGCACCTCTTCGAGTGGCACCCACTCGAGCGCCGAGATCTCGCCATTCGGGCGAAACTCAGAGGTGTGCACCGCCGACTCGACCACTTCGGCGGCCCAGTACTGCACGGTTTTGCCACGCCCGTCGGGAAGCGTGTATTCGATTGTGCCAAGGTTTGAACCGAGAGAGACGGCCAGCCCGGTCTCTTCGCGCGTCTCGCGCGCCGCAGCCTGCGGCATGCTCTCGCCGCGATCGAGCTTGCCCTTCGGAAACGACACGTCCCGCTGCTTCGTGCGGTGCACAAGCAACACCATGATTCGCTCGCCATCGTCTGTGCTGACTCGGCGA
The DNA here is from genome assembly GCA_937967375.1 of uncultured Leucobacter sp. Classification (GTDB taxonomy): domain Bacteria; phylum Actinomycetota; class Actinomycetes; order Actinomycetales; family Microbacteriaceae; genus Leucobacter. Next base: position 16,519 of record CALCJF010000031.1, read on the forward strand.
TAGCAGACGGTTCCCGCAGCCAGTACGGGCCGCTTCGAGGTCATCGGGCCGCCCGGGAGCGCGCCTGTGTGCGGTCGCGCATCACAAGGTCTTGCAGGTCGTGTAGCGGTTCGCCCTCTTCGGTCACAGTGCGGCGGCGCCACGTACCGTCGGGCAGCATGTGCCATGAGCTCACGTCGTCGCTGAACCCGTAGGCGAAGAAGCGATCGATGCGCGCCAGGTGCTCGCGATCGACGATGCGTGCCAGCACCTCGATGCGGCGGTCGAGGTTGCGGTGCATCAGGTCGGCACTGCCGATGTAGACCTCGCGGTCGCCCGCGTTCTCGAACGCGTAGATGCGTGAGTGCTCGAGGTACCTGCCGAGCACTGAGCGCACGCGAATGTTCTCAGACAGTCCCGGCACGCCCGCCTTGATCGAACAGATGCCTCTGATCCAGATCTCGATCGGCACGCCCGCGTTGCTCGCTCGGTAGAGCGCGTCGATGATCTGCTCGTCGACCATACTGTTGGCCTTGAGCTTGATGCCGCTGGGGTGCCCGGCCTTTGCGTGTTCGGCCTCGCGCTCGATGCGCGTGAGCAGCCCCTGGCGCAGCCCCTCGGGTGCCACCAGCAGGCGGTTGTAGTTCGTCTCGATCGCGTAGCCCGAGAGCACGTTGAAGAGCTTGGTCACGTCGCGGCCGACTTCGGGTGACGAGGTGAACAGGCCGAAATCTTCGTAGATGCGGCTGGTCTTCGGGTTGTAGTTGCCCGTGCCGATGTGGCAGTAGTGGGTGAGCTTGCCCTGCTCTTCGCGAATCACGTGCACGAGCTTGCAGTGCGTCTTGAGGCCGACCAGGCCGTACACCACGTGCACGCCCGCCTGCTCGAGCTTGCGCGCCCAGGTGATGTTGGCCTCTTCGTCGAAGCGAGCCTTGATCTCGACGAGCGCGAGCACCTGCTTGCCGGCCTCGGCGGCCTTGATGAGCGCCGCCACGATGGGGCTGTCGCCCGAGGTGCGGTACAGCGTCTGCTTGATCGCGAGCACGTGTGGGTCGAGTGCGGCCTGCTCGACGAAAGCCTGCACGCTCGTGGCGAACGACTCGTAGGGGTGGTGCACGAGCACCTCGCGGCGCCCGATCGTGCGAAACACGTCGGGTCGGTCGCTCGGCGAGTTCGGGCGAAAATCGGGGTGCGTCACCGGAATATGCGGCGTGAACTTCAGCTCGGGCCGCTCGAGGCGCGTGAGAGCGAAGAGCCCCCCGAGGTCGAGCGGGGAGGGCAGCGTGTAGACCTGCTGCGGGTCGATATCGAATTCGCTCACGAGTAGATCGAGCGTCGCTCCATCCATGTCGTCAGAGATTTCGAGGCGAATAGGCGGCCCGAAACGGCGGCGCAGCAGCTCTTTCTCGAGCGCCTGAATCAGGTTCTCGGTCTCGTCTTCTTCGATCTCGACGTCTTCGTTACGCGTCACGCGGAAGACGTGGTGGTCGACGACCTCCATGCCCGGGAAGAGGCCGTCGAGCTGGTTCGCAATGAGTTCTTCGAGCGCGATGAAGCGAACGTCGTCGTCAGACTCGCGCTGATCCACGCGCACATAACGCGGAATCATCTGCGGCACCTTGAGCCTCGCGAACTCGGTCTTGTCGCTGCGGGGGTTGCGCACGCGAATCGAAATGTTGAGCGCGCGGCCGGAGATGTATGGGAAGGGGTGCGCGGGATCGACCGCGAGCGGCATCAGCACCGGGTAGATGTGCTGCTCGTAGTACTCGGTCAGCACCACGCGGTCGGCCTTGTCGAGCGAATCCCAGCGCACGATTCGCACGCCCGCCTCCGCGAGCTCGGGCTGCACCTGCTCGTTCCAACAGCGAGCGTGCCGCAGCTGCAACTCGTAGGCGGTGCGGTTGATGTCTGCCAGCACATCGGTCGGGGCGCGGCCAATGTTCGTCGGCACGGCGAGGCCCGTGACAATACGGCGCTTCAGGCCCGCGACGCGCACCATGAAGAACTCGTCGAGGTTCGATGCGAAGATCGCCAGAAAGTTGGCCCGCTCGAGCACCGGCACCGCGGGGTCTTCTGCGAGTTCGAGCACGCGCTGGTTGAACGCCAGCCAGCTCAGCTCGCGGTCGATGTAGCGGTCGGCGGGCAGGTCGTCGGCACTGGCATCGGCAGCGGCGAGGCGCTGCACCTCTCCGGTGAACTCGGTCGGGATCACCGAGGTGTCGAACATTGTCGACTCGGGATCAGCGGTCTGCTTGCTATCGCTCATGGCTCTATTGTGTCAGTCACCGAGCGTAAATGAGCGCGGGATTGCGTCTGCGTTCACTTGCTGTTCAACGGGGTCGCGTTGCTGCCCGCAAATACTGCATGCTGCGTTGCTCGACCGCGAACCCCGCGCGTGCATAGAGCGCGACGGCGTTCGTGTTATCACCATCGACGTACAGCGTGATTCGCTCGGGGTGGTGCTTTGCCATCCGTCGCAGCGTTTCGCCGAGCAGCGCGGCTCCCAGGCCGATACCTGAGAACGTGGGATCGACACCGAGCACGTAGAGCTCGGTCTCGGTGGTGTCGCCCTCTCTCACGGTCTTGACCCAGGTGAAACCGGCGAGATCGCCCCGGTGCTCGCCGTTCGTGGAGTAGGCGAGGCGCAGGTCGTCGGCGGCGAACCACGGTTCCCGGGTCAACGCATCGAAGTCCGCGCGGGTCATTTGACCTTGCTCGGGGTGGTTCGCGAACGCAGCGGCATTGACGCGCACCCAATCATCTGCCTGGGCGCCGGCGTCGGGTGTGTACGCCCGCACCTCGAAGCCATCGGGCAGCGGCCGCGCGGCGCCTATCGCCTGCTCAAGCATCGCCGGGTCGAGCGCGAGTCGCAGTAGCTCGCGCACGGGTTCGAACCCGGCGCTTCGCAGCAGGGCTGTCGCCGGGGGGTTCTCGCCATGGGCCCAGGCGCGCAGCTCGGTCGTGAGGTCTTCGTTCGAAAGCAGGGTGTGCAGCAGCGCCTGGCCGATCCCTTTGCCGCGCGCGGTCGGTCGCACGACGAGCTCGACCTCGCCCTCGCCGATGATACCGATCGCATCACCTTGCTCGACGAGTCGGCGACGTCCCTGGGCTACGGCGAGCAACGCCTGGTCTGAAACTGGGGGAGTGCCGTCGTGATGCGTCGCCTCTTCGAGAATCTTGCGGGCATTGGGCGAAAGCTGCGTGGCATTTGTCGATTCAGTCATCGCTCTTCGCTCTCCTCTTGGCCTCGCGCAAAGCCGTAGCCGACTCCTCTTACTGTGCCGATGAGCCCCTCTTGCTCGCCAAGCTTGGCGCGTAGGCGTCGCACGTGTACGTCGACCGTGCGCGTGCCTCCGTAGTAATCGGTGCCCCACACCTCGCTGAGCAGCTGCTCGCGAGTGAAGACTCGGCCTGAGTTGCTCGTGAGAAAGTGCAGCAGTTCGAACTCTTTGTAGGTGAGGTCGAGCAGGCGGTCGTGCACGCGCGCGGTGAAGTTGCCCTCGTCGATGACCACGCCGGCGGCGCTGACCGCGGCAGGCGCAGAGCCGGCTGCCGCCGTTCCCGCTCCCGTTGGCGTTCCGGCGGCGGCGAGGCGCAGCCGCAGCTCGATCTCGGAGGGGCTCGCGGTGGGCAGTATCACGTCGCTGATCTGCCACTCGGGGGTGACGACCGCGAGCATCGTCTCACCGCACAGCAGCAGGCGCGGCACCGGGCAGTCGGGTGCGAGTTCGAGACAGGCCGTGCGGGCGCCACGAATGTCGCGCACACCGTCGATGAGCAGCAGATCGAAGCGAGCCGCGGCACCCGCTGAGAGTCGCACGTTCAGTGGCGAGCGGTGCACCTCGTGGGGCAACAGATCGAGCCCTGGCAACGCCGTCGCCGGGTCTGTGTCTGTGAGGCAGAGCAGCTGCACTGCGTGCCCTCCCCTCTGTCGAGACCGTGCGTCGACTGCCTTCCATCTTATGGTGTTGGTGGTTTGTGCGCCGCAGTGCGCTCAACCTGCGACTTCGAGCCGGAGTATGCGAGGATGTGAGCGTGAGTGAACTCCCAGTGCCGCAGAAGCACCCATGGCATATCGGCCGCATGCTGACCGCATGGGCCGTTGCCGCGGTGCTCGGCGTGCTTGTTACCGTGCTGGTCACGGGGGAGCAGCGGTTTCACTGGCTCGTGTTCACCGTCGGGCTGAGCACACTTGTGACCTTCGCGCTGCAGCTCGGCACCGCGCAGCGCGAGGGGTTTATTACGCGCACTTCGTTTAGCGTCGCCGGCAGCGTCGTGATTATCGCCGTGATCGATGTGATCGGTCTCATCGCCTAGTCCCATACGACCGCGCGCAGGCCTGCCGCGCGCTTCGCTGAAGCCGCGATAGACTATCCGTATGCTTCTTGCACTCGAACTCTTCTTCCTCGGCCTTCTCGGCCTCGCCGGTGTGGCTATTGCCTGGGTCTCGGGCACGGTCATCTACAAGCTCTTCAAGGGCCAGCAGTAGCGAGCGCCCGCGTGAGCGGTGATGCGTTTCTCGCTCTGAATGGCGCGGTCGTTGCTGCTGACGGCGCGGTCGCGCATTACGGTGCGCCGTTGGCAGAACAGCGTTCGCTCGATGAAGGCAACGCGGTGGTCAGCCTTGCCCACCGCGGTGTGGTCACGATCGCGGGGCCAGATCGCCTGAGCTGGTTGCACTCGATGACGAGTCAACAGCTCACGGGCCTGCAGCCAGGTGAGTCAGTTGAGACTCTGCTGCTCGATCAGCAGGGGCACATCGAGCAGGCGATCAGGCTGGTCGACGACGGAGAACGAGCTTGGCTTCTCGTTGACGAGGGCCGCGCTGAAGCTCTCGCCGCGTACTTGAATCGCATGCGCTTTGCGCTGCGCGTCGAGGTTGCCGACGTGAGCGATGAATACGCTGCGGTGGCGGCCTTCGACGGCGGCCGTGCACTCGGCGCGCTGCGGGCCCTGAACCTCGCGGTCATCGAGTGGGCTGATCCGTGGGCGAATGTGCAGCGAGGCGGCGTGCAGTACGCGCGCGGTGATCACGCGGGCGCCGATTGGTCGGCGGTGCAGTTCGTGTTTCGGCGCGAGGATCTTCCCGCTGTCACGGCCCTCGTTTCGGTTGGCGAAGTGCAGGCCGCGGGCATGATGGCGCTCGACGCACTCGAGGTGCGCGCCTGGCGACCGAGCCTGCGAGCAGAGGTCGACGAGCGTGCGATTCCGCACGAGTTCGACTGGCTGCGCACCGCGGTGCATCTGACCAAGGGCTGCTACCGCGGCCAAGAGACTGTTGCGAAGGTGCACAACCTTGGGCACCCGCCGCGGCGCCTCGCGCTGCTGCATCTCGATGGTTCGGGCGGCCAGCTGCCCGAGGTCGGGGCACTGGTGCACGTCGCGGGCGCAGAGCCCGACGCGCGCCCGGTGGGGCGCATCACGCGCTCCGCGCTGCACTACGAGTGGGGCGCGATCGCTCTCGTGCTTTTGAAGCGCTCGGTGGCAGAAGACGCTCTGCTCGAGGTCGCACTTTCAGACGGTGAGAAGATCGCCGCCTCGCAAGAGGTGATTGTGCCCTCTGATGCGGGGCGCACGCGCGAGATCCCGCGCCTGAAGCGCCTGTAGCGGTTAGCGACGATACCTTTTTGCGCGAACCACATTCGGGCCCGTGTTTGCGGGTCACGAAATGTAGTTTTGGTGCGAATGCGAGAACATCTGTGACCCGCAAACGATGCGGCCCTGCGAAAGTGATCGGCAGGGCGGACGTGCACCGCAGGGTGAACACGCAAAGAGCCGGCCACCCAGAAATAGGTGACCGGCCCCTTAGGCGCTATGAATGCTACTGCTAGTGCTTGCCCTGCGCTGCGACTGCTGCTGCGCCTGCCGCTGCCGCCTCGGGGTCGAGATAGCGGCCTGGGCCGGTAGCCGTGCCGGCCTCGTCGATGTCGTAGACGAGAGGCATGCCTGTCGGAATGTTCAGGCCGGCGATGTCGTCGTCGCTGATGCCGTCGAGGTGCTTGACGAGCGCGCGCAGCGAGTTGCCGTGTGCTGTGATGAGCACGGTCTTGCCCGAGTTCAGGTCGGGCAGCACCGAATCGCTCCAGTAGGGCAGCAGGCGGTCGATGACGTCTTTCAAGCACTCGGTGCGAGGTCGTTCGCCGTCGATATCTGCGTAGCGGGGGTCATTCGCCTGCGACCACTCACTCGAATCGTCGAGCACGGGCGGGGGAGTATCGAACGAGCGACGCCATTCCATGAACTGGTCTTCGCCGTACTTCTCGAGGGTCTCGCTCTTGTCGAGGCCCTGCAGCGCGCCGTAGTGGCGCTCGTTCAGACGCCATGAGCGTCGCACCGGGATCCACATGCGGTCGGCGCTCTCGAGCGCGAGGTTCGCGGTCTGAATCGCTCGGCTCAGCAGCGAGGTGTGCAGTACGTCGGGCAGCAGGCCGGCTTCAGAGAGCAGCTTGCCCGCGTTCGCAGCTTCGCCGCGACCCTTCTCGGTGAGTCGAACATCGACCCAGCCGGTAAAGAGATTCTTTTCGTTCCACTCGCTCTGCCCGTGGCGAAGCAGGATCAGGGTGTTCGTCATGCTGTAAGCCTACCGTGCGGGCATCGCTGCTTCGCCGCACAGAAAAGGATCGCCCCTCGATTTCTCAAGGGGCGATCCATAGTTCTTGCGGCAAAAACCGCTTACGAGGCGAGCACCTCGTCGAGCAGCTCAGAAGCTTTGCCCTCGTCAGTCTTCTCGGCGAGCGCGAGCTCGGACACGAGAATCTGACGTGCCTTGGCGAGCATGCGCTTCTCGCCGGCAGACAGCGATTTGACCTCTTGGTCGCGGCGCCACAGGTCGCGAACGACCTCGCTCACCTTGATCACGTCGCCCGAGGCGAGTTTCTCAAGGTTCGCCTTGTAACGGCGTGACCAGTTGGTCGGCTCTTCGGTGAACGGGGCGCGCAGCACCTCGAACACCTGCTCAAGACCCTCTTGGTCGATGACGTCGCGCACGCCGACGAGGTCGCAGTTCTCTGCGGGAACCTCAATTGTCAGGTCGCCCTGGTTGACCTGCAACTTGAGAAAGAGCTTCTCTTCGCCGCCGAGCTTGCGCTTCTTCACCTCGATGATCTTCGCTGCGCCGTGGTGGGGGTAAACGACGGTCTCTCCGACCTCAAACTGCATCGAGTGGCTCCTTTATCAGCTAAGCCTCTAGAATACCACACGCCGCGCCGCCACTTAGGCCACCCTTAGATGAAGCCATGCCCGCTCGGCCGATAGTATGATTTCAACTGTCTGATGTAACCGCCAGGCCGATTTGTGCCGCCCAATAAATCAAAGGACACACCTTGAAGACTCGTCGGATCGCCTCGTCTCTCGTTCTCGCGGCGGCACTCGCCCTGGGCGCTACGGGCTGCAGCCTGATCGCACCGCAGGGAACCACTACGCCCTACGCTCCGAGTGACGGCGTCGATGTCAACATCGAGAACATCGCCGTGCGCAACCTGCTGCTGGTTGCTGACGCTACTGGCGAAAACTTCAACGTCGTCTTCACCGGCGTGAACAACACCTCCGAAGATGCCATCGTGCGCATTACCTTCGTGAAGGGATCGAGCGAGGCCAGCGCTGACTTCAACCTGGCTCCCGGCTCGACCTCGTTTGGCAACCCCGAGGGCGAAACTGCTCCGCAGCTTGTGTCGATCTCTGATCTTCAGGCGGGCGATACCGTCGAGGCCTACTTCGAGGTTGCGGGTGGCGGCGAAGCGAAGTACATGGTGCCCGTGCTCGACGGCACGCTAGCCGAGTACCAGCAGTACGTGCTCTCGAAGTCGCAGCTGCGCAAGCTTGAGCAGCAGGCAGAGAAAGACGGCGAGCAGGCTGCTGAGACGACTCCGGCGACAGAGAGTCCCGCAGCGACCGAGGCTCCTGCAGCCCAGTAACACTGCTCCGCGGCCGTCGCCGCTGCAATATGCGAAACGCCCCGGGGTATTACCGGGGCGTTTCGCATATCTAGAGTTGGTTCGTACGAACTCACGGCGCTTTTCTCGTGCAAGCGTCACGCTCAGTCGAGGCAGAACTCATTGCCCTCGATATCTTGCATGACGAGGCACGACTCGTTTACACCGTCGGCCTCGAGCAGGTAGAGGCGCGTCGCACCGTGCTGCTCGAGGCGCGCCGCCTCGGTTTCGAGCGCCTCGAGGCGTTCTGAACCCCGGAGCCCCAGCCCGACGCGCACGTCGAGGTGCACCCGGTTCTTGACGATCTTCTGTTCGGGCACCCGCTGAAAGAACAAACGCGGCCCCACCCCTGACGGGTCTTGACAGGCCCAGCGCGACCCCTGATCCTCTTCGGGAAGCGTCGCGTCGAGAGCCTCCCATGAACCGAACCCAGGCGGCACTGGCGGGTCTTCATACCCGAGCACCACCTTCCAGAACTCGGCGACCCTGCGCGGGTTCTCGCAGTCGAATGTGACCTGCACCTGTCGAATCGTTGACATGGTTGCAAGGCTACTGCGGGCTTGTGGCAAAACGGAAGATGCTTAAAGAGCCGCTACCACTCGGCCTTGCCGAAGCCGCATAGCGACTCGACCCGTGTCGCGCGCGGGACACCTATCCGAACCTGTAGCCAACACCCCGCACGGTCGTCACGATCTTCGGCTCCTTGGGATCCTGCTCAATGCGCGATCGAATGCGCTTGATGTGCACGTCGAGCGTCTTGGTGTCGCCGTAGTAGTCGCTGCCCCAGACTCGGTCGATCAACTGACCGCGAGTCAGCACTCGACCTGAGTGGCGCATCAGCAGTTCGAGCAGCTCGAACTCGCGCAGCGGCATCGCAACCTCTTCGCCCTGCACCGAGACAGTGTGGCGTTCGGTGTCGAGGCGCACGCCGAGCTCGTCGAGCACGCCCTCTTCGTCGAAGCTCTCTTCTTCGGGAGCGGCGAGCTCGGAGCGGCGCAGCGCGGCACGCACGCGAGCGAGCAACTCGCGAGTCGAGTACGGCTTCGTGATGTAGTCGTCCGCTCCGAGCTCGAGACCCACCACGATGTCGATCTCGCTGTCTTTTGCGGTCAGCATAATGATCGGAATCTGCGATTTCGCGCGAATGCTGCGGCACACCTCGGTACCGGGAAGCCCCGGCAACATGAGATCGAGCAGCACGAGATCTGCATTCGATTCGGGAAAGACGCGCGCAGCCTCGGCGCCGTCGGCGACGATCTGCACGCGGTAGCCTTCGCGTTCGAGCAGAAACGCGAGGGGTTCAGAGATCGAGGTTTCGTCTTCGACGAGCAGGATGCGTGAGTTCACGAGCTGCGCTCCTTCTTTGGGCGAGGATCATCGCCCTGCTTGTTGCGGGCCGAGCGTTTTGCGCGCTTGCGGCTCTTCGCGGGTGACTTCTCTTCAACAATGGGAAAGGCGAGGGTAAAACTTGAACCAACGCCGGGCTGCGACCACACGGTGATGTCGCCGCCGTGCGCGCGCATGGTGTGGCGCGCAATCGAGAGACCGAGGCCGGTGCCGCCACCATCGCGACTGCGGGCCGTATCGACACGGTAGAAGCGTTCGAAGATGCGGGGCAGGTGCTCTGCGGCGATGCCCTCACCCTGGTCCGTCACGGTGATGCGGCAATCGGACCCCTCAACGGCGATTCCGACTCCGACTGAGGCGCCCTCGGGGGAGTGCCTGATCGCGTTGGTCAGCAGGTTAGCGATCACCGTGCCGATCGACGAGGGCCGCCCGAGGGTCACAAGCTCGCGGGTCAGTGCGGGATCCTCTTCGAGCACAATATTGATGCCCTGCTGTGTCGCAAAATCTTGATGCGCCTCGACCTCGGTGCGCACGACCGCGCGAAGCGCCACAGGCTCGCGATCCTCTGGCTGCAGTGTGGTTTGTGCCTCAGAGAGCTGAATGATGTCCCGCGAGAGATCTCCGAGCCGGCGCGACTCCTTGCGCAGTTTCTTCGCGAAATTGCGAACGATCTCGGGCTCGTCGGCCGCCTCGAGCACCGCTTCTGACAGCAAGCTGATCGCCGCGATCGGGGTCTTCAGCTCGTGGCTGACGTTCGCGATGAAGTCGCGACGCATCGCGTTCACACGCTGCTCCTCACCGAGATCGTCGGCGAAGACCACGAGAAACCGACGCTGCAGGCGCACGATCTGCAGGCGAATGGTGCTGCCCTCTTCGGGGGCGATCACATCGGTCACTCCGGTAGACATCACCTGGCGGGAGCGGCGCAGAAACTCGGGCTCGCGCAGTTGTTCCCCGGTGATGCGGCTATCGTCGCGCGCTGCGGGATTCGCATAGACCGGCGAGAGCGATGCATCGAGGATCACCGCGAAACGGTCGAGCGCGTGCAGCATCTCGATCGCGGCCGGTGGCAACTCGGGCCGCATCGAGGCCGCTCGTTTGCGGCCGAGTGAACGTGCGCCAAACACCACTGCGGTTGCAAGTGAACCAGCGACGAGGCCTAGCCCGACTGAGGCCAAGACGAGTAGCGTCGGAGTCATAGTCACCATCGTAATGATGACCTCGCCCGCGCTTCACGGAGTTCAGCTGCTGTTCACCTTGCAGCGAGGCAGTGTTCACGAGATGGGGTGAGAATTGAGCGAGAGCATGCGTGCGCTTCGCAGTGAGTTCGCGCCGCAGCCGACCGCCCAGACGTATCATCGTCATCGAACGAACGCCGTAAGAACAGGAACCAAAGGAATGCGTGAAGTCTTTCAGCAGGAGCTGCGCGAGGTGCAGGATCGCCTGGTGCAGATTGCCGAACTCGTCGAGACCGCGATTCAGCAGGCGACCACCGCGTTCGGTTCGAGCGACGTTGCACTCGCCGAGCAGGTGCTCGACAACGGCGAGCAGGTAGACCAGCTCGCGAGCGAGCTCGACGAGCAGACCATCGACATTCTCGCCCGCCAGCAGCCGGTCGCGAGCGACCTTCGCCTCATGGTGGGTGCGCTGCGCATGAGCGCATCGCTCGAGCGCATGGCAGACCTCGCCCAGCACATTGCGCAGCTGGCGCGCTACCGCTATCCAGAGAGCGCCATCCCCGAGGGCCTGCGCAAGACCTTCGCAAAGATGGGCGCGGTCGACGTGAAGATGGCCAGTCTGCTCGTGGCGCTGCTTCGCGATCAAGACGCCAAGGTGATCGACAAGATTCGTGACCTCGACGATGATCTCGACGAGCTGCACGCGAAGGTCTTTGAGAAGGTGCTGAGCCAGAAGGTGCAGGTCGACGGCCCCACCGGAGTCGTCGATGCGACGCTCGCGAGCCGCTACCACGAGCGCTTCGGCGATCACGCGGTCGACATCACCAAGCAGATGAACTTCTTCTTGAACGGCGAGCTGCAGTAGCTCCTGCCTTACTTGCATCGCCGAGCGTCACAGAAGCGTGCGAGCGTCACCTGAACTTACAGTATTCTTGGGTGACGCTCGCACGCTTCTGTGACGTTCACCGCGATGTCCTACGAAGCAGATACGAGGATCGCCCGCCTGCCCGTCACACAGTCGCGGCGGGGCCTTTCGCCCCCTAGGCTTATACCGTGAAACAACGCATCTACGACTCGCGGCAGCAGGCCGTCGTCGACTTCGACCCGATCGTTCGCGGCGAAGTGGGCATTTACGTATGCGGCCCGACCGTGCAGTCGGCGCCGCACATCGGTCACCTGCGCAGCGCGCTCGCCTACGACCAGATTCGGCGTTGGTTCGCCGCGACGGGTCACCGGGTCACCTTGGTTCGTAACGTCACTGATATCGACGACAAGATTCTTGAGAACGCGAGGATCGCGCAAGATGCTGGTGGCAGCGAGCAGTGGTGGGCGCTCGCTTACCGAGTCGAGCGAGACTTCACCGCGGCCTATGACGCGCTCGGCGTGCTCGCCCCGGTCTACGAGCCACGAGCGACCGCGAACGTCGCCGAGATGGTAGCGCTGATCGAGTTGCTCATCGAGCGCGGCCACGCTTATCAGGCGCTCGACGGCACCGCGAGCGTGTACTTCGACACCGCGAGCTGGCCCGAGTACGGCGCGCTCACCAGGCAGCGCCGCGAGCAGATGGAAGACGCCGCAGACAGCGATCCTGCGACTGCTGCAGGCAAGCGCGACGCCCGTGACTTCGCGCTCTGGAAGGCCTATCGCGAGCACGAGCCCGAGAGCGCCGCGTGGCCCTCGCCCTGGGGCAGGGGCCGCCCGGGCTGGCACATCGAATGCTCGGCCATGGCGACGCGCTACCTCGGCGAGCAGTTCGACATTCACGGCGGCGGCCTCGACCTGCGCTTTCCGCACCACGAGAACGAGCTGGCGCAGTCGGCAGCAGCAGGGCACGGCTTCGCGAAGTACTGGATTCACAACGGCATGGTGAACACTGGCGGGCAGAAGATGTCGAAGTCGCTCGGCAACTCGCTGTTCGCGCACGACCTGCTCGCGGCAGCGCGGCCGATCGTGCTGCGCTACTTCTTGGGCTCTGCGCACTACCGCTCGGTGCTCGAGTTCTCTGAGTCTTCGCTCGAAGAAGCCGCTGCGGCGTTCTCGCGCATCGAAGGCTTTCTCGATCGTGCGGCGTCGTTCGCGCCGAACGCACTTCCCGAGCCCATGCGGGGCAGCGCCACCCATGGTGAGGTGCCGAGTGCATTTGCAGAAGCGCTGCTCGACGACTTCGCCATGCCGCAGGCGCTCGCCGCGCTGCACGGGGCAGTTCGCGCCGGAAATATCGCCATCGATGAGGGTAACGCGCAGGCCGTCGCCGAGCGCGCGGCCGAGGTGGTCGCGATGCTCGACGTGCTGGGCCTTGATCCTCGCGACACGACTTGGCGGGATGGCGCTGAGACCGGCTCAGCGCGCGAACAGCAAGCACTCGCTACTCTTGTAGACGGAATGCTCGCCGACCGGCGAGAGGCTCGCGCGAACAAAGACTTCGCGGCGAGCGATGCGATTCGCGATCGGCTCATCGATGCCGGCATCGCACTCGAAGATTCACCACACGAGACTCGTTGGAGCCTGACATGAACAGCAAGAGTACGCGCGGCGGGGCCGTGCGCAAGAAGAGCCGTGGTAAAGCCGTAGGGTCGGGCGGCCAGGGCCGTCAGGCGCTCGAGGGTCGAAAGCCGACGCCGAAGGCAGAGGATCGCCCCTACCACCCGGCCGGCAAAGCCAAGCTGGCGAAAGAGCGCCTCGAGGCTGCCCGCAAGCGCCACGGCGGCGGCAAAGACGAAGTGAAGCGCGCTCCTCGCAAGAAGAGCGACGACACCGAGCTCGTAACCGGGCGCAACGCGGTGCTCGAGGCGTTGCGCACCAAGATTCCCGCGACCACGCTCTACATCGCCGCAAAGGTCGAGATGGATGATCGCATGCGCGAGATTCTCGGTCTCGCCGTCGGTCGCAACGTGCCGGTGCTCGAGGTGATGCGCCAAGAGCTCGATCGCATGACCTCTCGTGATACCGTGCACCAGGGCGTTGTGCTCAAAGTGCCGGCCTACGAATACGCGCATCCGCTCGAAATGCTCGATGAGCTCGAGAAGCGCGGTCAGCAGCCGCTGCTCGTCGCGCTCGACGGCGTGACCGACCCGCGCAACCTCGGCGCGATCATTCGCTCGGTCGCCGCGTTCGGTGGTCAGGGCGTCATCGTGCCGCAGCGACGCTCGGTTGGCGTGAACTCGGCTGCGTGGAAGACTTCGGCCGGCGCCGCAGCGCGCGTGCCCGTCGCGATGGCATCGAACCTGACGCAGACCATCAAGGCGCTCAAAGAGCGCGGCCTCTTCGTGATCGGTCTCGACGGTGGCGGCGACGTGCAGCTGCCGGGGCTCGAGCTCGCCGACCGCCCCGTGGTGCTGGTTGTTGGTAGCGAGGGCAAGGGCCTCTCGCGCCTGGTGACCGAGAACTGCGATGCGGTGGTCTCGATTCCGATCTCTGCTGCGACCGAGTCGTTGAACGCGGGCATCGCGGCGAGCGTCACGCTCTACGAGATCTCGAAGCTGCGCGCTGAACGCTCAGGCGAACACGCGTAGGCGTTCTGCGATGCGGACGCCCCTAACCGGAGCTACACGGTTTGGGGGTCATGAAATGCAAGCAAGCCGCTGCTGAGCGACGGTCTGTGACCCGCAAAGCGTGAATCTGCGGTGACGATGACCGAACATTTCGGAGTATGACAGCCATTTCGCGCTCGCGACGCTTGCCCTGACATCATATTCAGGTGATTCAAGTAGAGAACCTCGTCAAAGTCTTTGGCGCGGCACCGAATGAGGTGCGTGCCCTCGACGACGTGAATCTCACGGTCGAGCGCGGCGAGATTCTCGCTGTTGTCGGTCAGAGCGGTGCGGGCAAGTCGACCCTCGTGCGCTGCCTCACGCTACTCGAGCAGCCGAGCAGCGGCAAGATCATCGTTGGTGGTCGGGTCGTCACCGACCTCGCCGCCGGCGAGTTGCGCCAGGCCCGTCGCGCGATCGGGCAGGTGTTTCAGCACGCGAACCTGCTCGACAATCGCACGGCGAAGAAGAACGTCGAGTATCCACTCGAGGTCGCTGGCTGGAACAAGGCGGATCGCGCCAAGCGTGCCGAGGAGCTGCTGCAGCTTGTGGGCCTCGGCGACCGACAGAACAGTTTTCCGTCGCAGCTTTCGGGTGGTCAGGCACAGCGCGTCGGCATCGCCCGTGCGCTGGCTGCGAGCCCTGATGTATTGCTCTGCGACGAGCCCACGAGCGCACTCGATCCCAGTACCACCGACGATCTGCTCGAGCTGCTGGTCAAGCTGCGCGATGAGCTGCAGGTTACGATTCTCATCATCACCCACGACCTGGGTGTCGTGCGTCGCATCGCTGACCGGGTCGCCGTGCTCGAGGGCGGCAGAATCGTCGACAGCGGATCGGTTGAAGAGGTCGCGGCACATCAGCATTCCCCCCTGCTCAGCGATATCGGCGTCGAAGATGCACGCGGCGAAGCTGAACTTCGGGTGAGCGGCGGGCACGAAGTGGCTGCGATCCCTTTCATCTCTCGCCTCACTCGCGAACTCGGCATCGATGTGCGTCTCTGCTCTGGCGGCGCGCACGCGATCGGTGACGTGCACGTGTTGAGCGCGACCCTTGGCTTCGAAAGCGAAGAGGATCGCAACCGGGCTGCCGAGTGGCTGCGCGTGAACGGTTTCACTGTTGAAGAGGGTGGTGCGGCATGAGCGCGACCCCGATTCGAGTGGCGGGATTCTTCGACGAGCTGTTCGCGAACCCCGTGATCACCCAGGCAGTGCCGGCTGCGACCGGCGAGACCATCTACATGGTGCTCTTGGCGCTCGTCGTCTCGATTATCTTCGGCGTGCCGCTTGGCGTGTACCTGTGGAACAGCGGCCCGACCGGGCTGCGCCCGAGTTCGGCTGCGAACCAGGTGGTTGGCACAATCGTCAACGTTGTGCGTTCACTGCCCTTCGTGATTCTCATGGTGCTGCTGCTGCCTGTGACGAGGTTCGTGGTGGGCACGACACTCGGGGCCACAGCCTCGGTGGTGCCGCTTGCGATCGGGGCGATCCCGTTTCTCGCTCGACTCGTTGAATCGGCGCTGCGAGAAGTGTCTGCGGGCAAGATCGAGGCATCGATCGTGTGCGGCGCGACCGACTCGCAGACCATCGTCAAGACGCTGCTGCCCGAGGCGCTGCCCAGCATCGTATCGGCCGTCACCACGACGGCGATTACCCTCGTCGGCTACTCTGCGATGGCGGGCCTGGTCGGCGGCGGTGGGCTTGGCTATCTCGCAGACGCCTACGGCTACAAGCGGTTTGATCTGCCGGTGCTCATCGTCGCAACTATTCTGCTCATCGTCATCGTGCAGATCTTCCAGCTCATCGGCGACAGGGTCGCCCGCGGCCTCGACCATCGTTCGACGGCCTCAGGTCAGGCCGCGAAGAAGAGGGGAGCGTGATGATGACACTTGCGCTGGTCTCACGACGGGACGAGATGCTGCACGCTGACGTATCTCGCGTCGGCGCAGCACCCCAGCAGTAGGTTCGCGCCTACCCCATATGTAGTTCTTAATTGTTCGCTCGAGGCGCTTTTGTGCGCCTCACACCACCACACAGGAGACACCCATGTCAGTTTCACGCTCGAAGCGCGCACTTCAGATTCTCGGAGCAGGCGCGTCCGCCGTGCTCGCACTTAGCCTCGCGGCCTGCGGCGCAGCGAACGCTCCCGCCGCGGACGACAAGGCAGAGGTGAAGCTCGGT
Organism: uncultured Leucobacter sp.; assembly: GCA_937967375.1. Lineage (GTDB taxonomy): Bacteria > Actinomycetota > Actinomycetes > Actinomycetales > Microbacteriaceae > Leucobacter. Next base: position 32,664 of record CALCJF010000031.1, read on the forward strand.
GACACCTTCACCGTGGCCGCCACCGAGGTACCGCACGTTGACATTCTGCAGTTCGTCAAGGAGAACCTCGCCGAAGAAGCAGGCATCAACTTCGAGATCAAGCCGTTCAGCGACTACCCGCTGGGCAACCGCTGGCTTGCCGAGGGTGAGGTCGACGCGAATTACTTCCAGCACCGCCCGTATTTCGACGCGCAGGTCGAGGAATTCGGCTACGACATCGCCGCGCTCAGCGATGTACACGTCGAGCCCTACGCCGCGTTCTCTGAGAAGTACGACGACCTCGCTGATCTGCCAGATGGCGCGAAGATCAGCGTCACGAACGACGCCTCGAACCAGGAGCGCGCACTGAACCTGCTCGCTCAAGAGGGCCTCGTGGAGCTGCCGAAGGACGGCGAGCTCAGCGTGCTCGCAATCGAGGGCGACAAGAAGTACAACCCGCGCGGCTTCGACTTCATCGAGGCAGATCCGGCAGCGCAGGCCCGTGCACTCGCCGATGTCGATCTCGGCATTTTGAACGGCAACTACTTTCTCGATGCGGGCTTCACGCTGAAGGACGCCCTGATCGTTGAGCCGCTCGAGGGTAACATCTACGCCAACTTCTTGACCGTGCGCAGCGAAGACCAGAACGATCCTCGCCTGCTCAAGCTCGACGAACTGCTCACCTCGCCAGAGACCAAGGCTTTCATCGAGAAGACCTGGCCGGGTGGCGACGTTTCGCCCGCGTTCTAAGTCTCAGCACTTCTCGGGCCACCGAGAGCGTTGAATTAAGCGAGGCTGCCCTTCGAAGCTCGAAGGGCAGCCTCGCTTTCGTCTGCGTTCGCATGAGCACTGAAGTTCGTAGGGTGGCAGAGGCGACCCCGCTACATCACATGCACCTCGCTTGCTCGCCATCGGGAATGCACCCACTCGAGCCGCAACGCCACCGCGTGGGCGCGGCGCTCGGTGTGCACGACCACCGAGGCTTCTGCGACACCGGGCAGCACGCGGCAGAGCTGCATCCTTCCAGGGCTGGCGGTGCACTGCCGGGGGTCGCGATACACCGCGTTTCGCTCGCGCACAGCATTGCGTTGCAGAGCGAGTTGTCTCGCGGCGCCGACCGAGAGCGCACCTCCGAGCTGCGCGATGCTGCGAGTGCCCTCGACCGCTTCAAAGGCATGCGCGGCGAGCAATCGAACAAATCGTGCCTGCGGGTCGGGAATCGTAAGTGCCGAGTCGTAGCTGAGCGCGTGGTCGTCGTTGGTCGCATGCATGGGGGCCTCCTGCGTAGTGCCGACGCGAGCAAGTCCCCCATACACCCGTCGTATTTTTATTGTGAAGCACACCATACTTTGTCGAGACTGCGCCAGGTCAAGTTGATATTTCGCTCAGGGATTACACACGCTGTGCCTGTTCGCCCGAGTGACGAGCCGCACGGTACGTGAGATCCTCGCCTCGTTGCCCTCTATGCTGAAAGCGTGTCTACCCTTCGAAACCTCGCAAGCAAATATTCGGGTCTGAACGACGAGCAACTCGACTGGCTCGAGCTGCTCACTCTGGACTGGCCTCTGCTCGCCGACCTCGCTCTCGGCGATGTTGTGCTCTGGGTTCCCACGAAAGACTCGACCTACATCGCGGTGGCGCACAGCCGCCCTGCGGGCTCGGTCACGCTCTTCTACCGAGACATCATCGGGGACTTCATTCGCGACGATTGGCGCGAGGTCGTTGATGAGACCATGACGACGCGAAAGCCAGCCTCGTCGCGGGCCCCGGTCTGGTATGAAGAGACCGCAATGAAGCTCACCGCGTTTTCTGTGAGCATGCGTGACGAGGGGGGTATGGGATCGACCGAGACCGCGCGCAATACTGACACGGGTGTCATCACCACTATCGGCACGCCAACCGAACCGTTTGCGGTCTTGACGGTGCATACGAGCCCCTCAGACCCGCAGTACGCGACCCACATCGGCAAGGCATTTCGCGAGGTTGCCGACGACGTGTTCTCGATGATCCAGCAGGGTCTGTTCCCGTCGCCTGGCAGCACGCGCGGTCGCGAGCGCGGGGCACCCCGCGCCTCAGACGGCCTCGTGCGCGTGAACACCGATGGAGTGGTGACGTTTGCGAGCCCGAACACGCAGTCGGCGTTCACGCTGCTTGGCTATCGCGATGAGCTCGAGGGCGAGAACTTCTCTGAGGTCATTGCCGAGTTGGTGAAGGGGCAGTTCGACACGAACGAGTCGCTGCCGCTCATCGCGCAGGGGCGTGTGCCGAAGCGTGCAGACGTCGAGATCAACGGGCGAGTGGTCACGCTGCGCGCGATTCCGGTGATTCGTGACGAGGAGCGCGTCGGTGGCATTGTGCTCACGAGAGACGTGACCGGGCTGCGCCAGCAGGAGCAAGAGCTCATCACCAAAGACGCGACGATTCGAGAGATTCACCACCGCGTGAAGAACAACCTGCAGACCGTCGCGTCGTTGCTGCGGGTGCAGGCGAGGCGTGCGCGGAGTGAGGAAGCGAAAGAGGTGCTCGGCCAGGCGATGCGACGCGTCGCCGCGATCGCAGTGGTGCACGACACGCTCTCGACCGGCCTCTCGCAGATCGTCGACTTCGACGTGGTCTTCGATCGGGTGCTCGGCCTCGCCGCCGAGGTCGCGAGCCTACACGGCACGACCGTGCACCCGCACAAGCAGGGCCGCTTCGGTGAACTGCCGAGCGAGTACGCGACCCCGCTCGCGCTTGCGCTGACCGAGATCGTGACGAACGCCGTTGAGCATGGATTGGCTGGTCGTGAGGGCGAGGTCATCATTACGGCCGAACGCAACGAGACGCGGCTTGCAGTTGAAGTAGTCGATACCGGAACCGGGCTGCCCGGCGGCACGGTTGGCGACGGGCTCGGCACACAGATCGTGCGCACGCTCGTTGAGGGCGAACTCGGCGGTTCGATCACCTGGGGCCCCGACGCGCGGGGCGGCACGCGAGTGTTCATCGACGTGCCGCTGCGCTGGATTCGCTCGGCGGTCTAGCGTCGCTGGCGGGCTGAGCGCACAACGACTGCGGTGCCCACTGCGAGTAGCAGGAGACCGATTCCGATCATTGCGGCGATCACGAACGTCGTGCCGTCAACTCGATTGGGCGCAACCGTTTGGAACGAAGTGAACGCGCAGAAGGCCAGCACCAGCACTCCCCAGACGATCGTGCCGGTGCGCGGTCGAAGCTGGGTGCCGGGCTGTTCGGTCGAACCAGAGGAGCTTGCCGCAGGCATCGTGGAGGGCTCTGCAACAGGCTCCGGTCGGGGTGCTTCGGCAGCTTCAGAGGCCTCGGTTGGATCGGTGACATCGTTTGTCTTTGTGGCTTCGGCAGGCTGAGCCGTCTCAGTTGCCACCTCGAATGGCGTGGTTGCTTCGGTGACATCCGGTGCCGGGATCGCGGCCGCCGTGTGGTCTTCGTTCGTGGTCATCGTGCCTGCTCCAACTCTGCGATGCGCTCTTTCAGCTGTTCGATCTCGTTCGTGCGATCCTCGCCCGACTGCGAGCTCGCGCCGTTGCCGTTCTCGATGTCCACGGTGCCACCGAGCACGCGAATTCGCACCGTGACAACGTCTGAATCGTCGAGGCCGGTCGCTCGCTGCTCGAACAAGCGAGAGAGCAGAATGCCGCCCTGGCGACGTTCATCGTTCGACACGCGCTGATCCCTGATGGTGCCCGCCATGAGGCTCACTTGCACGCGGGTTCGGGTCGACTCGGGCATGCGCACCGTGGCATTGCCGCCGAGCAGCCACACGTCGATGCTGCGGGGCAGTGCATCGTGACCGAGATCAGACAGGTCAACGGTGGCGTTGCCAGCGATCGAGACGATTGCCTGGTCGTCGCCGATATTGTCTGGTCGCACGATCGAGTTGCCGAACGGAACGACGTCGGTTTGGCCCGGAAGCACGGTGCTGAATGGCGCGAAGAACAGGGCCACGACGCCGCAGAACGAGAGAAAGCCGATCCAGCCGCTGTCTCGGCCGCGAATTCCCGCGATGATGAGCGAGATGGCGAGCACCGAGACTCCCGCGACCAGCCCCGCAGTCAGCACGACCATGCCACCGGCCTCGTTTGCGAGGGCGATACCAGCCGCCGCGCTCGCCGCGAGCAAGGTGAGGGCGAGAGTCAGCACGGTATGCGCGGCACCCAGTCGGCGGGCCGCATGGTATTCGCGACCGCGTCGATCCCACTCTTTCGACTTCTCTTCGACGCGTTGCCCCCAGGCCTCAGCCTTCTGCTCAAAATTCTGTGCCCAAGTGGTCGCACGCTCTTCGGTGCGGTCAGCGAAGTCGTGTGCGCGATTGGTGTAGCTTTTCGCGTCGGCATCGGCGTCGGCGTCGGCGGGCTTCGCGCTACTCGCGCCCGGAGCTGCGCTCGCCGCCTGCGCCCTGCTGGTGCCCTGCGACCCTTCGCGAGAACGCCCGGTCAGCCAGATGATCAACCACACGATCAGGCCGGGTATCACGAGGGCCGACCAGATGACTCCGAACGTCACCTGCACCCACTCGGGCACGATGCCCCACGTGTCCCAACCCCATGGGCCGAGGAATAAGGTGCGGAAGACCCACACAACTGCCGGAACGAAGAGGATCGCGCCGAGCACGACAGCGGTGACTATCGCCCCGGCCGAGGCTCGCCCCCGGAACAGATCCTCCAAGTGAATGCGTCCCGTGTGATCGGGAAGCAGCAGCCAAGCGGCGAGGTACAGCAGAATGCCGGGCCCACCGAGCACCGCGAGCACCACGAAGATGCCTCGTACGATCAGAGGGTCGATGCCCGCCTTCGCTGCGATTCCGCCGGCCACACCTGCGAACCAGCGATCGCTGCTGCGCTCGATGCCGAGACCGCGATTCCACGAGAAGAACTTGCCCGAGGTGCGCTCGAACGAGAAAGGTTCGGAGCGGTCGTGCGGGCCTTGAGTGCCCGGGTCGCTGGGAGCTCCGGGAGTGCCGGGAGGGGGAGTCGTATCGTTCATGCTTTGAGTCTGCCGCGCGGGGGGAGGCCCGCGCTATCGGGGTTCACCCTGACCCGACCCTGAATGTGACCCCTGAGTCGCGAGAAAGTGAGGGCCGGGTGGTTGGATGGAATCATGACAAGCCCCACGCCCGCCCTCACGCGCAGCCGCGACGACCGTCTGGTCGCCGGCGTCTGCGGTGGCTTGGCGTCACACCTCGGGCTTCCGGTGAAGTGGGTGCGCGTCGGCATGGCGATATTCGCGCTTCTTGGCGGAGCCGGAGCACTGTTCTACATCTGGCTCTGGGTGCTCGCGCCGGTTGAAGGCGAGGGTCAGGTCGCCCCGATGCGGCGGGTGCTCACACAGCCGGCGACGGCTGCTGCTGGGGAGATGCCGCCAGTCGCGACTCCTGGCGCGGCAGCAGGCCCTGCCGCGGCGACTCCTACCGCTGCCGCCCCTGCCGCCGCTGCGTTGGGTACTGAACAGCTCATCGACAGGGCAAGGCGTTGGCCCATCGCCGAGTTCTTGCTCGGCGCTTGCCTGTTGGTGGCGGGTTTCGGTCTGGTGCTCGTGCAACTGGGCGTGCAGCTGCGACTCGACGTGCTGCTGCCCGGCATGGCGGTGCTTGTGGGCGTCGGCCTGACCTGGTGGCAGATTGCCGACCGCGACCGCCCAGAACGCAACATGCTGCCGCGCGTGCTCGGTGCACTCGCGCTTGTCGCGGTCGGCGTGCTCATGTTCTTCGTGACCGCGCAGCAACCGAGCATGCTTACCGTGGTGGGGGCCGCCGTCGCGGTGCTCGCGGGGGTCGCGCTCGCCCTCGCCCCGTGGGCGCTGCGCGTCAACCGAGAATTGATCGCCGAGCGTTCGGCGCGAGCGCGCGAGGCCGAGCGCGCAGAGATCGCTGCCCACTTGCACGACTCCGTACTGCAGACGCTTGCGGCGATTCAGCAGCGCTCCGAACCGGGCAGCGAGGTCGCTCGGCTCGCCCGTGGGCAAGAACGCGACCTGCGTGAGTGGCTGTTTCGTACGGCCGACGGTGCTCCCCCCGTCGACCGAGAGGCACTCGAAGTCGAGCTGCGCCAGCACGCCGCCGCTCTCGAAGCCGAACACGCGGTGCGATTCGAGGTGATCTCGGTGGGCGCCCGCTGCGCGGTGCCAGAGGCCATCGTCGCGGCCGCCCGCGAGGCGATGCTGAATGCTGCGAGGCACGCCGGTGGGGAAGTGACTGTCTACGTCGAGACCCGGCCCGAACAGGTCTCGATCGACATTACCGACCGAGGCCCGGGCCTCGACCTCGACCGCCTGCCAGAAGGACGCATGGGCGTGCGCGAATCGATTATTGGGCGCATGCAACGCGCCGGCGGCTCGGCAACGTATGCGCCCGGCCCGGGCGGCACGGGCACCGCGGTGCGGCTCTCGCTGCCCCTGCAACCTCAAGAGGAGACCAGCGATGAATGACCACGAAGCAGTTGGCGGGCAGCGCGAGACGTCAGAAACGATACGGGTGGTCATCGTCGATGATCACCAGATCTTCCGCACCGGGCTGCGAGCCGAACTGGGCCCCCAGCTCGATGTCGTGGGCGAAGCAGCAACGGTCGACGAGGCGCTCGAAGTGATCGCGGCAACGGTGCCAGACGTAGTGCTGCTCGACGTGCACCTGCCTGGCGGCGAAGGCGGCGGCGGGGCCGAGGTGCTTCGGCGAACCGCGACGCTCTCTCGCTCGGACCAGGCACCAGCCGGTCTCGCGGCAGTACGTTTTCTCGCGCTCAGTGTGTCAGACGCGGCCGACGACGTCGTGAGCGTCATACGTGCCGGCGCGAGAGGCTATCTCACCAAAGCCTCATCGGGAGCGGAAGTGACGGCCGCCGCGCAGCGGGTGCAGGGTGGCGACGCGGTGTTCTCGCCGCGTCTCGCGGGTTTTGTGCTTGATGCCTTCGGGGCCGGGCTCGGCGAAACGGCAGCCACCGACGACGAACTTGACCGCCTGTCGGCGCGCGAGCAAGAGGTCATGCGCATGATCGCGCGCGGCTACGCCTACAAAGAGGTTGCCGCCGAGCTGTTTCTCTCGGTCAAAACCGTCGAAACCCACGTCTCGAACGTGCTGCGCAAGCTTCAGCTTTCAAACCGGCACGAGCTCACCGCATGGGCGCTCAGCAGGCGCCTGCTTTAGCTTCCCTGAGTCAGGCCGCCCACCCCGGCAGCCACAGGTGCAGCTGTGAGAACCAGCCCGAGACGGGCATGCCGATCCAGAGCGGCCAGAAGAGCACGGCCATCAGCAGAGCAGCTCCGAGCACCAGCGCTACCGAGATCCTGCGCCCCTGAACGGCTTCCGGCCACATGCTGAGCTGGATCCCTGCGCCTCGAAGCAGGCTGCTCTTCCGAGGGAGTGACGCAAACGAGGCCAGCACCAAAGCGAGGCCGAGTGCCGCGAACGGCGTCATGACGACCGCGTAGAACTGAAACACCGCGGGCCGTGAGAACGTCAACACCCACGGAAGCCATCCAGAAAGGTAGCCCACCACCACAAACGCGCTGATCGCGACGTTACGGTTGCGCAGCGGAGCAGGGTTTCGAGCGCGCACGGCCAGCAGCACGCTTCGTAGCACGACCCACGAAAGCAGCAGCAACGCGGCGACACCCAGCCACGTCACGACCGGATTCGGGATCGGCGAGATCGTGGCGACGTAGCCATCCCACCGCTCCGAGTACATCGCTGTAGGGCGCAGCGCGAGCGGCCAGCTCCACGGGCTCGACTGGTAGGGGTGCGGCGCAGACAGTGTCGAATGCCACGCGAGCGAGTCGACGTGCCACTGCCACAGCGAGGCCCACCACGGCGTATCGGCGCTTCGGCTCTGCCCGCCGGGCGTGACGATCCAGCCGATCCAACTCGAGAGATAGGCAGCGAACGCGATCGGAAGCGCGATCGCCGCGGCGATGATCGCCTGAACCGCCGTGCGAGCAACCGCCGCCCGGGCCGACGGGCAGTGAAGGGTCGCGCGATCCTCGCCCCGAATCGAACGCGCGAGGCCGAGACGACGTAACAGATCGCCGAGTGTGAGCAGCACGAGAAACGCGGCGAGCGGATACAGCCCCGACCACTTCACTGCCGCCGCAGCGCCAAACGCGAGCGCGGCCGCCACGAGCCAGGGCCTGCGCCAGAGAATCCTGCCAGGTGAGCGAGCCGCCACGAGCCAATCGTGAGCAATAAACAGGGCACCGAGCGCGACGAACATCGTGAGAAATCCGTCGAGCAGCGACACCCGCGAGAGCACGACATGCACGCCGTCGAGCGCAAGCAACAGCCCCGCGATACAGGCCACCCACATGCTTCGACTCAGCACCCAGCCGAGGCGCATCGTCACGCCCACCGTCGCGACCCCCGCAACCGCGGCTGCGAAACGCCACCCCCACCCGCTATCCGGGCCGAACAGCAGAACTCCGAGCCCGATCAACCACTTGCCAAGCGGAGGATGCGCGATCGCAGCGGGCGTATCAAGAAAGGCGCGTGCGCGCTCGCCGCCGAATGCGGGATCATCGTCAGGCCAGGCCGTCGGATACCCGTGCGCGAGCTGGCTCACCGCATCGCGCACGTAGTAGAGCTCATCGAAGACGAGCGAGTCTGGGCGATCGAGGGCCCAGAGGCGCAGCACCGCAGCAAGTGCGAGGATCGCAAATACAGCGATCCAGCGCAATCGGTGCAGGGTGGGGGTCACCCCACCAGCCTATGGTTCTTGCCGCTTTGGTGATCCTCGCTCTGCCCACTGGCGACTACGATAGAAACCGTGCTGACTCGACTTTCGAACTACTTTCTGAAGACCCTGCGCGAGGATCCGGCTGACGCCGAGGTCACGAGCCACAAGCTGCTCGTGCGCGCCGGATACATCAGGCGCCAGGCGCCGGGCGTGTTCGCCTGGCTGCCGCTCGGTCTCAAGGTGAAGGCGAAGATCGAACAGATCGTGCGCGAAGAGATGCACGCTGCCGGCGCGCACGAGGTGCATTTTCCGGGTCTGCTGCCCCGCGAGCCGTACGAGGTGACCGGGCGTTGGGAAGAGTACGGTGACGACCTGTTCCGTCTGCAAGATCGCCACGGAGCCGACTACCTGCTCGCGCCGACGCACGAAGAAGTCTTCACGCTCATGGTGAAAGACATCGTGTCGTCGTACAAAGACCTGCCGCTGAGCATTTACCAGATTCAAGACAAGTACCGCGACGAGGCTCGACCTCGCGCGGGACTGCTGCGCGGCCGTGAGTTCACAATGAAGGACGCCTACTCGTTCGACGTGAGTGACGAGGGTCTCGACGCGAGCTACCAGGCGCAGCGTGATGCGTACGAGCGCATCTTCAAGCGTCTCGGCCTCGAATATGTCATCGTGAAGGCTGACGCCGGCGCAATGGGCGGCTCGAAGAGCGAAGAGTTCTTGCTGCCGATCGCGATCGGTGAAGACACCTTTGTGCGCTCTTCAGGTGGGTTTGTGGCGAACGTCGAGGCATTCGCTACCCCGGTGCCCGAGGCGCTGTCTGCAGACGAGATCGCTGCGCTCCCTGCGGCGCTCGTGTTCGATTCGCCGAACACGCCCACGATCGAGACGCTCGTTGCGCACACGAACGCGGTGCTGCCTCGCGAGGACGGCCGTGAGTGGGCCGCCGCAGACACACTGAAGAACGTCGTCCTCGCCGTGACCCCGATCTCGGGTGAGCACGAGGGCGAGCGCTCGCTTGTGGTCGTCGGGATTCCGGGCGATCGCGACGCAGACATGAAGCGTGCCGAGGTTGCGTTCAGCGGTTGCGAGGTCGAGCCCGCGACTGCCGAGGATTTCGCCAAGCACCCGGGTCTCGTGAAGGGCTACATCGGCCCTGGCGCCGCGGGTGCCGCCGTGCTCGGACTCGAGGGTTCGACCGGCATTCGCTACCTGCTCGACCCGCGTGTTGTCGCGGGCACCGCTTGGGTGACTGGGGCGAACGAGCACGAGAAGCATGTCGCGCACCTCGTCGCGGGCCGTGATTTCGAGGGTGACGGCGTTGCCGATATCGCGAACGTGCGCACCGGCGATCCCGCCCCCGACGGGTCGGGCCCTGTCGAGCTTGCGCGCGGCATGGAGATCGGCCACGTTTTTCAGCTCGGTCGCAAGTACGCCGAGGCGCTCGGCCTCAAGGTGCTCGACGAGAACGGCAAGCTCGTCACCGTGACAATGGGTTCGTACGGCATTGGTGTCACCCGCATTCTCGCGGTGCTGGCCGAGCTGAACCACGACGATCGCGGCCTCGTCTGGCCCACTGCTGTGGCCCCGTTCGACGTGCATCTCGTCGCGACCGGCAAAGACGAGGCGGTCTACGAGATCGCTGAGTCGCTCGCTGCGACCCTCGATGCCGCTGGCGTTGAAGTGATCTTCGACGACCGCCCGAAGGTCTCACCCGGCGTGAAGTTCGGTGACGCCGAGTTGCTCGGTGTGCCCCGCGTGGTGGTCGTTGGTCGCGATGCGGCCGAGGGCTTTGCCGAGGTGTGGGATCGAGCGGCTGGCACCAAGGATCGTGTCGCGCTCTCAGAGGTGCCTGCGCTGTTTGGCGCGTAGACGCCACCCACTGAGGATTTCTCTACGTCCTTCTGCTCGCCTCGCGCGAGATTTTTGGGCGGGGATCAAGCCCCCTGTGAGCGACAATGACTTGTCGCTCACAGGGGGCTTCTTTCGGACTTATCCACAGATTTGAGACTTCTGTCGAATTACTGCTTCAGGTGTGCTTATTGTTGAGGCATCGCCGGTCACGGCGACCTCTTACATCTTGCGCGAAGGGGGCTCCGCGCATTTCTTACAGAGAAACAGGAGTCCGAGCATGTCGCACATCAACGTGTCATACACAGACATCGAGCAGGCAGCCGCACAGTTGGGGCATGGCCGAGAAGAGATCAGCGAGAGACTGCAAGGGTTGCAGGCCCTGATCCAGAATCTGGTGTCTTCAGGGTTCGTTACCGAGCACGCCTCCGTCAAGCTCGACGGCGCGTACTCCGAATACACGGCTAGCGCGAACAACGTGGTTGCAAAGCTCTCCGAGATTCAGAGCTTTTTGCTGCAGACTACGAACTCGATTCGTGAGCTCGACGTTCAGATCGCGGCGCGCATCAACTGAGCCGCGCCCGCGGTGAGAGGTGATGACGATGTCAGATCGCATAAGGCTAGAGCGTGCTTCTCTTTGCGGAGCGGCTGATGCACTGCGGGTCGCCGCCGAGCCGCTCGCAGGGGCCGACCTCGCCGAAGGGCTGGCGTTTGAGAGCGTCACTGACGTCTCGTATGCGGCGCACGAGTTTTTGGGTGCCGTCGCGCGGGTGGCTGCGCAGCTGTCGCAGGGTTCGACGGCCAGTGCACAGCTCGTGGCGCACCTGGTCGAGCGCGGCGGCGAGCTCGACCTGCAGCTCGCAGCTGCAGTCGAGGCAGGCCCGCCGCAGGCGTCACGAGAACAGGAGCGCGCCTGATGAGCGTGCTTGTTCCTACCATGCCCTCTGAAGTGCTTCCTATCGAGACGCCGGTGGCAGGCGACCCGGCTGACGCACACGAAGCGGGGGTTCGTCTGAACCGGGTGTCCGAGCACTTGCAGCAACTTGCCCATGCAACGCGCTCTGCCCGTGCACAGCTCAGTGCGAGCCAGAGCCTCACGATTGAGCGAGTCGAGTTAGCGCTATGCGAACGAGTGCAGCGGCGCACGCAGGCTGCCCTTGCAGCGGCTGAGGCCGGGAGCTCGGCGTTTCGCCTCTACGGCGAGCAGATCGGAGGCATCCACGCGCAAGCTCGACACATTGAAGACCGGGTGAGCGAGCAACTCGCCGAGATACGTGGGTGCGTCTCCGCGGTGCGAGAGATTCTCGCTATCTTGCGGTGTTCAGTGCAGCTGCACTGGAACATCAGCGTGCCGCTTGAAATACCTCAAGCCGATACGGGCTATGGCGACCCCATAGAGAGTGCCGAACTCCGGGCGCGCTATGAGTCGCAGTGGTGCGTCGCCGCGTTGCGGTGGCGCAGCGCGCTAGACGAATTGCATTTGCTGCAGAGACAGTGGCGGTCGTTGCTCGACGACCGAGTCGAGGCAGAGCGGCTTTTCGTGAGCAAGCTCGAACGACTGAGCGACGATGACGCGTTGCTTGTAAGCGATTCGATCGAGGCTTCAGCGGCGATAGGCCCCGCAATCTCGGCGAGCCGTCAGGCGACACTACGTGTAGGCGCGGCGATCAAAGCAGGTGAGCGGCGCGGTCACCCATTTCTTGCGGATCTCTACGAAGAGTACGCGCTGCAACTCGCGGCAACAGGAAAGCCGCCTCCCGCCCAGGCGGTCGCGCAGTGGTGGTGGCGACTGACCGAAAACCAGAGACAGCAGCTGATTGCAGAAGTGCCGCTCGTGGTCGGCAACCTTGCGGGAGTACCCCTCGACAGCCGAGTGGCGGCTAACGCGCGAAGTGCAGAGCAGTTCGCGAACGCGGAGGGCATCAGTGCGCAAGAGGCTGCCTATTGGAACAGGGTCGCTGCAGGGCGAGTCAATCTCGTTGTGAGCGACCCGGGCAACAGTCGGATCGTCGAGATGATCGGCGAACCCGGGCCAGACACTGCTCGGGTGATCACCTTCTTGCCAGGCACGATGTCTCAGATGAAACACTTCTATGCCGGGTCGACCCAGCAAGTAGCCCAATACCTCGTGACCCGCTCGAGCGGTACCAGTGTCGCGTTCGTATACAAAGACGGCTCGTGGGCCAGTTGGCTCGGCCCCGGCGCGAACACGAATTACGACAGGCTGCAAGAACTCGGCGGTCAGGTCGCCGAGTTTCAGCGTGAAGTGCTCGGGCGCGAGCCCTCGTTGCAAGGGGCCTCGCAGGTGGCCATCGCTCACAGCGCAGGTATGAGTGTGCTTTCTGGGGCAGAGCTTTCGGGGGCCGAATTCGACACGGTCATATCGCTCGGGGGCGCGTTCGCGCTGCGTGACTGGCGCCCCGACCCGGGCACCGACTACCACCACTTTCAATACGACAATGATGCGATCAACATGATCGATGGGGGCAGGCTTTGGACGCCGCACGAGCTGAATGATGTGTTTCAGCAGCACGTCTTCGACTCGGAAGGGCTGGCTCGGATTGAGAGCCATAGTCGCATAGCTGAGGGGCCAGAAACGAATGAAGAAGCGTTGAAGCAGATGCTCGACCTCTTGAAAGGTGAAACATGAGAAGTCGTTCCGCAGGGGTCCTGATCTTGTCATTGATCATGTTGAGCGGCTGCGCTCGAGCGGTCGATCCTGTAGAACCCGGTAGTCCACTCACCACACTGCAAGAGGCGCGCGTATTTCAGAATGACGAACTAGTTCGCCTCGCGCAGTATGTCTCGCCGGAGTGGATAGTGGGCGGTTTTGAAGAACCTATTCCTCGCATGCACGGCCTCTCCTGCGACTGGATGGCTGGGGCTGCGTCCTCGCCAGATGTTGCAGGGGTGATGCTGCCAGGTGGCTATGACCTGGAGGTAAAACCAACAGTCAACTTGATTCCAATCTTGGAGATGGTGGCTGAGGAGTACCAACAGGATGGATGGGCGGTCGACTGGGAAGAGCCGAATAAGCACGAGGATCTCATGCTCACCTCTCCTGAAGGCTACGTATTCTTCGTGAGCGCGACCATGCTCCGAGATGGTGGCCTTGAATACTCGATGAGCAGCTTCAGCCCATGTCTTAAAGCACCAGAGGGTTTCACGCTGTTCGACGAGTATTGAGCTTGGAACGCTCCGTCGCTGTTTCCCAGGGCAGCCGAAGCTCCGTCGCCGGGGCAGCGGGGCGCGTAAGTGGCCTGTTCACGGCAGCGTGAGGTATTCTGGATAGCTGACCCGCGGGCGCGGGTCTGACATCTGAATAAGGAGGCCCACCGTGAAGATCGACCTCGCCATGCTGCGCGGACTTGAGCGCGAGCGCGAGATTCCGTTCGAGGAACTTGCCAGCATCATCGAGCAGGCCATCCATACTGCCTACATCAAGCACGAGGTGAACATTGGCCACGCCGAGCCCTCTGCCGACGAGGTTCGAGTGACGCTCGACCGAAAGACCGGCGCCATCAGCGTGCTCGTGCCCGAGCTGAACGAGGCCGGCGAAGTGATCGGCGAAGCACTCGCCGACACCGAGGAGTTCGGTCGTATCGGCGCAAACGCGGCCAAGCAGGTCATCAACCAGCGCCTGCGCGACCTTGGTGACGACCAGGTGCTCGGCCAGTTCAAAGACAAAGAAGGTCACATCGTCTCTGGCATCGTGCAGCAGGGACCGAACCCGCGCATGGTGCATATCGATCTTGGTGACCTCGAAGCGATCATGCCTCCTGAAGAGCAGGTTCCCGGCGAAGAGTACAAGCACGGCACACGCCTGCGCGTATACGTGACGAGCGTGTCGAAGGGTCTGAAGGGCCCGCAGATCGTCGTTTCGCGCACCCACCCGGGGCTTGTGCGCCGACTTTTCGAGCTCGAGGTTCCAGAGCTTTCGGCAGGAATCGTCGAAATCGTCTCGCTGGCGCGAGAAGCTGGTCACCGAACCAAGGTTGCGGTGCGCGCAACCCAGGCCGGCATCAATGCAAAGGGCACCTGCATCGGTGAGATGGGGCGCCGTGTGCGCGCCGTCATGAGCGAGCTGGGTGAAGAGAAGATCGACATCGTCGACTACTCGCCCGAACTGCCGAAGTTCGTTGCAAACGCACTCTCGCCGTCGAAGGTCACCGACGTATTCATGCTCAACGAGCAGCTGAAGCAGGTGCGCGCGCTCGTACCCGACTTCCAGCTTTCGCTCGCGATCGGCAAGGAGGGCCAGAACGCTCGCCTCGCCGCAAAGCTGACGGGCGCAAAAATTGATATCCAGCCGGACTCAATCATGAATGATTGAGTCCGAGTGACTCGCATGGGCGGGCGGTCCTTTCTTTGTTGAAGGGGTCGCCTGCTCGCGTTTTAGCTGCCCCTTCTGAAACACCCAATTCTGAGACACTCAGATCAGAAACACCCAGCTCTCTGAGACAGCGCCAGAAGCATCGATCAGCAATAAAGGCACAAGGATCGGCGGGATTCTTGTGCTTTTGTCATCGCTTTGTGCCTTTAGCGCCGAGCTCGGTGGCGCCGCCACCAGCCAGCTCCCTCAAATCTTGCTCAAGTCAGTTGCGTCTGCGCCGCAATCTCGATTGGTTTGTGATGGAGCAGTCTACGAAGAGGTAACGAAGCAAGGGTGGCATCCGTATGAGCAGTATCGAGACCGATGCCAGAGTGTCTGATACCTTGAGTGCACAACCGCACCGCAAACTGAACCCGGTCATGCCAACGGGTTCGCGGAGATTCCGATGAAGATTCTGATTGTCGAAGACGACGAGCGCGTGTCAGAAGCCCTGAGCGTGTTCTTGCGCAAGCGCGGTTACGGCACGCAGGTTGCGGCGAACGGGGCGGCGGCGTTCGCTTCACTCGGTTCAGACACTGAGGTGGTGCTGCTCGACCTCGGGCTTCCCGACATCGACGGCATCGATCTTTGCCGCAGAATCCGCGCCCAGACCGGTGTGCCCATCATCATCGCGACCGCCCGAAGCCACGTGCAAGATCGCATCAAGGGACTGCGCGCCGGCGCCGATGACTTCGTAGTGAAACCGTACGATGTGCGCGAACTGCTCGCGCGCATTGAAGCGGTGACGCGACGCGCCAGGTCGTTGCCTACCGAACCGCAGCCCGAGTTCGATGCGCAGGGGGTGCAGATTGACCTTGTGACGCGGCAGGTGACTGTCGACGGTCAACCTGTCGAACTCACTCGAAAAGAGTTCGACATTGTCGCGGTGCTCGCTCGTTACCCCGGCGTCGTGGTGCCGAGAGAGCGCCTGATACAAGAGGTGTGGAACACCGAATGGCATGCGTTCAGCAGATCACTTGAGGTGCATGTTGGTTCGATCAGACGCAAAACCGGTCGCGGCGAACTGATCGAGACCGTTCGCGGCGTTGGCTATCGAATAGCGGTCTCCTGAAACCATGCGCACCCGTCTCTTTGTGGTCTTCTTGGTGCCCCTCGTGGGGGTGCTGCTCGCGCTCGGCGGAGCCTACGCGTGGAGCGCCGCGCGAAGCGTGCAGCAGGAGTTCTATGCCGAACGCCTCGGCGATCTCGGCTATTTTGTCACCAGCGCGAGACAGGCACTCCGATCTGGCAACGCCACCGTGATCGAGGGCGAGATCGATCGCTATCACCAGCTCTACGGGGCGCGTTTGGCGGTAGTCGACCGCTCTGGCACCCCGTGGGTGTCACGCGGGCTTGACTCGAATGTGCTCGACGAGGTCGCAACCGACAAAGTGCTGCTTGCGCTTTCGGGGCGACGTGGTGAGACGCCGCAGGCGGTGCTGCCCTGGCTGTTCACCGAAGCGGTGATGGTTGAGCCCGTGTTCGACGACGGTGACGTGATCGGCGCGGTCATGCTGTCGACGAGCATGGATGCTCCGAGAGATACGATCACGAGGCAGTGGGTGCTGCTCGCAGGCGCTTCGGTGCTTGCTATTGCGATTGGCCTGCTGGTCGTGAATCGCCTCGCAAGCTGGGTGCTGCAGCCGGTTCGTCGCGTCGATGAGGCGATGGAGGCGATCGAGCAGGGGCATATGGAGGCGAGGATCGCCGACGACACAGGCCCGCCAGAGCTGCGGCGCATGATCGCTCTGTTTAACCGCATGGCTGAAGAAATCGAGCGAGTGGTGTCGAGGCAGCAGGAGTTCGCCCTGACGGCTTCGCACGAGCTTCGCAACCCGCTGAACGCGTTGCTACTTCGCGTCGAGTCGCTTGCGACGGGCCTTGACGAAGAGTGGGAGAGCGACATCGAGGCCACCCGTGATGAGGGGCGTAGGATGGCACAGATTCTTGACGCTCTGCTCGGGCTTGCCAGGAGCGGGGGAGGCACATCGGTGCTCACCTCCGTCGACTTGTCGGAGCTCGTGGCGCGCAGAATCGATGCCTGGCAGCAGGTGGCAGCGCAGGATCGCGTGCGCTTTGAACTGCGTCTCGAGCAGAGCATGCCCACCCTTACCGACGCGATCATCGTCGAGAGCGCATTCGACGCGGTGATCGACAATGCCCTGAAGTACGCGCCATCGAGCAGCAAGATTGAGGTGTCAACCGAAGACAGCGCCGAACACAGCGAGATTGTGGTGCGGGATCATGGCCCCGGCATCGACGCCGCAGACCTCGAACGGGCGACCGACCGATTCTGGCGTGGCTCCGGCAGCGATCAGAAACCCGGGTCGGGGCTTGGCCTTGCGATTGCGAGCGATCTGCTGGCCTCGGTTGGTGGGCAGTTGCGTGTTTCGGCCCCGCCAAGCGGGGGCCTCACGGTGACGTTTCGGTTTGCGAAGGAGGCGGCGTCGTGAGGTCGCGGCGATTTTCTGTGAGCAGACGTGTTCTTCGGCCGGTGGCCGGGGCGGTGCTCGTCGCCGCGGTGATGCTCGGGTTGGGTGCGTGCGATCCAACGCCCGAGAGGTCGCCAGCCGGGCCGATCGTGATCGCCAGTGGTGGCACGACAGGCGTGTACTACCAGTACGGAAAGCATCTTGCAGAGGTGCTTTCGCGTGACCTTGACGAGCAGTTCGTCGTGGCAGAAACTGCGGGTTCGATCGATAATCTGCTGCGCATCGGCGCAGGTGAGGCCACGCTCGGCTTCGCGCAGAGCGACGCGGCGGCGAGCGCGGTCGAGGGTAGTGGCACCTTTGACCGAGCGGTGCCGCTTCGTGCGATTGCGAGGCTCTACGACGAATACGTGCACGTCGTGGTGCGGCGAGATTCTGACATCGAGGATCTCACCGATCTCGTGGGCAGAAAGGTCTCGCTGGGTGCGAAGAACTCGGGGGTGAATCTCGTCGCGATGCGAGTGCTCGAGGCGGCGAGCGTCGACGCTGGTGCGGTTTCGAATGCCGGGCTCGGGCCTGACGCGTCGATCGAGGCGCTGCGCAGCGGGCAGATCGACGCGTTCTTCTGGGTTGGCGGGGTGCCGACCCCGGGCCTCGAGAAACTGTCTGCTGACACCCCGATCAGACTGCTGCCGATCGAGGCTGAGACCGTCGAGGCGCTCAACCGCGAGCACAGCGGCGCCTATCGGGTCTCTGAGTTTCCGCTCGGGTCTTATGGATGGGAGACGCCGACGGTCACCATGACGGTGCCGAACTATCTCGTCGTCGCTGAGAATGCGCCGGCGGCACTGGTGCGCTCGGTGACCGAGGCGCTCTTCACCTCGCGCACCGAACTCGCGCAGCAGGTTCCGGCTGCGGCACTGCTCGACCGCAGACAGGCGATTTTCACCGACCCTATCGAGCTTCACCCGGGCGCCGCAGACTACTACGTCGATACGAAGCGCTGATCCTCGCACAATCTCAAGAAACCCTCAAGGGGCGTGAGATTGCGCTCGTACCTGCCTAGCGTAGGAGCCACTCGTCCGAACTATTCAACGAAGAATGCGACGAAGGTCCCCCTCGCGGGCTGCCGCTCATTCTTCGTGAGGCAACGAAGCATGAGGAAGCCAATATGAGCGCATCGCCCGCAGACCACGCTGCTGAGCGCGTGGGCAATACCACCGCGATTCGGGTGCACGGCAACGACCGCGATCCGCTCGTGGTTGTCTCAGGTGTGAACAAGCACTACGGCGATTTGCACGTGCTCAACGACATCAACACGACCGTCGGTCGCGGCGAGGTGGTCGTGGTGCTGGGCCCCTCGGGTTCGGGCAAGTCGACACTGTGCCGTGCGATCAACCGCCTTGAGACGATCGACTCTGGCACCATCACGATCGACGGAGTTGCGCTGCCCGAAGAGGGCAAAGATCTCGCGCACCTGCGTGCCGACGTGGGCATGGTGTTTCAATCGTTCAACCTCTTCGCGCACAAGACGATTCTCGAGAACGTCACGCTCGGCCCGATCAAGGTGCGTGGTCTCAAGAAGAAAGAGGCAGAGGATCGCGCCATGATGCTGCTTGAGCGGGTCGGCATCGCGAATCAAGCGAAGAAGCTGCCGGCGCAGCTCTCTGGCGGTCAGCAGCAGCGTGCTGCGATCGCCAGATCGCTCGCGATGCAGCCGAAACTGATTCTGCTCGATGAGCCGACCTCGGCACTCGACCCCGAGATGATCAACGAGGTGCTCGACACCATGATCGGCCTTGCAAACGATGGCATGACCATGGTGACGGTGACCCACGAGATGGGCTTTGCGCGACGCGCTGCCGATCGCATCTTGTTTATGGCCGACGGCCAGATCGTTGAAGAGGCAACCCCCGAGCAGTTCTTCACCGATCCGCAGACTTCGAGAGCGCAGGACTTCCTTTCGAAGATTCTGGGGCACTGACAGACTCGGGTCGCACCAGCGGCCCGTACCAAACCGCGAAGCGGAAACAGCGGGGCCGAGATCATCGGCTTCACCGATTAGGAAGCAGGAAATGATGCGATTCACGAAATACGCAGCAGCTATTGCGGCCGCGGGCGCCCTGGTGCTTGCCGGTTGTTCGGGCGGTGGTGCTGCTCCCGAAGAACCCACCGTCAAGGAAGACGTGACGTTTGAAGCCGGCACGACCATGGCGAAGCTGCATGACGCAGGCAAGATCACGGTCGGCACGAAGTTTGATCAGCCGCTGTTCGGGCTGATGGGGCTCGACGGAAAGCCCGAGGGCTTCGATGTTGAGGTCGCGAAGATCATCGCCGGCGAGCTCGGCATCTCGCCCGACAACATTGAGTGGGTCGAGGCAGTCTCGGCGAACCGCGAGCCATTCATTGAGAATGGCGAGGTCGACATTGTCGTTGCGACGTACACGATCAATGACAAGCGCAAAGAGGTCGTCTCGTTTGCGGGCCCATACTACGTGGCTGGCCAGGATCTGCTCGTGCTCGCAGGCAACCCCGACGGTATCAAGGGCATCGACGATGTGAAGGGCAAGAAGGTCTGCTCGGTCACCGGCTCGACCTCGGCGCAGAACCTGAAAGACGCGGGGGTTGAGGTTATCGAGACCGACACCTACTCGAACTGCTTGACGCCGCTGCGCCAGGGCGAGGTGGTCGCGGTGTCGACTGACAACGTGATTCTCGCCGGACTCTCCGATCAGAACCCTGGCGAGTTCGAGGTTGTCGACAACCCCTTCACCGAGGAGCCCTACGGCATCGGCCTGAAGAAAGACGACACCGACTTCCGCAACTTCATCAACGACACGCTCGAGAAGTCGTTCGAAGACGGTAGCTGGGCGAAGGCTTGGGAAGGCACGGCAGGCAAGGTGCTGTCGACCCCGACGCCGCCGAAGATCGACCGCTACTGAGCGAAGGGATCAGGATCGGGTGGCCGAAGGGCCGCCCGATCCTCGCCCCGGGCCTTGGCTTCCCGGGCTTCGGCCCGCTCCCG
>CALCJF010000032.1 GCA_937967375.1 uncultured Leucobacter sp.
GCCGAGTTCGGCTTCTTCGGGGTGGTCGTGTACACACGGGTGCACACGCCGCGCTGCTGTGGGTTCGCCTTCAGAGCGGGAGCCTTGGTCTTGGAGACCTTCGGCGTACGCCCCTTGCGAACCAGCTGCTGAATAGTAGGCACTGATTCTCCTTGTTACTCCTGCACGGTGACAGGAATGCTGCAATGTTTGAGCATTCGCGACCATTCGCATGGCCACTGACCTGCTGTCTGTATCTCTTTACGGAGCATGGACGGGTGCAGGTATGCCGTGGGGGTTTTCGACTTGCGTCGAGTGACCCATGGCGGCTCCCCCACGCTCGCCGAGCACGGCAAACGACGGTGGAACACACCAAGAATCAACTATACGCGCCACCCGTCACATTGCGCAATAGAACATCGAGCCCTGACGAGCTACTCTGCGAGCAGCGCGAGCACGGCCTCGCCGTAGCGCTCGAGCTTCGACTGGCCGATGCCCGAGATCTCAAGCAGCGCCTCGTTGCTCTGCGGCAGGTGCGTCGACAGCGCGCGCAGCGTGGCGTCGCCGAACACGACGTATGGCGGCACCCCCTGCTCGCGCGCCTCTTCCAGCCGCCACAGCCGCAATCGCTCGAACGTTTCCTGCTGTTCGTCCGTGAGATCGGAGATTGCGTTTTTCTTCCAAGACGAGGATCGCCCGGCCGCGCGAGACACCACCTCTTCGCGCATGAGCACCTGTTGCTCACCGCGCAGCACGGGCTTCGCTGCATCGGTGGGGGCGAGCACGCCCCACTCCCCCTGGCTCTCGAGCACACCGGTGGCGAGCAGGTGGCGCACGACACCGCGCCACTGCGCGACCGAGAGGTCGGCCCCGATGCCCCAGGTCGAGAGCTCGTCGAGCCTCAGCTGCGTGACGCGCTCAGACGTCACCCCGCGCAGCACATCGATGTGCTGCCCCGCGGCGAAGGTGCGGCCACGCCGCTCGTTGTAGGTGCGCAGCACGGTCGAGAGGAGTTTTTGTGCGGGCACCGTCGCGTCCCAGAGCTTCGGCGGGTTCAGGCACACGTCGCAGTTGCCGCAGGGCTCGGCCAGGTCTTGCCCGAAGTAGCGCAGCAGGTAGCGGCGGCGGCACTCGACGGTTTCGGAGAGCTCGAGCATATGACCGAGGTGCGCGAGCTGGTTGCGTCTCGCCTGATCATCGGCGTCGCCGCTTTCGATGAGCTGCCGCTGCTGCACCACATCGGCGAGCCCGTAGGCCATCCACGCCTCGGCCGCATCGCCGTCGCGCCCCGCGCGACCGGTCTCTTGGTAGTAGCCCTCGACCGACTTCGGCAGGTCGATGTGGGCGACGAATCGCACGTCTGGCTTGTCGATGCCCATGCCGAACGCGATGGTCGCGACGACGACCACGCCGTCTTCGCGCAAGAACCTGTTCTGAGCGGCAAGACGCTCGGCGGCGGGCAGCCCCGCGTGATATGCCACCGCGTCAATGCCCGCGTCACGCAGCCAGCCGGTGGTCTGCTCGACCTTGCGGCGGCTCAGCGCATAGACAATGCCTGCCTCCCCGGCATGCTGATCCTTGACGAAGCTGGTGAGCTGCTGCCTGACCTGCCCCTTCGCCTCGATGCGGCAGCGAATGTTCGGCCGGTCGAAGCTCGCCACAAAATGCTTGGCACGCCCGAGGTGCAGCCGTTCGGTGATCTCGCGGTGGGTCTCGGGGGTCGCTGTGGCGGTCAGCGCGATGCGCGGCACGTCGGGCCACTCCTCGGCCAGAGCTCCCAGCCGCAGGTAGTCGGGCCTGAAGTCGTGCCCCCACTGCGACACGCAGTGGGCCTCGTCGATTGCGAACAGCGCGATGCGCCCACGCCGCAGCAGCTCGACCGTGCCGGGGGCGCTCAACCGCTCGGGGGCGAGGTAGAGCATGTCGAGCTCGCCCTGAACATAGGCGCGCTCAACGGCCTGGCGATCCTCGCTCGACATTGTCGAGTTGAGTGCCGCCGCACGAACGCCCACGAGCTGCAGCGCCGCAACCTGGTCGTGCATGAGCGCCACGAGGGGCGAGAGCACGATTCCGGTGCCCTCCCGGCAGAGCGCGGGCACCTGGTAGCAGATCGACTTGCCGCCGCCAGTGGGCATCAGCACCACGGCGTCGCCGCCGGCGGTCACATGCTCGACGATCTGCTGCTGGTCACCCCTGAACGAGGCGTAGCCGAACACCTCGGCGAGCACCTGCGTCGGGTCGAGCACGGTCATCGAGCACGTTGCTTACTGGCGAGTTTCGGGGCGAGGATCGGCCTCGCCTGCGTCAGCCTCGACGCTCGTGGGCGCCGCCTCTTCGGCTGGACTTGCCGCATCGGTCACCGTTGCCTCGGCGGCAAGAGCCGCGTCACGCTCAGCGACCTCGGCTGCAAGCTCCTCTTGGATCTCGGCGCGATATTTTGCGCGGCGCAGGCGCCGCACCATGTCGAAGCCCAAGAAGAACAGCGCAATCGCGAGCAGCGCAACCACCAGAAAGCCACCAACACCGGGTGTCACTTTGTTGGGATCGAACGGTTCTTTCTCGGCCGCCTCGGCGAGCAGCGTGGTCAGCTGCGCCGCGTGCGTCACGAATGTCATGCGTGCTCCTCTGTAATTCCCTGAAACAGGTCGGTCTCGAACTCGCTTGTGGCGACCCTCGACGCCGCGAGTCGGTAATCTTCAGACGGCCAGGCCTCACGCTGCAACTCATTCGGCCAGAAGAAGAACGAGCTGTCGGGTGCGACCTGGCTGGCGTGTGCGCGAAGCGCCTCGTCGCGGCGATCGAAATAGCGACCGACCTCGACGCGGGTCGTCACATCGGTCGGGCGCTTCATGAACCGATCCATCATGCCCTCGAACTGCGCGAGCAGCGGCGATTCAGGATCGCGATCGCGAAGCGTCTCGTAGACGCGAACCATGCGCTCGGGGTTAAAGATCGACTCGTAGTAGAGCTTGCCGATCGCCCAGGGCTCGCCCGCCTCGGGGTAAGACTCTGCGTCGCCCGACACGTCCCACGCAAGCTTTGATATCTCGTGGCAACGAATGTGGTCGGGGTGTGGGTAGCCGCCCTGCTCGTTGTAGGTGATCATGACGTGCGGCTTGAACTCGCGAACGATTCGCACAAGCGCCTCGGCCGAGATCTCGACCGGCACATCGGCAAAGCAGCCCTGTGGCACCGCGACACCCTCGTCTGGAAGCCCCGAGTCTTCGTACCCGAGCCAGCGGTGCTCGAAGCCGAGAATGTCTCGCGCCTTTGCCATTTCGCCGCGGCGCAGTCCTGCAAGATCGCGGCGGCTCTTCGGGTCGCGCGCGGCAAGTTCATTGAGCACGTCGCCTCGTTCGCCGCCGGTGCAGCTCACCACGAGCACCTCGACGCCCTGCTCGACGTAGTGCGCGTATGTCGCAGCACCCTTGCTCGACTCGTCATCGGGGTGTGCGTGCACCGCAATCAGCCTCAGCGCCATCGACGCCCTCTCAAGTGATTCCCGGAGATACCCGGTACGCTGGCAACCGCAGTTCAGTCTAGTAGCCCGCACCGACACCGTCTGAGTGAGCAATGTGTGGCAACGAACGACTCGCCAAGAGAATGGAGCAGCGTGACCGACCCGGCATCGCAGGCGCTACTCGATGAACGCTACGGCCGTGGCCGCAAGCGCAGTTTCGACAAGCGGCTGGCATGGGGCGCTGGCGGCGCGCTCGCCTGCGCAGGTCTGGCCTTCGTGCTTTTCGGGGGTTGGCAGCAGGGCAGCGACCTCGAGTTCAAAGACCTGCACTACTCGGTCGAGTCGGAGAACGCAGTCGAGGTTGACGCGCAGGTCACCGCGGCGGCCGACGCAGAGATCGTGTGTGCGATCGAAGCGCTCAGCGAATCGCACAGTACCGTCGGCTGGAAGCTGGTGACGCTGCCCGCAGGCGACGAGCGCACCCGAAGGTTCACCACGACGCTCGTGACCACTTCACAGGCGACGACAGGCCGCGTGCGCGACTGCTGGGAGCAAGTAGCGGGCTGATAGGCTCGTCCAATGACTGAGAAGCAGACCTGGTTGACTCAAGGCGCATACGACCGGCTCAAGGGCGAGCTCGACGAACTGAGCGGCCCCGGCCGCCGTGAGATCGCGGCCCGCATCGAGGCGGCGCGCGAAGAGGGCGACCTGAAAGAGAACGGCGGCTACCACGCCGCGAAAGACCAGCAGGGGCAGATGGAGGCCCGCATTCGCGACCTCGAAGAGCTGCTCAAGCACGCGGTCGTCGGTGAAGCACCCGAGGCAAGCGGCGTCGTCGAGATCGGCACGGTGATCACGGCAGAGATCTGGGGCGATGAAGAGCGCTTCCTGCTCGGCAACCGCGAGATGGCAGACGGCTCTGGGCTCGACGTCTACAGCGCCGAGAGCCCGCTCGGCGCTGCGATTCTCGGCCTGAAGGTGGGCGACACCTCAAGCTACGCTGCGCCGAACGGCAATCAGATAGAGGTCAAGATCCTCGCTGTCGACACCTACGCGGGCTGAACAGAGCTCCGCACCACGAGAGGGGCGGGGAATCCGGATACGTTCCGGGATCCCCGCCCCTCTCGTTTCATCGGCGACGCTCGAGATGGTGGCGCTACTCGTACATACCGATATTGATCGGCCCGGTCAGATCAGGGGCGGGCTTCTTGAATCCAGCGGTTTTCACCGTGAGAAACACGAGCCCCACGACCACCCAGCCTGCACCGATGAGCATTGAAGTGCCATCGAGGCTCAACCACAACCAGAAGTTGATCCCTGCGCCGATAGCGGGCACCACAACGAATCCGAGCCAGGCTCCAGGGGTGCGACGCTTCAAGAATCTGAAGAAGACAAAGAGCACCGAGAGATTCACGAAGATGAAGGCGATGAAGGCACCGAAGTTGATCATCGACGCAGCCTGGTCAAGGTCGACGAACAAGGCGGTCAGTGCGACTGCGGCGACGATCAGCACATTCACCACCGGCACCCCGTTGCGACCGTCGATCCGCCCGAACAGGCGCTTCGGCAGCGCACCGTCCCTGCCCATCGCGTAGAGCAGGCGTGCCGCGCTCATCTGCTGTGTGATGCCGCAGCCGAGCACTGCCATCATGTAGCCGCCCACGAAGATCGCCTGGAAGAAGGCGCCGCCGACGTACTTCGCAATCTCAGGCGAGGCGCCCACGATGTCGCCGAGCTGTGAGACATCGGGAAAGAGCAGCTGCATTACGTAGGTCACGGTCACGAAGAACGCGCCGGCCACCGCGACGATAATGAAGATCGCCCGCGGAACGTCGCGGGTCGGGTGCTCGGCTTCTTCGGCCAGCGTCGACACTGCGTCGAATCCGAGAAACGACAGCGCGAGAATCGCGGCTCCCGCAGCGATCGCCGTCATCTGCATATCGCCCGAGATGAAGGGTCGGATCGTCACACCTGCGCCGTTCGCGCCATTCGAGATGTTGACGATCGTCAGCACGACGAACACCACTGCAACCACCAACTGGATAGACACCAGCAGCACGTTCATGCTCGCCGCGAGCTTGACGCCGACGAGATTCATCACCGTGCAGATTGCAACGGTGAGCAAGACCCACACCCAGAAGGGCACGTCGGGGAAAACCGCGCCCATGTAGATTGCCGAAAGGATGGCATTGATCATGGGCAGAAGCAGGTAGTCGAGGGTTGCGGCCCACCCCACCAGGAAACCGAGATGCGCGTTGATCGCCTCTTTCGCGTAGGTGTACGCCGAGCCCGCGATCGGAAAGAACCTCACCATTCGCGAATAGCTGAAGGCGGTGAAAAGCACCGCGATCATGACGACCAGGTAGGCCAGCGGCACGTGACCGTCGGTTTCGTCCGAGACGATGCCGAACATGTCGAATACCGCCATTGGTGCCATATAGGCAAGACCGATGAAAACCAGGTGCCTGAGTTTGAGGGTTCGTTTGAGCCCAGCCCCTGGACTTGAGTCATCGGATGTGCGAGTGATCGCTTGAGCGATCTGGTCATCTCCCGCGGCGACGCCGGAGCGCGATGGCAACGTTGACATCTTGATATCTACTTTCTTCAGTGTTCGTGATTGTGCTCGCCGCAGTGCGCATCGGCAGCGGGAGAAGTCGGAAGTTTGGAAGCTGCCGGCGAGCCGCCCAGTTCGCCCCGAACATCGTGAATCGCTCGACCGCCGACCACTGTCAACTCGGCGCTCTGCTCGAGAATCTGCGCCGGTTCCATGTCATAGAGATCTCCCGACCACACGACGAGATCGGCAAGGTACCCGGGCCTCAGCATTCCGAGTTGATGCTCGTGATGAAACGCCTCGGCGCCGCCCGTGGTGTATGCCCGTAGCGTGCGATCGAGGTCGAGCCGTTCTCCGGTGGTCCAGGGGTCGCTCCCGTCGAGGCGTGCGCGGGTCATTGCGCTGTACACGCCGACGAGCGGATCCATCTCGCCGACCTGCCAGTCGCTCGAGAAGCTCACCCGCGCACCCGATTCAATCATTGAACGGAATCTCCACGCACGGTCCCACCGCTGTTCTCCAACGTTCTCCATCCAGGTTCCGGCGACCAGGTCGGGCGATGCGTGCCTCGGCTGCATCGCAGCGGTGACTCCGAGCGCGTTGAAACGTGGCAGGTCTTCCGGGGACAGGCATTCGACGTGCACGATGCCGTGACGCCGATCACTCGTGCCGTTCGCCCGCTGCGCCGCCTCGATCGAGTCCAGGGTGAGCCGGATGCCCCAGTCGCCCGTGGCATGGGTGTGCACCAGATAGCCGAGGCGGTCGAGCTCGATGAAAAGCTTCTCGAACTCGGTGGGCTCGAGGCTCGTGTGCCCGCGATGTCCGGGCCGGTTTGCATAGTCTTCGAGCATCGCAGCGGTATGCGGTTCGATGACGTCATCGGCGTAGAGCTTGACGGGGCCGAGCTTGAAGCGATCATGCTGCGGTGTGTCGTGGATCGCCTCGGTGATGCGGGCCCGGAAGTCTCCGTCGGCGCCAACCGGATGGTAGATCGCTGCAATCGTGCGGCTGGTGAGGCGGCCCTCCCGCTCTGCGCGCGCGAAGAGGTCGAGTTCGGCCAATGGCACCTGCGGCTCCACGACAGTGGTGATGCCGAAGCGTGCGGCCATATCGAGGCTGTTCGCGATCTTGCGATAGCGCCGGTCAGGCGAGTACATCGGAATATCGCGCTGCAGTTGGGCCAAACCGTCGATCGTCATAGCCCGCGTGTAAAAGTCGGTGATCCACCCGGTCGGCTCCCCCGTGGATGCATCGATCTCTGGGTTTCTCCACGCGATCCGGCCACCATTGAGAATGCCGAGCTTCGCGAGGGCCGGTCGATTGAGCCAAACCGAATGCTGGTCGTAGGTGGTGATGAAGACCGGTCGGTCGGTCACTCCCACGAGATCATCGGCATTCGGTCGGCGTCCCTCTACGACCGAGTAGAGCGCGTTCTCGGCACACACCCAATCGAGCTCGGGATGAGTCTCGGCGAACTCTGCGATCCGCGCGCGTACAACGTCGAGGCTCTGCACCTGATCGAGGCTGACCGCAAGGTCGTCGAACCCGAGCAGCAGGTGGTTGTGCGTGTCGGCGATCCCCGGAGTGACGAGGCGGCCGTTCAGTTCCACTTTCTCTAATGCGGTGGGAGCGTCTGCCGCATCGCCGACGAACGAGATCTTACCGCCGGTCACACCTAGCGCTTCTGCCCAGGGGCGTTCGGGATCAAAGGTGCGAATCCTGCCGCCGGTATAGAGCGTGTCGACCGCCATGTCGTCTCGTTTCGTAAGGTCGGGTGTGCACCCGAATGATTATTTGACTTAAGAGTTAATTAATTAACTAAAGAGTAAAAGAATATTCAGAAATGTCAACCCGCCGCTCTGCTTCGCGAGATTCTGGCCAGGATCAGACCGCAGGATTCTGCAAGACGGCACTCATCGACCGCCCGCCGGCTCGGGAGCATTGAACCGCCTGGCATACTCTTTCGTATGGCGAGACCAAGCAGGCAGAAAGAGCGTCGCATTGAAGTGATCGATGCCGCGCTCGCGGCGGCGGCGGAGCACGGCCTCCGAAACCTTTCCCTCACCGACGTGGCGAATCAAGCGGGTGTGACAAGAGGGGCCTTGCTCTACTACTACGAAGATCTCGAGGCGATCCTGGTCGAAGCGCACGCTGCGGGCATGGCGCGTGTCGGCGCCGAACGCGCCGAGCTCGTCGCGCAGCAGCAGCTGCCTCCCCAGAAGCTCGCAGTCGCAATCGATGCGGGGTTGCCTAACGGGCCAGACGATGCCCTAATGCGAATCCTCTACGAGTTTGATGTGCTCGCAGGCAAGTCAGAGTTGCACGACAAGCTGGTGCAGCAGCTCTATGAAGAACAACTCGAGCTGTATCGCGCGATACTCGCAGAGGGAGTCGCCTCGGGCGACTTCCTACCCACCGGGTCGATAGACGATATCGCAATGAACTTCGTCGCCCTCGAAGACGCCTACGGACTGCACATCGTCGGGGGCGGCAGCATCAGTGTCGCCGATGCGAAGCGCGCCATTGAGCTGTACGCGACCCAGGCTGGCTGCCCCAGCGAATAGGCAGCGCCCGTCGCTCAAGGAGCGGTTGTCTAGTACCGCTCGCCGACCCGCACCGTGTAACCAGCCTCGCGCAGCGCGTCTACGACCTCTTGGCCGTGCTCGACACCGCGAGTCTCGATGTGCAGTTCGAGCTCGACATCGCTGATCGGCAGCTCCGTCGCGTGACGCGTGTGCAGCACTTCGACGACGTTCGCGTTCTTCGAGGCGACGATCGAGGCGGTGCGCACGAGCTGACCAGGAATATCGGGCAGCAGAATGCGCAGCTTCAGATAGCGCGACGACGCGGCGAGGCCGTGGCCGATCACGCGCTGCAGGAGCAATGGATCGATGTTGCCCCCAGAAAGAATGGTTGCCATCGGGCCGGCAGATTCGATTTTGCCCGCGAGGATCGCGGCCACGCCCGCAGCACCCGCCGGTTCGACCACAAGTTTCGTGCGCTCGAGCAGCATCACGATCGCCTTCGCGATGTCGTCATCGGTGACCGTTACGATCTCATCGACGTAGCGCTGCACGAACTGAAACGTGAGATCGCCCGGCCGAGCGACCGCGATGCCGTCGGCAATGGTCGGCTTCGCCTGGATCGTGACGGGCTCGCCCGCGTCGAGCGAAGGCTGAAACGCTGCGGTGTTGGCCGACTGCACACCGATGACGCGAATCTCTCGGCCCTCGCGCTGCGCGTGCAGCTTCGCCGCGGCAGCAACGCCAGAGATCAGGCCGCCACCACCGATTGCGACGACCAGGGTCTCGATGTCAGGAGCAGCATCAAGCATCTCGAGTGCGACGGTGCCCTGGCCCTCGATCACCGAGATGTGGTCGAAAGGAGCGATGAAGACCGCGCCGGTGTCTTCGACGAACTGGCGTGCGGCCGCGAGCGTGCCCTCGAAGCTGTCGCCCTCGAGTCGCACGTCTGCGCCGTAATTGCGGGTGGCCTGCAGCTTGGGCAGCGCGACGCCGAGCGGCATGAAGATCGTTGCCTTGATTCCGAGCTCGCGCGCCGCATACGCGACGCCCTGC
The DNA here is from genome assembly GCA_937967375.1 of uncultured Leucobacter sp. Lineage (GTDB taxonomy): Bacteria > Actinomycetota > Actinomycetes > Actinomycetales > Microbacteriaceae > Leucobacter. Next base: position 9,572 of record CALCJF010000032.1, read on the forward strand.
GCATGATTGCCCGCGGATGCAGCCACCACGCCGCGCTCGCGCTCTTCGGCACTCAGCCCGAGCAATCGGTTGTAGGCACCGCGCAGCTTGTATGCGCCGGTGCGTTGCAGGTTCTCACACTTGAGATAGACCTTCGGAGCACCGCTGACCTCCGCGAGATAGCGCGAAGTCTCAAGCGGGGTGCGCCTCGTCACCCGGTGCACAATGTCGAGCGCATGCTCAAAGTCGCCGAGGCCGAGGCTATCCACGACGCTCGCGTCGCCGCTCGTGAGTTCTGTTGTCTGCGCGCTCATGCGCTCTCCCCTCCGCGCCGAAGCCGCGCGGTCAAGCGAGCCCTGGTTCGGGCCTCGCGATGCACTTGATTTTTCTTGTGGTAGTCGGTCACTGGTGCCGCGTCGGGATCCCACTTGCGTTCGACAAAGGTATCGACCATCGCGCTCGCAGCCGCAGTGAGCGGCACCGCGAACAACGCCCCGGGAATGCCCGCGAGCAGCGCTCCGGTCGACACCGCGAGCACCACACCGAGCGGATGCACTTTCACTGCATTGCCCATGACGAGCGGTTGCAGCACATGCCCCTCGATCTGATTCACGAGGATCACCACGCCAAGCATGATGAGCGCGTTGATCGGACCGTTGTAGACGAGAGCAATGAACACGGCGACGGCACCGGTGCTGATCGCGCCGAGAAATGGAATGAACGACCCGAGAAACACCATGATCGCAATCGGAATCGGCAGAGGAACCCCGAGCACGACCGCGCCGAGACCGATGCCCACGGCGTCAATGAATGCCACCAGCACCTGCACTCGAACATACTGACCAACCGCTACCCAGCCGTTCTTGCCAGCGCTGTCGGTTGCCGCGTGGGCACGCTTCGGCAAGAAGCCGAGCACCCAGTACCAGATTCGTTTGCCGTCAATCAGCAGAAATATCAGCGAGAACAGGGTGAGCAGGGCGCCGGCCACGACTTGGCCGGCAGTCGTCGTTACGCTCAGCGCGCCGCTCCAGATTTGACCCTGGTGGTCGCTCACGGTCTTCGTAATCTGCTCAACGAACGAGTTCACCTGATCGGCGCTGAGACCGAACGGGGCCGATTCGATCCACGCCAGAATGTCATGCCAGGTTTGCGTCGCCTTGCGCGCAACATCACCGAACCCGGCCCTCATCTGGCTCACGATCAGCCAGACGAGCCCGGTGACCGCGACGACGAACATGACCAGCGCGGTCAACACCCCGAGCCCCCGCGGCAGACCTTTTCGCTCGAACAGATGCACAACAGGGTAGAGCAGCGCCGAGATCAGCATCGCAACAATCACTGGAATCACGATGATCGCCACCTGGGAGATGAGCCAGACCAGCGCCGCAACCGCAATGCCGATAAGAATGAGCCGCCACGACCAGGCAGCTGCGACGCGGACGCCGAGCGGCAGTTCGAGAGCCGCATTCGCGACCTGCTCGGGTTCCCGCTCGTGAGCAGGCTGTGCCTCGTGCTGCACCTTCGGGTTTTGCTCTTCCACGCGCCTATCCTAGTATTTGGGGCGATACCATCGGTGAATGCAAACCCTCTCGCAGGCAGAAGCCCGCCGCATCGCCCTCGCAGCGCAGGGGTTCAGCGGCACCGCACGCATCCGGCAACGCAGGCCCTTTGATCCAGCGCTTGAACGCCTGCATGTGCTGCAAATCGACTCGGTCAACGTATTCGCGCGATCACACTACATGCCCGTGTTTTCGCGGCACGGCGGCTATGACCAAGATCGACTCGATCGACACCTGTGGTCGAGTGGCGAGTTCACCGAATACTGGGCGCACGAGGCCGCGTTTATTCGGGTCGAGGATCGCCCGCTCTTTACCTGGCGCATGCACGATTACCGGCGGCGCTACGCTGAGCGCATCGACCAGCTCGCGCCTGCGATGCAACGCGTGCGCGAGCAGCTCTCCGAGCACGGGCCGCAGTTCGTCCGCGACCTCGAGACCGGACCTCGCGAGAAGCGCGGCCCGTGGTGGGATTGGAGCGACACGAAGCGCGCGGTCGAGATGCTGTTCGCCGTCGGCGACGTGGTGACTACGGGGCGAGAGCGCTTTGAACGACGCTACGCGATCGCCGAGCAGACTCTGCCAGAGGTCGCGCTGCGCACCGTCGATCGCGAGACCGCGCAGCGCGCGCTCATCGAGCAGGCCGCGCGCTCGCTCGGGGTGGGCACGCTCGCAGATCTCGCCGACTATCACCGGTTGAAGACGGGCCAGGCACAGCTCGCGGTGCGCGCGCTCGAAGACGAGGGCGCGCTCGTGCCCGTGCAGGTCAGCGGGTGGGCGGGCGCGAACGGCAAACCGCTGCAAGCTTGGATGCACCGCGACGCGACGCTGCCATCGCGGCTCGCACCAGACGCGCTGCTCACGCCGTTCGACCCCGTGGTGTGGTTTCGCCCTCGAGCCGAGCGCATGTTCGACTTCCACTATCGCATCGAGGTCTACACCCCGAAAGAGAAGCGGCAATACGGTTACTACTGCCTGCCCCTGATGGTCGGCGGCAAGCTTGCGGGCCGCATCGACCTCAAGGCAGATCGCGCGAACCGTGAGTTGCTCGTTCAGGCGGCGTGGCAAGAGCCCGGTGCGCCCGCGCGCACCGCCGAAGCGGCGCAGACCCTGCTTTGCAGCGCGGCCTCATGGCAGGGACTCGAGCGAGTGCGCGTCTCAGGGGCAGGCAATCTGCCACTGCCCGCGAGCTTCGGCGCCTAGCAGCGCCGATAGAGAGCACCGCGCTTGGCCGCTGGGCGCTAGGCGCTAGGCGCTAGGCGCTAGGCGCTAGCGCAGCTTGCCCAGCAGTTTGCGCACGATCTGGTCTTTCGTAGCGTTGAAGGGTGGCATGATCGTCGGCGCGAGCGTGTCGGGCTGCAGCGGCTTCGAGAGCACCGCCTTCTGATGGCTGAACACCTCGAACGAGCGCTCGCCGTGGTAGGCGCCCTGCCCACTCTCGCCGACACCGCCGAACGGCAGATCGGGCACGGTGAGGTGCAGCACCGGCGCACCGAAGGTGAGCGCGCCCGAGCTCGTCTCGGACTCCCAGCGGCGCCGCGTCGCCCTGTCTTCGCTGAAGACGTAAGCGGCGAGCGGCTTGTCGTGCGCGCCCACGTACCGCAGCGCGTCATCGAGATCACTCACCTCGATGAGCGGCAGGATCGGGCCGAAGATCTCATCGCGCATCACCGAGGCGTCGCGCGACACCCCGACCAGCACGGTCGGCTCGATGAAGCGAGTCTCCGCGTCGTGTCCGCCGCCGACGAGAGTCTCGCCGTCGCCAAGGTAGCCGACGAGCCGCCCAAACTGTGCGTCGCTGACGATGCGACCGTAGTCGGGATTGTGCTGCACGGCGCTGCCGTAGAGCTCGTGAATGGCATCGGCGAGCTTCGGTGCCAGCTTCGCGAGCACCTCCCGTTCCCCCAGCACATAGTCAGGAGCGACGCAGGTCTGGCCCGCGTTCATGAATTTGCCCCAGACAATTCGCTTTGCGGCCTCTGCAAGGTTCACGGTCTCGTCGACGAAGACGGGTGACTTGCCTCCGAGCTCGAGCGTGACGGGGGTCAGGTGTTCGGCTGCGGCTCGCGCGACGATGCGACCAACCCTGCCGTTGCCGGTGTAGAAGATGTGGTCGAAACGCTCTGCCAGCAGCTCAGTGGTTTCTTCGACGCCACCCTCGATCACCGCAACCGCGCGGCGATCGAGGTACTCCGGCACGAGCATCGCCAGAGCCGCGCTCGTTGCTGGCGCAATCTCGCTCGGTTTCACCACCGCGGTATTGCCCGCGGCGATCGCCCCTACAAGCGGCGAGAGGGCAAGCATCAGTGGGTAGTTCCAGGGTGCGATGATGAGGGCGACGCCGAGGGGTTCGAGGATCACCTTGGCTGAGGCCGGCTGCACAACGAGGGGCGCGGATACTCGACGCGCACGCATCCACTTCGAGAGGTGCGCGAGCGCGTGCTCGATTTCGCTCAGCAGAAAGCCGATCTCGGTGATCTGCGACTCGATGGGCGCCTTGCCGAGGTCGGCGTGCAGCGCGGTTTCGAAGTCTGCTTCACGCTCGGTGAGCATGTCGCGCATGCGTTCGAGTTGCTCGCGGCGCCACTCCTCGCTTCGCGTGAAGCCCTGCCCAAAGCTGTATCGCAGCCCGGCAACGGTAGTAGAGATGGTCGATGCGCTCATGAGGTCTAGGCTACTCCCCTCGCCTAGGTGCGAGGCACGAATGCCACGAGCAACGCAGCGCGTTGCGAAGCATTCGTGAACACGGCGCCCACGGCGCCGAATGAGCACAGTCAGCCCGACACGGCCTCAGCTATGGAGGGCTGGCACAATCAGGTAGATTCCGATGAGCACGCAGACGACGCTCAGGCCGAAGCAGATGTTCGCCGCAACCGTCGCCCACAGTGGGCGCCCCAGGTCGTCGACGTCGTCGTCTTCGTCGTCGCGCGAAGGGCCGTCCGGCTCAAAGCTGCCGTCGGCTTGACGCACCTTCGGGGCAGGCGTCGCGAGAAATCGGATGCCGAGCGAGTAGAGGGCCACGACCACGGCCGACGCTACGAGCGCCGTCGCGAACACGATCAGAAACGCTACCCAGTCGATCATCGCGCATCTCCGTTGCTCTGCGGCTTCTGATTCTGTTTCTGTTGCTTCTTGGCCTGCTTCGCCGCCTTGCGGGCGGCGCGCTCGGCGGCCTCGCGTTCTTCGGCGGCGCGGCGCTCGGCCTCGCGAGCAGCCTTGTCTTCGCGCACTGCGCTCTGCGCGACAGAGGTGAGGGGCGGCACGGTGCCGGTCTTTGTGGGCACCTTGCGCACCTTGCTGCCGCCGATGCGCACGGCATAACCCGACTCTGCAACGTCTGGCACTGCCACGGCGTTCGAGTGATCCACCTTGTTGCGGCGTGAACGCCAGAAAATGAAGATGATAAAGCCGAAACCGACCACGGTGTCGATGATCACGCCGACCATACCGAGGTGCGCGATTGCCGCTGCGATCGCTCCGACCGCGCCAGCCGCGGGCAGCGTGAAGAGCCAGCCTAGGCCGATGCGACCTGCGGTGCGCCAGCGCACGCTCGATCCTTTTCGTCCAAGACCCGAACCGATGACCGAGCCCGAAGCGACCTGCGTCGTCGAAAGCGCGAAGCCGAGGTGGCTCGAAGCGAGAATCGTCGCGGCGGTCGAAGTCTCTGCGGCGAAACCCTGGGCGGGCTTCACCTGGGTCAGGCCCGCGCCGAGGGTGCGAATGATGCGCCAGCCGCCCGAGTAGGTGCCGATCGCGATCGCGAGCGCACAGGCGATGACAACCCAGAGGTGAGGGCCGGTATCGGGCTCCTGCATGTTGGCGGCGACGAGGGTGAGCGTGATCACGCCCATCGTCTTCTGCGCGTCGTTCGTGCCGTGAGCGAGCGCGATGAGTGAGGACGAGGCGATCTGCGCGTACCGGAAACGACCGCGACCGTCTTTCTTGCCGTCGTGGCGGCGGGTGATCGCGTAGGCGATCTTCGTCGCGATAAACGCCACGAGGCCCGCGGTCAGCGGAGCCGCGAGCGCGGGAATAATGATCTTCGAAAGGAAGACGCCGCCATTGATCGCCTGAATGCCCGCGCCAACGATCGCGGCACCGATGAGACCGCCGAACAGCGCGTGCGACGAACTCGAGGGCAAGCCGTAGAGCCACGTGAGCAGGTTCCAGACGATGGCACCGATGAGACCGGCAAAAATCATCTCTGGCGTGATCAGCACCCCGCCGTCGCCCTCATTAATGAGACCGCCCGAGATGGTCTTCGCCACCTCGGTCGAGAGAAACGCGCCAACGAGATTCAGAATCGCGGCGAGCAGCACCGCAGTTTTCGGTTTCAGCGCGCCGGTCGCGATGGGGGTTGCCATCGCATTCGCGGTGTCGTGAAACCCGTTGGTGAAGTCGAAGAAGAGCGCCAGCACAATGACCAGCAACACGATGAGGGTGAGTTCCACCGGCGTCTTTCGTTCGGAGTGTGCGTCGGCACACGCTGGTGCGATTCACTCGAAGTTTTGCCCCGGTTTGCTTCGCGTTTGCGTGCGCTTAATTTTCGCAAGAGCGGCGGCTCCGGTCAAGTTGGTACCCCTCAGCATGCACGCGCTGTCGCGAGGTAGGATTCGGTGCAGAAGCACAACCAGCGAGGAGCAACTCATGAGCGTCGCCGCGAGCGATTTCGTGCCCGAAGTAGGCACCATCACTATGTTCTCGACCGAGTGGTGCGGCTACTGCAAGCGCCTCAAGAAGATGCTCGACAGCGAGGGCATCGGGTACACCGAGATCGACATCGAGAACACACCGGGCACTCCCGAGCTTGTCGAGGCAGTCAACGGAGGCAACCGCACCGTGCCCACCGTCATCTATCCCGATGCGACGACCGCCACGAACCCCTCACTGAACGACGTCAAGGCCAAACTCGGCGTCTAGCCGAGATCCCAATCGTTGAGCTGAGACGCTAGCCGAAGTTCAGCCGAGCCTCGGCGTAGCGCTCTGCAGGCACGGTTTTGAGCTTGCCGACCGCGTCTTCGAGCGGCACGAGTTCAATCGCATCGCCGCGCAGGCCAGCCATGGTGCCCCACTCCCCGTGCAGGATCGCGTCGGCGCCGGCAATGCCGGTGCGCGTCGCGAGCACCCTGTCGAACGCTGTCGGTGAGCCACCGCGCTGCACGTGCCCGAGCACAGTCGCGCGCGCCTCGATGCCGGTGCGCTGCTCGATGAGCGGGGCGAGCACCTCGGCGATTCCCCCAAGCCGGGGCCGACCGAAGCCGTCGAGCCCCTCGCGGGTCACGGCGTGATCCTCGCCCGCGAGTTTGAACCCCTCAGCGACGACAAGAAGCGATGACCGGCCGCGATCGCGAACGCTGGTCACCCACTCGCAAACCTGCTCGATGCTCTCTGGAAACTCTGGGATGAGCATCGCCTGCGCACCGCCGGCCATACCCGAGTGCAGTGCGATCCAGCCGACATCGCGACCCATGACCTCAAGCACCATGCAGCGGCGGTGCGAGTCGCCGGTCGTGCGCAGCCGGTCGATCGCCTCAGCGGCGATCGAGACTGCCGTGTCAAAGCCGAAGGTGTAGTCGGTGCCCGCAAGGTCGTTGTCGATCGTCTTCGGCAGACCGACCACGTTCACGCCGCCCGTCGAGAGAATGCTCGCGACGGTCTGCGTGCCGTTGCCCCCGATGAGCACGAAGCCGTCGAGGCCGTATGCAGCCATGCGCGACTTGAACTCGGTAAGGTCGACGGCCTCGCCGCGCCGCCCCTCAAACGGCGGCACCCGGCTGGTGCCGAGAAAGACACCGCCGAGAGGCGAGATGCCCTGCACTGCCGGTCGATCGAGCGGCACGAAGTCGCCGTCGTGAAAGCCTCGCCAGCCGTCGACGAAGCCGATCATCTCGAAACCGTGCACGTCGACCCCGCGAAGCACCGCCCCACGGATCGCAGCGTTCATTCCAGGGCTGTCGCCGCCCGAACAGAGCACACCGATTCGCATGAGTTCAATGCTAGCGAGCGTTCTCGACCGCTTGCGCTGGCAGCATTGCCAATGACCGAAAGAATTCGGCCATCGGCACTGCTGGCACTAGTTGTCGAGCGCGCGCTGCAGCACCGACATCAGAGTAAGCATCTGCACCGAATCCTCGTCTTCGCGTGGGCCGGCTGCGCCGTCGAGGGCGCGAGCGGCGAGCCCAGCCTTCGAGTCGATGAGCTCGGCAATTCTCGCGTCGATCGTCTGCGCGGCCACGATGCGCCACGCGGTGACCGGCTCTTCCTGGCCGATGCGGTGCACGCGGTCGATCGCCTGGGTCTGCTCTGCGTCGGTCCAGCTGAGCTCTGCCAGCACCACGTCTGACGACGCCTGCAGGTTCACGCCGACACCGGCTGCGGTAAGCGAACACACGGCAACCGCCACCGAGGGGTCGTTGTTGAACGCATCGATCTGTTCTTGCCTGAACGTCGCAGTCTGATCGCCTCGAATCGACACGGTGCCGAGCCCACGCTCAGCGAATGCCGCCTCAGCCTTGTCCATGACGTCGATGTGCTTCGCGAAGAACACGACCTTGCCAACCGAGCGCGCGAGCTGTGCTGCATAGTCGGCGGCGAGCGCCGCCTTCGCCTGGCCGATCTGACGCACCATGGTGAAAACATTGATGCCCGCCGACGAGGCGTTCGACTCTTCGAGCTCTTGTGCGCACACCATGCGGATGATGGCCTCATCGCTGAGCTCACGGCCGAGCTTGCCCGCCTTGATGAGGTTGAAACGAATCACGAGGCGATCGGTGAGCTGTTTCTCGGCTTCTCGAATGCCGCGGCCAAGGTCGTCATCGAGCTCGATCGGCAGATCGACCACGCGCTTCGACGGCAGGTCGGCGGCCACATCGATCTTGCGCCTGCGCACGATGCCCATCTCGATGACGCTCTCGCGGGCCGCCGGGTAGAACTGCGGGTCTGCCGGCGTGAAGCCGTTCGACTCAAGTCTCGCCATGAGCTCGGCCCGAGGCTTCTCAGCGTCGGTCCAGCCGAGAAAGCGCCAGATGGCCCTGAAGTCGTCGATGTCGTTGATGAGCGGGGTGCCGGTGAGCGCGAGCAGCAGCGGGCGCCCACCCGGCACCCACTCCCGGATGCGGTCGGCGATCGCCAGCACGTTGCGCGAACGCTGCGACTGCACGTTCTTGATCATGTGCGCCTCGTCGACAACCATGCCCTTGAAACCGAAGCGCGAGATCCAGCTCAGGTGCCGATCGAGAATGTCGTAGTTCACGACGAACACGTCTGCGAAGGCATCGATGTCGTCACCGTCACCGTGAATCACGGTGACGCGACGCTGCGGGGTCCACCGCTGCACCTCGCGCGCCCAGTTCATCTTCACGACGTTGGGCACCACTACGAGCAGTGGGTAGGCGTCGGCTACCGACGCGGCGATGACCGACTGAGCGGTCTTGCCGAGGCCTGGCTCGTCGGCGAGCAGAAAGCTGCGGTGACCTTCGCGCACGCTCTCGAGAAAGCGGGCCTGGTGCGGCATCAACTCAAGGTCACGCGGGGCCAGGCGATCCACCGCCGGGGCCTCTGGGAGGGGCATGCATGCGCTGCCGCCTCCGCCCTGCTCGAACGACTTCAGCAGCGGACCGAGCAGTTCCCAGTTCGCGAGGCGCACGACTGGCGTGGGCTTCTTGCGCTGGGTCAAGTCTGGGGCGAGAAACGGGTTCGAGAGCATGCGCGCTTCGATGCCCGTCGGCTCAACCTGGCGCTCGGCAAGCTCGGGTGGCACGTAGCTGGGCTTCACCTCGGGCTCCGCCTCGGCCTCGGGCAGCTCGATGCCCGCCTGCGTGAGCATCTTGCGCTTCAGCGCCCGGGTGCCCTCGGTGATGGGTGCCGTGGGCTCGAGCAGCGTGATCAGCGAGGTGTCGCGAGCAGCCGATTTTGCGAGGATCGCAGCCACACCATCGAGGCGCTTCAGCGTCTCGGCGCGCTCACTGTCGCTCAGCGACTCGTCGGTCTTGACCCGAGCACGCTCTTCACGCATCAGCAGTGCGATCACATGAAACTTCGTGCGACCAGAGGGGCTCGCCTTGCCGCGATGCGCCGAAGCCTCGACCTCGCGCACAGCGCGAGCGAGCAGCGGAATAATGCCCTCGTTGTGGGTGTGTCGACGACGGTTCTTCGAACGGGTCGTGCGGGTGGCAGTCATGCTTGCCATGGATCTCCTGAATGGCGTGGCACCGACTCGTGAACCGAGTCGCGAGGCTCGCTGCGCTTTCGCTGCCCAGCCTGAAGCGTGAGTGTCACGACGGCTCGGGCGTATCGCGCGGATATGGCCTGTCGTTATATTACCGCACGAAACTCTGCGTTTTTGCCGAGCAGAATCGTTTGAGTTTCACGAACGTCTTCGCGCATACGAACAAGCAGCTCATCGACGCTTTCGAAAGCCACCATGCCTCGCAGCCTTTCCACGAAGCGCAGCTCGATCCCTCTCCCATAGAGGTCGCCCGAATAATCGAGCAAAAACGCTTCGACCCGAGGCTCGCCTTCTGGGTCAAACGTCACGTTTGCGCCCACCGAGATGGCGGCCTCGCGGGGCACTGGATCGCCCTCTAAGAGCGCCCAACCCGCGTACACGCCATCGGCCGGCCGCAAACCCTCGACCTCGCCGCCGAGATTCGCGGTCGGAAACCCAATCTCGCGACCCCTGGCGTCGCCGTGCACCACCTCACCGCGCAGCGCCACGAAACGCCCCATCATGCGCGCCGCGGTAGCGACGTCGCCCTGCATGATGGCCGCACGCACCCGAGATGAAGAGACCTTGCCGACCGCTGGATCCTCGACATCGGGTGAAATGTCGACGGTAAAGCCGAGCCGCTCCCCCATCGTCTCGAGCAGCGTCGGGTCGCCCTTGCCACCGTGACCGAATCGAAAATCAGCACCGACGCAGACGTGCCGCACGCGCAGTTGCCCCACGAGCACCCGTTCGACGAACTCGTCGGCGGCAACCTCGGCGAGCTCAGCGTCGAACGGCACCATCACGCATGCCTCGACACCGGCGGCCTCGAGGGCCTCAAGGCGCTGCCCGCGACTCATGATCGAATCGGGGCAGCTTTCCGGCCGCAGCAGACTCAAAGGATTGTTCTCAAAAGTGAACACGAGCGGTTCGAGGCCGCGGGAATCGGCGATCGCTGCCACCCGGTGGAGCAACGCGTGATGGCCGAGATGCACACCATCGAACTTGCCGATAGCGATGACCGTGCCACCGGCAAACTCGTCTGCCGAGACAGCCTCGAGAGAGTCGAACACCCGCATCAGTAGAGGCTCTCGCTCGGGTCGGGTGATCCTTGCCCCTCGAAATCTGCCAGCTGCGATGCGCTCTCGGCGTCGCGACGCAACCAGATCATGCCGAGCACTGGCAGCACGAGCGGCACGAAGAGGTAGCCGCTGCCGAAGTACGACCACACCGAGTCATGCGCGAACAACTCGGGCAGCACGAGGCTCAGCGTGCCGACAATGAGCACACCCGCGAGTTCGAAACCGAGCGCGCACCATGCGACCGCGCGCCAGATTCGCCCGCTGCCGCGCTTCAACAGGGCGACCGTCGCGACCACATAAACGATGCCACTCAGCAGCGAGAGTGAATATGCGAGCGGCGCCTCATCGAACTTCGAAATGAGCTGATAGACCGCACGCAACGTGGCTGCGAGCGCAAGAATCAGGTAGACCGTGATGAGCACGCGACCCAGCCCCGCGGTACGCGGACCAGCTGTCGCCGCGGCATCGGCGCTTTCTGCGTTCGGCACTGTCTTCGGCACGGCCACAAGCTTACCGCCTCTCGCCTGCCTCAAATTCGGGTCACAGATGTCTAGTTGTCGGGCAAACTCACCGCACTTTGTGACCCGAATTTTGCGGTGCGATCCGGTCAGCCCGCCGGGTGCCAGATCACAAGCATGCGGTACACCATGACCGCGACGGCGATGTTCACGACCATCAGCACCAGGTGGGCGCTGCGACGCCTATCGACGAGCGCCCAGAACCCGGCTCCGAACGGCAGCACCGTCGCGACGATGAGATACATCCAGAACTCGAGCGGGTCGCCGACCGCGACGTTTCCGAGCGCCGGCGCAACGATCGCGACGACCACCTGCACGATCAGCAGTACGCCGAGCAGCGCGGTGGCGCCGAGCGAGTAGTCGTTCGGGGTGCGTTTTCGTGCGTATTCGATGAGGCAGAGGATCGCGGCCGCCGCACCGACTGCCATCTGCGCGATGGCGAACCAGGTGATCATGCGGTTGGCTCCGATCCTGCGCCCACGTTTGCACTCGGAACAGCGGCCGCGCCGCTGCCGGCTTCGGCCGTCGGAAAGTTCGTCACGACCCTGGTGCGCCCGTTCTTCACTTCGACGAGCCCCACGAGCCTGCCGCTCGGTGCGATCGCCGCGGCCAGCTTCGCGCGATCGGTGCCGTCGCTGAGCTCTTGATCGGAGCCGACCTCGAGCCGCTTGCCGTGGCCGAGATCGACCTCTTGCTGTTCCGTGAGTGCAAGCACCGGAAACAGTCGCGCCGCAACTTCGGCCGGGTCGAGCAACTTGCCCGCCTCGAACGTGCCCTGCGCGAGTTGCTCGTTCGACACCGCATCGGCGACTGAGAACGGACCAACCTCGGTGCGTCGCAGCGCGGTCAGATGCCCGCCAACTTCGAGCGCTTCACCCAGATCTCGGGCGAGAGCACGCACATAGGTGCCCGAAGAGCAGCTCACGGTCACGTCGAGATCGATCACCTCGATCGGCAGGTCACCGCCATCGAGACCGTGCGCGCGAACGAGACGCGGATCCTCGATCTCGAACGAATGAATCGTCACCGGCCGCTTCTTGAGCTCGACCTGCTCGCCCGCGCGCACTCGATCGTAGGCGCGCTTACCGTCGACCTTGATCGCGCTCACCGCGCTCGGCGCCTGCTCGATCGGGCCCGTGAGCGCAGCAACCGCCTCGCGGATCGCGACAACGTTGCCCTCGAGCTCGCGGATCTTCGCGCTGTCTGCGATGCCGAGCACGTCGCCCTCGCGATCGTCGGTGACGGTAGAAGCACCGAGCCTAATCGTCGCGGTGTAGGTCTTGTCGAGCCCGACGAGATGGGTGAGCAGCCTCGTCGCGGGCCCCGAGCCGAGCAGCAGCAGCCCCGTCGCCATTGGGTCAAGGGTGCCGGCGTGGCCCACCTTGCGGGTGCCAAGCGCGCGACGTGCCTTTGCGACAACGTCGTGGCTCGTCCACCCCTCGGCCTTATCGACCAGCAGAATGCCGTTGGCTGCAGTATTCACCCAACCACCCTACCTAACCCACCGAATACACTGGGCGGGTGGCACCCAGCGACAAGCACGAGCGAAAGAACAAAGCGACACAGATCGCCGACGCCGTGATCGGCTGGTTCGAACGCGAAGCACGCGAGCTGCCCTGGCGGGGTGATGTGGGCGCCATCGACCCGTGGGCGGTGCTCGTCTCGGAGTTCATGTTGCAGCAGACGCAAGCGTCGCGGGTCATCCCGCAGTTCGAGGCGTGGATGACGCGCTGGCCAACGCCGTCGAGCCTCGCCGCAGAGGCTCCGGGTGAGGCCGTACGCGCGTGGGGCCGGCTGGGCTACCCGCGGCGGGCCCTCTGGTTGCATCGGGCAGCGGTGCAGCTCGCGACCGAGCACGGAGACGAGGTTCCACGCGATGTCGACACTTTGCTCGCGCTGACCGGCATCGGCCCGTACACGGCGCGTGCAGTAGCAAGCTTCGCTTACGCTGAGCGCCACCCCGTCGTCGACACGAACACGCGACGCGTCACCGCCCGCCTCGTGCACGGCGTGGCTGCGGCCGGTGCCCCGAAGGCATCCGACCTTGATGACATGGCGGCTCTGCTGCCCCTTGATCCGGTACGGGCGCGACTGTTCAACGCCGCGGCAATGGAGCTCGGTGCCATTGTCTGCACCGCCCGCACGCCGCTGTGTTCGGCATGCCCGGTCGCTGCCTGGTGCGAGTGGCGAGGATCCGGCTACCCCGAGAATGCACCGACGACTCGGCGCCAGGCGGCGTTTCAGGGCAGCGACCGCCAGGTAAGGGGCAGAATCATGGCTCTGCTGCGAAACGCGAGCGAGCCGGTCGCGAGCGACGCGGCCCTTGCTGCCGCAGCTGAGGGTGGGGTGCGCGACGAACTGCAGCCGCGGCGCGCTTACGACTCGTTGCTCTCGGACGGGCTACTCATCGAAATCGATGGGCACGTGCGGTTGCCTTAACTCACTCTTCAGGCTTGGGGAGATAGAGCCGTTCGATCCTGCTTCGCGTCGTGCCTCAGAACAGACGCCGCGGAGCCGACTGGCTCGGCGAAAATACCCATCGAAAAAGGAAAATTCGTGCTTTCAGCACCCGCAATCAACGAAATTCCCTTTCTCGACACCGATTACGGGCGCAACAGACCACATGGCGGGCCGGGGAACGCTACGCGCCGGCCCGGGGCCACTTGGTTATTGGAATTTCAAATAACCAAGAATGGCGGAGCACCGACGCAAGATTGAGCGGGATCGCCGGGTAGTTGAGGGGCCAGGCTAGTCGCGGCGCTCGTCGTCTTCGAGTTCTTCTTCGTCGAGGCCGTCTTCGTCTTCGTCTTCGAAGTCTTCGAGCTCATCAGAATCGTCGAGTTCGCCGTCTTCGAGGTCGTCGAGATCATCGTCATCATCGTCTGCGGCATCGAGATCGCGCGGTTTGCTGTAGGGGTCTTCTTCACCCGCATAGCTCGCGTTCGCTGCCAAGGCGTGCGCCTCATCGTCACGACGCTTCGCCTCGGCGAGCAAATCGTTCAAGTGCTGCGCACTGTCTGGCAGCTCATCGTGAATGAACTCAAGGGCGGGCGTCAGCCGCGTGCCCAGTTGCTTGCCAACCTCGGTGCGCATCATGCCGGTCGCGGCCTTCAGCGCTGCGGCGGTGTCTCGCTGCTCTTCTTCAGAACCATAGACCGTATAGAACACGCTCGCCTGCTGCAGGTCTCCGGTGACTCTCACATCAGTAATCGTCACGAAACCCATGCGGGGGTCTCGCAGGCCCTTCTCGAGCCGACGCGCGATGATCTGTTGGATTCGCTCTGCAATCTTGGCAGCCCGTGGGTTCGACATGCGTCAAGCCTACCGCCCGAAACAGGCCTCTATGACGCGCTTTTACCTGCGAATCTGTCTTGCCACTGGGCGAATCGCGCTCCGGAGCGATACCCTCGAATCGCATGCGTCTTTACGATCGCGGCGCAACCGACATTAGAGAAGAAGAGTCTCATGAGCCAACCCCCTATCGACCCGAAGCCCGAGCAGCCCGAGCAGGGCACGCCCGCACCAGAACAGTCGGCACCCGAGGCACCCCAGGCGCCGCAGGCCCCTCAGTTCTCAGCACCGCAGCCCCCGCAGGCGCCTCAGCCCCCTCAGGCACCCCAGTTCTCGGCGCCACAGCCGCCGCAGGCTCCACAGCCGCCGGCCGCTCCGCCCGCACCCCAATTCTCAGCACCGGGCGCACCGCAGCAGCCCAGCTACGCCCCGCAGCCACCGCACTTCGCGCCGCCGCAGCAGCCGGCGCCCGCTGCTCCCGCAGCACCGCAGCAGCCGCAGCAGCCGCAGTTCGCTCCTCCCCAGGCGCCTCAGGCTCCTCAGTACGCGGCACCGCAGCAGCCCAGCTACGGCCAGCCCGCAGCCCAGCCGCAGTACGGTGCACCCCAGCCCCAATACGGCGCACAGCCGCAGTACGGCACACCCGCCTACGGCGCTCAGGCGGCGTTCCCGGCGGCACCGATCGGCACCGTCCCAGGCCCCGGCGGCTACTTCGACGGCGCGATTGATCCCGAAGACCTCTCTCGCCCGCTCTACGGCGCAAACTTCAGCCAGGCTGCAAAGCGTTTCTTCAAGAGCTACGCCAAGTTCAACGGACGCGCCTCGCGCAGCGAGTACTGGTGGGTCATGCTGCTGGTCTTCCTGATCGAGCTGATTCCCCTCGTGCTTATCATTCTGGGTGGCATCATCATGGCGGCATCTAGCGGCTACGACCCGGTGACCTACGAGTCCACCGGGCCGAACGGTGCAGGAATCTTCCTGCTCTTCGCCGGCTACGGCTTGTTGCTT
Source organism: uncultured Leucobacter sp. (assembly GCA_937967375.1). Lineage (GTDB taxonomy): Bacteria > Actinomycetota > Actinomycetes > Actinomycetales > Microbacteriaceae > Leucobacter. The sequence goes on from CALCJF010000032.1 coordinate 25,212, forward strand.
CTGATCGGTCTGGGTATCCTGGTGCCCTCGATCGCGATCGCCTGGCGTCGACTGCACGACGGCAACTTCGCGGGTCCGTTCTATTTCCTGAGCCTGATTCCTTACGTCGGCGGCATCATCATGATCGTATTCATGCTGCTGCCTTCGAAGGCAGAGGGTCGCCGCTTCGACGCAGCGAACCTGTAAGCCGCTGAGCTGAAGCGGGCTGGGGCGACGTCATGCCGCCCCAGCCCGCTTTTTGTTTCGGAAAGCAGCGCTGCTGAGGGCGCTAGTGTGGCTCATATGCACCCTGACCCACGCGATGAGCAGCGCCTCAGCAATCTGCGGCTGCTGCGCCGGGTGCGAGATCGCATCGACCGCGAGTATGCAGAGCCGCTCGATGTCGAAGCGCTCGCCCGCGGGGTTGGCGTTTCGGCCGGCCACTTGAGCCGCGAGTTCAAAGAGACCTACGGCGAGTCGCCCTACAGCTACCTCATGACTCGGCGCATCGAACGCGCGATGACACTGCTGCGTCGCGGCGATCTCTCAGTCACCGAGGTGTGCTTCGCCGTGGGCTACGGCTCGCTCGGCACCTTCACCACTCGCTTCACCGAGCTCGTTGGCGTATCGCCGGGCAAGTACCGCAGAGAGGGCAACCCGCCGCTGAACGGGCTTCCTGGCATCATCACGATGCGCGCCACCAAACCGGTCAGAAATCGAGAAGTTTCGCAGGGCCCATCAGATTAGCCTGACAGACATGAAGATCAATATTCACGTCACGTTTCTGCCCCACACCGATCCCGAGGCGTCGCTCGCCTTCTACCGAGATGCGCTCGGATTCGAGGTGCGCAACGATGTCGGTTACGAGAACATGCGCTGGATCACGGTTGGCCCCGTGAATCAGCCCGATGTCTCAATCGTTCTGACGCCTCCGGCCGTCGACCCCGGCCTCACCGATGACGAGCGCCGGGTCATCAACGAGCTCATCGCAAAGGGCGCGTATGCGTCAATCGTCTTTGCGACCGACGATCTGCAGAAGCTGTTCGAGCGCGTTGAAGCGAGCGGAGTCGACGTGTTGCAGGAACCGATGGATCAAGACTGGGGTACGCGCGACTTCACGTTCCGAGACCCTGCCGGCAATACGGTTCGCGTGCAACAGCTGTAATTTTCGCCACGAGGATCGCGGCAACCCCGCAAAACGGGTGTGGCCCGGAACGCATTTGCGTTCCGGGCCACACCCGTTTCAGCCTGTCGCTTATGCGCGCGGCTTCTCAACCATCTCGGTCGTCTCGATCTCGTCGCCGACCTGAATGTCGTTGAACTTGCCGAGGCCGATACCAGCCTCGAAGTCAGTCTTGACCTCAGTGACGTCGTCCTTGAAGCGACGCAGCGATTCGATGGCCAGGCCATCGGCCAGCACGACGCCCTCGCGGATCACGCGCGCCTTGGCGTTGCGCGTGATGGTACCGCTGCGAACGATGACACCCGCGATGTTGCCGAACTTCGAGCTGCGGAACACCTCACGGATCTCGGCAACACCCGACTGCACCTCTTCGTACTCGGGCTTGAGCATGCCCTTGAGCGAAGCCTCGATGTCGTCGAGCGCGTTGTAGATGACGTTGTAGAAACGGATGTCGATGCCCTCGCGCGCAGCGCGCTCGCGAGCCTTGACATCGGGGCGCACGTTGAAGCCGATGACGATCGCGTTGTCGATCGTCGCCAGGTCGACGTCGGACTCGGTGATCGCGCCCACACCGCGGTGCAGAATGCGCAGCTGCACCGAGTCGTCGACCTCGATCTTCATGAGCGACTCTTCGAGCGCCTCGACGGCACCCGAGACGTCACCCTTGATGATGAGGTTGAGCGACTCAACCTTGCCATCTTCGAGAGCCTTGGTGAACTCTTCGAGGCTGATGCGCTTGCGTGCCTTCGCGAGCATTGCGTTACGCTCAGCTGCCTCACGCTTCTCAGCGATCTGGCGGGCCGTGCGATCCTCGTCGGTGACAATGAAGTTGTCGCCAGCGCGAGGCACGCTCGAAAGACCCTGCACCTGCACCGGACGCGAGGGCAGTGCCTCTTCGACCGCGTCGCCGTTCTCGTCGTGCATCGCACGCACGCGGCCATAGGCCGTGCCCGCGACGATCGCGTCGCCGACGCGCAGCGTACCCGACTGAATGAGCACGGTTGCAACCGCACCGCGACCCTTGTCGAGCTTCGCCTCGATTGCGACGCCGCGAGCGTTCTTGTCGGGGTTCGCACGCAGGTCGAGACCAGCATCAGCGGTCAGCAGCACTGCATCGAGCAGCTCGGTGATACCCGTGCCGTTCTTTGCCGAGACGTCGCGGAACATGACGTCGCCGCCCCACTCCTCAGAGACCAGGCCGAACTCGGTGAGCTGCTGGCGCACCTTGTCGGGGTTGGCACCCTCTTTATCGACCTTGTTGACCGCGACAACGATCGGCACGTTCGCCGCCTGAGCGTGGTTCAACGCCTCAATGGTCTGCGGCATGATGCCGTCGTCTGCAGCAACCACGAGAATCGCGATGTCGGTGACCTGCGCACCGCGGGCACGCATGGCGGTGAACGCCTCGTGACCCGGGGTATCGATGAAGGTCAGCGCACGGTCGATGCCCTCGTGCACGGTGTGCACCTGGTAGGCGCCGATGTGCTGCGTGATGCCACCAGCCTCGCCGCCGCCGACGTCTGCCTTGCGAATCGCATCGAGCAGTCGAGTCTTACCGTGGTCGACGTGACCCATGACGGTAACGACCGGCGGGCGCTCCTGAAGAACGTCGTCGCCCTCTTCTTCAAGCTCGGCATCGATGTCGATGTCGAAGCCCTCGAGCAGCTCGCGGTCTTCGTCTTCCGGCGAAACAACCTGGATCTTGTACCCAAGCTCTTCGCCAAGAATCTCGAACGTTGCCTCGTCGAGTGACTCCGTCGCGGTTGCCATCTCACCGAGGTGGAACAGCACAGTCACAAGGTTCGAGGCGCTGGTGTTGATCTTGTCAGCGAAGTCGCTGAGCGAAGCACCACGGCGCAGACGGATCGGAGTCGAACCGTCGCCACGGGGTACGCTGACGCCGCCAAGCGACGGCGCCTCGCGCATCTCGAATTCTGCCCGCTTCGCCCGCTTTGACTTGCGAGCCTTGCTCTTGCTACCACCGCGACCGAACGCGCCAGCAGTGCCTGCACCGCGGCCACCACGGCCACGACCGGCGAAGCCGCCGCCCGGGCGCGGAGCGCCGAATCCGGTACCTGCGCCCGCACCTGCACCGCCGCCACCGGGACCACCAGCGCCTGGGCGACCGCCGCCACCCGGGCGACCGGGACCGCCGGGACGACCCCCGGGACGACCGGGGCCACCTGCGCCGCCGCCCTGCGGGCGCGGAGCTGGACGGGGGATGTTGCCCGGGTTCGGGCGAGTGCCCATGCCCTGACTACTTGCAAACGGGTTGTTGCCGGGACGCGGCGGGCGCGGAATGCCCATGCCCTGACTGCTCGCGAACGGGTTGTTGCCGGGGCGCGGAGCGCCTGGCTTCGGCCCACCCGGCTTGCTTGCCGCAGCGCCTGGCTTGGCGCCTGCCGCACCTGGCTTCGCCGAGGCAGCGCCTGGCTTTGCCGCCGGGGCCGGCTTTTCAGCCGCGGGAGCGGCAGGAGCTGCCGGAGCCGGGGCGGGCTCTTCTGCCTTGGGGGCGGGCTTCGGGCCGGGCTTCGGGCCTGGCTTTGCGGCCGAGCCTGGCTTCGCGGCCGGCTTCGCCGCGGGGGCACCGCCCTCATCGGCACCGCCAGCTGCCTTCACCAGTTCTGGGTGATCGCTGACGTATGCCTGAAGTTTGCGCACCGTCGGGGGCATGATCGTCGACGACGGGCTTTTGACGAACTCTTTGAGCTCGTCGTTCAGAATCTCGACTGCCTTCTTGCTCTCAATACCGAGCTTCTTGGCAATCTCGCTGACGCGTGGGTTAGCCACTTTTCTCCTGTCTGGGTTCACGCCAGACAGGCGAGAACCAAATTAGCGGACGGGTCTCATCGTGAGCCGCTCATTAGTTGTCCATGAGTGTTTCTAGCCTGTTCTCTAAAGGGCTGGTGTCGAGCGAACCCGACACTTTCAGCGCACGCGCGAATGAGCCGCGCGACACTGCTTGTTTCAAACATCCGGCGGTGGGGTGAATCCACGCGCCTCGCCCGGGCAGTACCGCGCGCTCGTCGACAAGAAGCCGACCCTCGCGAGTCACCACTCGAAGCAGTACGTCTCGTGTCGCGCGCTGGCGGCAGGCGACGCATGTCCGAAGCGAATCCATCCTACCAGCTTCTCACACTCCCCGCTTGGGTGTGCGTGTCGGCGAGGTGCCTCCCGCGATTCTTGCTGGATCGGACGCGCTAGGCGCGCTTGGCAGCGACCGCGCGCGCCGCGCGCCGCCCGAGCCACGACACGAGCAGGTTGATCGCCAGATAGATAACCGCGCCGACGATCCAAAACGTGAACATGTAGTAGTTGCCAAAGAACGTCGCGAGGTTTTTCACAGTGCGCAGCAACTCGTAGTAGCCGACGATGTAACCGAGCGAGGTGTCTTTGAGCAGCACCACGAGCTGCGCCATGATGATCGGCAGCATCTGCGTGAAGGCCTGCGGCAGCTCAATGAGCAGACGCGTGCGGGTCGGCGTGAGTCCGATCGAGAGCCCTGCCTCACGCTGCCCCTTGTTGAGCGAGAGAATGCCCGCGCGAAGCGCCTCGCCGAGTATCGCTCCGTTGTAGACGATCAACGCGATAACGACCGCGATAAAGGCACCCGTCGACGCCACCAGCAGGATGAAGAGCATCATGAGCAGCACGGGCATGCCTCGGAAGAACTCCAGCACGATGGCGACCGGCACTCGGATCAGCTTGCTCGAGGCGAGCCTGCCGAACGCGAACAAGACGGCGAGCACCAGCGCGCCGACCATGCCGACCGCTGCCGCGCCGAGCGTCGCGCCGACGCCCTTCGCCATTTGCGTCCATACCTGCGGTTCGGCAAGCGGCGTCCAGCGAGTCGGATCCAGAATCGGGGGTGTTTCTGCACCGTTCGCTGCCACCTGTGGAATCGCGAGGCGATAGATGACCCAACCGAGCAACGCGGCGATTGCGAGCACGCCCACAACGGAGATCACTCGCGACCGGGCGCGGGCCTTGGGCCCTGGAGCGTCGTAGAGCACACTGGCTTGAGCGGTCATCGCGCGACCCTCACCTTCTTCTCGATCTGACCCGCGATCAGACCGAGCGGAACGGTGATCAGCAGGTAGAAGCATGCGACTCCGACGAGAATCGCGATCACGGCATTGCCGTTGTTGTTCGCCAGCTTCTGCGCGGTGGCGAAGAGCTCGACGACGAAGAATCCGCCAGCTACCGAGGTGTTCTTCGTCAGCGCGATAAACACGTTGATGAGCGGCGGAACCACCATGCGCAGCGCTTGCGGCAGCACGATCAGAGTGAGGGTTTGACCAAACCCGAGACCGATTGAACGCGCCGCCTCGGCCTGCCCGACGGGCACACCGTTGATGCCGCTTCGCAACGCCTCTGCAACGAACGGCGAGGTGTACAGCGCGAGCGCCACGACCGCGAGCACCTCGTATGGCGGCAGCTTGGGGTTGATCAGGGGTAACACAAAGACCATGAACAAGAAGATGAGCGTCAGCGGCACGTTGCGAAAGAGCTCGGTGTACGCGGTCGCGAAGGCTCGCAGCGAGGCGACCGGCGAGATGCGCATGGTTGCGACCAGCAGCCCGAGCACCATTGCGCCGAGTCCGCCGAGCACGAGCATGCGAAGTGTCATGAGAAACCCGGCGAGAATCGAATCTGCGTTTTCGATCAGCACGTTCATTGCGCGTTCACTCCC
>CALCJF010000033.1 GCA_937967375.1 uncultured Leucobacter sp.
GTCACGGGCTCGGAAACTTCTGGCACAACACCTGGACCGGGGCGGCGTCGCTCATTGGTCGTGATGCGACTACCGGTGAGTGGAGTTGGGAGACCGCGGGTAAGACGTGGTGGGGTGTTGGTGACTTCGCGCTCTCGACGGTGATTGTGACGATGCCGACATTTGCGGCGCTCCAGTTTGCGGGTGGCCCGGTGGGAGATTTCTATCGGGATCGCCAGAATGTTGCTGCGTCGAGCTGGGGTGGTCTGATCGGTTGGGATCATCAGGCGCACCTCGCGGGCGAGAACGGTTGGCACAAGTACGAGGAAGACGGTGTTGCTGCGCTGACGGAGTCGGTGGCGAACGTGGGTACGTTCTTCATTCCGGTGGCTGGTGCTGCGGCTGGTGGTACGAAGGCGGTGCTTGCCGGCACTCGTGTGGGATCGTTCGTGGCGAAGACTGCGAGTCATGTTGCGGAGTTCGTGGTTCCGGCTGGGTCGTACCTGGTGAAGGGTGCCGTGAAGGTGATTGACCTGGGGGTTGATCTGACCAAGGGTGGTTGGCGTGGCTTGGTTGATGCGCTTACGCCTGGTCCGGTTCGTCCGAACGTGTTGCCGGGTATTACTGGTGTGGCGACCGAGGCGTCTCATGTGCCGTTGCCGTCGAAGACGCCGGTGTCGAGCTCGCTCGGTCTTGAGGGTGCGCCCGCGGTGCATGGGTCGACTGCGCCGGGTGGCGGGCATGTTCCGGACGGGAGTGCGCCGCACGGTGGCCTTGATGGCCCAGGTGAGGTGCCTGGGCGTGGGGGCGAGACGAACGGCGGACACGGTGCTCCGGACGATGGTGGCGGTCGCCCAGACGGTAGCGGGACGGATAGCTCAGAGGGCACTGGAAACGGCGGTGCTCATGCGAGCGATCGTGGTGGCGAGAAGACGCAGTATGACCCTGCTGAGCCGCCTCGCAACACGGTGAACCAGTCGGAGGCTCCGCAGAGGTACAAAGACTCCGATGTGCAGGAAGCGTATGACCGTGCGCCTGTTGATGAGCAGGGTCGCCCGGTAGACCATCGCACGGGCGAACCACTTCGCACTGGTGATGATGGGCGCCGCGAGTGGTACATGAAATGGGATCAGACCGCAGGCGAGTGGGTTGCCGAGAATCCTGGCCTGGGTAGGCATGACCCCGGGTATCTCCCTCCGCGCGTGTCCGATGAGGCGTGGCTTGACTACCAAGAGAGACTACTGCTTGATCCTGGAGCGAAGCCACCGTATGGGTATGATGCGAACGGTGACAGGTTGCCATACGCGAACCATCGGCCTCCTCTTTCTGACGAGACGGTACGCAAAACCTGGTGGCAGGCAGTGAAAACTCAGATCTTGGGTAAAGGACAAGACGCCGAGATTATGGTGCAAGATATCAACGGCAATCTCGTTGAGGTGCGATGGGAATCGCACGCTACCTACCGCAGTCTGCTCGATGACTATCGCAACGGCAAGATCAGTGAGGATCAGTTCCGTGACGGATTCATGAATGACCCGAGCCCGTTGCCGAGCCGGGACAAGATCTGGGACATGGGGCACCTCAGGACCAAGAAGTACTCGGATCTTTTGGAAGATTATCTTAACCATGAGATCGACCTCGAAGACTTTAAGGGCCAGTTTAACGATTCTGACAACTACCAAGTTGAGAATCCCTTGCGTAATCGTTCGCATGCAGACGAGATCGAGCCAGACTTGGGCGGAGAGGAGTTCTGAGATGGAGTTGAAAACTCACTTTGAGGTGAAACCTGGAATGGGGAGGCCGAGCGATTCTCGGATTGCTCAGTGGTACACATTCGAGGTGTTTGTTTCCGAGTTCGATCTCAAGAACTTGAACAAGGTCGATCGGAACGGTCATACCGCTCTCGATGGTGCGGTTGCGAATCATGATCCTGAGACGCGTTCTCGGACTGCGTCATGGTTGTTGGATCATGGTGCGGATCCGAATGCGGGAACTGACCCGGATAGCACGGTGTTGCACATTCTGTTTGATCGGAAACAACACGACCCGGTTCGTGATGCGGAGCTTTTGCGGCGGTTGCTTGAAGCGGGGGCCGATATTAATAAGTCGGTCCCGAAGTATGGGAGGCCGCTAGCGTATTTGCTTGAGCATTTCGACCCTCGTTATGAAGGCGAGCGCTACTTTTTTGATGTTCTGTTTTCCCGGCCAGATCTTGATTTGGTTGCGCGCTCGAAGCGTACGGGGGAATCATTCGCTGTCAACGTTCTGAGAAAAGGCAGAGCTAGGGACAACTGGCGGGGTGCCCCTGAGAGCCCGTTGGAGGGGATGATCCGTGAGCGTTTGCTCGCTCAGGGGCATGATCCCGAGGTGGTGCTTGCACAGGTCGTTGGGTCTGGCGGTGGTGCAAGCTAACCGCTGTGGTTCGCCACCTCGGTTTGTTATGGGACGCGGAGTGCTCGCGTAGCTGAGCCGGTTGCGAACTTCTGGTTTTGTGTCAGCTTTGACGGTCGGAGGAGCCGTGAAGGAGCTCGCTTATGCGCGGTGCTGGGGTGGTACGTAGAAGTATTCGGAAGTGACTTCGCGGTTGCTGATGGTGTCGATGATGTGGGTGCCCTGTTGATCGACGTGGAGCATGAGTTCGCTGTCTACGGGGAAGTCCCAGATGCCAATAAGTGCTGGTTCGATGGCGCAGACGGCGTTGTAGTCGGCGATGACGAGGTTGCCGGGTTCTGCGAGGTATTCGGGTGTGTCTGCGATACTGAGGATCTGCCACCCGTTGTCTACCGGGTTTTGTGACTTGCGTCGTGTCATCCAGCGTACGGGAGCCTCGCCTTCGAGTACCTTGCGTGAGACGAGGCATGCACCAGCATTCGGGATGAATTCAACGGGATTGCTCATATGTGGACTCCTCGAGGACCGTAGCGGTGGGTGCTGGTTCTCAGCCTACTCGCCACTAAAGACACGTTCGTTCTAGTCTCGGAGCTCGATGGCGGCTTCTGCATGTATCTGCAGGAGGTCAAGGGGCCGTCTGCTGATCTCGGCAAGATGAACGTCATCGGCTCAGACGGGCAGAAGGTCCCCGCGAGCCATGGGTCTGAGGCCTATCTTCGTGACATTCTGCGCAAGGACACCAAGTTGCGCGATCGAGTCCTGGGCGACCTGGCGCTTCGCGAAGGCCTGCTGAACGGCACAACAACCCTGCGATACCGTTTGGTGAAGCCGAACCGCTTCGGCCGGGTGACGGTGACGGAGTTCTTGATCAACAACGTCACGCTCGACATCTCTGGGTGGTTGAACGGCTGATGTCGGTGCCACGGGATACATTGGTGAAGACGACTTTCGGAGGTGCATGGTGACTGAGTTTCGGGTGGTGTCGGTGGCTGAGCTGAAGCCGGTGCTTGACGTGCTGAACGGGCTGGCCTGGCCGGTCGCGTTTGACGAGTTCCCAGCAATTTTCGAGCGCCTCGGCTGGGAGGTTCAGCACAAAGGCGGAGGTGCGACCTCTCTGCCTGTGTCGAAGCGAATGGTTCTGCTTGGAAAGCTCGATGATGAATTGTCCCAGTTTCGGTTTCGAGTGTCAGACACCTTGGTTGAGTTGGATCCTGCCGGTGAAGCGATTCTCACGAACGCGTTTGCTCGCGCGTCTCAGGTTGTGTCTGAGTGTATGGGGTTTGCCCCGACTGGTACTCCTTGGGTGAGCCCTGGTGCAGTGTGGGATCTTCCTGACGGGCGGCAGGTGAGGGTGCTGCTTGGCGAGAAGACGATCGAGTTGTTGTATTGGTCGAAACGCAGGGCTGATATTGAGCGTCACGAGCAGAGTCACGGGGTCGACCCGTTCAATAACCTGGCGGATCGGGAGTAGTCCACTGGTGGGGGAAGTGCGTGGTGCGGTTTGCCGCAGGGTGACAGGCAGTGACGTGGTGAAGGGTGGCCAGCATGGTTGAGTTTGCGAGGTTTGAGCCTGTGGCTCGGGTGCCGGAGCAGACGCTTGAATCGCTTGCTGCTTGGCCGGGGTTCCCGACGGAGATTCTGGATCTGTGGCGTACCTGGGGCACCGGCTTCGTTGGTGAAGACGGATACGTGAGGGTCATCGATCCGGCCCACTACATCGGCTACCTCTCGGAGTGGTTCACCGATACCGAAGGTGCAGTGCCCTTCCTGGCAACCGGTATGGGTGATCTTTTCGTGTGGCAGCCGACTGGTGAGCCGGGCGGGGTGATCCGTCACGTCATGTACCGTGTCGGTGATATTCGCAACATCGCACCCCAGTTCGATTCGCTGTTTTCGTTCTTGGAAGATGCTCACTATCTCGACACGTGGTTGCTGCGTGGCGATTACGGGCAGGGTGTCGCACGGCTCGGGCGACCTGATCTGTACGAGGCGTTCTTTTACGCACCGTTTTTGCCGCTTGGTGGTACCGCTGATGCGGCGCATCTTGATCGGGGTGATCTTGCGGTATCGCTCTCGGTATTCACTCAGATGCTGGGAAAGGCGTCGATTGTTCCGGGTCGCCCGCCCGCTGTCGAACAGACAGCTCATGAGGCTGGGCCAGCTGAAAGCGCGGGGGCACGTCGGTCGATGGACTTTGAGGATCGTTACGTCTCTCGCGAGCATCGTTTCTCGTTGGGTGAAGAGACGGTGAGTGGCACGTACTTTCTCTCGTTTCCCGTATCGAATGGTCTGGTTGATTACGAGGAGTTTTACGCTCTCGATGAGGAAGAGTATCAGCTGTTTCGGGCCGCTCCCGAGAGTGCGTTGCCGTTGCTTGAGCGGTGTCGTCGGCATGAGGAAGACGATCGCCTCATTCAAAAGCCGGGCAGTAACCGGGGCACACCAATCTAAGCGCGCGCCCTCTGGTTAGGTGACTGCGTCTGAGGGCTCAATTTGGGAGGTACATGGTGACCGAGTTTCGTGTGGTATCGGTGGCTGAGCTGAAGTCGGTGCTTGACGTGCTGAACGGGCTGGACTGGCCGGTGGCGTTTGACGAGTTTCCAGCGATTTTCGAGCGCCTCGGCTGGGAGGTCCAGCGAAAGAGTGGGGGCGCGACCTCATTGCCTGTGTCGAAACCGATGGTTTCCCTCGGAAAGCTCGGCGATGAGTTGTCAGAGGTTTGGTTTCCAGTGACAGATTCATTTGCCGAGGTGGGAGCTACCAGTGAAGCGGTGTTGAAGGATGCGTTTGTGCGCGTGGTTCAGGTCGTGTCGGAGTGTATGGGTTTTGCCCCGACTGGTACTCCGTGGGTGAGTCCTGGTTCGGTGTGGGATCTTCCTGACGGGCGGCAGGTGCGGGTGCTCATCGGCGAGAAAACGATCGGTTTGATGTATTGGTCGAAACGCATGGCCGATATTGAGCGTCACGAGCAGAGTCACGGGGTTGATCCGTCCAATAACTTGGCAGATCGGGAGTAGCCCGCTGGTGAGGGAAGCGCTTGGTGCGGTTACGATCGAACACGAGTGGTCGGCGTGTCCGCTGCCGTCTGCGTGGAGCGCCGGAGGTGCAGGAGCGACTACCGGTATTCCCTTAGCTGAAGGAAGGAGCAGCGTGGTTGAGTTTCGTGTGGTGACTGAGGACGAGTTGCGACCTGTGCTCGATGTTCTGAACTCTCTGGACTGGCCGGTTCCGTATGACGAGTTCCCTGCGGTGTTTGAGCGGCTTGGCTGGGAGAAGCAGCGCCGACGGGGTGGGGTGACCTCGTTGCCTGTATCGTTTCGCATTGTCTCGGTGGGCAATCTGGGTGATGAGATTTCAAAGTTTGATTTCCGCATTTCTGATACCTTGCCCGGTACGAGTGCGGAGAACCAGCAGATCGTGAAGGCTGCGTTTCCGGAGGCAGTTCGAGTGGTTTCTGCTTGTCTAGGTGCGGAGCCGTCGGGCACTCCGTGGGTGTCACCCGGCGCTCGGTGGGAGCTTGAAGGAGGGCGGCAGCTTAACCTTCTCCGGGGAGAAGACACGATAATTTTGCTGTATTGGTCCAAGCGCATGGCCGATATCGAGCGTCACGAGCAGAGCCATGGGGTTGATCCTGCTCACAATCTGGACGACAGGGAATAGGCGCGAGAATGGGGCACGGTTGTTATTACGTTTGAAGGAACAGCATGGTTGAGTTTCGTGTGGTGACTGAGGACGAGTTGCGACCTGTGCTCAATACTCTGAACTCTCTGGACTGGCCGGTGTCTTTTGACGCAGTCCCAGAACTCTTTGAACGGCTTGGCTGGGAACAGCAGCGACGGAAAGGAGGCAAAACCTCGTTTCCGATCTCGTTTCCAATTGTGTCTGTCGGCGAGCTGGGAGGGGAACTCTCACGTGTCGAGTTTCGCGTATCGGATACATTGCCAGACATTAATGCCGAGAATATGCGAATCGTGGAGGATGTTTTCCCTGAGGCAGCAAAGGCAGTTTCAGGGTGTCTGAATAGTGATCCAACGAGCACCCCGCGGGTTGATCGAGGGGCCCGCTGGGAACTTGAGGGCGGGCGGCAGCTCAACCTTATTCTGGGTGAAAAGACCATCGAACTGCTGTATTGGTCGAAGCGCATGGCCGATATTGAGCGTGTTGAGATTCGTCAGGGTGTCTCGCCGGATCAGGTGTTGGATTCCGTTCGAAAGTAAGAGCATGACTGTTTTTCGCTTCTTTGGGCGTTTCAACCCACGGTTGAACGGGCCCGACTCGTCAGATAGCAGTGGCGAGCTTGATGAGAGCGAAGCTCGACGCCGATACACCGATCGAAAGTCGCGTCTCGATATTGTGCCGTCAGCAGACACCGAGACAGGCCGAGTTCCATACAAGATCTTGGTGACGACCGGTGAGTTTCCGGGGTTCACGACATACTCCTACGACGAGTCTGGCTTTCCCGTTCTCGAAGAGATGTGGGAAGGGCTGCCCGACGGTCGCCTGTTCCTGAAGCAAGTAGCCGTTCGAAGGTTTGACCTACGCCCCTGGTCGCTGCGTCGCGCGAGATCGAGTGGCGACTGGGATTCGCAGGTGACGCTGCAGATAGAGCGTGATGGGCACGCGTACATCAGCGCGTTGGAAAGCGAGAACGGGCGCATTTTCCCTGAGGAAATGACCGCTGAAAAGTTTATAGATGCAGAGCTGCTGTTTCGCGACGCTCCGGCTTGGGGCGAGTGGGGCAAACTACTGGAGTCTCCATTGAACTTTGGTGGCTAGCGCGATGAAGGGTGAACAGCATGGTTGAGTTTGCGAGGTTTGAGCCTGTGGCGCGGGTGCCGGAGCAGACCCTCGAATCTCTTGCTGCTTGGCCCGGGTTTCCTGAGGAGATTCTGGGCCTGTGGCGTGCCTGGGGCACTGGCTTCATCGGTGAAGACAATACGTCAGGATCATCGATCCTGGGAGTGTGACACCCAGGAGTGCCAGAGGAGGAGTTCTAGGTATGGCATGGAAGCCAGAGCCAGGAATGGGAGACCCAGGGGTTTCTTGGATGGCTCAGGCTAAGTCGCTTGAGTTCTTTCTGGAATACATCGAGGGCAGAGATCTGCACAGCGTTGATGAGCTAGGGAAGAACGCCCTCTTCGGCGCTACTGCGAACAGTGATCCTACCGCGAGGTATCAGATTACGAGCTGGTTGCTCGATCACGGTGTCGATCCTCTTGGGTCGAAATACAAAGACACTACTGTGTTGCATAACTTGTTCAATCGTGGTGACCGTGATCCGGTACGAGATGCGGAGCTTTTGCGGCGGTTGCTTGAAGCGGCGGCCGATATTAATAAGTCGGTGCCGGACTACGGTCGCCCACTCGCCTTCCTCATGACCCGGATGGAAGCCAGGCTGGAGACTGATCGCCCGTTCTTTGACATTATGTTTTCGCGTCCTGATCTAGACCTGGTTGCTCGATCGAAGATCAATGGAGAATCGTTTGCTGCGAGAATCTTGCGCATGGTGAAGCCTCAGGAACGATTTCGGGTAAAGATGCCAGACAGTCCGATTGAGGGCATGCTTCGTCAAAGTTTGCTTGCGCAGGGTCATGACCCTGACGTGATCCTTGCGCAGGTTGCGGGCTCGGGTGGCGGTTCAAACTAACCGTATTGTTGAAACTAGACCAAACGGTAGCCAGATTATTCATGCAAAGGGAGCCAGCAAGTGACGGAGTTTCGGTTCTTTGGGCGATTTCATCCTGAGCTCAACGGGCCGGACTCGTCAGAGGGCAGTGGAGAAATTAGCGAAGCCGAGGCGAAGCTTCGTTACGGTGACAGGAAGGCACGTCTTGATATCGTGCCGTTCCCGAACCCCGCTACACGCAAGGTACCCTTTTTCATTCAAGTTGCTACCGCAGAAACTCCGGGTTTTGCGGCATATACCTGCGATGAGTCTGGCTTTCCAGCGCTTGAGCAAGCTTGGGCGGCTCAACCTGATGGCAGGTTGTTTTTGCTGCAGATGATTGTGCGTCGCTATGACCTGCGCGAGTGGATGAGCATTGTTCCGAGAACCAGCGGTGATTGGGACTCTCAAGTGGTGCTGAATTTTAAGCAAGATGGCCGTGTGTTTATGCGGGCGACTGAGCAAGAGAACGGGCGATTGCTTCCCGACTCGATGAGTGCGCAGACACAAGCTGATTCTCGGTTCTTGTTTCGCGACGTACCTGAGTGGGGGCGGTGGGACGAGTTGCTTGACTCGCCGGTTGACCTCGAAGATATTGGGTTTCCAGATGCCTCTTGACTCTTTCCCCGGGTTAGATGCCGATCGACTGCGGGAATGCAACGGGCAGTTTCGGGTGGCAGTGCCGTGGCATGAATCGGCCTGGGAGTATCGGAGGGCCGTGTTAGGCAGCAGCGGGCTCGCTGCCCCCTCGTGTTGAATCGTAGTAGATCTGTTCGTACTCCACCGGTGGAAGATCTCCGATGCTCGAGTGGAGGCGCTCGGTGTTGTACCAGTGCACCCACGACGCGGCCGCTTGCTCGACCTGTCGCCATCCCTCCCAGACGGGGCGTTCGTGCTCGATGACCTCGGTTTTGAACAGCCCGTCGTGGACTCCATCAGCGCGTTATCGAGCGCGTCACCGACGGACCCGATCGATCCGGTAATCCCGGCGTCCTGGAGTTCCTCGGTGAATGCCAACGACGTGTACTGGGCGAGTTATCGGTCGATGCAGCAACCCGGTCGTGGTGAACCCCCAGGTTCGTGCGCCGGCGGGTGAACAGCGACTGCTCCAGCGCGGACAGCACCAGCGTCGTGGTCTTCGAAGTCATGACCCGCCACCTGAGGATGCGGCGGGAGAACACGTCGGTGATGAAGCTGACGTAGCAAAACCCGGCGAGCGTCCACACGTAGGTGAAGTCCGCGACCCACCACTGATCCGGACGCGTCGGCCAGGACCAGCGCCGCCCTACGTGATCGGGATGTCTCGCCGCTTTCGGGTCGCTCACCGTGGTCACGGTCCGGCGCTTCCCGCGGCGGATCCCGCTGATCCCGGCGAGTCGCATGAGCCGCTCCACCTGATCCCGGCCGACCACCATTCCGGCCCGCAGCGCGGCTTTCCAGAGCTTCCGGCGCCCATACAGACGACGATTGCGTTTCCAGAGATCGAACAGCTCGTTCGCCGCATACGCGTCCTCGAGATCCCGCTCGCTCGGGCCAAAGCCCCGCGACTGGTGGGCGTAGTAGGTGGACGGGGCAACTCCGATACCGTGCTCGTTGAGCACGGTCAGGATCGGCCGGGCCCCGAACCGTTCACGGTGTTCACGAATGTAGTCGATCACTGTCCGAGTTTGCGGTCGAGCTCCGCCGCTGCGGGAAAAGCCGACGCGGTCTTCAGGATCTCGTTCGCACGCTTGAGCTGCGCGTTCTCACGCCGCAACCGGGTGATTTCCTCGTTCGCGGGTTCACCGGCTGTCGCGGGCTGGGTGACGCCCTCGCCGAACTCGCGGCGGAGCCATCCTCGCAGCGTGTCGGGGTTCACCCCGATGAGCTCGCCGATCTCGCGGCGGGCTGCGGCCTGCGAGATCCCGCCCTCGGCGAGACGGTCCTGGTACATGCGGATCGCGCGGGCGCGGGTTTCGTCGTCGTACTTCCGTGGTGCTGGCATGATCACATTCTCTCTTTCGTGTTAGATCATGCCCTCCGAAAACCTCAGGCCGATTCACTAACCGTATTGTTGAAACTAGACCAAACGGTAGCCAGTTCGTAGATGCCAGCCTTTGCGAAAGAGTCAAAGTTTTTTCCGGAGGTGCAGGAGCGACTACCGGTATTCCCTTAGCTGAAGGAAGGAGCAGCGTGGTTGAGTTTCGTGTGGTGACTGAGGACGAGTTGCGACCTGTGCTCGATGTTCTGAACTCTCTGGACTGGCCGGTTCCGTATGACGAGTTCCCTGCGGTGTTTGAGCGGCTTGGCTGGGAGAAGCAGCGCCGACGGGGTGGGGTGACCTCATTGCCTGTCTCGCTGCGACTCGTATCGGTGGGAGAGCTGGACGGCGAGATCTCTTATATTGATTTCCGCATTTCCGATACCTTGCCCGGTACGAGTGCGGAGAACCAGCAGATCGTGAAGGCTGCGTTCCCTGAGGCTGTTCGAGTGGTTTCTGCCTGTCTGGGCTCGGAGCCGTCGGGCACTCCGTGGGTGGACGAAGGTGTGGTTTGGGATCTGTCCGAGGGGCGCCAGGTTCGACTTATTCAGGGGGATGACACCATTAGCCTTGATTATTGGTCGAAACAGATGGCCGATATTGAGCGTCACGAGCAGAGCCACGGCGTCGACCCGTCCAATAACCTTGCGGATCGGGAATAGCTCGTTGGTGAGACCCGGCCTTGGGACGGTTCACCACCGGCCAGGGGGGATCGTGACAGCGCCGCAGGTGCCATTACGTTCTCAACGGAATCAGGGTTGACTTCTGAGAACAGGTTTTCGAGGCGCGTGGTGGCTGGCTAGCCACGAATAGACTGACTTCACGTGGAAGGAGCGCGCGTGTCGAACGAAGAGTACGAGATCGACGCAGCACGGTTTGCTCAGACGCTGCGCGAGCAACGCTCGATGCAGCTCAAAGGTGGGCTCTATCACCTGACCCAGATTCAAATGGCGTACAACACCAACCGAATCGAGGGCAGCCGACTGAGCGAGCAACAGACTCGCTACCTGTACGAAACGCGGACAATCACCGGCGATGCTCTCGTCGACGATGTCGTCGAGACCACGAACCACTTCCGCGCATTCGATGCGATGCTCGACCACGTGGGCAACCCCATCACCGCTGACACTCTGAAGAACTACCACCGAATCCTCAAGTCAGGCACCTCTGACAGCGGGAAGGAATGGTTCGCGGTAGGCGACTGGAAGCAGGTAGCGAACGCTGTCGGACAGATCGAGACTACTCCGCCAGATGTGGTCGACGAGGCGATCGCGCGCCTGCTCACGAAGACCCCAGATCGCCTGTCGTTCGCGGAGATCTGCGACTTCCATGTTGAGTTTGAGAGGATCCACCCGTTCCAGGATGGCAACGGCAGAGTCGGCCGTCTGGTGATGTTCGAGCAGTGCCTTGCAAACGACATCATGCCGTTCATCGTGCTCGATGACGACAAGGCGTTCTACTACCGCGGCCTCGACCAGTACGACGAAACGCCCGGGTTCCTCACCGAAACATTCCGAAAAGCACAGGACGACTATTACTCGAGGTACAGCAAGTTCGTTCCGAGGCGTGGTTAGAAAGGCGCCGCAGGGGAGACCGCTGCTCGGCGATGAAGACGCTCGACGATTTTAGATAGTCTGGTGTCTATGGCCGCAGTGCATGCCCCCCAGGCCGCGCCACGTCAATCAGCGAGACTATTTTCAGCCGTGATTGACGCGTTCGCGGTATTTCTCGTTGCCGTGATCGTCCTCTTGCTTGCCCCGGCTTGGTCTTGGGCGTGGGCGCTCTGCGCTGTCGTTCTCTCTGCTGCCGCACTACTTATCTGGCGGGGGCTTCTCGGCGGCAGCATCGGCAACGCCCTGCTGCGACTGCGCAGCATCGACCGGCTCTCGGGGCTCCCATCGTTTCGCTTCTTCACCGGGCACACGAACGTGACGCGCGGCACGGCAGCCGACCCATTTGCGTTGGCCCCTCGCCCGCTGTCGATCGCGGCACCGGTGCAGGAGGATCCTCTCCCTGAAACCGTGCATGCCCACCTTCGGCTTCTCGTCGATGACGGCACCATGCACATTATTCATCACGCGGCCATCATTGGTCGCAACCCGCTCGCCCCGCCGGACCAGCGGTTCGCGCTCATCGCCGTGCCAGACCTCACCCGCACCATTTCGAAATCTCACCTCGCCGTTGAGGTCGGGGAGCACGGAGTGTCGGTGACCGACCTCAGGTCTGCCAACGGCACCTGGGTGCTCGGCAGCGACGAGCCGCTGACCCCGGGCCAGCCGATGACCGTGCAGTGGGGGTCAACCCTGCTGCTCGGCGAGCGCCAGTTCTTTCTGGAGCGTGGGTAGGAAACAGCATGATCGACTACGACCAGATACTCATCGAGTCGTCGCGGGTGCATCGCGACCGACTCAACGCGGCCTTCGTGCACGGCGAGCAGGCCGACCGGCGACCCGTGAACAACAACCTGCGGCGGCTCATGGGTTCGGTGATCCTCGGCGCCGTAATCTGTGCGGTCTGCCTCGGCACCGGTTTCGTGTTGAATATTCTGCAGACGCAGAAAGAGACCGCAGCCCTCACCTCGTTTCGCCAGGCAATCGCATCGAACCCGATTCCCGAGGGCGACGGCCTGGTGAGAGACGAGAGCACCGGCTATCTGCTCGATACGAACACCCAGCGGCTCATCGACCCTCGAACGGGATTCGTGGTCGACCCGGCCACCGGCCTTGCGACCGACAAGCAAGGGCGCACGGTCGACCCGCGCACCGGATGGTTCGTCGACCCCGCGACCGGAAACTACACCGACCCGAACTCGGGCATCACGATCGACCCCGAGACGCTGCAGGTCGTCGACCCAGCCAAAGATGAGAGCGAACGATGAACCAGTACCTGAGGCTCACCGTGATCGGCACGCGCCGCAAAGCTGACCTCGCCCTGCCGAGCGACCACCCGATTGAAGAACTGCTGCCCGAGATCGTCGCGCTGCTCGAAGAGCCGCCTTCGGGCGGGTCGCCGCAGGCGCTCACCACCCTCATCGGGTCTCCCATCGATTCGCGTACGACGTTCGCCGATCAGGGGGTGGTGAGCGGGGCGGTGCTTCGCTTGCTTCCCCTCGATGCGGCTCCGCAGCCGCCAGACGTCGCCGAGGTGACCGAGGCCGTCGCAGACGCCTCGACGAAGCGCCCCGATCGCTGGACACCGGCGCTCACCGCGATTGCCCTCGGGGTGGTCGTGGCTCTACTCTCGGCTGTGACGCTTGGCGCGATGCCGCTCGTTCCGGGTGCGGCTATCGCGGTATCGGCGTTTGTTTTCGTGCTGGGGAGCGTGCTCGGTTCAGTGGCCGCGCGCCGCGGTGGGCCCGCCAGTGTGAGCGCGCTCTTCGGGCTCGGGGCGGGTGCGGCACTGCCGCTCGCCGGCGGTATCGCGGCGGCGAGCATGATCGGCACTGCGCACGATGCGGCGATCGGCGCTGGGCTGCCTTCGCCGACCACAGCGGGGTTTGCGTGGGCTCTGATCTGGGTGTGCGCGGCCATCGTGTTCGGGATCGGTGCGCGAAGACGCGGCGTGATCGGCGGTGCGGTGTTCGCCCTGCTCACCTGTGCTGTGATCGGCGCAGTCATCTTCTGGCCGATGGCGGCGACCTCGATCGTGGCCGTGGCAGGGGTGTTCGCCGCAGCGGCTCTCGGCTTCGCACCCTCCCTCGCGCTCAGCACTGCGGGAGTCGCCCGGTTCGACGACGCCGCCATCGACGAAGAGACCGTCAGGCGCAGCGACGTCGCCCCCGCGATCACCGCGGCCTTCTCTGCGCACACCGCGATCGCCCTCGCCCTTGCCCTGCCCATCGCCGCTGCCACGCTCTTCCTGAGCCTCGGCGGGCCGTGGTCGCTCGGGCTCGCCGCGGCACTCGCGCTCTTCACGCTGCTGCGCGCGAGGCTGTTCCCGCTTGCCGTGGCGCGCGTCGCACTGTTGCTCGCGGGCGGGCTCCCGGCGATCCTCTGGCTCATCTCTTCGCCCGTGCTCGGCACCAGCTGGCGAATCGCGATCGCAGCAGTCGCCTGCCTCGCCTTTCTTCTTGCTGCAGTGCTCCCGTTCTCGGCGGCAGCGCAAGCGCGCTTTCGGCGGCTGCTCGGCACGATCGAAGCACTCACGGTGATCACCATGGTGCCCTTGATTCTCGGAGTGCTCGGGCTCTTCGGTCAGCTGCTGGGAGCGTTCTCGTGAGTCGTCTTGGGCGCACGCTGCAGCTGCTCACCGCAGAGCGCCAGGATCGCCTCGTTGCTGCAGAGCAGGCGCTGAGGTCACCGCTTCCGGTGATTCGACGAGTCGCGTTTGCCTCGCTTGCGGGCGGCAACGGGTGTTCGACAGTTGCGAGTAGGATCGCCACCACGCTTGCCTCGCGGCGCGCGGGTGGGGTGCTGCTTGTGCTCGCCTCGGGCGAGCATCACCGGGCCGAGCAGCTCGCGGCCGAGGGCGGCCGGCACCATTCGGCACGCGGGATCGAGACGATCGCCTTGCCCGACCCCGTCTGGCCGAGCGGCATCGACAACTGGCGCACGCACACCGAAGAGCAGCACCGGGCCCACGAGCTCACCCTCACCGACTGGGGCAAGCTGCCGACCGCACAGTTGTTCGCGGTTGCCGCTCACTCGCACCTGGTCTGCCTCACGACCACCACCGAGCGCGGCGCCGTGCAGCGAACGCTCGACGTGGCGGGTGCGCTCACCGAGGCAGGAACACAGACGCTGATCGTTGCAAGCTCAGTGCGAGGGCGCGCGAGGCTCGGCGCGCGGCGCATGGTCGCGGCGCTGCCCATGCCCGCCCAGATGATGCCCTTCGACCCGAACGCGCGGCTCGTGGCCGGTGCGACCGTCAACTCGGCATCGCAGCTCGCCCTCGCCGAACTCGGCAGCGAGATCGTAGCGGCATGCGCTCGGGCGAACAGCCCCGCGACGAGTCAGCAGATGGCGGTGGCCCGATGAGCGCGCACCTGTTCCGTCGACCAACCCGTGTGACGGTCGCTCCAGAGCGACCCGAGCCCGAGATGATCCCCGCGCCCCCTGCCCTGACCTCTCAAGCGGGGGCAATGCCGCTGCAGTTCTTGCTGCCGCTGATCGGCGCCATCTCGAGCGTCACGATGATGGTCGTGCTGCGCGGCGGCCAGCCGCTCTTTCTCGTGCTCGCAGCCGTGGTGTTTCTCGTCGCGGTGGTCGGCGGCATCGGCTTTGCGCTGTCGTCGCGAGGTCGCGCCGCGAAGCAGGCGCGAGAGCGCCGCGAGGCCTACCTCGACTATCTCGAACGCCAGCGATCCGAGCTGCGCGAGCGCGGCGAAGCAGACCGCGAGCGCGCCCTCACCGTTCACCCCGCGCCCGCTGCGCTGCTGGGTGTGCTGCGAGACCCCGCCCGCTGCTGGGAGCGTCGGCGCACAGACGACGACTATCTCGCGGCGCGCATCGGCACCGCGGCGCTGCCGTGGTTTCAGCTCACCGTTGCTCAGGGCGAGTCGCCGGTAGAGCCGGTTGATCCTTTTCTCGAGCGCGAGGCCCAGATCGTCGCGCGCACGCTCGACCGGGTGCCCGAGATGCCCGTGACCGCAGATCTGCGCGAGGCGAGCGTCGTCTCTGTCGTCGGCGACCGTGAGCACGGCATGCAGGCGATCCGCGCGCTCATCACGCAGCTCGCCACGATGCACATGCCCGACGATCTCACCCTTGCGGCGGCCTACCCCGCCGAACGAGCCGACGATTGGGCTGGCTTCGACCTGCTGCCGCACGCTCAAGACCCCGCGCTCTTCGACGGGCCCGTTCCTGCCCGCCGTGTCGCCGGCTCGCTGGGAGAGCTCGCCGACGTGCTCGGTGCTGAGCTCGGTGCTCGCTCCGCGGCGGCCGCGGGCATGCAGCGGCGCAACCAGGTGCGCGCCCCGCACGGCCGACTCGTGATCTTCGTCGATGATCACAACCGCACGGCCTCGACGCTGCCGCTGCCAGACGCGAACATTTCACTGAGCGAGCTCGACGTCACGGTCGTGCACCTCATCGCCGACCGCCTGCACGAGCCCGACGATGTCGACCTGCGCATCACCGTGAGCGACGACGGTGGCACGCTCACCTCGCGAGCTTCATCGCAGACACCAGAGAACCTCGACTACGCGCCCGACGACGTCGGTGTCAGCACCCTGCTCGCCCTCGCCCGCACGATGGCCGCCTACCGCACCGTCGACGCGGTGCGGCCCGAGAGCGGCGTCGCCGAGGCATTCGACATCACCCGCCTGCTCGGCATCACCGATGTGAGCGAGATCGACCCGACAAAGCTGTGGAGCCGCCGCTCGGCGAGCGCCTTTTTGCGTGTGCCTTTCGCGATCGACGACAACGGCCGCCCGGTCTTCCTCGACCTCAAAGAAGCCGCGCAAGAGGGCATGGGCCCGCACGGCATCTGCGTCGGCGCGACCGGTTCGGGCAAGTCTGAGATGCTGCGCACGCTGCTGCTTGCGCTGGCACTCGGTCACCCGCCAGAGGATCTGAGCCTGATCCTCGTCGACTATAAAGGTGGCGCCGCGTTCGCACCCTTTGCCGGCCTGCCGCACATCGCGGGGCTCATCGACAACCTCGCAGACGACCCGCAGCTCACCACTCGCGCGCGTGCCTCGCTGCAGGGCGAGGTCGTTCGCCGCCAGCAACTGCTCAAAGATGCCGACTCGTCGCCGTCGATCACCCACTACCGCGAGCTGCGCAAGACCCGCCCCGAGCTGCCGCCGATGCCGCACCTGTTCATGGTGATCGACGAGTTCGGCGAGCTGCTGACCGCAGAGCCCGAGTTCATCGACCTGTTTCTGCAGATCGGGCGCATCGGCCGATCGATCGGCATTCACCTGCTGCTCTCGAGCCAGCGCATCGAGGCAGGCAAGCTGCGCGGCCTCGACACCTACCTCTCGTACCGGCTCGGCCTGCGCACATTCAGCGAGAGCGAGTCGCACGTCGTGCTCGGCACGAGTGACGCCTATCGGCTGCCGGCGATGCCGGGCTACGGCTACCTGAAGGTCGACACCTCGGTCTACAAACGCTTTCGTGCGGGCTACGTGTCTGGGCCGGTGCCGGTGCGCCGCGAGATCAATCCGGCCGAGCTCGACCGGCAGCGCGTGTTTCGCATTCCAGTGCACAACGGAATCGTCGTGCCAGACGCGATCGAGGGCGCCGATGCCGGGCCCGAGACGCCGGCGGCGCTCACTCCGCTCGAGATGGGCAACGTGCTGGTCGACGAGGCCGTGCTGCGGCTGCGCGCCGACGACCGCAAGGTGTCTTCGGCGTGGCTGCCCCCGCTGCCCGAGACGCTCGCTCTCGGGCAGGTGCTCGGCGAGCAAGAGCACGCCGCTGGCCTCACCGCGCCGATCGGCCTCATCGACGACCCTGCCCACCAGCGGCAGGAGCCGTGGCTGCTCGATCTCACCCGCGGCGGCGGCCACCTTGCGATCATCGGCAGCCCGCACTCGGGGCGCACCACCCTGCTGCGCACCATCGCCGCCTCGTTTGCGCTCACACGAACGCCTGCTGAGGTTGCGATCTACGGCATGGATCTCGCGGGCGGCGGGCTGCGGCGACTCGAACCGTTCCCACATGTCGGCGGTGTGGCGACCCGCTCCGACCCCGCGAAACTGCGCCGACTCATCGAAGAGCTCGAGGCCATGCTCGCCTCGCGCGAGCGCGTCTTCAAGAACCGTGGCATCGACTCGCTCTCGCAGCTGCGCACGCGGCACGCGGCTGGCGAGCTGCCCGAGCTGCCCGCAGCCGACGTCGTCGTGCTCGTCAACGGGTACAGCACGCTGCGCCAGGAGTTCGACGATCTCGACGCCGCCTTCACTGCGATCATGATGCGGGCGGCGACAGTCGGCATGCACCTGGTGCTGGGGTTGTCGCGGTTCAGCGACCTGCGCATCGCGCACCAGGCTTTGTTTGGCACGAGGATCGAACTTCGCTTGAACGATCCGGCCGATTCGCAGGTCGACCGCACGCTTGCCCGCACGATCAAGGCCGAAACGCCGGGGCGTGCGCTCAGCGATTCGGGCCTGCTCGGCCAGATCGCGCTCCCGGTGCTCGAGGCCGTCGAGGCGGATGCGCTCGGCGACGAGCTCGAGGCGCTCGGCCGCCGCGTCGCCGATTCGTGGTCGGGGCCCTCGGCTGCCCCGATTCGATTGCTGCCGCAGCAGCTCGACCCGTCGGTGCTGCCAGACCCGGTCGACGAGCCAGACTCGATTCCGTTCGGCCTGCGTCAAGACACCATGGCCCCCGCGTTCTGGGAGTTCCAGCGCACCGACCAGCACCTGATCGTGCTCGGCGACGCCCGCTCGGGCAAGACGGCGGCGCTGCGCCTGATCGCGGCCGAGCTGATCGCCAGGTTCACGCCCGATGAGCTTGCGATCGCCGTGGTCGACTCGCGCGGCCACCTCGCGAGCGTCGTGCCAGACGCCTATCTCGCCGCGCACGCCCGCACCGCGGCCCAGGCCGCGGGCCTCGCCTCGTCGATCGCGACCGAGCTCGAGCGCCGACCGGGGCTCGGCGGCCGCGGCCGCGCCAAGGCGCCCCGCGTCGTGCTGTTCGTCGACGACCACGACATCATCAGCGCTGGAGGCATCGAACACCTCGCGGCTCTCGCGCCGCATCTGCCGACGGCGCGAGACAGCCGTTTTCACATCGTGCTCTCTCGCCCCGTTGCGGGTTCGGTGCGCGCGATGTTCAGCCCCTTCTTGCAGGGCATACGCGACACCGGCGGCGCGATGCTCGTGCTGTCTGGCGATCGCAGCGAGGGCCAGATTCTGCCCCGCCTCTACGCCGAGCGATTCTCGCCGGGCCGCGGCCGATATGCGCGTCGCGGCGAGGCGCCCTTCGTCGCCCAGGTCGCGCACCTCCCGGCACCCCCAGAAGAGGAATCGCCGGTGTTTGACGCCGACGCAGCAGCGGATGGCACCTCGAGCGGCGAGAGCCCGGGCGGCGAGGGTACGGGCGGTGAGGCGGCAAACCGTCGCGTCGTGAGCGGCCATACCCGGCCTATGGAGGATCCAGTATGAGCACGCTGACCTTTCTTGGGGCCGACGGCGGCTGCGGCACCACCACGTTGGCGGCGCTCAGTGCGCAGCTGCTTGCAAAGCATGCGAGGCGGGTGCCGACCATGGTTGCCGAAGATCCCGAGGTCTTCACCGCGCGCCTCGGCGAGCTGCCCCAGGTCGCCCACGCGAGCGAGGACCAGCTCGGCGAGCACGGCCGCTACTCTGCGGCGAAGGCGACGACGGCTCTCACTGCGGGCCGACTGATCGTTGTCGGTGCGGCGACCCCGCGCGGGCTCGCCTCGCTTGCCGAGGCGCTCGACGATATCGCACGGCGCTTCGGGCAGGCAGGTCTGAACCGCACGCTGCCGGTGCAGTGCGCGGCGTTCGGGGTTGGCGGGGTGCCGCCCGCAGACTCCCGCACCTTCAGACTGCCGTTCGACCCCAGTCTCGTGCCAGGGGGGCCGGTCTCTGACGTGCTGCCGCAGCTGCGCGCGGGCACCGAGCGAATGCTTCGGCAGCAGTGGCTGCCAGTGCTGGCAGAGAGCTTCGCCGCCTCGCGGTGAAACGAAGGTCAACCGGCTCACTACACTTGAGCCTGTGAGTAGCCAAGGCAAAGCAGCAGCGCAAACACCGCAGCAGGTGCCGACCGCGCCTCGCGCCCGAGTCGCCGTGTGGGACAACGCCCGCTTCGTGCTGATTCTGCTCGTCGTGGTCGCGCACATGGTGTCGACCGTGCGCACCCAGACCTCCTTCGGCTACGGGCTCTACGTCTTCATCTACCTCTTTCACATGCCGGCCATGATCGGTCTGGCCGGTCTCTTCTCGAAGGCCGACGCGACCACGAAGACGGTGCGTTCGACCGCTCAACTGCTCATCACCTGGCTGACGTGGGAGGTCATCTGGGCACTCATCCACTTCTTCGTGAACGGCCAGGGCATCTCGAAGAACTGGCTCGTCGCGCCTGCCTGGTCGTTGTGGTTCTTGGTGACCCTCGCCACGATGCGCATTCTGCTGCCCTACATCGTGCGCCTGCGGCACCCGCTGCTGTTCTCGATCGTGCTCGCGCTCGTCGCGGGTCTCAGCCCCGCGATCGGCACCCAGTTCTCGGCATCGCGCACCCTCTGCTTCATGCCGTTCTTCGTCGCGGGCTGGCTCGTCACGAACCGCGGCTGGCTGCGGGGCCAGTGGTTCGAGCGACCCGACCGCAGCACACGCCTCATTGCGGCCGGCCTGCTCGGCGTGGTCGCGCTCGCCGTCGCCGTGCTCGCACCGCTGCGCGACCTCTGGCGCATCGACACCTGGATCGTGTGGCGCGACGACTACGCTTGGCTGTTTGCCGACGCCCCGATCATGGGGTGGGCGCCGAGCGAGTGGTGGACTATCGCGCTGGGTGGCGCGGGGGTGCGACTCGCGCTCATCGTTGTCGCCGCCGCGATGACGCTCGCCCTGCTGCTGCTCGTGCCGCGGGGCCACAGCGTGATCACCGTGTGGGGCACACGCACGCTCTACGTCTACCTGCTGCACGGCCTCATCGTGCAGCTGCTGCGCGGTACGGGTGCGGTCGCATGGTTCGGCAAGTTCGGCGACGCCGGGGTGCTGATGCTCATCGGCCTCGGCATCGCGGTCACGCTGGTGCTCTCGATGAGCTGGGTCACGAAAGTGTTCTGGCCCGTGATCGAACCGAAACTTCCGGTGCTCTTCGAAAGGGATCCCGCTGCGATAGCCTCGAAATAGTCGCGACGCGGGCCCCAGCTCGCGTTTGATTGAGTCGGAGGCCGCATGAGCAAGGCGCAGCGGAGGCGGCGGTCAGGGATGCTCACCGCAGCGTGCGCCGCTGTGCTCGCGACCACGGTATCTCTGTCGGCGTGCTCTCCAGAACCAGTCGCCGGGTGGCAGCCCCGGGGCTTCTCGCCGGTGCCAGGCATCGAGCTCGCCGGTGGACTGGGCGAGCACACCAGCGGTAGCCCAGAGGGCGATGCCGGCATGGCGAACATCGTCGATGGCGAGGCAGGCTCGGGCGAGGATCGCGGCCCAGCAGGCGGCGCGGGCTCGCTGGTCGCAGCCGCTCAGAAGCAGCTCGGCCTCTACACTGGCCGCATTCGCAACGACGAGGCGGGCGTGGCCGCGCGCTTCATCTACATTCCCGGAGTGCCCGCGTTCAATGAGCGTGTGAATCAAGAGATTCGCGCGGCGATCGCGGCCACGGGCAAGACCTACACGCCGAGGGTGTATTCGCCAGAGAAAGGCCGAACTGAGCGAGGCTGTGTGCCCGGATCCTCTTCGTGGCCAGCACAAGACGTGCTGAGCAGGGTCGAAACCGGTCCAGCGGGCGGCGCAGGCACCGCCCTGGTGTGCGACGTCGCCGGTGCATACGGCGACCTCATCGAGGTGCGACTGCGCGCGGTCGCCGGCGACGCGAGCGCCGTGACTTCAGACGAACTCACCGTGCTGTTCGTGAACGTCAAGTCCGGGCAGATACTGCAGATCGCGAATCAGTGGAGCACCGAGGCGGCCCCCGCGCTCTGGCGGGCCATCGTAGAGCTGCTGCGCCGAGAGGCTGGGGCGCTGAGCACTGCGCCGATCCTCGACCCTGATGCGCAGCAGCTCGCACTCGCTGACGCGGCGTTGCAGGCTGCCGCAACCGACGACGATGGCAGCCTCGTCGTCACGGTGCCGGCCGGAATCGCGTCGCCCGAGCTCGCCGGGCTCGGCATCGAATCGACCACGGATCCGATCGAACTGCGCATCGACCCCGTCACCGCGAGCACCTGGGCGAATGACGAGTACGCGCGCCTGCACGCTGAAATCGGCAAGCCGTTCGTGGGGCTCACCGCCAGCGTCGCGTCGCTGCCGATCGACTGCGCGCTGATCCCTTGCGTTGCCGTCACGTACGACGACGGGCCGGGCGAACTCACCCCGAAGCTGCTGCAGACGTTGACCGACGAAGGGGCGCGAGCGACCTTCTTCATGCTCAGCTCGCACGCGACTTCGTACCCAGACGTGGTGAAGCAGGCGCTCGCCGCAGGCAACGAAATCGCGACGCACACGGTGAATCACCCCGACCTCACGACGCTGCCGCTGCCCGAGGCGAAGGCCCAGGTGCTCGACTCGGCCGCAGCGATCAGCCGCATTACTGGCAAGCCCGTCACGATGTTTCGGCCGCCGTATGGTGAGGTGAACGACGCCATCTTGACCGAGGCCGGCATGCCGGCGATTCTCTGGAACGTCGACACGAACGATTGGCGCGAGCCGGGACAGGCCGCGCTCATCGAGCGGTCGGCGGGGGTCGCAGGCCCGGGCGACATCATTCTCTTTCACGACACGCACGCCGACACGGTCGAGGCAGCGGGCGCTGTGGTGCGCGGCCTGCACGATCGCGGGCTCGAGCTGGTCACGGTGACGCAGCTGTTCGGCGGGCAGGTTCCGGGTAGTGGCAAGGTGAGGTCGCGATGAGCGTGGGGGAGCGTATCGTGCCGCGCTTTGCCGAGCGCCGCTGGCCGCAGTTCGCCGCCGCGATTCTCGGCTCGGTGCTGAGTCTCGGGCTGCTCGCGTTGCTGCTGGTGCCCTCGCTCACGAGTGTGGCGGCGGCCCGGGTGGTCGAGGATCCTCAGCCCTTTGCGATCGGCACCGCCCACGAGATCGAGCCCCCGGCGGGCTGGTCGGTGCAGCCCCTCGTTGATCGCGGAGCGTTGCTGCCCGGCGAAGGGCTCGTGCTGCGCTCGCCCGATCGCGTGCTCACCGTCTCGCTGCGGGCGGCGTTGCCCGACGAGCGGCTCGTGAGCGGCAGCGAGAGCCACGAAGACGCGACCGCGAGCAACACCGTCGCTGGCCGAGTGCTCACCGAAACGCTCGAGAACGGTGCCGAGCTGCGCCACGGCAGCTCGAGCGTCGACGGTCATTTTGTCGCGGTGCTGCGGTTGCCTGGGGATGGGGGTGCCAACGGCACCGACGGTACTGGCCCCTCGGTATTCATCGAGGCGCGAACCGATGACCCCAAGGTGCTCGACGA
The DNA here is from genome assembly GCA_937967375.1 of uncultured Leucobacter sp. GTDB lineage: Bacteria > Actinomycetota > Actinomycetes > Actinomycetales > Microbacteriaceae > Leucobacter. Next base: position 23,096 of record CALCJF010000033.1, read on the forward strand.
CTACCGCGCCGAGCTCGCGGCGCTTCTGCTCGACGTACGCGCCGCAGGCTGAGCCTGGCCTCCGAAACTGGCGTTCGCTCGGGTCAACATCTCTTCGATATCTCGCGTGTGTTGCCAAATATGCCATTTCAGCGCCGTTTTGGCACATCCGCCCGCACACGCGGGCGGTTCTTGCGGCCTTCGCGGTCAACCCTGCTCGGGAACGAGTAGTTGGTGCTTCGCGAGCTCGCGATAGAGCGGCGTCGACTCGATCAGTTCGTCGTGCGTGCCCTCGCCGACCACGCGGCCACCGTCGAGCACAATGATGCGGTCGCTGTCGACCACGGTCGAGAGCCGGTGCGCGATCACGATCAGCGTGCGTCCGGTCGCGACCGAGTCGAGTGCTTCGCGCATGAGGCGCTCATTCACGCCGTCGAGGCTGGCCGTCGACTCGTCGAGCAAGAGGATCGACGGCGCGCTCAGCAGCGTGCGTGCGATCGCGAGGCGCTGCTTCTCGCCGCCCGAGAGCATGATGCCCCGCTCGCCGACCTGCGCGTCGAGGCCGGTCTCGAGGCCCGCCTGCCTGGCTGCCCGATCGACCAGCTCGCCGAGGTTCACGGCGCGCAGCACGCGCTCGCACTCGGCGTCGCTCGCGTTCGGAGCTCCAAGCAGGAGGTTGTCGCGCACGCTGCCGGCGAGCACGGGCGCGTCCTGCTCGACGTAGCCGAGCTGCGCGCGGAGCTCTGCGCGGTCGAGGGTGCGCAGGTCTGCCCCGTGCAGCGAGATGGCGCCGCTGTCGGGGTCGTAGAAGCGCTCGATCAGCGAGAGCACGGTCGATTTGCCTGCACCGGATGGGCCGACGAGGGCGACGCGGGATCCTCGGGCCACATCAAACGAGACCTCGTGCAGCACGGGCGTTTCGACAATCTCGGCCGGGGCCGCCTCGGCGTCGCGGTGTGCACCCCTGCCGCCGCGACCGCTCACGAGCTCGCGGGCGTCGACGCGGGCGGGCGCGGCCGAGCGGTAGGTGAAGCTCACTCGGTCGAAGCCGATCGCGGGCGCCCCCTCGCGGGCGCTCTCGGCGAGCGGCGCGATGCGCCCCGTCGGCGAGAGCTCTGCGTCGCGCTCGGTCTCGGTCGGGCTCGACGCGATCTCTTGAATGCGGCCCAGGGCGCCGAGCGCTTGGTTGACAGCGGCGATCGCCCCGAAGGCCTGGCCGAGCGGCGCCACCATCAAGAACAAGAAGACGATGAACATGACGAGCTGGGCGATGCCGATCGCTCCGGTCGCCACGCGATAGCCGCCGAGGCCGAGCACCACGAGAAACGAGAGCTGCAGCGCGAGAAACGAGATCGGCACGATCAGCGCCGAGATCTTCGCGACCTTGAGGCCAAGCCGGTAGGCCTCTTCGGCTTCGGCTTCGGTCGCCTGCTGCTCGCGCTCGGTTGCTCCGGCCGCGCGAATCGTGCGGATCGACGAGATCGAACGCTCGACCTGTGCGGCGAGGTCGCCCACCTTCTGCTGGGCGCGGGTGACGGCTGGGCGGATCCTCGCTGAAACCAATACGACCACCACCAGCGCGACGACGACCACCGCAAAGGTGATGCCGAAGAGCACCGGGTCGATGACGAGCATGCCGATGAGGGCTCCGACGAATACGAGCAGACCGCTGATCGCCTCGACCATGCCCTGCGTGAGCACCGCGCGCAGCAGCGTCGTGTCGCTGCCGACGCGCGACACGAGGTCGCCCGTGCGGCGTCGGTCGAACTCGCCGATCGGCAGGTGCAGAATGCGCGAGATCAGGGTGCGGCGGCTGTGCAGCACGACCCCCTCACCCATGCGCTGCAGCACGTAGTGCTGAAACCCGCTGAGCAGTGCATCGACGAGCACGAGCGCGCTGAGCACGGCGAGCAGCAGGCCGAGCGGCTGGCTCGCCTGCACCCGCTCGATCACCTGCCCGAGCAGCACCGGCTGCACGAGCGAGGTGCCCGCGCCGATGACGCCGAGCGTCAGGGCGAGTGCGAGGGGGCCGCGCTGCGAGAGCAGGTAGGGAACGAGCTGCTTCAGCGAGGCGCGGGGGCCACGGGGGCGGCCCAAATCCCGGGGTGCGCGAGTGTCTTCTGCCACCCGGCCAGCTTATGCGGTGGGGCTGACAGCATCCTCAGCGGGATTCGCGACGCTCGTGCTGTTGGCCGTTGCGGTTGTGTTGGCGTCCGCGGTCTGTCCCGTCTCCGCAACCCGGCGCTTCTTCCACGCGTTCCAGAAGATCGCGATGCCCACGGCATAGACCAGCGTGCAGACCAGGCTGCCCTCGATGCCGAACGCGCCGCCCGTGATCAGGTCGGCCGATCCCGGATTCGCGGTGAAGGTGAAGAACGAATCAGAGACTTGCTGCCCCGAGACGGCGACGCCGAAAAGGTTGCCCTGAGCCCAGTTCCAGGCGCCGTGCATCGCGCAGATGCCCCACAGGCCACCCTCTGAGAGCGACATGAAGCTGCCGAAGATTGCGAACAGCGCGAGGTTGATGACCGGCAGCGGCCCCATGCCGGGGTTCATGCCGTGCATGAGCGCGAAGAAGACGGTCTGCGCGATCACGGCCGCGACGAGTCCCCAGCGCCGGGCGACCGCCTGGGTGAGGTAGCCGCGCGTGAGAATCTCTTCGGTCGAACCCTGCACCACAAAGCCGATCAGCATGATGGCGATGAAGCCCCAGCCGCCCGCATCTGGCGATGCCCACGCCATCTGCGCCTGGCCGGTGATGACCGGCACGAGCACGCACACCGCCATCATTGCGGCGCCGATGAGCCAGCCGCGGCCGGCAAGCCTCAGGCCTTCGCGCGGCGAGGTGAAGCCGATGGTGGCAAAGCGGCGGCGCTCCTTGACCGCCATCCAGAACCAGACGAAGCCCGTGGCGAGCGCGAACGAGAAGACCGCGAGCACGCCGTCCTCGCGTTCGAAGCCCACATAATCTGCGGCGTTGAACGTCTCTCCGGAGCGTACGGAGTTCACCGCGGCAATGATCACCTCGGTCAGCTTGGGCACACTCATCGCGATGTTGGCGAGCAGCAGCACCACGAACGCCATGACGATGCCCGTCGGCCGTTTTGCGAGCAGCATGCCACCGGTCGGGGCGGGCAAGTCGGTGTGAATGGCGCGCATCGTCGGCTCCTTCGGCGGCTGGTTTCAGGGCAGCAGAATTCACCCCATTGAAGTCAGATTATCGACACGAGGATCGCCGAGTCTCGTTCTCGCTGCTCCAGAATGCGCAGCGGCCGGCCACTCTGCGCATCTTTGGTGGGTGTGAGCTGGCCTTTCACAGGTGTGAGCTGGCCTTCGCCGAGTTCGCGGGTCACAAACCTGCTCAAAACGAGGGTTTAGCGACTGTTTCTGACCCGCAAACCGGGGAGGGAAGGTGGGGTGAGGGAAAACCCGCGTTCGAGGGATAACCGAATGCGTTGCGGAGGATGCGAGGCAGCTGTGCTTCTTGTGCTTTTACGAACGCTCGCGAATCGCGCGCAGCGTGACCGCCGCATGCAGCGCGGCTTCGGCGGCCTCGACGCCCTTCGACTCGCGCGATCCCGGAAGCCCTGAGCGATCGAGTGCCTGCTCGTCGTTGTCGGTCGTGAGCACGCCGAAGCCGACCGGGCGCGAGGTGTCGAGCTGCACGCGGGTGAGCCCATCGGTCACCGAGTTCGCGACGAAGTCGAAGTGCGGGGTGCCGCCGCGAATGATCACGCCGAGGCAGACCGCCGCGTCGAAGCCGCCGCCGCCCTGTTCAACAGGGGTCAGTGCCGCCTGTGCCGCGAGCGGCAACTCAAACGCGCCGGCGACCTGAAAGAGCGAGTGCTCAGCGCCCGAGGCGACGATCGTCTCGTGCGCGCCCTTGATGAGGCCCTTCATGACCTCCTTGTGCCATTTGCCGGCAATGACAGCGACCCGCAGGCCGGTGGCATCGACTGAAAGTGTGGGTGATCCTTCGCCGCTCATAATGCGCCTCTCTCACTCGCTGTTCGCGAAATCGTTACTCGTTCGAATCGGTCGGAAGCATGTGCCCCATGCGGTCGCGCTTCGCGGCAAGGTAGCCAGCGTTCTGCTCGGTGAGGCCGACGTAGAGTGGCACGCGCTCGCTGATGGTCACGCCGCTCGCCTCGAGCTGGGCGACCTTGTCGGGGTTGTTGGTGAGCAGGCGAATGCTGCGAAGTCCGAGGTCGGCGAGGATCTCGGCCGCCGCGCGATAATCGCGCGCGTCTGCCGGCAGCCCGAGCTGCAGGTTCGCGTCGAGGGTGTCGACGCCGCTCTCTTGCAGTTGGTAGGCGCGCAGCTTGTTGGCGAGGCCGATGCCGCGCCCCTCTTGGCCCCGCAGGTAGATCACGGCGCCGCCGCGCTGGTGCACGAGATCCATGGCGGCTTGCAGCTGCGGGCCGCACTCGCACTTCAGCGAGCCGAAGGCCTCGCCCGTGATGCACTCGGAGTGCACGCGAATGAGCGAGTCGTCGCCGAGCAGCGAGCCGTCGGGGTTCGGCGCGATGAGCGCCACGTGGTCGACGCCGTTGCGGCGGTCGCGGTAGGCGCGCATGCGAAACTCGCCGTGCTCGGTCGGCACGAGGGTGTCGGCGCGCAGACTGACCTGGCGGTGCTCGGTCGGCTTCACGGGGCAGCCCTCGGGGTCGCGCTCGTTGAGGTAGGCGGCGAGCTGCTCGATCGTGATGACGGGCACGTTCTCTGCGGCGCCGAGCTCGATCAGCCCGGGCAGGCGCATCATCTCGCCGTCTTCGGCCACGACCTCGCCGATCACGGCGACCTCGCGCAGGCCGGCCAGGCGCATCAGCTCGACCGCGGCCTCGGTGTGGCCCGCGCGGGCGCGCACGCCCCCGTCGACCGCGCGCAGCGGCAGCACGTGGCCGGGGCGCTTCACATCGGTGGGCTCGGCGTCGGGGTTGGCGAGCACGCGCAGCGTCGTGGCGCGGTCGCTCGCGCTGATGCCGGTTGTGACCCCCTCAGACGCGTCGACGGTCACGGTGTAGGCGGTGCCGCGCACGTCTTCGTTGCGCTCGACCATCATCGGCAGATCGAGCTGGTCGGCGATCTCGTTGGTCATGGGCGCGCAGAGCAGGCCCGACGACCAGCGCACCGTCCACGCGACCCACTCGGGGGTCGCGAGTTCGGCCGAGAGAATGACGTCGCCCTCGTTCTCGCGGTTCTCGTCGTCGGCGACGAGCACGGGCCGGCCTGCCGCGATGGCGGCGATGGCCTCTTCAATGGTCGAAATGCCTGGGGTGCTCATGGGCGGTTCCTTTGCTGGTGAGCTGGTATTTGAAGTGTAGGGGCGTGGGATCGCGGCTATGCCGAAGCCGTGCCCGAGTCTGCGGCGGCTTCTGTATTGCCCGCGCCGATGCCGAAGCGCAGCATTCGGGCCACGTGTCTGGAGAGAATGTCGGTTTCGAGGTTGACGCGGTTGCCGGGCTCGAGTGCGCCGAGCACGGTCGCGGTGAGCGTCTCGGGAATGAGGGAGACCTCGAACCATGGTTGCGCGTCGTCTTCGCTCGCAATGTTCGAGACCGTCAGCGAGACACCCGCGAGCGTGACCGAACCCTTATCGACGAGGTAGGGCGCGAGGTGGGGGGTGAGCGAGAAGCGCAGGGTGCGCCAATTGTCGTGCTGCGTCGCCGAGAGCAGTTCGGCGGTGCCGTCGACGTGGCCCTGCACGATGTGACCGCCGAGGCGGCTGTCGACGCGGGCAGCGCGTTCGAGGTTGACGCGGTCGCCAACTTTCAGCGTGCCGAGGGTCGACATCTTGATCGACTGCTCCATGACGTCGGCCGTGAACTCGTTATTGGAATTTCCAATAACGGTGAGGCAGACGCCCGACACCTGAATCGAGTCGCCGTGCGCGGCGTCGCTCGTGACCTTGGGGCCGCGCACCGTGAGGCGCAGCGAATCGCCGACGGGCTCTATCGCGGTGATCTCGCCGATCTCTTCGATGAGGCCTGTGAACATCAGTGCCCCTCCTCGTTCTGTTCCGTGGGTAAAGCTGTGGTGGTCGTGTGCGTCGGCGTTGTCGCGGTTGGCGCTGTTGCTGCCGCCGTCGCCACTGTCGCGCGGATCAGCAGGTCGTCGCCGAGCCGTTCGACGCCCTCGATGCTGAGCCGCCTGATGTCAGCCATGCTCGCGATGCCGAGATCGCCGACGGCGAGGCGCGGGCCGCCGAGCAGCGCGGGTGCCACGTAGACGAGCACCTCGTCGGCGAGGCCGGCTGCGATGAACGCGCTCGCGACCGTCGGGCCGCCCTCGACGAAGATGCTGCGCACGCCGCGTTCGTGCAGTGCCTTGAGATGCGCTGCGAGGTCGCTGCCATCGAAGTGCAGGGGAGCGTCGAGGCCGTGCGCTTCGAGCGCGGGGTGCTGATTGATGCGGGCGCTCGCCGCGATAGCGCGTCGCCCGAGCACCACCGGAATCGGCTGTTCTGCCGCGGGCACGAGCAGCCCGTCGGCTGCGTTGTCGTCGCGCGCGGTGAGGGCCGGGTTGTCGGCGATGAGGGTTCCGGTTCCGACAAGGATCGCGTCTGCCTCTGCGCGGCGGCGGTGCACGTCGCGGCGCGCCGCCGGGCCCGTGATCCACTGGCTGCTGCCGTCTGCGGCTGCGGCGCGGCCGTCGAGGGTCTGCGCCCACTTCACGGTGACGTGTGGACGTTGCGCTTGGAACGAAGCCGATTTCTCGGCTTCGTGCGCGACGTCCCGAGCCCGTCTCGGGCTCGGTTGCGCTGTTTTCTGCGAAACCACACCCTGCCGCTCCAGCCACGAGGCGAGCAGCTCGAGGCCTTCGGGCTCGAGCACTCCGCCGAGCACCTCGGCGCCAGCTCCGCGAAGCGTGGCCGCCCCGCCAGAGGATGCATCGCCCGGATCGCTGACCGAGTACACGACGGTGCCGATCCTCGCCTCTGAAAGCGCGACCGCGCACGGCCCGGTGCGGCCGGTGTGGTTGCAGGGCTCGAGGGTGGCGACGGCGGTGAGCTCGTTTGCGCGGGTGCGCCACTCGTCGGGCAGTGCGGCGAGAGCTGCGACCTCGGCGTGCGGGGTACCCGCGCCGCGGTGCCAGCCCTCGGCGACGATGTTGCCGGCGGGGTCGAGGATCACGCAGCCAACCTGCGGGTTCGGGTTGTCGGCGGGCCCGCGCGCGGCGAGCTCGAGCGCACGGCGCATCGCCGTTTCGAGAGTTTCGCAACCGAGCATCGGGTTCAACTTTCCGCGCGCCGGGTATGCGAGGCGACCGCACGGGTGCGGCTGCCTTGCGTTCCTCTCCTCCGGACTCGCACGTTTTCATCTGCATGGTGCAGATGATTCGTACATCACCGTCGGCACCGGAATTTCACCGGTTCGGCCCCGCAGGAGCGGGGTTCGCGGGCTATACCGCCGGTTCAGATTCTCACTGACCCCGGAACACGCTTATTACTCTAACGCGGGAAGCTCTGGAATATTCCCCAGCATTTGCGGCAAATCGGCTGGCTCTGAATCGACTCCAGCGCGTGAGGCATTCCTTGGCGAAACGAGTGGGGCCCCTGCACAATCGGCAGAGGCCCCACCCGCGAGTCAGACGAGAATGCTCAGCGGCTGCTCGATGAACTCCTGGAACTTCTTCACCAGGCGGGCGGCCACGGCGCCGTCGATCGCGCGATGATCGGCCGAGAGCGTCACCCGCATCACCGATGCGATGAGCACCTCGCCGTCTTGAGCGATGGGCTGCTGGACCGCGGCGCCGACTGCAAGGATCCCAGCCTGGGGTGGGTTGAGGATCGCCGAGAACTCGGGAACCCCGAACATGCCGAGGTTGCTCACCGTGAAGGTACCGCCTTCGAGCATCTCCGGGCGGATCCTGTTCTCGCGCGCGGCCTCCGCGAAACCGCGGGCTTCGCTCGCTACCGCGTCAAGGCTGAGTGATGCTGCACCGCGAATGACCGGCGTGACGAGACCGCTCTCAGTTGCGATTGCGACTGAGAGATTCACGTCGTCAAAGCTCAGCATCTCATCTTCGGTCCACATCACGTTGGCCTCGGGAACGGCGACCAACGCCTTCGCGACTGCTTTGAGCACGAGATCGTTGACCGAGATCTTGGTCTCTCGGCTGGCGTTGATCTCGGCGCGGAGCGCGAGGAGCGCATCGACCCGGCAGTCCGCGCTGACGTAGTAGTGCGGAACAGTGGTCTTGCTCTCGGTGAGGCGTCTCGCGATCGTCTTGCGCATGCGCGTGTGGGCGGCCGCAGTGTGCGAGGGGAGCCCGGAGGGAACCGCGACGGGTGCACCTTGCGCGGCGGCATTCGAGACCGTCGCAGGTGCGGGCGTCGGCGCTGCTGCGCGCTCGGCGAGCGCGCGCTCGACATCGCGACGCACGATCCGTCCGGAGGGGCCGCTGCCGACGATGCCGTCGGTCTGCAACCCGTGCTCGCGGGCGAGACGCCGTGCGAGCGGGCTCGCGAAATGGCGCTCGCCGTCGGCGGCGGAGCCAGGATCGGTGGGTGCGGGCGAGAGCGCTACCGACGGGGCGGGCGCTGGCTCAGGAGCAGGAGCAGGAGCGGGTGCCGGTGCCGGTGCCGGTGCCGGTGCCGGTGCTTCTTCCACGAGAGTGGGGGCTTCGGCCCGGCCGCCGAGTGCTGAGACCGCGCTCGCCACCTCGGCATCGCTTTCGTCATCGCCGCGCAGCACGGCGATGGGTGCGCCGACAGCGACGTTGTCGCCGACCGCAACGAGCAGCTTCGCGACGACGCCCTGGTGCTCAGACGCGAAGTCGACCACGGCCTTTTCTGTTTCTACTTCGGCGAGGGTGTCGCCGACTGCGATGGCGTCACCCTCCTTCACCGACCACGTCGAGATCGCGGCCTCGGTCACGTTCGCCAGTACCTCCGGCATGTAGACGACGGTTGCCATGACTATGCCTCCCTGATTTTGATGCCGACGTTCTGTGCCACGCGAGTCAGACCCGCCACGACGTCGTCGACATCGGCGTTTGCGGCAGCCTCGAGCACCTTCGAGATGCTCGGCGAAGCCTCCCGGCCGTGTACTCGCTCGACGGGCTGATCCAGGTAGTCGAAGAAACGACGCTGGATCTCGTCGGACAGCCACCCACCGTACGAGGTTCCGATGGCGCCCTGCTCGACGATCAGCACATTCCCGGTCTTGCGAATACTCTCACCGATTGCGTCCCAGTCGAGGCTCGCTCGGTCTAGCCAACGCAGGTCGATGAGGTCGGCGCTGATGCCAGTACGATCGAGCGCCTCCGACGCCACTGCGACCATGTTGAGGTAGCTGATGACGGTGACATCGTCGCCCGTTCGACGAACTGCCGCCTTGCCGAGTTCGACCTGGTAGTCGAAGTCGTCGACGGGGGCCTTGCCCGTGGATGCGTAGAGGTCGACGTGCTCCATCACGACCACGGGGTCTTCGAGTTCGAGGGCGGCGTTCATGAGGCCGATGTAGTCGAACGGAGTCGAGGGGGCCACGATCCTGAAACCGGGGTTGGTTGCGAAGACGCCGGCCGGGTCCATGGTGTGCTGTGAGCCGTAGCCCGACCCCTGAGCGAGTTTGGAGCGGAGCACGAACGGTACGTTGTTGGTTCCGCCGAACATGTGACGCACCTTGCCGACCTGATTGAAAAGCTGATCGGCCGCGACCCACATGAAGTCGGCGTACATGAACTCGACTATCGGGCGGTACTGGCCCTCGAGTGCGACGCCGAGGCCCAGCCCGGTGAACGCGTTCTCGCTGATCGGCGTACCGAGAATTCGGTCGGGGAAGCGGGCTTTCAGACCCTTGGTAGCGCCGTTCGTGCCGCCGTTCAGGCGGTGGATGTCTTCGCCCATGACGACGACATCGCCGCGCTTCTCCATGCGGTTACCGATGACGCCCGAAATCACGTCGATGAACTTGGTGTCCTTGAGCTCGCCGACAAAGGAGGTTTCTTCCTCGAGCCGGGCGTCACGGAGTTCCGAGGCATCGCCGCGGATGCCGACGTCGACGAAGCCTGTGTCCGGCCACAACTCGTCCCTGATTTTCCGTTTGCCGTCGGCCAGCGGCTCCGTGACGGTCGCGGCGGCCTTCCGCACGGCGGCGAGCGAGCGCTCGCGCAGTGCGTCCGCTTCTTCGCGTGTGAGTTGCCCCAGCTTGATCATCTCGTTCTCGACGCGGGCGATGGGGTCGCGCTCGCGCCACTCGGTTTCCTCCTCCTTGGAGCGGTAGCCGAAGGCGCTGCCCGGGTAGGGGCCGTTCTGGTGGAAGTAGCGGTAGACGTCGGCCTCGATCACGACGGGGCCGCGTCCGGTGCGGAGGTACTCCTCCGCCTCCTGCATTGCGAGGTGGACGGCCAGCGGATTCATGCCGTCGACCTTCCAGGACGGAATCGCGAAGCCGAGGCCTCGGGCGCTGAGGCGGGTCTCCGCTGTCGCCTCTTCGACGTTGGTCGAAACGGCGTAGCGATTGTTTTCGATGAAGAACACGAGAGGCAGCTTCCACGCCGCGGCGAGGTTCATGGTTTCGAGCACCGAACCGATGTTGACGGCACCGTCGCCGAAGTATGTGGCGGTGAGGTCGCCGTCGCCTCGCTGCAGCTGCCCCCAGGCGTTGCCCGCGGCCATCGGCACGCCGCCGCCGACGATGGCGTTGGTGCCGAGCGCTCCCGCCTCCCACCACTGCAGGTGCATCGAGCCGCCGCGGCCTTTGCAGTAGCCGGGGGCGAGGCCGAGGATCTCGGCGAGAGTGCGGTCGAGCACTTCCTGGATCGGGGCCGACACCTCGTCGGTGGGGGCGATGCCGTCGGGCGCCACGTAGCCGATCGCCTTCGCGAGAAACTGGTGGTGGCCGCGATGCGAGCCGTTTACGGCATCAGCCGCGCGCATGCCGACGATCGATCCGACGGCGCCGCCCTCTTGGCCGATGCTCGAGTGGGCTGGGCCGTGGACAAGGCCTTCGCCCGCGAGTTCGAGCACCTGCTCTTCGAAGGCGCGGATGAGGTGCAGCTGGCTGAGCATGGTGCCCAGAAGCTTCGGGTCGGCGTTCTTCCAGTCGGCTGCCGTCGTCTGCAGCTCAACCCACCCTTCCGCGGGTGTCAGACGGATCTTCTTGGCCATATTCGCTCCTTAACGGTGTGCGGCGTCTTGGTGCGGTTGGTCTCGTCGATGAGAGTAACCGGTCCGGTGTGCAGAAGTGCAGGAGGTCACCAGACACCGATATTGTATCCAATCTGACAGTATGCGCACCACAAATCGGCTAAATATCGCAATCTAACCGCTAGAGATTTGGGTTACGTGGATCCCATAGCTTGACCGGAGGGTGCTCATTCTCGTAGCGCTTGCCGTTCGGATAGCTCACGAGTTCGAACTGCATGCCCCAGGGAGAGAGAAAGTAGACCCAGCGCTGTCCTGTGGAATGCGAAGAGCTTGCGGTGGCATCGCCAAGCACTCGGATGCCCTCTGACCGGAGGTATTCGATCGCCTCGTCGAGGTCGTCCACGTAGAAGCCGAGGTGGTGCCCGCCGATGTCGCTGTTCAGGGGCTGGCCCTGTGGGGGGTCGTGCGGCTCGTACTCGAACACCTCGAAGTTCGAACCATTCTTGCATCGGTAGAAATTGAGCCGACGCATGACGGTTCGGGGGTGAACATTCAGGTGCTCCAGCATCCAATCGTCTTCGGCCTCGAAGGGGCCGAGCGAGTAGATGAGGTCGCAGCCGATGATCCGGGTAAAGAAGTCGTGCGCTTCATCGAGGTTGGGAACGGTGAAGCCGATGTGGTCGGTGCCACGGAGCGAGGGGAGGGGCATCGCGTGCTTTCTTGTCTCGAAGGGGGAATAAATGAGCCCGAACCCAGTCGGGCTCGGGCTCATGCAGAGAATCTGTGTCTACTTGATGACGACGGGGTTCACGGGAGCGCCGGTGCCGCGGTAAACCTTCAGCGGGCCAGCTGCGTAGAAGAAGTCCCACTGGCCGTCGGCAGCGCAGTCGTCTGCGAGCTTATCGAGCAGCAGGATCTCCGCCAGGGTGATGCCCAGGTTGCGCATCAGTGCGCTGTGGAGCGGAAGGAGGACACCGGTTTCGGGTTCGGCCGTGACCTCATTCGCGATGGTGTCTGTGCAGAGGTTCGGGATCTCCATCTCCTGGAACCACTGGACGAGCTCGGGTGTGTAGGTGAGGCCCGGCTCGAGGAAGTCTCGGTAGAACTCCTCGGCGGGCGTGTAGTAGAAGGAACCAATCCAGCCCGTGCGGACGATGAGAATGTCGCGCTTCTGGATGGTGACGCCTTGGGACTCCGCCGCCGCGAGGAGATCCTCATGGCTGAAGGTTTCGCCGCGGCCGAGCACCTTCTTGCCGCGGAAGCGAGCCATGTCGATGAGCACTGCGCGGCCAGCGATACCCCGCTCCGCGATGGGAAGAATGCTCGCCTTCTTCAGGCCGCCCGTAGTTGTTTCCGCGGCGTACCCGTTCCAAATGTGGTCGCCGTACCAGACGTGTCCAAGCGCATCGTACTGGGTGCTGCCCTGCAGGGGCATCGAGATGTGATCGTCTGAGTCTTCCATGCCCCCCGGGTAGTCGATCCCGTTGCCGTTGGCGAAGTCGCTGCGGTCGCGCACCTGGAAGCGCTGCGCGAGAGGTCGGCCGGGCCAGATCGGATCGCCACCGGGTAAGCCGATGGGCACGCCGAGAGTAAATACCTTGCCCGATCGAATCGACGAAGCGCCCGCCTTGATGACCTCGGGGGTCAGGTAGTTCAGACTGCCTACCTCGTCGTCATCTCCCCATTTGCCCCAGTTCTTGGGCGCATCCCGCAGAAGCTCGCTGATGTGCAGTTGTTCAGCCATGCTGTTTCTCCTTTGCTCGAATCACAGACGAGTGATCGATCCGGAAGGTCTCCGCAACATGTCTTGCGATGGCATCTTCACGATCACCGACACTCAGTTAAGTATTCAATCACACTATTCAAAGATGATGGTACTCAAATATTTGGCATATTTCCGGCATTGAGAAATCTGAATAGCCAAACAATGTATCCGGATATCAAATAGTGATATAAATACAACATAGTGAAATTTGGCACGAAGAAGTGGAGAATCACATGACGCAGGACGACCGGAAGACCGTCGCCGAGGCGATCGCAGAGGCGCTGCAACGCCACGGGGTGACCGAAATATTCGGCCAGAGCATCCCTGCCCCGATTTTGCAGGCGGGTGAAGACATCGGAATTCGCCAGGTGTTCTACCGCACCGAGAACGCCGCGGGCGCCATGGCCGACGCGGCAGCGCGCCTGCGACATCGCATTGGCGTGGTCGCCGCTCAGAATGGGCCGGCCGCGACGCTGCTTGTGGCACCGCTCGCAGAGGCGCTCAAAGCCTCGGTACCGGTGCTTGCGCTCGTGCAAGACGTGCCCGAGAAAGACCGCGACCGCAATGCCTTCCAAGAACTCGACCACTTCGCGCTCTTCTCGGGTGTTGCGAAGTGGATCCGCCGCATTGAGAGCCCCGAGCGCACCATCGACTACGTAGATATGGCGATCGCAGAGGCCACGAGCGGCAGGCCCGGCCCGGTGGTTCTGCTGATCCCGCGCGACATGATGGCGATTCCCTCGGCGCCTCTTCCCTTCCCGCGAACTCACGCGCTTGGGCACTTCCCCCTCGACCGGCTGCGCCCCGGGCGCGGCGCGGTGGTGGAGGCCGCGAAACTCATCGCTGCGGCCGAGCGGCCGATCGTGATCGCGGGCGGCGGCGTGCACCTGTCTGGCGCTGTGGAGTCCGTGGTTCGACTGCAAGAGGCAGCGTCTCTTCCCGTGGCAACGACGAACATGGGTAAAGGGGCAGTATCGGAGCTGCACGAGCTGTCGCTCGGTGTGGCGGGCAACATCGCGGGCGAGTACGGGCCAGTGCATGACACGATCGACCTGATTACCGGAGCGGATCTCATCGTGCTGATCGGCAGCCGCACGAATGAGAACGGCACGAACGGCTGGACGCAGTATCCGACGGATGCGAAGATCATCCAGATCGACATCAGCCCAGACGAACCGGGCCGCACCTACGAAGCGCTCCGCCTCGTCGGAGACGTTCGGGCTACTGTCGACGACCTTGTCGCAGAGCTCGGTGAGGTGAACCTCGATGCCAGGCGCGCGGCGCGCCCAGGTGTCGTTGAGCGGATCGCGCGAAGCCGCGAGAGCTTTCGCGAGCGCAACCGCGAGCGCATGACCAGCAATGAGCAGCAGCCGCTCCGGCCCGAGCGGATGCTCGCCGCGCTCGATGTGCAGCTCTCGGGAGACGACATCGTGGTGGCCGATGCGAGCTATTCGTCGATCTGGGTCTCCGGCTTCCTGACCGCGAAGCGGGCCGGTCAGCGTTTCGTCTTGCCGCGCGGTATCGCGGGGCTGGGTTGGGGGCTGCCCTACGCTCTCGGCGCGAAGGTCGCCTCGCCGAAGAGCCGTGTCGTCGCGGTCGTGGGTGACGGTGGGTTCGCGCACTGCTGGAGCGAGATGGAGACGGCCATTCGCGAGGAGCTTCCGGTCACGGTGATCCTGCTCAACAACTCGCGCCTCGGCTTCCAAGCCAACTACGACATGTTCGTGTGGGGGCGCACCTCCGGCGCCGTCGAGTTCGCCGAGGTGGATCACTGCGCGATCGCTCGCGCGTGCGGTGCCGATGCCATTCGGGTAGAGCGAGCAGAAGAGCTCGACGCGGCCATCTCGACGGCACTGGCTTCTGACCGACTCACCCTCATCGACGTCGTGGTCGAGCCGAACGCCTTTCCTCCGGTATCTGCCTGGGATGGCGCAGGGGATCGTGTCATCGCGCCTGTGCCCGCAGTGCGTCCCGGCGCTCGTCGATCCTGATCACGTCCCCGTACGCCCGGGGTCTTGCGCCGCGGTTCCGGGCGGGCGGGAATCAGGATAATCAATCGGATCCTTGAATTGGAGCCAACCAGGCTACGGTAGTCACATGCCATTTATTTCTGCCAATGACCGCAAGCGGCCGACGCTGCAGACGGTGGATCGCGCGCTCAACTTTCTCGAAATCGTTGCAGTGCGACCGGATGGAGTGACGGTACGCGACATCGCCGACGAGCTCGGAATCAACGTCACGACCTGCTATCACCTCTATAACACCCTGTTGGCGCGTGACTACATCGAGCGGAATACGAACGGGACGATCCGCCTCGGCAACAACGTGGCTTCGCTCTACGAGGGGTACCGCCGCGGTTTCTCCAATCAGGACGAGATGCTCGCGATCGTGCGACGCATGAGCGAGGCCTCGCAGGAGACGGCGTTCATCTCGCTGCGCGTCAATGACTCCGTGATTCTCACCGCGTTCACCGAGGGCCCCCACCCGGTCAAGGCCGGCGGGCTCTTCGTGGGGCTGAGCGGACTCGAGCACGTGCGGGCGACCGGCAAGGCCGTGCTCGCGTTTCTGGGGCCTGAGGATCGGCAACGCATGATCAATCGATCGCTCAGCGCGGTTCCGCCCGCGCAGCGTCCGGTGCTGATCTCGCGTCTCGAAGAGGAGCTGCGCGAGATCGAAGCGCGTGGCTGGGCGCTCGACGATGAGGGCTACGAGAGCGGCATCGTCGGCATCGCCGCCCCGTACTTCTCGCGCGACGGCAGCTGCATGGGTGCCGTCGGCGTGTGGGCGCCGAAGGAGCGCTGGCAGACGCACGAGGAGCTCATCCTCCAGGCCGCGCTCGACAGCGCGAAAGAGGCGAGCCTGATCCTCGGCCGCGCATAGCGCGAGGCGAGCGATCGCCGGCTTCGGCTGGGGTTCGAGCCGCTGCGATCACGGGGCGAGTGGTCGCGCCGATCCTACTCCTGCGACATCTCGATGAGCACACGGGCCGGAGCCTGCCGTTTGTCTGAGAAGAGGGCGAGTGCCTCGTCGATGTCTGAGAGGGCGAAGCGCCGGTTGCCGGGGTCGCTGAGCGTCACAGCCCGCTCCACAACCGCGCGGCACACGTCGGCGATGTCTCGAGCGGTATAGGCATAGATCGCCGCGATCTTTAGCGATCGCCTGATGAAGTGCGCTGGCGGGGTGGTTCGCAGCGCGTCGCCGCCGATCCCGACGATCGAGAGCGTGCGGCCGGGCTTCAACGCCGAGAGACCGAGCTCTGCGGTGGAGGGAAAGCCGACGCAGTCGACGACGCCGTCGAGGTGCGATCCCGCGAGTTCGAGTAGAGCCGCAAGCGGGTCGGGGTGCCGCACAGAGTTGAGAGTCGCCGATGCCCCGGCCCTGGCCGCCCGCTCGAGCGCCTGATCGCTCGCGTCGAGCACGACCACCTGCATGCCCCGCCAGAGGGCGAGCTGCAGCACCTGGCTGCCGAGCCCTCCTGCGCCGATGAGAGCGATGGTGGGGTGCTCATGCCCCTCGAGTCCGAGCTCGCGCAGAGCATGGTTGGCAGTACCTGCAGATTCGATGAGGGCGATCTCTGCGGGATCCACGTCGTCGGGCATGACGGTGAGGTTCGCAACGGGTGCGACGCCGAACTCGGCGAGGCACCCTTCTCGGTGGATCCCGATGATTCGCTTGTCGGGGCAGAGATTCGTCTCGGCCAGGGCGCAGTGCTCGCAGGCTCCGCACCCGACCACGGGATTGACGAAGACCCTGTCGCCGACGGCTACCCCTGAGGCTGCTGCTCCCTCGCCCAGCTCTACGACATCGGCCGCGATCTCGTGCCCGAGCGTGATGGGGGTGAAGCCGACCGGGGTGTGACCTTCCAATATATGGAGGTCGGATCCGCATACGCCGACAGTGTGCACTCGGAGCAGCGCCTCACCCGATGCGGGCAGGGGGCGCGGAACCTCTTCGAGGCGGGGTTCTTGATCGGTTCCGTGAAATCTGAAGGCGCGCAATCGGCTCAACTCCTCAATGAATATCGACGTCTTTGGTGCATTCTCGGAGTTTTCATCCTGCCTCAGGGCCTGAAGAAACGCCAATGTTTCCATGAATTACTATATGTGAAATGCTTTCAAAATAATACGATTGCGGTTCATTCCGAATAGTGCAAAACTTGGGCGCAGTCGAGGGGGACGATCTCCTTCCCGACGATTTCGGTTCAAGCGAGGAACGCATCGGGGCGTTCGGACTCGAACGCCGAGGAAGGATCTGAGCATGAATGACGACTATCGGGACATGGTGGCATTCGTCACTGGAGCCGCATCAGGTATCGGTGCTGCGGTCACCACGATGCTGCTCGAGCGGGGTGCCCTCGTGATCGCCTCTGATCTTTCGGAGGAAGGGCTCGGGCTCCACTCGGAGCGGCACGGCGACCGCGTGTTTCCTGTGCAGGTCGACGTTTCGAACGAGGAGTCGATCGAGGCAGGCCTTGCCGCGGGGGTTCAGCATTTCGGCCGTCTTGATCGTGCGTTCAACATCGCGGGTGTCTCGAAAGGCGCGATGATCGTCGACCTTCCCGTGGAGCAGTGGGACTTCAACGTCAACATCGTGCTGCGCGGCGTGTTTCTGAGTGTGAAGCACGAGGCACGGATCATGCGCGAGACGGGTGGGGGAGCGATCGTCAATATGTCGTCGCTAAACGCCCACGTGCCGATGCACACCGGCGCGGCATACGTCTCGGCCAAGGCCGGCGTCGAAATGTTCACGAAGAACGCCGCGCTCGAGCTCGCCGACGACGGGATCCGTCTGAATGCGATCCTTCCTGGCCTCATCGATACACCGCTCACGCAGCGTCGATTGACGAACCAGCCCCTGATGGAGCACTGGCTTACCCGTATCCCGCTTCACCGGGCGGGTCTGCCCGAAGAGGTCGCTCAGGCTGCGCTCTTTCTGGCCGGATCCGAGGCCTCTTACATCACGGGCACGAGCCTCGTCGTCGACGGCGGCTGGGAGATCACGGGTTACCCGGACCTCCGACCCTTCTCCTGATCCGACAAATACTCTAACCCGGCAACCGAACGAACGAGAGCGGCTTGAAGATGAGCGGACACCCAGCGACGATGCAGACGGTGAGATTCGTCGGAGTCGGAGCGCGGTTGGCGCAGGAGACGCTACCGGTTCCTCAACCCGAACCGGGTTGGGCACTGGTTCGCGTTCGCGCGGTAGCCATCTGCGGTTCGGACGTACATATTCTTGAGGGGCACACGCCGGTGGGCTTCACGCCGATCACACTCGGGCACGAGATCTCCGGCGATGTCGTAGAGCTGGGAGAGGGCGCTGCTGGCTCTGGGGTGGCGGTCGGCGACCGGGTCTTCGTCAACCCGATCATCGGCTGCGGTCGCTGCCGGTACTGCGCTGCGGGAGAGAGCAATTTCTGTCCCGACCGAGGGTTGCTCGGCATTCGTTTTGACGGGGGCATGGCTGAGTACGTCGTCGCGCCCGTGCGCAATCTCACGACCGTGCCCGACGCGATCTCGCACGCTGAGATCGCGATGGTGGAGTCGGCGGGCACGGCCTATCACGCCGTTCGCGTGCTCGACGCCGAGCCGGGTGACGCAGTCGTCGTGATCGGCGCCGGCGGGCTGGGTTTGCAGGCCGTGCGCATCGCGACGGCGCTGGGCCTACGGGTTGTCTCGGTAGACACGAACGCCGCTGCGCGTGAGCGCGCGCTGGCCGCGGGTGCCGAGCGGGCTTACGCTCCTGAAGACCTGGCTGCTCATGTCGAGGACGGCGGCTACGTCAAGCTCGCAGAAGAGATGGGGTCGCCTTTCGGCTTTGCGCACGCGATCGATTGCGTGGGTTTCGAGACGACCGTGAACCTCGCGCTCGGGCTGCTTCGCCCGCGCGGCAGCTGCTCGGTTATCGGCATCGGCGCTTCAGGCGTGCGACTGCCCGATCCCGCGATTTTCGTGCGCCGCTCGCTGCAGGTACGCGGCATTTACACCTACTCCGAGACCGATATCGCGAGGGTGATCGAGCTGCTCGTTGCTGGCCGGCTTGAGCTCGCCGACTCGGTGAGCCTGCGGCTTCCGTTGGAAGAGGCCGAGCGAGCCTTTGCGCTCTTCACCAGTGGCGAGGTGCGTCCGGTGCGAGTGGTGCTCGAACCGTGAACGGAGCAGGTGGCGCACCGGGCAATGGCCTACCGGGTCAACCGACTGAGAGGGGACGCATGAGTGAGAAACAGGAGCTGCCTGAGGGGCGCTTCGATGTTGCAGTAGTGGGCGCCGGGATCGTTGGGCTCGCCGTTTCGCGAGAGATTCTGAAGCGACGGCCCGCGGCCAGGATCGTGCTGCTCGAGAAGGAGCCGGAGGTGGCGGCGCATCAGACTGGCCACAACTCCGGTGTCATTCACAGCGGCATCTACTACACGCCGGGTTCTCTCAAGGCGCGCCTGTGCGTCGAGGGTTCTGCGCTGATGTATGAGTACTGCGAGCAGCACGGAGTTCCATACGAGCGTGCGGGCAAGCTCATCGTCGCCCGCACGAAGCGCGAGGTCGAGGGCTTGCGGGTGCTGCACGAACGCGGGATCGCGAATGGCGTGCCGGAACTCAGATGGTTGGAGTCTGACGAGATCGCCGAAGTCGAGCCGCTCTGTGTCGGCCTGGCAGCCCTGCATTCGCCGAACACCGGCATCGTCGACTATGCCGAAGTGTGCCGCAGCCTCGAGCGCGAGCTGCGCGATGCCGGAGTGACAGTGCTGCTCGGTACCGCGGTGGAACGCATCGATCGTTCCAGCGATCGCTCGATCGTTCACACCGACCGCGGAACGGTCGACGCGGGCTGGGTCATTACCTGCGCCGGATTGTGGTCCGACGAACTCTCGAAGCGCTCCGGCGCTGCCGACGATCCTCGCATCGTGCCCTTCCGAGGCGCCTACCTGCACCTGGCCGCTTCAGATGCTGCGCCGGTCGTGCGCGGCATGGTGTATCCGGTGCCCGATCCCGAGCTGCCTTTTCTCGGCGTGCACATCACCCGTCACATTGGCGGAGAGATTTCCATCGGCCCCACCGCATTCGTCGCCGGGGCGAAAGATGCGTACCGAATTACCCGCATCAACCCACGCGACCTGTGGTCGCTCGCCTCATGGCCCGGTACCTGGCGCGTGGCGAAGAAGTTCTGGCGAACGGCGTTCACCGAGATCCGGTTTCTCCTGAGCCGTCGCGCGATGCGAAATGCTGCAGCTGTGTTCATCCCCGAGATTCGTAACCGAGATCTCGCCAGGCACGGAGCAGCGGGGGTTCGCGCCCAGGCGGTCGCCCGTGACGGTTCCCTCGTCGATGACTTCGTGATCTCCGAGGTGCCTGGCGCCGCGCACGTACGCAACGCCCCCTCGCCCGCGGCCACGAGCGCCTTCGCCCTCGCGCGCGAGCTCGTTGACCGTTTCGAGAAAAACCTGAGCCCCGCGAACCCGCGCTAGCTCTCCGAAATTCCGAGAAAGGAACCCCCAATGTACCCAGAATTCGATGACTTTCTTGCCGCGCGGCAACTCATGTACCGCGCCGGCGCGAGTCGCAATGTCGCCTCCGCTCTGCGTGACTGGGGCGTCGATCCAGGTCGCGTCTTCGTCGTGGCCGACAAGATCGTAGACGATCTCGGTGGGCTTGACGCGCTGAAACAGGGCTTCGCCGAGCACGGCTTCGAGGTCGAGGTGTTTGCCGAGATCGTCGGCGAACCGAACGATGACGTCGTAGAGCGCGCCACCGCGGCGGCGCGGGCTTACGAGCCGCAGGTGATCGTCGGTGTCGGCGGCGGCAGCGCTCTCGACTCGGCGAAACTCGTCAACTACCTCACGGCATCGGGCAAGGCGCTCTCCGAGATTGCGGGCCCGATCCCCTCGATCGACGGTTTTCTGCCGATGGCTCTCGTGCCGACCACCGTCGGAACCGGGTCCGAGGCCACACGCGTCGCGATGTTCTCGGTGCAGGGCATGAAGCGGGCGGTCGTCTGCCGTCAGTTCTTGCCGATCGTGGCGGCGCTCGACACCGATCTAGTCGCAAAGCTGCCCCCGTTCGTCGTCGCACCGACCGCGCTCGACGCGCTCTCGCACGCGATCGAGTCGATGCAATCAACGAACCGAAACGCCCTCACGATGCTGGTAGGCGGCGAAGCTGCGCGCATCATCTTTCGCAGGCTGCGCGCCGCTGTGCTCGAGAACGATGCCGAGGCCAAGGGAGAGCTGCTCTACGCCTCCTACCTGGCGGGCGTGGCCCTCAATGCTGGCGTGGTTCTCGGTCACTCGTTGAGCTATGTGGTCGCCTCGCGTCAGGGGCTCTCGCACGGAGCAGGCTGCGCGCTCGCGCTTCCCTACACGATCGCTTACAACCACGCGGTTGACCCCGAACTCAACCGAAAGATCGCCGAACTCGTGACGGGCGACCCTGACGCTGATCTTCAGCGGCTCGCGATCGACATCGCCGAGCTGACGCGCGAGGTCTCGTTGCCCACGAGCACGGAAGAAACGGGGCTCGACGCCTCTCGCATTCCAGAGCTTGTGAGCGAGGTTATCGAGAGCTTTCCCCGACCGAACAACCCGGTCGAGATTACCGAGGAGCGGCTGACCCGCCTGCTCGAACATATGCAGACCGGAGACGTTGCGGCCGCCTGGGCCGCAATGAACGGCGAGGAGGCGTAAGGCGCATGACATACCAATACGAAGCACTCATTGGCGGTTCCTGGGTCGGCGGCGAAGCGCGCATCGAGGTGCGCAACCCGGCTACTGGCGAGCTCATCGGCAGCGTGCCGTCGTTCGGGCCCGAGGTTGCCGACAGGGTCTACGCTACGGCAACCCGCGGCGCCGACATTTGGCGCCGCACCTCCCCGTTGAAGCGCATGGAGGTCATGTTCGGAGCAGCTCGCATCATGCACGACCGCCTCGACGACCTGGCCCGCATCATCGTGCAAGAGAACGGCAAGACCCTGGCTGAGGCCAAGGGCGAGGTCGCGAAGTCTGCGGAGTTTCTGGAGTACTACGCAGGCATGGGGCGAGACCAACTCGGATACCTCATCGCCGACGCGCGCCCCCAGACGAGTGCGCGCGCGATCTATGAGCCCATCGGAGTCGTGCTTGCGATCACTCCGTGGAACGATGCGCTGTTGACCCCGTGTCGAAAGCTCGCCCCCGCTTTCATCGCGGGCAACTCGGTTGTCATCAAGCCCGCATCGGATACGCCACTCATCGCGATCGAACTCGCAAAGGCGCTCATCGAGGCAGGGATGCCGAGCGAGGTGATTCAGGTCGTGACCGGACGCGGCGGTACCGTGGTCGATGCGCTGCTCGCCGACAGCCGCGTCGCCGGCGTCAGCTTCACCGGCAGCACCGAGGTGGGCCTCCAGATTCAGCGCTCGCTCGCCGGCAGCAATGTGCGAGTGCAGACCGAGATGGGCGGCAAGAACGCCTCGGTCGTTCTGTCTGACGCCGATTTGGGGCTCGCGGCGGACACTGTCGTTGCAGCCGCCTTCGGGGGTGCTGGCCAGCGCTGCACTGCGACGAGTCGCGTGCTGGTCGAGAGCTCGATCCGCGAGGAGTTTCTCGCCGAGCTGAGTCGCCGGGTCAGCTCACTCGTGGTCGGCAACGGGCTGAGCGAGGGCACACAGGTGGGCGCGCTTATCAACGCGCGTCACCGCGACAAGGTGGTCGAGGCCATCGATGAGGCTCGTCGCGAGGGCGGCGAGGTGCTCGTTGGGGGCGACGCGCCCGGCGGCGAGCTCGCCGCCGGCTGCTTCGTGCGCCCGACGGTCATCGCTGATGTTGCAGAGGATTCGTCTGCCTGGCGCGACGAGATCTTCGGCCCGGTCATCGCGGTGCGCGAGTGCGCCGACATCGAAGATGCGCTTCGCCAGGTGAACGCCTCGAGCTACGGTCTCTCAGCGGCGGTGTTCACTCGCTCGCTCGCGGCGGCCGAGCGCTTCATCGCTGAGGCCGACACGGGGCAGGTCTCGGTGAATCTACCGACCTCGGGTTGGGACATTCATCACCCCTTCGGCGGCTTCAAGCTCTCGGGCTCGGGGTACAAAGAGCAGGGCATCGAAGCGCTCGGCTTCTACCGCCGAGTGAAGACTGCGGCGGTGCGGGCGGTATGAGCGCTCCACATGTTCTGGTCACGGGCGCGAGCCGCGGGATCGGGCTGGCCATCGCCGGGCGCCTCTTGCGCGACGGCGCGACGGTGACGCTTGCCGCGCGAAGTTCGGATTCAATGTCAGAGTTTCGCAGAGAGATCGACCTTCCTGAAGATCGCTGCCGGGTAGTGCAGACCGATCTCTCTCAAGTGGAGGACTTCGACGAGTTCGTCGCGCAGATCGAGCGTGTCGGGCCCGCGCTCGACGGCGTGGTGCACGCGGCCGGGGCGCAGTTGCGAAAGCCCGCAGTCGAGGTCACGGAAGAGGAGCTTCTCGGGTTGCTTCGCATACACCTGGTGGTGCCGTATCTGCTCAGCACCGCCGTAGCCCGCTCGCAGATCGCGGGCGGGCGCGGCGGGAGCCATGTGTTCATCGCATCGCTCGGCAGCAGCATCGCCATTCCGAACGCTTCGCCCTATACGGCGGCGAAGAGCGGAGTCATGGGCGTCGTCAGGTCGCTCGCCGTCGAGCTCGCAGAGCGGGGAATTCGCGCGAACGCGGTGAAGCCCGGCTATGTGCAGACGGAGCTCACCGCCGACCTGCTGTCGGATCCGGCGCAGCGCGAGCGCATCACGAAGCGGACTCCGCTCGGGCGGTTCGGGGCTCCCGAGGAGATCGCGGCCGCAGTGGCGTTCCTGCTGAGTGAGGAGTCCTCTTACGTCACGGGTGAATCGATCACCGTGGATGGCGGTTGGCTGGCCGCCTGAGTCCTAGATACGGGATTCGAAAGAATCTCGTAACAAATTGGATACATAAATAGATTAATAGGTATTGTATCCAATACACTTATTCGGGACGCGGCGAACTGCGTTCACACACCCATTCAATGAAGATTGAGGAGATACCGATGGCTTTTGCTCACGGAAAGAAGGCGGTCGCCTTCCTCGGACTCGCGACAGCTGCAGTGCTGACGCTTTCGGCCTGCGCCGGACCGACGACCGCAGCCCCAACCAGCGACTCGGGGCAGAGCGGTTCAGACCGTGGTGCCCCTACGAACATCGAGGAGTTCACTTCGTACGCTGAGGAGATCGTCAAGGAGGCTTCGTCGGAGCAGCCGAACACCGCTCCCACTGAGGGCCCGAAGATCGTCGAGGGCAAGAAGATTGCCGTCATTCCCTGCTCGATGGCAGCAGAGGGCTGCGCTCGCCCCGCGAATGGAGCAGTGCACGCCGCCGAAGTCGCAGGCTGGACCGCCGACATTCTTGATCCAGGTGGAGACCCCTCGAAGATGGCTGCGCTGATCGACCAGGCCGTGGCAACGGGCTACGACGCCATCGTGCTCACCGCAATCGACGTGCAGTCGGTGCAGGCTTCGGTGAAGAAGGCTGTCGACGCCGACGTGCTCGTCGGAAACTTCGCCGCATCGGATGCCGATCCTGCTCTCTTGACGACCAACGTGCCGCTGTTCCCCGAGGACTTCTTCAACGCTGGCTACGCCATGGGTGCGAAGATGTTCCTCGATCAGGGCAAAGACATGAAGGTCGCGATGCTCACCGGCACCGAGTTCGGGTCGATCCGCGAGCGCCTCGCGGGCACCAAGGCGTTCATCGAGGACTGCAAGGCGGCCGGCGGTGGCTGCGAAGTCGTGGCCGAGGAGAACTTCCTTGTGACCGACCTCGTGAAGAGCCTCCCGAGCCAGACCGCCGCCATGGTTCGTTCGCACCCCGACGCCAACGCGCTGTGGTTCGGCTACGACGCCGGCGCCAACTTTGGCATCCAGGGCCTCGAAGAGGCCAAGCTCACCATCGACACCTACGGCTTCGACGCGAACGTCGCCAACCTGCAGCGCATCGCAGACGGTCGCGGCCAGATTGCAACCGCGGGTTCGGCAATGGCGTGGATCGGCTTCGGCATCATCGACAATTTCAACCGCGTCTGGGCCGGTGAAGAGGTCATCGATCAGGGCATGAAGTTCAAGCTGCTCATGTCGGACAACCTGCCCGCTGACGGCGGTGCCTGGGATGGCGACGTCGACGTCGAGGCCAACTACAAGGCCATCTGGGGGGTGAACTAACCCATGGCGCAGGGGACCGCGCTTTCCATCCGCAATCTCTCGAAGACCTTTCCCGGTCAGCGAGCGCTGCAAGACTTCCACATCGAGGTCGAGCGGGGGCAGATCCACGCGCTCGTCGGTGAGAACGGGTCTGGCAAGTCCACGTTCATCAAGAGCCTGTCGGGCTACCATGAACCGGATCCGGGCGCCGAGATCACGGTCAGCGGTGTAAAGCTCGCGGTCCCCTACGCACCTCCCGTCGCGCGCAAGCACGGCATCGCCTTTATTCATCAGGATCTCGGCCTCGTCGCCGATCTCACCGTCGCCGAGAACCTCGCGCTGCCTCGCGGGTTTCACACCAACGCGATCGGCGGCATCAACTGGCGATCCGAGCGCGAGGACGCGCGCAGACTGCTCGAGCGCTTCGGGCACGGCGAGATCGACCCGGAGGAGCGGCTGGGCAACCTGCCGCTCGCCACCCAGACGATCATCGCGGTGGCCCGCGCGCTCGCGGATGATGACGAGGCGCACGTGATCGTGCTTGACGAGCCCACCGCGTCGATGCCGCACGCCGAGGTCGAGCGCCTGCTCGCCTCGGTGCGCGCCATCGCGGCGAGCGGTGTGGGCGTCATCTACGTGTCGCATCGACTGGAAGAGATCTTCCAGCTCTGCGACCGGGTCACGGCGATTCGAGACGGCCGCAACGTCGGCACGCACGACGTGGCCGACCTCGACTATGAATCTCTCGTCGAACTCATCGTCGGTGACTCGCTCATTCCGTTCAACCCCTGCGATCCGGCGACCGTGCGCGACGAGGTCGTCGTGAAGTTCGACGGTCTCTCTGGCGGTCTCGTAGAAGAGGCCTCGGGCGAGATTCGTGCGGGCGAGATCGTGGGCGTCACCGGGCTGCTGGGCTCAGGTTCTGACGACCTCGGTAAGCTGCTCTTCGGAGCGATCCAGAAGCGCAAGGGCTCGCTCTCCATCGGCGGCGATGGCACGCCGTTGAAGAGCCCCAAGCACGCGATCGACCGCGGCGTCTCATATGTGCCGGGTGATCGTCAGCGCGAGGGCATCTTCCGGCCACTGTCGTTGACCGACAACGCGATGCTCACCGATCTGCGACGTTTCTTCCGCGGTGGCTGGCGACGGCGCAAGCAAGAGACCGAGTACGCGCGAGATCTCTTTCAGCGGCTGAACGTTCGACCCAACGACCCCGACCGCCCCATCTACAGCCTCTCCGGCGGCAACGCGCAGAAGGTCGTGCTCGCGAAGTGGCTGAACCTCGACCCGAGCTTCGTTATCTTCGATGAGCCCGTGCAGGGCATCGACATCGGCGCGAAGACCGAGGTCTACAACGTGATCGGGCGCACCGCCGCCGACGGTGCTGCGGTGATGATCGTGAGCACCGAACTCGACGACATCGCCCGTCTTTGCCACCGCATTCTCGTGATGCGCGAGGGCCGCGTCGTCGCGGAACTCACCGGCGCCGACAAGAATCGCGCGCGCATCAGCGAGCTGACCTACTGAGCATTGAAGGAACATCAACCGTGAGTGACAAGAACCAGAGCAGCGCAACCGTGAGCATCGCCTCGCCGGTTGGCAAGAAGAAGACCCCCGTGGGCATCATGATCGCGAAGTACGGTCTTCCGGTGATCCTCATCATCGAGATCATCATCTTCGGTATTCTGCGGCCGCAGACCTTCCTGACGCTCGACACGCTTCAGACCATCGCGATCAACCAGTCGGTCGCGGGCATCCTTGCGATCGGCGTGGTGATCCCGCTGGTCATCGGCGAGTTCGACCTGTCGGTGGGCGCGAACCTCGGTCTCGGCGCGATCATGGTCGTCGGCCTGACCGCATTCAATGGCGTGCCGGTCTGGCTCGCCATCATTCTCAGCGTCGCAGTCTCAGGCGGCGTCGGACTGCTGAACGGCCTGCTCGTGTCGAAGGTCGGGGTCAACGCCTTCGTGACCACGCTCGGCGTGCAGTCGACCCTGACCGGCGCCGTGCTGTGGTACACGGGCGGCAACGTGATCTACCAGGGCGTGCCCGCAGAGCTGGTGGCACTCGGCAACGGTTCGGTGCTCGGCATCCCGCTGCCCGTGATCTTCCTCGTCATCGTTGTTCTCATCATGTGGTACCTGCTCGATCAGACCCCCTTCGGCCGCAAGCTCTACGCCGTGGGCGGCTCGCAGGAGGCCGCGCGCCTCTCGGGTCTCAACGTGGGCCGACTGACGATCATCGCGTTCGTGATCGCCGGCCTGCTGTCGGGCCTCGCAGGCGTGCTGCTCTCGGCCAAGCTCGGCTCGGGCAACCCGACCGTGGGCAGCTCGTTCCTGCTTCCCGGCTTCGCCGCGGCCTTCCTCGGCGCCACCGCGTTTCGCCCGGGCACCTTCAACATTCTCGGCACCATCTTCGCGGTGTTCGTCATCGCCACCGGCATCTACGGCCTGAACCTTCTCGGCCTGCCGTTCTTCGTCGAGTACGTGTTCACCGGCGTCGTGCTGGTGCTCGCCGTCGCGGCTACTCGCTACCTGCGCAAAGAAAGGGCAATGTAATCATGACTACTTCGAATCGTCGCGTTCTCGCCATCACCGGCGGCGCGGCTGGGATCGGGCTCGCAGTCGCCGAGCGATGGATCGCCGAGGGCGGCTACGCAGTGCTGCTCGACCTGAGTGAAGACAACATCGCGAAGGCCATCGCACAACTCGGTGACGACAATGCCCGCGGCATTCGCACCGATGTCACGAGCGCCGAGAGCGTGGATGCAGCGTTCGCCTCGATCACCGAGCGCGAAGGGCGTCTTGATGGGCTCATGAACGGTGCGGGCATCGGGCGGCCGTCGCCGACCGCAGAGACCTCAGACGCCGACTTCGAACTGCTCATGAGCATTCACCTGGGAGGCGTGCTGCGCGCTTCGCGTGCAGCGCACGCGCTGCTCAAGGTCTCGCACGGATCGATCGTGAACATCTCTTCGGTGGCAGCGAAGAACGGTATGCCGCAGCGGGCAAGCTACTGCTCGGCAAAGTCGGCCATCGAGGGTTTCACCCGCACGACCGCGGTGGAGTGGGCGCCCGATGGGATCCGCGTCAATGCCGTGGCTCCCGGGTACGTGCGCACCGCACTCACCGACACCCTGATCGCCGAGGGCAAGCTCAACGACGCGCCGATCGTGGCGCGCACGCCGCTCGCCCGCTTCGCAGAGCCGAAGGAGATCGCTTCGGCCGTCAACTTTCTGCTCTCTGATGACGCCTCTTACGTGAACGGCCACTCTCTGGTCGTCGACGGCGGGCTCACGATTGATGGCAACTGGTACTGAATCCCGAAAGGACAATGCGCATGGGAAACGTCACTTTTGATTTCTCTGGAAAAGTCGCTCTGATCACGGGCGCTGCTGGCGGTATCGGCGGCGTGCTCGCCGACCTCCTCCACGAGTCGGGCGCCGACCTGGTGCTCGCCGACATCAACCTCGCCGGCGTAGAGGCGAAGGCCGCCGAGCTGAGCGGCTCTGGCAGAACACTGGCCGTCGAGGTGAACTCTTCCGATCCCGCGAGCATCGACGCGCTGGTGGAGCGGGTGCGCTCCGAGTTCGGCAAGCTCGACTTCCTGGTGCCGGCCGCGGGCATCTACCCCACGGCGATGATCGCTGACATGTCGTTCGACGACTGGCGCAAGGTGATGTCGATCAACCTCGACGGCATCTTCCTGCTGACTCAGCGCCTGATTCCGCTCATGGGCGAAGGCAGTTCGATCGTCAACCTCGCCTCGGTCGCGGGTCACCGCGGCAGCCTCAGCCACGCGCACTACTCGGTGGCAAAGGCCGGCATCATCGCGTTCACGCGCAATCTCGCGCTCGAGTTCGGCAGTCGCGGTATTCGAGCCAACGCGGTCTCACCGGGCATCATTCTCACGACGATGACCGAGAGCATCCGCGCTGAGAAGGGCGACGCGCTGCTTGCGCAGACCCCGCTCGGGCGAAACGGTGAACCAGAAGAGACGGCCTCGGTCATCGCGTTCCTGCTCAGCGACGCGGCGAGCTTCGTGCACGGCGAGGTGATTCACATCAACGGTGGCCTCTTCATGGCCGGTTGAGGGCGAGTTTCTTTATTACAGGCTGCGCCTCTCTCGGGAGGCGCAGCCTGTAACGTGTTGAAGAGTAGGATTGCTATCTGTGACAGATTAGCTTCGGCACCGTCTGAAAGCTGGCGTTCGCGCCCGCCCCGTGTCGTCGCAAGCAGGAGAAGGTGTGCAAATGAGCAGTGTCGCAAGCCGTAGGGTGAGGGACCAACTGATTCGGGCGATCCTCGACGGCGCACTGCGGCCCGGGCACCGAATTCGTCAGGAAGACCTTGCCGAAGAGTACGGTGTGAGCCGGGTGCCCGTGCGAGAAGCACTGCACATGCTGGAGCGCGAGGGGCTGGTCACGCTCATCGAAAACACCGGTGCCTGGGTGACATCGCTGTCGCAGCGCGAGTGCGTCGAGATCTACGAGATCCGCGAGCGAATCGAACCGCTGCTGCTGAGCAACAGCATGCACCTGCTCGACCCGTCGGTCTACGATCGGCTCGAAGAGCTCAACAATCAGATGCTCGACCCGGGGGTAGACCCGGATGAGTTCATGAGGCTCGACTGGGAGTTTCACTGGCTTACCTATTCGGCAGCCGAGCCGAGCTTTCTGCTCAGCACGGTTCGGCGTCTCTGGAACGTTACACAGGCGTACCGGCGCGAGTTCGTGAAGCACCAGGATCCCGCGGGTCGCACCCTGACCAACTCTGAGCACATGCTCATCATCGAGGCGCTGCGCAGAGAAGACGAGACTGACGCCGGCGAGGCGATTGCCGCCCATATTCGGCGCACACGAAAAGCGCTGGCGCTGCGGCCCGAGATCTTCGAGACTCAGGCCGACTGAACTGTCGCCCCTTGCGGCGGCAGGGGATCCTCTTCTTGAAAGGGCTACTCGAGCCCCTTGAAACCGCCAGAAATCGTGTTCATCGTGAGCACGATGATGAGGGCGTTGAAGAAGAAGCTGAAGGTGGAGTGCCAGACGACCGTCCAACGCATGCGCGTGGTCGCGACCATGACGTCTGAGGGCGCGAACGAGGTGCCGTTGATGAACGAGAAGTAGACGAAGTCGATGAGGCGCGGGTGCTCGGTTTCGGGAAAGATCAGGGGTTTCTCGGCTTGGCGGTTGTGATACGCGGCGTAGTAGATGCGCGAGTAGCCCCAGTGG
This sequence comes from uncultured Leucobacter sp., assembly GCA_937967375.1. Taxonomy (GTDB): domain Bacteria; phylum Actinomycetota; class Actinomycetes; order Actinomycetales; family Microbacteriaceae; genus Leucobacter. The sequence goes on from CALCJF010000033.1 coordinate 53,313, forward strand.
AACATTGCCCACGAGGCGAGCATCGCCCAGACCGCGACGAGGTCGTAGAGGTTGAAGTAGTCGGGATCTTCGGGGCCGACGATCACCGTGACTGCGGCGCTGAGGCCGACGAGGCTCGAGCTGAAGGTGACGATGGCTGAGAAGATGGCCACAATCGGGTGCCGCGAGGTGCGCCGCATGAACTGATGGTCGTCTTGGTTGACGCGCAGGTCGATGTTGAGCCAGAAGACGGTTCCGGCGAGATAGATCGTGGCGATCGCGCACCAGGCGAACAGGCGGGCCTGCTCGTTGAGAGTTTCGTCGTCGACGAAGAGGTAGCGCAGGCCGGCGTAGACGAGCACCAGCTGCATGATGGCGCCGAGCGCCTCGATGATGATCGTGAGGGCGTTGTTGCGGCGGCGGTTGCGGGGCTTCTTGGGCGTGGCTGCTTTGCTCGTTGCGTCCGCGTCGGTGGCGACCCCGAGGCTGACGGCCTCGTGATTGCTGTCTGCGTCAACCATGCTGGTGGCGCTTTCGAAATCTTCTGCGCGCTTCGTTGGTCGCGGTCATGTAGTCAAGCTTAAGTTGCCGAGGAGCCTACCTTGACCAACTAAGCGCACTTAATCGTGGCCCTAAAACAATCGGGGTAACTCATCTGCCCTCGAGATGACTGGTTGACATTGACGTTACGAGCGGGACAGAGATCCTTACCTCACCAAGCTCCCTTGGTTCCAACTTCAGAAGTCCGTTTCCATAGAGGCGGCCACATCTTAGGAGTTCAGATGATGGAATTGTGTTGAGTGCTGCATGCAGGAGTTCGAAGCTAGAGAAAACGCTCTCGGCTGCCGACTTTGGATAGAGGCCAATATAGTTATTCAAATAGGTCGCGTCGCTGGTATTGCGGATAAATCGATCTCGTGGGCTATTGAACTTAGCCATATACAGAAACAAAAACGGTGGGGCTGTGCGATGTTCTTGCTTGAATGGGTGCTTCCTCCGTGCCACGAGGTATCGATTTCCCACCCGGTGAAGCACCTCCGCTAGATACTCAGCGAATAGTTCATTGGACTGCTTAATCTCCGAAACCGTCAAATCGGTGTCAATAACCCAGCGCTCCTTATCGGACACCGGATTGCCGTTAGCATCTGAGTGAACCAAAGAACCATCAATACTCCGAGGATTAGGCAGCAGCGGTCGGACCCAAGATGGGTTGACGTTCATACGAGCGAGATCCTCTTTCGAGAGAACAAACAAAGAGTTGGCTCCCGTTGCGATCCCGCGTCTGATCTGAAAGAGATCATTAAGGTGAAGCTGGTTGGTTGCAGTGACTCCGGTGTCTGCAGTGAGTGCGGCAAATGACCAGCGGGCGGATTGTCGTAGCCGTGAAACTGAGACCTGGGTCTCGGTCCGAGGCGCGTCCATAGAGTTGCCGTTGGAGACGCGGAGGATGTCGCCTGATCTCGGTTTGGCGTTTCGGAAGAGAACAACGCTTGTGGAAGTGAGGGCATTGTCAAAAAGTGAACTCTCGCTTTCGTAAGTGTGCATCCTGAGCAGCGTGACGTGCTGCGAGAGATAGTTCCTCACCGCTTGACCATACGCGGTAACTTGAAACTCTGCAGGTAGTATCCAAGCTGCAAGACTCCCGGCTTGCATCCATGCATGAGCGCGCAGCAGGAAATAGACGTACAGATCACTCCTCTTAGACACGTGGATACCCAATGAGCTAGAGATCGCTTGTCTTAGGCTAGATAAATCGACCTTATTGTCTTGTGAGCGTAAATAAGGTGGGTTAGCTAGCACAAATGACCAGCTGTCTTCTTCGGGCTGAGTCATGAGGAAGTCCGCATTGAGGACGCTGATGCCAGTCCTCGCCCATCGTCGCTCTAAAATTCGGGCCGCATTCGCCTCGATTTCCACAACTCTCGATGAATTTACTCTATCTCTTCCTAGAGTTTCTCTTGCAGCTGCATAAAGAATTCCACTGCCAGCAGCGGGGTCACCAAAATCGACCAGATCGTCTTCGGAAACGTAACTCGCAGCTGCTTTTGCGACATCCATTGCCAGTTCAGGAGGAGTGATAAATACACTTTGCTCTTTGAGGCTCTGACGCTTCCAAAGGTTGGACGTTTGGGAGAGCGCTTCCAGCTCAGAGGAAGTCCAGAAAGCTAGTTGACCTGATTCGATATTTGGACGGTAGTCATAGTCAGGAGGCGGGCGAAGAGGAAGGTCGATAGATTCTGCCCGACTGTGAAGGCTTGAAGCGATCAGTCGTAGAAGATCAAGCCTCTGGTTCTCAGTGAGGGAGTAAAGTGAAGCCCCCTCCTCGATTCCGGCTTTACTGAACATTCGAGCCCGTAGAGTATTGGCTTTTGTTGTCAGGAGTGTTCCCTGGTAATGCGTGGCGGAGGACTCTTTGAGCGCATCACGGTTTGAGGATCGAATGGTGAACTCGCTTGTGAGCCCGATCCCCCAGTCAAAGGCATCGAGCAGATAGAGCGCCTTGGTCGCTACAGGCGAAGGTTCACCATCGTACAGAGTGACGTGAAGAATGCTCCGGGGGTAGTCGGGCTTGTAGTTCCTGGTCTCAAATACTTCTGAGCTACAGGAGATCAGGAGTGTGGAAATGCCAAGACTTGAGAAGCCGCTGTCAAAGGTCAGAGGCGCTTCCAGAACCAATTGGTGGGGGCCCGGGGTTATTTCGGACTTTGGCCAGAACGATCGTGACGCACTATTTGAGTATCTTAAAGTGATGTGAGGCAGGGATGTACTATCTGGTTGTAGTACACGGCGTATCAGCTCAAGAGATGCTGAGGTTTCGCTTTCGGAGAAGAACGCGATCTCGACTGTAGTTGGCAAGTTAGAGCACCAGTGAGCGTAGGAAGTTCTGATCTTGTGCGGCGTCGATTTCTAAGATCATTTTGTAAAGTGAATCGACGTACCGTTCAGCGCGGTCGAAATGGCGGCGTCGACCTTCTTCGTTTTCAAAGATTGCTTGTAGGTCTTCGGTAGTCAGAGCTGTCTGGGTCAGAAACCACGAATACTCTTCGAGGAGATGGGTCACTGTCGCCCCCAGAGCAGGTATCTGATCAGCAACACGCAGGAGACGCTCCCGCGGAGTGATTCGTACGATGGACTTCATTTCGTTCAAATCTACCCGTGCAGAATTTGCGCCTACGGCGGCGATCGTCGCGAAGCATGTCGTCACCCTGCTGAACTTTAACTTGAAATTCTTGACTCTCTGTTTCGTCTTTTCATCGTCAGAGACTAGATGGCGCTTATTCTCATAGTTGAGAAGCAGCGTTTTCCAGAATCGCATAATGTCGTTCAACAGAAACCATGGTCGAAAGTTTTCTTCATGGCCCGGATAGTCCCGATAGTAGGAGTTCAGGATCTCTTCGACAACCTGATCGTAACTTCCCTCACCATAAAGGCACCGCGATTCCAGCAGTAGCAGCATCCGCGTAGTGAAGTAGTTCTTTGAGTCATCGTAACGGCTGCCTAGATGCATTAGCACATCACTCGTCTTGTGTGATTCAAGGAACTGGGCGTCATTTGACAGCGGAGGGAATCCCTGTTCCTCCACAATGTCGATCAATCTTCCAAAAAGTCGAATTTCATTGGTGTTTCGGTGAGGTTTCTCGGCACCATCAGGATCGTCCTTTGGGCCGTACACAAAGAACAAATCAATGTCGGAGTGTTCGCTCGCCTCTAGCCGCCCGTAGGACCCGACGGTAAATATGGTGAGTCCCTCCAGCTTAATTGGAGCGGCGCGTTTCTCGATAGCGGCTTGGAGCGCATCGATTCGGGTCTCGGAATACTTTGCTCGAATCTCGAAAAGCTCATTCATGACGTTACGACCTAGGTTTTCTGCAATGAGGAGGGTATGCATGACTTTACCCGGACAGGACTATTGTTCGAAATAACTGAGGCGCCATTAGTTCACACCCCGACAAGTCGTGGTCGGCGAGCATTCCTTGTCTTCTTTGAGAATGTTCTCGATGCGCCTCCTAGCCCTGCTCGTACCAGGCCTTCGCCTCCGCACGCGCGGCGAGCTCGCGCAGATAGCCGCGGTTCGCGATGCAGGCGTAGATCGCCTGCCCGAACCAGAGCGCGATGACATAGCCCAGGGCGATATCTGCGGCCATGCTCGGAGGCGATCCGGCCGGTGGGGCCGGAAACGCAGCCATCGCCCAGTACCCGGCAACCGTGAGTGCAAACGTGACGGCCGCGGTGATCCACCACTTCGCGTTGCGCACTCTGATGGCGCAGTAGAGAAAGCCGAGAAACGAGAAGACCCCCAGGCCAGCAATCGGAACGATCAACCACAGGCTATTGAGAAAACGCCAGCCCCGGCGCCGCAGCGGGCTAGTTGAGCCGACCTGCGCGGCCTGGATCGGTACGGTCATGCTCTCCTGCTTTCGTGCCGTTGGGCGTCGATGATGCCTCGCTGAACATCCTGCCAGACCCCGGTTCCCTGCCAGTATTCAGAATCCTCGATATCTTTTGCGCACCGTGTTCTTTGGCCAGCCCTCTCTGATGCACTGGATGGATTCGGTCGAGACTGCAAGGGGGCAAAGCTAGTGCTTTCCGTTCAAGGAGAACAAAAAGCTGGCCTGCGGACAAGTGGCACTGCGGCTTCGCGATCAATGTCTGTGGATCTGCCTATGGTTGTGTGCATGACTTCAGAGAAGAACTCCGCAGTAACCCCAAAGCCTCCTGCGCGTGCATCCACCAAAGAATCACTTTCCAGTGTTGGTCTTTTGGGTTCGACGTTCGTTGTAGTGGTCGCCGGTGTGCTGTTGGCTGCCAATGCGGTGCAGACCAAGGGCCTCGTGGCCGTCGCATCTCAGGCGGGGCAGGAAGTATTGCAGCATATCGGCTGGGCGTTTGGCGTCTACGTGCCAGTCCTGCTTAGCTTCTATGCGATTGTGCTTGGTGTAGAGCTTGCCACTCCGGAAGAGTCCACAAGACTGCGCAAAACACTGGGCCTCGTTGCTTTGGTCATGGCTGCATCCCTGCTGCCTGCCTTGCTGCTAATTGTCATATTCTGTATCGCAGAAACCAAGGGTGCGGGTGCTCTGGTGGTCGTACTCCCCGCCTCAGGTGTGGTGTTGTTCCTTGCGGTGCAACTTGGAGGATTTCTCGTCGATGAAGACTCCGTAAAATTGGCGAGGGCACTAGATGCCGAAGCTTTCGCTGCAGAACGACTACGGGAATTCACCAGAACCGGGGAACGAGCAACGTGGTTTGTTTTCTCGGTTAACACTGCGGTAGCTTCTGGCCTAGCTACGGCACTAAGTTTGTTGCTGGCGCTGCTCTTGGGCGCAAATTTTACGTTCCAATCCTTGATCTGGCTAATGCTGTTGTTCGCGATGCTGGAAGCGCTCCTCTTCGTTGTCAGCTTGTTTCTTGTGACGTTGGGAGGAATCGCGGCTACCCGTGCGGGCAGGATCTGTGCAGAAGCCGTATTGCTTCTATTCTTGATGATTTTCCTGGCTTTGGCTGCCCGAGTCTTCTTCGCTGATGAAGGGACGACAGTCGGAGTTGCTCTGCTAACGATCTTCCTTTTCAGCTGTGCCTCGGTATTCTGGCCGCGCAGCCACTCGTCGCAATTTGTGCTGAATTGGAGTATTCGAGGTGCTGGCGCAGCCGTTGTGAAGAAGTACTTAGAAGGGTCCTTAGAGAGTGCAAATAAGCAGATTCTACGACTTGCTCCAACTGCCAATCACGCAGCTTCTCCGACTCTTGGAGATCGGCTAAAGGCGGCGGTTTCGGCTTTCCGATCGATCTAGCATCAGGTCAGTCGAGAGATCAGACTCACGGCACACCTTACGAAACGGATGCGCTAGGGTGCCTCAGTGCCAGAATGAGAAGCATCACCCAGCTCGTCGTGCACCAACGCGACAGACCCAGCAGGAGACAGAGATGTCGACAGACGCCCCCGGCCAGATCCCCAGCCCGCAGAGCGCGAGCACGCCCGGAGCCCTCACCATCGAGCGAACCGGCATCGAAATCGTTCCCGAGTCCGATCGCACCGCGAAGCCGCGCGACCTGTTCTGGCCGTGGTTCGCCGCGAACGTCTCGGTCTTCGGCATGTCGTACGGCTCGTTCGTGCTCGGTTTCGGCATCTCATTCTGGCAGGCGACCGTCGTGTCGATCATCGGCATCGTCGTCTCGTTTCTGCTCTGCGGCCTCATCGCGATCGCCGGCAAACGCGGATCAGCGCCCACGATGGTGCTCTCGCGCGCCGCGTTCGGCGTGCACGGCCAGAAGGTGCCAGGCATCGTCTCGTGGCTCACGTCGATCGGCTGGGAGACCTTTCTCGCGATCATGGCGGTGCTCGCGACCGCGACCGTCATTACGCAACTCGGTGGTGACGGCGAGAGCATTGCACTGAGGATCATCGCAACCGTCATCGTCGCCGCCCTCATCGTGGCGGCCTCCGTGCTCGGCTACCACACCATCATGAAGCTGCAGTCGCTGCTCACCTGGGTCACGGGTGCGGTGACGATCCTCTACATCATCCTCGCGATCCCGCACATCGACCTCGCCGCCGTCGCATCGCTGCCGAGCGGCAGCATGGGCCAGGTGATCGGCGCGCTCGTCATGGTCATGACCGGCTTCGGCCTCGGCTGGATCAACATCGCCGCCGACTGGTCGCGCTACCAGAAGCGCACCGCCTCAGACGGCGCCATCGTCGCCTGGAACACCATCGGTGGTGCCGCAGCCCCGGTGATCCTCGTGATCTTCGGCCTGCTGCTCGCCGGCTCAGACCCCGCGCTCGCCGCCGAGATCAGCTTCGATCCGGTCGGCGCGCTAGCCAAACTGCTGCCGGTGTGGGTGCTCGTGCCGTTCCTGCTGACCGCCGTGCTCGCGCTCGTCTCGGGCGCCGTGCTCGGCATCTACTCCTCGGGCCTCACCCTGATCAGCCTCGGCATCCGCATCGCGCGCCCCGCGGCAGCGGGCATCGACGGGCTCATTCTCACCCTTGGCACCATCTGGGTCGTGTTCGTCTCAGACGACTTTCTCGGCCCGTTCCAGAGCTTCCTCATCACCCTCGGCGTGCCCCTCGCCGCCTGGGCGGGCATTCTCATCGCAGACATTCTGCGCCGCCGCAAAGACTACGACGAGAACGCGCTCTTCGACGCGCGCGGCCGCTACGGCTCCTGGGACTGGGTCTCGATCGGCACCATGATCGTCGCCTCGATCATCGGCTGGGGCTTCGTCGTCAACGGCTTTGCCGAAGCCGCCCCCTGGAACAACTGGCAAGGCTACCTGCTCGGCCTCGTCGGCGGCAAAGAGGGCGAGTGGGCCTACGCCAACCTCGGCGTCTTCTTCGCCCTCGTGCTCTCGTTCCTGGTGACCTGGTTCGCGCGCGCAGGCAAGATCCGGCAACAGGAGGCGGCATGACCGCCGCTGATTCAGCAGCGCCCGAGGCTCACGTTGCGGGGGCGAACATGAGTGCAAACGACGAGGATCGCCGGGCCTGGCTCGTGGTCATCGATCCGCAGGCGATCTTCGCCTCGCCCGACTCGGCCTGGGGCTCGCCCTTTTTCGCCGACGCCTTCGCGAACATCGAACGCCTCGCAAAGGCCGCGGGCGACCGCGTGCTCGTCACCCGCTGGCTGCCCACCGCCGACCGCAGCACGAGCTGGGGTGACTACTTCGAGGCGTGGCCGTTCGCCGACCAGCCTGCTGACGACCCGCTCTTCGATCTCGTGCCCGAGGCACGAGCGCTCTCAAAGCACCCGACGCTCGACCTGCCCACCTTCGGCAAGTGGGGCGACGAGCTCGAGCGCCGCATCGGGCGAGGCACCCCCGTCGTGCTGACCGGCATCTCGACCGACTGCTGCGTCATCTCGACCGCGCTCGCCGGTGCCGACGCGGGCGGCCGCATCACGATCGCCGCCGACGCCTGCGCCGGATCCTCGGCAGAAAACCACGAAGCCGCACTGAAAGTGATGGGTCTCTACCCGCCGCAGCTCGCGGTTGCAGACACTGACGCTTGCGTCGAGCTGCTTGGCTAGAGGCACCGGCTGGCGAAGCAGCACTTGACCCTCGGGCAAAAGTCGCCGCGAGCGGCAGCAAAAGGGGTAAACCAAGGGGAAGATGCGTGTATGCATCAGAATTTTGGTGTTACATTCTCTGGATACGGGGCCAGGTAGCGTCTCGAGTGTGCTGTTGCACCGGGCAACTCGACAGATGAGCAGCCGCCCGGGGTCTGGGGGAAGCTGCGATGCGAGAAGATACCATTCGTCAAAAGATAACCGAGAGTTCAGACGCAGAACTTTGTCGTCTGATTCGTCAGCATGCTGTCGATGATGGCAGCAACACAAGCCATCCTCTCGTCGCCGAAGCATTCGGTGAACTGTATTCAAGGCATCGCGAAGCCGCAATGTCGAATGCATACCGGACGCTTGGCAACCGTGATGCAGCAGAAGACGCGGTCGCTGAGGCGTTCTCGAAGTGCCTGGGGGCACTACGTCGTGGTCTCGGCCCCAGCGAATCTTTTCTCGGCTATTTAATGGTCGCGGTGCGCACCGAAGCGTTACGCGGGTCGCGAATCGAACGCAGCACCGAATCGACTGCACCTGAGCTTCTGTTAGAGTCGCCCGAACTGGTCGCGAGATTGATCACCGAGGATCATGCGACCAGTCTCTCCGAGCGAGACCAGCTGGTGCGCGCCTTCACCGGACTTCCGGAGAATTGGCAGCAAGTGCTGCTGCTGGTTGAAGTTGACGACCTATCGATGGCCGAGGCGGCGGCGAGGATCGGCATGACGATTGCCGCGACCAACTCGCTGGCAGGTCGGGCGCGCGAGGGGTTGCGTGCGGCATATCTGCAGCAATACGCGGCTGTTGCCGCCCCAGAATGTGCGGGTAGTGCGGCTCAGCTGGCTCGCCTCGTGCGAGGTGGCCTTTCGTCCAAGCCGTTGCGGATGGCGAGGAGCCACACTGCAGAGTGCCCCGCCTGCAGCGAGCAGATGGCTCGACTCGCGCGCATCAATGAACAGTTGAAGACTGTTCTTGGGCCGACTGCGGCGGTGGGAAGCGGCATCGGGGCCGGCGCCGCCATGGCGAGCGGAGCCGAACAAGGAACACGAGCAGCCACTGCCTGGAAGACCGGAGTCGCTGCCGCAGTGGCCGTGGCGGCTGGGGTGACGATGTTTGCAATGTGGCCGGGGCCCGTCGAACCCATCACTTTGCCGAAGCCGATCAGCAAGGTAAGTCAGCCGACCCCCGCCGCGCAACCAGAACCTCAGTTTGCGCCGGCAGCGACGGAGGCGCCAGCGCCTGAACCTCAGCCTGTCACGCAAGAACCGCAGGCCGAGCCAACCTTGCTTCCCGCACCCTCTGAAGAGGACGCCTCGGCCAACTGGGTTCTCGTCGAGTAGCAGGCGGCCCAGCCGTCCAGTTTGAACTGCGCGCAGGTGCTGCGACAGAGAAACTAAAAAGTTTCTCGAATCCGCGAGAGAAACGCCCTCCTCTGAGGTCTTTACCTATTGAGGGATGGGGAGCAACAGTGCAGAGGTGCACGCCCTCAAAGCTCTAATGGGAGGGTAACCAATGAGAAACAAGTCTTTGCGTGCTGCACGGCACGCAAGAGAGACGGTCAACGCGAGAAGCTGGTGGCAGCGTCTTGCTGCTGCGGGGTTGACGTTTACGCTCGCCTTTACTGTTGCACCGATGAGTGCAGCAGCGGCCGAAGAACCAGCAGGCTCTGCGCAGAATTCAGCATCGGCAGGTGCCGATGGGCAACCGGGCGCTCAAGACATGCCTGCAGCAGAAGACGCAGCTGAGGATTCGCTCGTGGAGCCGGCTCCAGCTGACATCGGCGATCCCGACCCCGAGCTGCCCGATCTCGCGCTCGAGGTTCGCGTTAAGAACGACGGAACCGGTGATGGCGCGGGAGGCGCTTGGACAGGTGCGGGTAACTCCGATGACAATGCGGGCAATGACTCGGGCCCGAACAATGGCATCGTGCGTGTGAACGACACCGTCACGTACGAGGTCGAGTATGCGGTTCCTGACGGAACAGCAGAGAACGTGACTTTCACGTTGAAGTTTCCTAAGGGTATGGAGATCACCGAGGTTCCGGGGTTCTGCACGGGAACAGGTTCTGGCATCGCACCCGCGACTGCCGGGGAGCCCGCGCTGCCTCTGAGTGCGACCTCGATTGACGAGCTTGCAGAGCAGACACTTACCTGCAACAGGGGTACGATCACCTCGGGCACAGACATCGTGGATGTCACGGTGCGCGTGCTGAACCTCGCTCATCAGGGTCAGTCGCTGCCACTGCTCTCGGCCGAGCTGACCGCCGACGCGCACAACGGTGCGGTCGCACCGGCGTTGCCGAGTGTGACCGCCTCGTCGCGGTTGATGTGGGACATCTCGAAGAACGGTGTCGCGCTGCAGGAGAACACCGGGTACCATTACGGTCCGATCAATACTCAGTGCCCCTGGAACACGGCGCGTACGTGCAAGCAGACCACCTACCATGTGCTGTTCTCTGCACCGGCCGGAGGCAAGGGTGCCATGCCGGCGATCGGTGACATCACCTTCACCGATGATCTCTCGCCCGCGGCGATGTATCCGTCGCTTTCCGGGGCCGACATCGATGCGATCGAGGCCGACCTGGACAAGTACGGTTCGCGAGTTTACAACGGCGCTACCGGGTACGGCGTTCCCGGCGCCAAGGCCACGGGCGTGCAGGATGGGACGTCTCGTAATGAGACGAACTCGGTGCGTGACTCCGGCACGATGAACGTGGTTCAGGCGGGGCCGGGAACTCCAGCTTCCGTCACGCTCTCCAACGCTGATATGAGTTTGCGGACCTATCCCTCCCAAGCACTGCGTCCAGTCGGGACCGCTCTGCCTGGAGACGCGGCGTACGCGATTGCCCAGGCACTGACGGTTTACACCCCGGTGGATGTCATCCGCGACTTCGGTACCGAATCCTCGACACATACCTCTTGGACACTCCCGACGTTCAACTCATACACCGACCTCGACATCAGAGGCTTTGATCCGGTCAGTGACGTGCAGACCTCAGTCGATCAGCCCGGCGAAAACGCGACGAACCTGCCAACTGGGGTCCCTGGCCCAGTGCATTGGAACGACTACCGCACGACGACGCCTATCGTCGAGTTGACTGGTGCATTCAGGAAGCGCTTCGCCGGGCTCCCCGGCGCCGAGGGCAACATGACCTCGACGGAGTTCTCGCCTAGCAACAACATCTATGGTGAAGGACCTCCCGGGGGAGCCACCATTCAGAGCGGTGGCATCACCGTGGCACCGACGCAGACGGTGACCTCGCAGATGTTCTTCAAAGGGACGAAACCAGATGCGCCTGCGCCGGTGAGCGCGATCGGCTGTGATGCGTGGGACAACACGAAACTCAACCTGCACGCGGTGGATGCTCCCGCGGCTGTCGGAGCTGGATACAGCTCTGCTATGCAGCGAGTGCCTTCAGAAGGCGAAGCGGTCTGGGTCTCCGGCTACAACAATGTGCCCGGAGCATACTTCGCGACGCAGAAAAGCCAGGTGCCGAACGTGACGTTCCAGTACTCGGCTGCTCCCGGCGCTGAAGGCACGGCTACCGAGTGCGGCGATGCGCAGGGGCCCTGGTACGACGACCCTTCGGAGGTCCCCGGCAACGATCCCGCACTTGCCGCAGACGGGATCTATACCGCAGTGGCTCGGGTCCGCGCCTTCGTGAACCTGCCTGAACCAGTCTCCAACAACACGATCCTGGGCGACGGGGTCTACCTCTTGATCTCGATCGCGCTTCGCGCAGCTGACAACGGCATGCCCACGGGAACGACCCTGCCGAACTACGGCGGTGTGAAAATGGTCATCGGCGAAGAACTGACGGCTGAGGAACTCCTCGCGCATGCCAACAACTGGTCCCAGGCGACCTACACTCCAGAGACGCACGCCGGGTCAGGTGGCGACCGCCTCATCCTGGCTCACGCTCAGGTGCGCATCGACAAACAGGTGCGCAAGGGCGATAGCGGATCCTTCTCAGACACGCCACCGGCTACCACCGGAGGCGACCTGGTGCAGTATCGTCTCGCACCTTCGCTGACGAGCGGTGCGATGACACCGGGAATCTTGAAAGACGTGTGGGTCGAAGACTGCCTGCCAGGTTCACAGATCTATGCGTCTGCAACGGTGACGCCGGTGCTGGTGCAACAGACGACGCCCGCGGACGCGAAGCGTCCGGCCTGTGCGACGGGAGAGACCTACATTCGATGGGTATTGCCACAGCACGAGGTGAACCAGACGATCGAGTCGATCATCATGTCGGTAAACGTTGATCCGACGGCTGAAGACGGCGTCTATACGAACACGGTGGTGGTATGGGCGCAAGACGACGCGTCGCCGATGGCGCAGCGTTCGAACGATGCGGCAATTCAGATCTCGAACGTGCGTGGCATTCGCATCGTGAAGCAGCCACTCACGCCGGTTGTGCAGGTCAACCGGGCCGACTCGCAGTCGGGACAGCGCGAGTTGAACGAATGGTCGGTTCGTTTCTCGAACCGCTTGCCGGGCAATGCGCCGGTGCCGAATGACCCTGACGTGATCGACGTGCTGCCAAAGCAGGGCGCGCTGGGCTCGAACTTCAATGGCACGTTCACGTTCGACTCGGTCGAAGTGACCGAGGGGACGCTACCTGGTCAGGTCGTTCGAGTGCTCTACACGAAGGCGGCAAATCCGTCTGACGATCCCCGAACCGCTTCCAACGGTGCGACTGGAGCGACGACTTGGTGCGACGCTCCGGCTGGTGGCGCCGTGGTTTCGGGCGCTGGAACAGCGGCAGGCTGCCCAGCCTCGGCGGCAGAGGTGACGGCGGTGCGCGTGCAGCGTCCGGGCGCATTCTCTACCGGATCGGCCATCCAGTTCACCATTCGGATGGTCGGCCTGAACAACCGTGGTGGTGACGTCTACGTAAACCGCGCCACCGGCTTTGCAAGTGGCATGGAGAACGCGGTGCGCACACCCGAATCGCCCGAGGTCGCAATCGAGTCCTCGATCGGCGACTACACCTGGTGGGACTTCAACCGCAACGGCGTGCAAGACTCTTTCAAGGGCGCTCCCGAGCAACCCGCACGGGGAATGGTCGTGCGCATCGCAGGAACCGACGACCTCGGCAACGCGGTCTCGCTTCAGACGACCACCGATGACGCAGGGAAATACCTCTTTTCGCAACTGCGCACCTCCAACGAGGCCGGATACGCGGTGACCTTCGAGAAGCCTGACGGCAGCGAGTTCACAGTGAAGGCAGCGGGTGAGGATCGCACGATCGACTCGAACGCCGACCCAGCAACGGGTGCCGCTGATCCGGTGGTGCTCGGCCGCGACACGCACGACCGCACCATCGATGCTGGGCTTATTCCCTTTGGTGGCATGCAGATCAACAAAGCGATCGCAGGGGTCGGCGCGGGCGACTTCTCCGCAGAAGACACCCTCGTATTCGAAGTGGTGTGTAGTTTTGATCCAGAGCTCGAAGGGGTAGAGCCCGCCGAAGTGCTGAACGAAGAGGTTTCTCTCGACGTGAATGGTGCCGAAGCCGTGACGAGCGACGTGCTCGGCCCACTTCCCGCATTCACCAAGTGCACCATCACCGAGACTGATGCTGGTGGCGCCGACGGTGCCGCCGCACCGGTCGAAGTGACCGTGCCTTGGGACGCAGTTGCGCAGCGGGCAGGCGCCCCAATCGCATCGCTGACGAATTTCTATTCGGCGGGCACGGTAGTGCTCACCAAGCAACTCGACGGTGACGCGAAGGCAATCGAATGGGCGAAGAACATCGCCTTCGAGTTCACTATTACCTGCCAAATCGAGGAGCCAAGCGAAGACGGCACCATTCGAACCACCCTCTACTCCGGCAACGTCAAGATCAAGGGCGGCCAGAAGAAGATGCTGGTGAACGATGAGGGTGACCCCCGGACTCTGCCTCTCGGTGCACGCTGCTTCGGCGAAGAAATCGACAACGGCGGTGCAAGCTCGTCGACCATCGATGCCTCTTCGTTCGAGACCGGGGCGGCCATCACGGCGGGGAGCCCCGATCAGCTGCAGCGTATGACCATCAACGCAGTGAACTCCTTCACCTGCACCGAGGCCATCTGCGGCAAGCTCGTGAACACTGGTGCCGGGCAGGTGACGCTGCTCGCGGCAGGAACCGTGGCGGCCGCCCTGCTGCTCATGGGAGCAGGGTTGCTGATGAGGCGACGTCGAGAACATCAGGCCGTGTAGCGCGGTAGAACCTCGACGTAAGAGCCGGGGCGTAATCGCTTTGTGCCCCGGGTCCCCGGCACTGAGTGTGGCAGGCGAGGCTCCCCCATTCCTCCTCGACACTCGGTGCGACGCGGTGAGCCCTCTCCCTACCGGCTCACCGCGTCTGGGTTTGTGAAAACCTGTTACTTTGCAGCTGCCTCGGCTGTCGAGGCGGCAGGCGCGGGCGCCGCCGACACGATCAGATCGCGCAGCGTCGCGTCGGGCAGATAGGCCCGGGTGAGCGCCAAGCCGATGCGCGGCAGATCGCCCTCGTCGCGATAGAGCAGATAGAGCGGCTCTTCACGCGGGTTGAACTTCTGCTTGAAGCGGTGCAGCGACTTGAAGCCGTACATCGGCTCGATCAGCTCACCGATGCGCGTGAGCACCTGGTCGACCGGGGTCAGCTCGCGACCCTCGGGGTGAATGAACGGCGCCCCAGATAGCGACACGAACTGGTAGCCGTGCTCGGCGAAGTACTGCGCCGACGAGGCGATCAGCAGCTCCATCGTCTGCGAGAACGCGCCGTCGGCGCGGCGCATCACGTCGAGCGTCCACCCGACAACCTGCGGCTCGCCGGTGCCCTCAGAGGTTGGCCCATACACCGGCAGCCACGACGTGATGCCCTGCATTTCGCCCGCATCGTTGAACGCGAGCCCGACCATCACCTCTGGGTCGAGCGCCTCGGCGACCGTGCCGAGCGTGAACTTCATCTCTGGCAGCGCCTTGTCGCCCGTCCACTGCTCAGAGATCTTGCGCACCTGCGCCACCACGTGCCGGGGCTCGTCGGCCAGACGGGTCATGCGAAACGCGATGTCTTCGCGCCCGGCCTTGTTGATCGCCGCGCGCACCGCCGCCCACGCCTTGCCGGTGAAGGCGAGCCCCGGCAGATCGACGATGGTGTCTTCGGCGACGATGAGCGAGCGCCAGCCGGCCGGCATCGCGTCGAACGAGCGCTGCCCCGCAGAGAACAGCGCCGGGATCAGCCCCGCGCGCTGCGCGGCGCCCGCAAACTCTTCAATGGCATCGGCCTGGCGATCCTCGGAGACGAGAGCATCGCCAAGCATGATCGCGACCCCGGCGTGCGACTGAAACCCGGCGCTGCCGTCGGCGAGGGCGACGTGTCGGTTGAGCGGCCACGTCGTCATCCACGAGATCGTGCCGCCGCCGTGCCGCTTCAGGTGCCGCTCACTCTCAGCGGGCGTCACGGTGGTTGCATCGAGCACGCGCTTCGACGATCGCATCGAGACGCGAAACGCGCCGCGGCCCGCGATGAGAATCACGGCCTGGCCGATCCACAGAATTGCGGGGGCGAGGATCAGCCCAAACACCTCGGCGGGGCTGTCGAGCAGCCCCGTCTGCACGAGCAGCGGTACCACCGCGAACGCGAGCGCCGCCGTCAGCAAGTTGAATGCGGCGAGGCAGAGCGTGATGATCCAGGCGACACGATAACCGCGGCGAATGCCGTTCGCGACAAGCAGGATCACGACGAGGTCGGTGGCCACGTCGATCCACGAGGCGACGGGGGTGTTGTTGCCGAGCGGCCCGTTCGTCGGCACCGCGAGGTCGAAGATCTGCATCGCGCCGACCGTGATGAGGCCGGCGAACGAGAGGAAGCGCCACTCGCGCTCAGTGGGGCGCCCGCCGCGGTGCCTGAACGCGGGCAGCGAACCGCTCACCGCGAGCGCGACCGCGAGCGTGACGGCGTGCTCGACGTCGTAGATCTCGCCGAGGTAGAGCACCGAGAGCAGAATCCACACGATGACGAGCGCTCGCGCGCGCAGCCGCCACGGCGATGGCAGCGTGGCGATCGCGAACACGAGCGCGGCGATTGCGCCGCACGAGGGCCCGACGTCGAGGTGCGTTTGCAGCGTGCCCGCCCACTGCGAGCCGGCGAGCGCGAGCAGCCACACCACGAGCGCGCCGCCGAACACCCCGACGAGGTGGCCGGCAACAAAGAGCGCGATCGTGCGCAGCGTGCCGAAGCGCCACTCGGCCCAGACCAGGCTGCCGAGCAGCAGCGGGGTGAGCGTCAGGTAGACCCACGGCTGGTCGACGAAGAACATTGAGGTGAAAGGCGACCACCAACGCCCCTCGGCAAACGCTGGAATGCCGGTCGCGACCTGCGAGAACCACGGCTTCTCTGACGCCGCCGAGAACAGCGCGCCGCTGATCGCGCCGACCGCGATGAACACGACGGTGAAGATGATCGCGAACGGGGCGCGACGCAGCGCCTCCCTGAGCTTCTGAGCCATGTGTTCAGTGTAGTGATGGGGTCAGGGCTGCCAGCGATGCAGATTGCGAACCGCAACATTGCAATCTGCGCACGAGAGCGCACGACCCGACTGCGGCGGGATAGGCTAATCGCTTGACATTGCTGTCGGCGCAGAACCATGGGGGAGCCATGCGTACACATCAAATTTTTGCTTCGGCAGGAGCCGTCGCGCTCATGGCCGCGAGTCTTATCGCTGGCGTTGGCGTGACCGCGGCAGCAGCAGACGTGCCGGCGAACCCGGCTGCGAACTGCGCTGTGAACGAAGCCCTGCCAACCCACCTGAGCTGCACGGTGAGCTATGCCTCTACCGGCGCCGAGCAGACGTTCACCACGCCCGCAGGCGTCACGAGCATCGACGTCGAGCTCAGCGGGGGTGCTGGCGGGAACTCAGTTGTCAAAGGCGGCGGCCGCGGTGACCGGATCGTTGGCAGCTATGCGGTTTCGAGCGGTACCCCACTATATGTCTACGTTGGCGGCAACGGCTCGAACGCGAGCGGTGGCTTCAACGGAGGTGGCTCACCGGGCGTCCCGGTCGGTTCGGCACGGCAGGCCGGCGGCGGCGGCGCGACAGACATCCGCACCCTGCCCGCCGCAGACGCGGGCTCACTCGCCTCACGCGTAGCCGTCGCGGGCGGCGGTGGCGGCGCCGCCTTTGGGCAGGGCGGCGACGCCGGGCAGCCGGGTTCTGGCAGCGACTCCAGCCCGGGCGGTGGCGGTGCCGCTACGCAGAGCGCTGGCGGTGCCGGCGGCGCATACTCGACCTACAACTCAGGCGCTCCTGGCACGCTCGGCGCGGGTGGTGCCGGTGGTGACTACGTGCCACCTGGCGCCCCGGCCGGTGGCGGCGGCGGTGGCGGCGGCTACTACGGTGGTGGTGGCGGTGTCGGCACCATCAGCGGTGGCGGCGGTGGCGGCTCGTCGCTCGTGCCGAGCGGCTGGCAGCAGGGGCTCAGCACAGATGCCCCGGTTGCGCGCTTCAGTTACGATGTGCCGATCGCCGCGGTCGAGGTGAGCGCGCCACAGGTTGCCGCACTGCAATCGACACAGGTCACCGCGACGGCCCGCGCAATGGCGCCGGGGCACAGCGCCGATGTGACCAGCCGAATCGTGTCGGTGCAGGCGACCGGCTCGCAGTACCCCGACCTGCAAGCCAGCGATGTGACCTGTACAGGAACGAGCTGCACCTCGATTCGCGCGGGTCACTACATCGCGCGGGCCGAGTTCGGGCAGTGGCGAGGCCCCGTCGATTTTGCGCTCGCGTTCACGCTGCTGGGCCAGAGCATCGACTTTTCGGGCAGCACGATCAACGTGCAGCAGCCGACCCAGCTCACTGCGACGGCGAGCAGCGGGCTGCCGGTGAGCTACACCCTTGATTCGGGGCCGTGCACGCTCCAGGGGAGTTTGCTGACTGCAAACGGCAACGGCAGCTGCAACGTGACCGCATCGCAAGCCGGAGGCAACCCGTATACGGCCGCGCAGAACGTGACCCGAACGTTCGATGTGACGCCGGTGCATCTCGTGGTCTCGACCGACCCGGCTGCGCTGACCGCGACCGCCGGCGTTGCATATACGTTTCCGGTTGAACTGCAGAACGAGCAGGGCGTTCCGGTGACGCCGTGGCCGACCATCGATTACAGCTTTGGTCCCGAATGCGATTTCAGTAGTGGTCACATCGCCACCCGCGCGGGTGAGTGCGAAGTGACCGCGACGGTTCGAGGATCGACTTCGCTCACGGCCACCTTCACGGTCGACGTGGTTGCGGCCGACCTCGCCCAGCTTGAGATCACTCCGTCGGCCACTTCGGTGCGCCAGGGCGGCTCGCTGACCTTCGCGGTCACTGGTGAGGATGCCTTCGGCAACCCCGTCGACACGAGCGCCGCAACCCTCAGCTCGTCGGTTGCGAGTGACGAGATCACTGGGCTCACGGTGAGCTTTCCGCACGCCAGCCCGCACGTGATCACCGCAACGCTCGGCTCGGTCACCGCCTCGGTTTCGATCGAGGTGATCGCCGCGACCCAGCCGGCGATGCCTCCGACAGACAAGCCGACCGGCCTGTCGAACACGGGGCAGGCCGGGGGCATCGGCATCATGACAGCGGCCGCGGCCATCGCGCTGCTCGTGCTCGGCGCGGCGCTGATCCTCGTTCGCCGAAAGACCGGCAACACCGGCTGCTAGGTCTGAGTCACCGATTGCGTGTGACGAGGATCAGCGAAGGCCCGCGTCGGCGTGAGTGATCTTGCCGCCGAGCAACGTTGCTGCGACCGGTGGCGCGGCCAGATCTGCCTGCGACATGCGCAGCGGATTCTCGTCGAGCAGCACGAGATCTGCTGCGTCGCCGACTGCCGGGCGAAGCTTGCCGCGCATCGACGCCCGCAGCGCCTGTTCGACCGTGAGCCGCTCTGCGGGCACCCACACGGGCTCGCCGGGGAGCGAGCGGTGCACCGCGGCGGCGATGGCGCGCCAGGGATCGAGCGGAGCCACGGGCGCGTCTGAGCCGAAGCGCAGGCGCGCGCCCGCGTTTAGAAGAGAGGCGAACGGAAACGCGCGCTCGGCGCGGCCCGGCCAGAGGCGGGCGATCGCGTCGCGGTCGTCGATGAGATGTTCGGGCTGCACACTCGCCTCGACGCCGAGGGCCGCGAAGCGCGCGACGTCTTCGCGGCGCAGCAGCTGGGCGTGCTCGATGCGACCACCGCAGCCCACCCGCTCGAACGCGTCGAGGGCCGCAGCCCCCGCCCGGTCGCCGATGGCGTGCACCGCCGCCGAGATGCCCGATTCGTGCGCACGGCGAAGTAGTGCCTCGAGTTCGTCGAACCCGACAAGCGAGAGGCCGTGCTCGCCATCGGGGTACGGCTCGCAGCACCACGCGGTGTGGGTGCCGAGCGAGCCGTCGGTGATCACCTTCAGCGGGCCGAAGCGCAGCCTGCCGCTTTTCGTCAGGGCGTCGCCCGTGCGAAAGCCGGCCCCGATCGCGCGCTCGAGATGCTGCGGGTAGACCGCGCTCTCCACCCGCAGCGCATCGAAACCGCTCGCCTCACGCCGCGTCCAATCGTCGGCTCCCCAGCGCATCTCGAAGTCGACCACGCCGACCACACCTCGCGCCGCCGCAGCGCTCGCCGCCGAGGAGATGCGGCGATCCAGCTCGCCCTCTTCGATGCGGTCGAGCTCGCGCAGCAACGCGAAGCACTCGTCTTCGACGAGGTGCGAGGCGCCGAGCGCGTCGTGGCCGTATTGCCGCAGCGCGGCCGAGCTGAGCCAGGCACCGTGCAGGTCGACGCTGATGAGCACGACCGGCACGTCGCCGCCCGCGGCGTCGATGCGTTCGCGTGTGAGTTCGTCGCCCCACGCGCTGCCGCGCACCCGCATCGCGATGATCTCTTGCGCGCCCGCTGCGGCAGCCGCGGCGACGCGGTCGAGCACCTGCTGTGCGCTCGTCAGCTCGCCGAAGTCGAGTCGCGACGCCTGCTGCGCCCACTGCCCGAGGTGCACGTGCTCGTCCCACAGGCCAGAAGTGACGAAGCGGCCGGCGGCGTCGAGGGTGTCGACCGAGCCGGCTGGGCCGGAGCCAGTCGAGCCTGCTGCGGTGACCGCGGCGATCGTGCCGTCGCTCGCGATTTCGATATCTACGAGCGCTTCGGAACGGAGTCTGTCGGGGCCGAGCCCGGTCGCGCCGGTATCTGCAGCGCCGAGCAACCTTGCCCGTTCGATGCGGCGGATCATGCAGTGCCTCCTATGCGCGGTGCGAAATTCGGCCGTTCACCACGGTGAGCAGCACCGGGCTCTCGGCGAAGCGGTCTGGGTCGGTGGTGACCGGGTCATCGGCGAAGACCGTGAGGTCGGCGATCGCCCCGGGTGCGACGACGCCCTCGCCCGGCCGGTCGATGGATGCCCAGCAGTTGCGGGTGAGCGCGGCAAGCGTGCGCTCGGGCGAGAGCGCCTGGTGCGGGTCGACCGCGGGGCGGCTCGAGCCGTGGCGGCGGCGCGTCACGTTCGCCGCGAACACTCGCCGCGCATCGAACTCTTCTACGGGCCAGTCAGACCCGAGCGCCACACAGGCTCCAGCGGCGTCCAGGTCTGCGATGCGCCAGCCGTGCGCCGCGCGCTCCGAACCGCGCCCCAGCAGGGTGGTCCACATGTCGCGGCCGTCGGGGCGCTGCGCGAAGGCATGAATCGGTTGCATGCTCGCGGGCACGCCGAGCTCGGCGAAGCGGGGCACCAGGTGATCTGGGATCGTCTCGATGTGCTCGATGCGGTGCGTGACGCGCTTGATGTGCGCAGGAATCGACTGCACGGTGTCGAGCACGAACTCGACCGCGCGGTCGCCGATGGCGTGGGTGGCGGTGGGCACGCCGCTCTCGTTCAGCGCGTGAATCGTGCGCTCGAAGCGCTCGCTCGGCACCCAGTAGGGCTCGAGCCCGCCGCCGCGCGTATCGGCCTCGAAGAGCCACGCCGAGCCGTTGTCGATGCTCCCGTCTAGCATGAACTTCACGCCCTCGACCTGCCACCGCCTGCCGCCGACGCCCTGCAGGGCGATCATCTGCTGCAGGGTCTCGGCCCAGGGGTCGCTCGCCCGCCAGATCGGCGACACGCGAACGCGCACCGGCAGCTCGCCCTCGGCCTCGATCGCGCGCAGCACGTCGAGATCCCCCGCCTCCATATTCATCTGGTGCAGCGAGGTGTAGCCGCTGGCCGCGAACTCGGCGAGCTTGTGGCGAACTGCCGCGATACGCTGCTCGAACGGCATGCGCGGGTAGAGCTCGGTCACGAGCATCTCGGCGTCGCTCTCGATCAGGTAGCCGGTCGGTTTGCCTGCTGCGTCGACCTCGATTGACGAGTTATTGCCGAAATCACGGGGGCCGTCGATGCCCGCGAGCTCGAGCGCGCGGCTGCTCGCGATGACCGAGTGGCCGTCGAAGAGCAGCAGGTAGCCTGGTCTCCCGCCGAAGGCGCGCTCGAACGGCGCATTGCTCACCTCGGTGCCTACAAACATGTCGAACGAGAGGCCGAAGCCGCGAATCCATTCGTCGGGGCCGCGATCCTTTGCGAACTCGGCGATGCGTTCGGCGACCTCTTCGACGGTCTCGCAGTCGTGCAGCATGAGCGCCCGGTGTCGCGACTCGGCGCCCGAGAGCGGGTGCACGTGCGCGTCGACGAAGCCCGCGGTGATGGTCGCGTCGCCGAGTTCGACGATCTGCGCGTCGCGCGTGTGCCAACTGCTCGCGAGCTCGCGACTGCCGACGGCGACGATGCGGCGGCCGCTGATGGCAACCGCAGAGGGCAGCTCGCCCTCGCTCGCCGGGACGGCGGCGGCACGTTTGCGGGCGGGGTCAATCCCGGTGCGCACGCGCCCGGCGAGCAGCACGAGATCGGCGCGAATCGCGGTGGGGTCGTAACTCAACTGTGCTGTTCCTCCGGCATCAGAATCGGGGTGGCCGTGGCGGCTTGCTCTCGGCGCTGACGCTGCACCTCGGGGTCGGGCACCGGAACCGCGGCGATGAGTCGCTGCGTGTAGGGGTGCTTCGGTGCGTGCAGCACCTCTTCAGTCTCGCCGATCTCGACCAACTCGCCCTGGCACAACACACCCACCCGGTTCGCGAGCATCTCGACCACAGCCAAATCGTGGCTGATGAACAGCGAAGCGAAGCCGAGCTCGCGCTGCAGCGAGCCGAAGATCTCGAGCACGCGGGCCTGCACCGAGACGTCGAGTGCGCTCGTCGGCTCGTCGGCGATCACGAGCTCGGGCGAGAGCGCCAGCGCACGTGCGAGGCCGACGCGCTGACGCTGGCCGCCCGAGAGCTCGAAGGGATAGCGGTGTGCGTACGATTCGGGCAACTCGACCGCGTCGAGCAGTTCGAGCGCGCGGCGCCGGTGTGCGGCCTTGCCGCCCGGCATACGGTGAATGCCCATCGGCTCGATGATGCACTCCTCGACCGTCATGAACGAGTTGAACGAGGCCGCGGGGTCTTGAAACACGAAGCCGATGCGGCGGCGCAGCTCGCGCAACTGCCGACCGCGCAGACTGCGCAGATCTTGGCCGAACACCTCGAGCGTGCCCCCGGCGATGGGCTCGAGCCCGCCGATGGCGCGACCGATGGTCGACTTGCCAGAACCAGACTCGCCGACGAGCCCGACGACCTCGCCCGGGCCGATGTCGAGGCTCACCGAGCGAACGGCGTGCACCGGGTCTTTGCCGAAGCCCGAACGATAGACGATGTCGAGCGAAGCGACGTGCACGGTTGGCTTCTGGGCTGGCGTGGGATCGGCCTCGCCCGCGCGCACTGCTTCAGCTTCGGCCGTAGTGGCTGCGGCGACTGTCGCGGTCTCGCCGGCCTGTCGCCCGCTGCCGAGCCGTGGCACCGCTGCCAGAAGCTGCTGGGTGTAGGCCTCGCGGGGAGCCCGAAAGAGCTCATCGACGGGCGCCTCTTCGACGAGGTCGCCCCGGTACATCACGGCGACGCGATCGGCGAGGTCGGCGACGACGCCCATATTGTGGGTGATCAGCAGAATGGAGGCACCGAACGAATCGCGGCACTCGCGCAGCAGGTCGAGGATCTCGGCCTGCACCGTCACGTCGAGCGCGGTGGTCGGCTCATCGGCGATGATCACCGAGGGGCGCAACGCGAGCGCCATCGCGATGACGATGCGCTGCTTCTGCCCGCCCGAGAACTGGTGCGGGTAGTGGTCGATGCGCACCTCGGGCTCGGGAATGCCGACTGCGCGCAGCATGTCGACCGCGACCCGTCGGCGCTCGGACTTGCTCGCCATGCCGTGCGCGCGCAGCCCCTCTTCGAGCTGCCAGCCGATGCGAAACACGGGGTTGAGGGCGGTCGACGGCTCTTGAAAGATCATCGCCGCCTCGCTGCCGCGCATCTTGCGCAGCGTCTTCGCGTCGGTGGTCAACACGTCGGTGCCCGAGAGCAGCACGGCGCCGCCGGTCGTGGTGCGCGGCGGCAGCAGTCCGAGGGCGGCGCGCGCAGTCAGTGTTTTGCCCGAGCCCGATTCGCCGACGATGGCGAGAATCTCGCGCGGGCGCAGCTCGAGGCTCACGCCGGTCACCGCGTGCACGGTGCCCTGCGGGGTGTCGATGTCGAGGGTGAGCTGTTCGATCTTGATCGGCAGCGGCTCGGTCGTGGCGCTCATCGCTGGGTGTCCTTTCCGACGGTGCGCGGGCCGATCGTGCTGAAGAGGCGTGCGAAGATTCCGGGCCTGCCGAGCAGCGCGCGCGAGCGCTGGTCGACGAGATCGCGCAGGCCATCGCCGATCATGTTCAGCGCGAGCACGGTCACGATCAGAAAGATGCTCGTGAGCACGATCATCTGCGGCGACTGCATGATCACGGCCTTGCCGTCGTAGAGAATGTTGCCCCAGCTGGCCTGCGGCGCGGGCACGCCTGCGCCGAGAAAGCTCATCGCGGCCTCGGTGATGACCGATTCGGCGAAGGTGAAGGTCGACTGCACGACGAGCACCGAGAGGGTGTTCGGCAGAATGTGCTTCCACATGATGTGCAGCATGCCGGCGCCCTGCATGGTGCTCGCGGTCACGAAGGTCTCTTGCGTGATCGCGAGGGCGCGCGAGCGCACGAGGCGAGCGATGCCGGGTGTGTAGACGATGGTCAGCGCAATGACGAGGTTTGTGACGCTCGGGCCGAGCGCGGCCGCGAGGGCGACGGCGAGCAGAATCGCGGGGATCGCCATGAGGCCGTCACAGATGCGCATCAGCACGGCGTCGAGCGCGCTGTTGAAAACGGCGGCGACGCCGATGATCGTGCCGAGCACGCCGCTGACGGCGGCGACGACGAAGCCAACGATCAGCGAGGTCGAGGCGCCCGAGACGATGCGGGCGAAGAGGTCGCGACCAAAGGGATCGGTGCCGAAGATGTGCTCTGCCGATGGCGGCTTGAGTCGGTTGACGGGGTCGACCGCGAGCGGGTCGAGGTGCAGAAGCGGCGGCACCACGTACGAGATCACGAAGATGAACAGAATGATCAGCAGACCGACCATGAGCTGCGTGTTGCCGAGCATGCGCTGCCACAGCGTGAGGCGCTGGTGCGGCTGTGCCGGTCGCATCGAGAGCATCTGCGTGCTCGGCACTTCGTTCGAGCTGGTCGAGGGCGATTCGGGGCTGGGCATCACTTTGCCTTTCCGACGCGAACCCGCGGGTCGACGATGCCGTAGAGCAGGTCGATGATCAGGTTGGTGAGCAAGTAGATGAGGGTGATGAAGAGGATCACGCCCTGAATGACCGGGTAGTCGCGGCGCGAGATCGCATTGATCAGCAGCTGGCCGAGGCCGGGAATATTGAAAATGGTCTCGGTCACGGCGGCACCGGTGACGAGCGATCCCAGCGAGAGCCCCACGATGGTGAGCACCGGCAGGCTCGCGTTCTTCAGCGTGTGCGTGAAGAGCAGGCGTCGCTCGGTGACCCCGCGCGAGCGGGCGGCATCGATGTAGTCGGCGTTCAGCACGTCGAGCACCGCCGCGCGGGTGGTGCGGGCGATGAGTGCCGCGGTGATCGCGCCAAGCGCGATGCCGGGCATGAGCAGTGTGCGCAGGCCCTCGCCGAAGTTCTCGAAGGGGTTGATGTAGCCCGAGATCGGCAGCCAGCGCAGGCTGAGCCCGAAGATGAGCATCATGGCGAGAGCGAGCACGAAGCTCGGCACCGTCATGCCGATCAGCGTGAACGCGTTCACCGACTTGTCGAGCACGCCGTCGCGGTAGCGTGCGGCGAGGGTGCCGAAGGGCACGGCGAGAAGCACGGCGACGAGGATCGCGATGATCGCGAGCTGAATGGTCGGCACGGCGTTGTCGCCGATCGCTTCGACGACGCTCTTGTTCAGAAAGTATGAGTTGCCCAGGTTGCCTGTGAGCACGCCGCCGACCCACTTGAGGTACTGCATGACGATGGGGGCGTCGAGCCCCATCGAGGCGTGCAGCGCGGCGACCGCCTCGTCCGAGGCCTTCTCGCCCAGAATGCGGCGGGCGGGGTCGCCGGGGGTCAGGTGAATCAGCGAGAAGATCACCACAGACACGACGAACAGCACGGGGATCAGGCTGAGCAGTCTGCGCAAGATGAATCTGAGCATCGGGTTTCCGGTCGTAGAGAGTGGCAAGAGGATCGGTCGCCCCGCGAGGAGGGGCGACCGCAGCCTAGGGGTGCGCAGGCGCCTGATGGGCCCGCACACCCCGAGACACTATTACTTCCAGTGGGCGTTCCACCACACGAAGCGACCGTCGAACCAGGGCAGCTCGAGATCTTTGTTCGCGGCGTACACGTTGTGCGCATCGCCGATGCGGCTCATGGGGCGAGTCTCTTCGATCCATGCCTGCATCTCGTCGTACATCGCGCTCGCGTCGGCCTGGGTGGGCGCGCTGCGGAACTTTGCGAGCAGCGCCTGCAGCTCGGGGCCGTCGAAGTAGCCGGCGCGGGTCGGCAGGAAGCCGATGGTCTGCGTCGGGTCTAGCTCGGTGCCGAACGGGAAGACTACGAAGTCCCACTCGTCGCGGCGCTCGCGGTACTTCTCGCTGAACGCGCCCCACTCATAGGCGTCGAGGGTCGCGTCGACGCCCATGGCCTTCAGCTGCTCGACCACGACGACCGCCGAGTTGTATGCCTCTGAGTAGTCCTTATTCGCGAGCACCACGGTCGGGCTGCCGTCGTAGCCGCCCTCGGCGAGCATCTCCTTCGCCTTCTCGACGTCGGCCTGGTTGAAGTCGGCCTTGCCGACCTCGGTGTCCCAGATCGCCTTCTGCCCGAGGGTCATGTTGTGGTGCACGAGGTCGTAGAGATCCTTCGAGCCGACCGCCGCAAGCATGATCGGGTCGCGGTCGAGGCCCGTGTTGATCGCCTGGCGGTTGATCACGTTCGAGAACGGGCTCGAGGGGTCGTCGCTGTAGACCAGGTTGATCGGGCCAACCATGTAGGTGTCGAGCACCAGGTTCGGGTCGTCTTTGAACTGGTCGAGGCTGTCGAACGGCAGCTCGGTGGTTGCGTCGTACTGGCCCGACTGCAGCCCGAGGGTGCGGGTCGAGGCGTCGGCGACGAAGTTGAAGACGACCTGATCGAGCTGCGCGTGCTTCGCACCGCCGCGTCCGCTCGAGGGGGTGTCGAGCGACTGGTAGTCGTCCCACTTCTCGATCACGATCTTCTGATCGGCATCCCACTCGGCGAACTTGTAGGGGCCGGTGCCGATGATGTCGGCGACGTCGGTGATCGGCGAATCGCCGACCTTTTCGATGACCTCGCTCGGCATCACGGCCGGAAACGCGGTGCCAACCTGCGAGAGGTAGAGCAGGTGCAGGAAGCTCGGGGCGGGCACTGTCAGCTTGACGGTGCGGTCGTCAACCTTCGACCACTCGGCACCGGCGAAGGCATCGACTGCTGCGACCGAGACGCGCAGCCAGCGGTTCATCGACGCGACGACATCGTCGGCATCCAGGTCGCTGCCGTCTTGAAACTTCACGCCGTCGCGCAGCACGAAGGTGTACTCGGTATTGTCGGCGTTCGCCTCGAACGATTCAGCGAGCATGGGCTGCGCCTGAAGGTTCTCGTCAGTCGTCACGAGCGTCTCGAAGATGGGGCTTGCGATCTCGCCCATGATCGAGTCGGTCGAGATCTGCGGATCCATGCTCTCGGGCTGCGCCGGGGTGACGAGGTTCACGACGTTCTTGCTCGCATCGCCGGCGCCCGAGTCGCCGCCCGAGGCACAGCCTGCGAGCAGCATCGCTCCGGCGGTGAACAGCGCGGCTCCCGAAGCGAGGCGGCGCGCCGTGCTCCTGGCATTCCGGGCGCCGGGGCCCGGGGTGTCGGTGTGTTGGTGTGGCATGCTGTGCCTTTCTAGCTGGTGGGTGAAAGAGGGATGATCGAGAGACAGAGTTCGGCGAAGCCGCCGGGCCGAGTCCACGTGGTGCGCGAGTCTCGCCGCAACGAGATGCTGAACTCGGACGCGGCAGCCAGCTCGGTGGTGCCTGTGGTGGCCGAAGCTGTCAGGCCGGGCGAGGCGAGCAGCCCCTGTGCGAGCCGCAGCAACTCGATGCCGCGATCCTCGCCCCAAATATCGATGACAGGCTTTGGTGCCTCGCTGGTACCTGGTGCGAAAAGGATCTCGGCCGCGCGGCTGGTCTCGCCCGCGGCGAAGTCGTAGCGATCGCCGGCGGTCAGATGGCTCCAGCGCACGCCCATCACCGACTTGTCGTGTGCGCCGTCGTCGAACTCTGCTTCGCTGATGTCGAGCATCGAGACGCCGCCCGAGCCGATGACCTCGCCCGTGCGGTCGGCGCGCGAGTACACGAGGGCGGTGTGCTCATCGACGCCGATGGCGAGACGCTCGTTCGTGTCGTGGGCGAGGCGGATCGCGCGGGGCACGCGCCCCCACTCGTTGAAGTGCGAGTCGAGCAGCCCCTCGCCGAAGAAGCCGAGGCCGCCGGTCTCGATGTAGCGCAGCCGGTCGTCGTCTTCGTAGCCCGGCGTCGCGCCGTGTTGCCAGGCCGCGCGGCTCGTGCCGCCGCTCACCATCGGCGCCGCCTGCTGCACCGCGAGCCCGGCGCTCGTGCCGGCGACGACACCGCCGCGGTCGAGCACCTCGCGAAGCGCTCGCATCACCGCGGTGTCGCGGCGATCGCCGAATGGGGGCAGACCGGGGCGGGCGCTCTCGAAGAGCGCAAGCACGTAATGGGTCTGGTCGCCGCCGCCGAGAAAGACGCCGTCGCACGAGCGCACGAGCTCGGCGATCTGCTCGCTTCTCGCCGAGCCGCGGTGGTAGCTCGAGCCTTCGTAGCTCGGTTCGGACGAAGCGCCGACCGGAATCGGCACGCCGACTGCCCCGTGGCGAGCGAAGAGTTCGACGTAGTAGCGGCCGTCGGCCTCGTCGTTCTCTTCGGTGCCCGATGCGGCGGCATCTGCTGACTCGGCCGGCTCTGAGGCGGTGGTGAGAATCGCGATGCGGGGTGCGCCGCCCAGGGCGCCGCG
Source organism: uncultured Leucobacter sp. (assembly GCA_937967375.1). Taxonomy (GTDB): domain Bacteria; phylum Actinomycetota; class Actinomycetes; order Actinomycetales; family Microbacteriaceae; genus Leucobacter. Next base: position 81,804 of record CALCJF010000033.1, read on the forward strand.
GCCGTTGCTGCGCTCGTTGCGCCCGCTCGCCGCGAGTTCGACGACGCGCTGCAGAATCTCGGCGCTCTCATCGAGGGCACCGCCGATGAGCACGAGGGTGCCCGCTGCGCTCGCCTGAAGACGCGGGGCGTTCCAGGCGTGGTGCGACGGCACTCGGGTCACGATTCCTCCTCAGTGAAGTGATCGAATCATTACACAACTCGGAGTCAACTGCAATTGGTGAAACAAACATTTCTGCGGTTCTTTCCTGTCGAAAAACCGCTTGTCGGCCAGTGTTTCATTGGGAAGTAGCCCCGTCGACCATCTTGAAATAAATATTTCCAATGGAAACAGAAGTGATAAACATGTAATGTTCGTTGCAATCTGATCAGAAGAAGGAGCAACGTGGATTTCGCACACGAGATGCTGCGCCGGGCGGCCGCCGCGAATGCGCAGTACATCGCAGACCTCGGCTCCCTCGTCGGGATCGACTCTGGATCGTACGACCCAGAGGGCGTCAGCCGAGCAGCAGACTGGGTGGCAGCGCGACTTGCGATCCTCGGCTTCGAAGTGGAACGGCATTCCCCCGAGCCTGACCCGCTGACCGGGGCACCCGTGTATGGCGATGCGGTAGTGGGTCGCCGCGTCGGCACCGGATCGGGCCGTATCGTGCTGTTCGCGCATCTCGACACCGTGTTTGCGTCCGGCGACGCGGCCCTACGACCGTTCTCGATCGACGAGCGCGGGCTCGCCCACGGCCCGGGCGTGACCGACGACAAGGCCGGCGTGGTGGCGAGCCTGCACGCCGCCGAACACCTCATCGCCGAGGGTAGTGAGCGCTACCGCGAGCTCGTGCTCGTGTTCACGCCCGACGAAGAGATCGGCTCGCCCTACGGTCGCACCGTGCTCGAGGCAGCCGTGCAAGGCGCCGACGTCGCCCTCTGCCTCGAGTGCGCGCGAGAGAACGGCGACCTCGTCGGATCGCGCAAGGGCGTGATCGATCTCGAGATCGAAGTGCTGGGCCTCGCCGCGCACTCAGGCATCGAACCAGAGCGCGGCGCGCACGCAGGGCTCGAGGCAGCGCACCTGACGGTGTTCTTGCAGTCGCTCGCCGACCTGCCTGCCGGGGTGACGGTCAACGTGGGCGTGCTGCGCGCCGGGGAGCGCTTGAACATCGTTCCCGATCGCGCAAGCCTCTCGGTCGAGATGCGCGCGCCACGGCAAGAAGATCTCACCAGACTGCTCGCGGCGATCCGCGAACGCGTCGCCGCACCCGTGGTGCGCGGCACGACGGCCTCGATCGTCGGCCTCGAAGACTGCCCGCCGATGGAGCAGACCGTGGCGGGCACGGCGATCGGGCGCATCGCCGCAGAACTGGCCGACACGCTCGGCTTCACCGTGCGCCTCGCGGCAACCGGAGGGGTCTCAGACGCGAACCGCGTCTCGGCGCTCGGGGTGCCCACTCTCGACGGTATGGGGCCGGTGGGTGGCGGAGACCACACGCCCGGTGAGTGGCTCGACATCGCATCGGTGCCGCAGCGGGTCGCACTGCTCGCCGCGCTCATTGATACACTCGGCGCAGCGAGCAACCTCGGAGCCGAGGCCGCCGGGGTTCGCCGCGCTGTCGCATCGGAGTGATTCGATCAGCTCTGAAACCCGCGAATGGAGGTTGTCTCGTGAACGCTGAGACGCACCGCGCTGCACCGCAGCGAGACACCGAGGATTCGGTGGCGGCGAGGATCCGCGAGCGCATGGGGGAGTGCACCCCGTCGGAGCGCAAGGTCGCTCGTACGCTGCTTGCCACCTACCCGGTTGCCGGCTTCGAGACGGTTGCGGGTCTCGCCGAAATCGCGGGAGTCAGTGGGGCGACCGTCGTGCGGTTCACCACGCGGCTCGGCTACCGAGGTTTTCCCGACTTTCGCCGCGCGCTTCGAGTTGAACTCGAGCAGCGGGGTGCCTCGCCGGCGGCGCTCTACGAGCGAACCAGCTCGAGGCGTGCCGCGCGGGGCGGCAAGCTCGCCGACCTGGCGGAGCCGGCGGCCGAAGACCTGCGCTCGACGTTTGCGGGCCTCTCGGAGCACGACTTCAACACGACGCTCGAGGCGCTCGCCGCGCCGCGCAACAGGCTGTGGATCGTCGGCGGGCGCTACAGCAACTTTCTTGCTCAGTACCTCGCGGCCAGCCTGCAGCAGCTGCGCACCGGCGTGAGCATGGTGCCAGAGATGGCGAGCCTGCGCGCGGCGACGATGGCCGACTTCGGTTCGAAAGACGTGCTCATCGCGTTCGATTTCAGGCGCTACGAGGCCTCGACCCGCGAACTCGTGATGCTCGCAAAGGCGCGCCGAGCGAGCGTCGTGGTCGTCACCGATCAGTGGCTCTCGCCCTGCGCGCCCGAAGCCGACGCGGTGCTGACGAGCGTGGCCTCAGAGCGCGGCACCTTCGACTCCGTCGTGCCGGTCATGGCGATGATCGAGGCGATCTTTGAGGCGCTACTCGTGCGCATCGGTGAGCCGGCGCGCGACCGCATCGCGCGCATCGAAGAGACGGCGCAGCGCCTCGACCTGCTCTAAGGCGAGGCCGCGGGCTGACGCAGTTACGGGCGCAGCAGCCCGACCGCGTCGTAGACCTTCGCGAGGGTCGCCGAGGCGAGCTCGTTCGCGCGATCCGCGCCGCGAGCCAGCAGGCGGTCGAGTTCGGCGGGGTCTGCCATGAGCTCCTCGGTGCGCTCGCGCACGGGCGTCAGCGACGCATCGACCACCTCGGCGACGGCCTTCTTCAGGTGCCCGTAGCCGAGACCCGAGAACTCATCGACGATCGAGTCGATCGTGCGACCCGACAGCACCGAGAAGATGGTGAGCAGGTTCGAGACACCCGGCTTCGCCTGGCGGTCGAAACGAATCTCGTTGTCATCATCGGTGACGGCGCGCATGATCTTCTTGGTCGTCACGTTCGCGGGGTCGAGCACCTTGATGAGCCCGGCCTCGGTCTCGGCCGACTTCGACATCTTCGCGGTCGGGTTCTGCAGGTCGTAGATCTTCGCCGTCTCCTTGGCGATGTGCGCCTCGGGCACCACGAAGGTCTCGCCGAAGCGAGAGTTGAAGCGCGTCGCGAGGTCGCGCGTCAGCTCAACATGCTGGCGCTGATCCTCGCCCACCGGAACGCTCGCGGCCTGGTACAGCAGAATGTCGGCGGCCATCAGAATCGGGTACGTGAAGAGTCCGACCGACGAGGCATCGGCGCCGTTCTTTTGCGACTTGTCTTTGAACTGCGTCATGCGGCTCGCCTCGCCGAAGCCCGTGATCGTGTTCAGCACCCAGGCCAGCTCGGCGTGAGCCGACACCTGCGACTGCACGAACAGCGTCGACTTGTCGGGGTCGATGCCGGCGGCGATGTACTGGGCGGCCGTGCGGCGGGTGCGCATCACGAGATCAGCGGGATCCTGCGGCACGGTGATCGCGTGCAGGTTCACGACGCAGAAGATCGCGTCGTAGTCCTCTTGCATCTGGGTCCACTGGCTGAGCGCACCGATGTAGTTGCCGAGCTGCAGCGAGTCGCTCGAGGGCTGCATGCCGCTGAAGAGCGTGGGCTTTGCGGGGGTAGTCATGGGATTCTTCTTTCAAGTTTCAAAGTTGTGAGCCGGTGCGGCGTATCCGTGTTTCCCCGCATGGCCGGGCCTGGCGGGAGCTTCGGCAAGGCCAAAGCGGATGGATCTGCGGCAACAATCGGAAGCGTTGTCCCGGCGTGCACTTGGTTGGGGCCGAAGCGGATGGATCTGCGGTGCCAAATCCCTACCCCACGCCGGCTGAGCGCTATGCCGTGTAGTCGACGACGACAGGCGCGTGATCAGACCATCGTGCGTCGTAACTTGCGGCGCGATCCACCGCGTAATTTGTCACGCGCTCTGCGAGCTGCGGGGTGACCACGTGGTAGTCGATGCGCCAACCCGTGTCGTTGTCGAACGCCTGACCGCGGTTCGACCACCAGGTGTAGGGGCCGTCGACCTCACCGGCGAAGCGGCGCCCGACGTCGACCCAGCCGAAGCCGGTGCCTTCGGTGCCGTCGACGCCGATCACGTTCTCGCCGAGCGGGCCGAAGAAACGGTCGAAGTATGAGCGTTCGCGGGGCAGGAAGCCGCTGCGCTTCACGTTGCCCTTCCAGTTCTTGATGTCGAACTCGCGGTGCCCCACATTCAGGTCGCCGACGATTGCCGCGTACTCGCGCTCAGCCGCCAGCTCGGTGAGGCGCGGGCCCATGGCGTCGAGAAACGCCCACTTCGCTTCTTGCTTGGGGGTGTCGACCTCGCCCGAGTGCACGTAGGTGCTGACCACGGTGAACGGCTTGCCGCCGAGCTCGAAGTCGGCCTCGAGCCAGCGGCCGCTCGACTGCACAGTGTCTTGCAGGTCTGCGCCGCCCAGGCCGATGCGGTGCGCTGTGGCGGGCACGCGGCTCGCGATCGCGACGCCTGCGCGCCCCTTGATGTTGCAAGGGTCGTGCAGAATGTGCCACCCGCTGTCTTCGACGCTGCCGAACAGCTCTTCGAGGTGCGAGTCGTCGGCGCGCACCTCTTGCATCGCGAGCACGTCGATGCCGCGGTTCTCGAGCCAGTCGCCCATGCCCTTGCGGTATGCGGCACGGATGCCGTTCACGTTCACGGAAGCGAGGCGCAGTGTGTCAGACATGGGGTCAAGTCTACTTCGCCATTGCGGGATGCCGCAGTGTGAGGATCAGGTCAACCTGTGCTCGAACGAGTCCTGGTGTTGTCGGTCTCCTACTACCGCGAGAATTCGCACGGTTTGAAGATCGCGGTTGACGCGGTACCAGAGCTGATAGGGGAAGATTTGCAGGTGCCAGCTGCGAACCTCATGATCGATGAGAAGCCCAAGCGAGGGCTGGTGTTCGAGCTGACGAGCTGACAAGTAGAAGTCGCTCAGAAACCGATCGCCTTGCAAGCGTTCAGGGTCGTTGTACCAGGCCAGGATTCGGTCACGGTCGCGGCGCGCATTTGGGCTGGTGCGGACGACGTAGGTCACGCGATGAGCCTACGGGCACGCACTTCCATCTCATCCTCATCGAGCGTGATGTAGTTGTCGCGCTCAGCCAAATCATCCAACGCTGCGCGCTCTTCGAGAAGCGCACGCAGCTCTGCAGACAGCGGTGGATTCACCGAAGCGTCGATAGCGTCACGGAGCTCGAGACGAGACTGCTCGTCGAGCTGCATGACGCGCTCAAGAAGCGCACTATCTACCATGCCACCATGGTAGCTCAGACCCCCGACAGCGGCGAGTGCGCGAGTGAGCACGACACATATCTCGTACGCAGCGAACGCGGGCATGGCCAGGCCGAGGGCCACCGTGCCAGGCACAAGCCGCTCAGCGCGGGTAGGCTCGCCGTATGGCAACGCAGGCAGACCACGTCATCGCAATCGATCAGGGCACCACGAGCACCCGCGTGATCGTGTTCGATCGCAAAGCGCGCGAGGTCTCGAGTGCGCAGCGTGAGCACCGGCAGATCTTCGAGAAGCCCGGGTGGGTCGGCCACGATGCGACTGAGATCTGGCAGACGACCAAGACGCTGCTGCGCGAGGCGCTCGGCAAGGCCCGGCTCGGTCGCGAGAGAATCGCGGGCGTCGGCATCACCAACCAGCGCGAGACGACGGTGGTCTGGGACGCGAAGACTGGCGAGCCCATCGCCGATGCGATCGTTTGGCAAGACACCCGCGTGCAGCCGATCATCGATGCGCTCGCCGCAGAGATCGATTCGGCGACCGGTGAGCCGTTCGGTGTCGAGAGGCTGAGGCGCATTACCGGGCTGCCCCTCGCGAGCTACTTCTCGGCGGGCAAGGTGCGCTGGTTGCTCGACGAGATTCCCGGCGCCCGCGAGCGCGCCGAGCGCGGCGAGCTGCGCTTCGGCACGATCGACTCGTGGCTGATCTTCAACCTCACCGGCGGCGCAGGCACTGGCACAGGCGCGGCGGCGGGCATCCATGTCACCGACGTCACGAACGCCAGCCGCACCCAGCTCTGCGACCTCGGCACCCTCGGTTGGAGCGACGAAGCGCTCGAAGTTTTCGGCATTCCGCGCAGCATGCTACCGACGATTGTGTCGAGTTCTGAGAGGATCGGCGAGATCCACGGCGTGCCCGGTCTTGAGGGCGTACCGATCGCAGGTGTGCTCGGCGACCAGCAGGCGGCGACATTCGGCCAGGCCGCGTTCGCGCCCGGCAACGCCAAGCACACCTTCGGTACGGGCGGGTTCTTGATCGTGAACACGGGCGAGCAGCCGGTCTTCTCGGGCAACGGATTGCTCACGACGGTCGCATACCGCGTTGGCGACCAGAAGCCCGTGTACGCGCTCGAGGGCTCGGTCGCGGTAGCGGGATCTCTGCACCACTGGCTGCGCGATAACCTCGGAATGCTGCGCGATTCGACCGAGATCGAAGGGCTCGCCTCGAGCGTGCCCGACACCGGCGGTGCGTTCATCGTGCCCGCGTTCTCGGGGCTCTTCGCGCCGCGCTGGCAACCCGATGCCCGCGGCGTCTTCGTCGGCCTAACTCGGTTTGTCACCCGCGCGCACATTGTGCGGGCGGCGAGCGAGGCGAGCGTTTACCAGACAGTCGAGGTGATCGACGCGGCGGCGGCCGACACCGGCGTGCGCCTGGGTGAGCTGCGAGTCGACGGCGGCGGCTCGGTCAGCGACATGATGATGCAGTTTCAGGCCGACATGCTTGGCATCGATGTAGTGCGGCCCGAGATTCTCGAAACGACGGCGCTCGGTGCCGCGTTCGCAGCCGGCCTCGCGACCGGGGTCTGGTCAAGTCTCGATGAGCTCGGCGGTTTGGTTCGCGAGGGTCGGCGCTGGGTGCCCAGAATGGGTGCCGAGGATCGCGACCGCCGCCTGCGCCTCTGGAACCGTGCGGTCGAGCGCTCGCTCGGCTGGGTCGACGACGATGTGCGCGCGTACGCCGATGGTGAGCCGCGCTGAGCGCATCGCTACGCTGGACTGCAACGCCTCTAGATTAAGGAACGACTGTGATCCTCGCATTCTCTGTTGCCCCGAGCGGTGTCGGCCCGGCAGGCCCCGCGACCAATGACGAAGGTTCGGTCTCGAAGGCGGTGGCCGAGGCGATCCGCGTGGTGCGCGAGTCGGGCCTGCCGCATCGCACGAGCAGCATGTTCACCGAGATCGAGGGCGAGTGGGACGAGGTGTTCGACGTGGTGAAGCGTGCGACCGAGGCCGTGCTGCCGTTCGGCTCGCGGGTCTCCCTCGTGATGAAGGCTGACATTCGCCCGGGCCATGAGGGCGAGCTCGACGGCAAGCTCGAGCGACTTGAGGCCGCGCTCGGCGAGGGGCGCTCGTAGGCTCCTCCCGTAGCTGTGATCGAACGACACTCACCGAAAGAACATTTCACGGTCAAACCGAGCGTTCGTGGTGCAGACCTAGCTCTCGGGCCTGTTTGTTCAGCTGTAGTATTCGCGTTGCGCTTCCCGCAGGATCTGTAGCGTTTCTTCGTCACTGAAGCCGGAGACGGTTGCCCATTCAATTCCGGCTCCGATTATGTCGCTGACGAACACGATCTCGGTCGCTAGGATGGCGCAGCGAAGGTCTGTCTTGCCGATTACATCTGAGCTGTTGAGAAGGGTGAGCAGACGGCTTTGATCAGCAAAGAATGCAACAGAATCGGGATACCCGAGCACACGGGCTATGTCATCAGTGCATTGCGCTGGACCGCCCCACTGAATGACGCCTTGTCGCAGCAACGTGCGATGTCGACTGGTGAGAGCCAAGTGTCCTCCGAAACTTATGACTAAGGCGGGCTCCTCGACAGCGCCCGCAGCGCAGTAGAAGCCCCGGATCCGGCCCGGCTCGAACGGGCAACCACCCTCACCAAACTGCGGGCTGGGCGCAGCCTTACCGGGTAGATGCGCCTTGGGCGGATTCGTATCCCAGTGTAGCTACGGGCGTTCGGACTCCTCTGCTGGTCATCTTGTTGCCGGCGAAGATAGTCGGGCGGATCAGTCGTCGCTGGCGACGAGAAGGGTCACCTCGTCGCTGTGCTCGGACACAGCTGCGATCTCGATGAACCCACCAGAACCCACAGCCCAACCCCAGTCGTGCTCGGCAGAGGCGCGCAGATCATCGAGGCGGTAGAGGCGGTGAGACTCTGCGAGCACGCGGTCGAGCAGCACAGAAATGTCCGGGTTCACCCGGCCAACGTTGTTCTCATACGCGCGACAAGAAGCCGCAATCGCTTGCTCCAAGCTGGGGGCGTCTGGGTCTGTCGGAGCTTCCGCTCCGGAGGCCCTCAAGGAACCGGGGGCGTAGATCCATGTATCGAGTTCTCTGCGTGCAACGCGATGGGTGATGGGCTTGTAGCTGCTCTCGGTGATTGCACTGCGCCAGTAGGGGCCGTGATACTCGGGGCTCTCGGCAAGCAGCGGATTCATGCGAGGTGCGGCATATGAGTGGGAGTAGCCGGGCACATCGATGAGCTTACGCAGAATCTCATGATCCGTACCGCTCCCCTCCACTGCGTATCGAAGCACATCTATCCAGTCGAAATCACCTGGATGGAGCTCGACCATGGTGAGGGACGAGTGAAGAAACCTCAAGCTGAGCTTGCTCTGCGGATCTTGTCTCTTAACGTTAAAGGGCACGGACCTATTCTCGCGCCTCCAGGCCGCAGTGTCTTTAGATCAGTGTGCGTGCCGAAAGCGCTGGTGGAAGTCAAGCGCGTGAAGCAGGTTCTCGGTCTACCGCACCACGGCACCGACGATCTTCGAGAGCAGTGCCTCGAGCGGGCCGCGGCGCTTCGTCGCCGAGAGGATCGCACCGATCACGAGCACGCCTGCCAGTTGCAGCAGTAGCGCGCCCGGGCCCATGACCCACCAGGGGATCCCGGTGTCTGGCAGCGCCCCCGCTCGTTCAGCAGCGCGAAAGAATGCTCCTTGGATGATGCCTGACACCACGATGTGCGTGGTGTAGATGGTGAGGGGTGCAGCGCCCGCGGCGCGCACGACGTCGAGCAGGCGTGCGCCGAGGCCGGGGGTGGCAGCAGCGGTAGCGGCGTCAGCGACCCGTGATCGTTCCCGATCGCAGAGCCACACCAGCAGCCCGATCACGAGCGCAGCAAGCGCGATGGTGCGCGCGAGATCCATGATCGAGCCCGAGTGCGGCACTGCGAGCAACTGCGAGACGATGTGCGGCGACGGGGGAGCCCCGCTGCCGCCGACCTGCAGCAGCTGGGTCTGTGCGGCCTGCAGTATTTCAGCGTGTGAGATCTGCTGCGATGCTTGCAACTCAATCACACCGAAGTCGATCAGCTTGCCGAGCAGCCAGTTCGAGACGAGCTGCGAGACGACGAACACCGCGCCGCCGATCACTGCGAGCTTCGCGGAGGTGCGCCCAAGAGCACCTCGCGCGGTGGCGCCGGTGAGTGCCCGGCCGATGAGCATGCCGACGAGCAGGTAGGTTACCCAGGTGATCGCGGGGTACTCGCCCGTCACGAAGATGGCGCGCAGGGTGCCGAGCGGGTCGCTCGTGATGAACCCGACGTTGATGTGCGGGCCCTCCATGTGCACCTCGAGCGAGCGACGCAGGGTGATGTTCAGCCAGCCGAAGCCGAGGCCCAGCACCGTGGCGAGGCTTGCGAGCACCCAGCTCTTCATCTTGATGAGCGGAGCCACCAGAATCATCGCGACGCCGTAATAGGCCAGGATCACGATGATGTTGTTGTCGACGAAACCGAGCAGCACGCCGAGCACGATGAGCACGACGCCGCGCACCGCGACCGATGCCATCGCCTTCCCAGTCAATCCCCTGCTCAGCTGCCCCCGCGTCGCGAAGACAATGCTGACGCCACCGAGCACCGCGAAGAGTGCGGCGGGGGCGCCGTTCGAGATGAGGCCAGTGCCGGTCGCGAGCTCGCGATCAGCGTCGCTGACACCCGGAAAGGACGCCAACGGCGCGAGCAGATGCGCGGCCATCATGCCCGCGATCGCGATGAAACGGGCGAGGTCGATGCCGATGTAGCGAACGCGTGGGCGCGCTGCTTGCGCAGGAGCGGTCGCCTGAGTGTCAGAGAGTGCCATGCGGTTCAGTATGTCTGGCCGCTGAGCCGCGCGAGGCGGCGATGCGCAAACTGCACGCTGCATTCGCGAGCTGGTGGTGACGTGGTGGACTGATCAGCTGCGGGTGGCCGGCGCGTGCTGAGCTCGTTCAGGGCTCAACCCCGCTGATCGTCGGTGGTGAATCCCGGCCGAGTCGCGCGCTGCTCTGCGGTCTCAAGCTCTTGGAAGAAGGTCACCTGCCAGCCGGCGGGGCCGGCCACGCGGGCGTTGAGGCTCTGAAACGGCGTGCGCACCGGGGGCGCCAGCAGCTCTGCTCCATCGGCGATTGCTGCATCGACTGCGTGCGCGGTGTCTCCTACCTCGAGTGCGAGACGCAGCGTGGGGCCGCTGGTCGCTGAGCTGCGAGAAGCCCCCTCGACCTCGTCGATGTTGCGCGCGTGCTCGGGAGTTGCGAGTTCGATCGTCGCGATGCCCGCGTGCAAGATGGAGACCCGATCCTCGCCTTCCGTCGCGAACGCAATCTGTTCGGGCATTCCGAGCACATCGCGATAGAACCTCACGGCTGCGTCGAAGTCTTCGGTCTCGATGATCAGCCTGAGCTGTGTAACTCTCGGTTCCGGGAGGGGCGTCTCTGAATGTGTGGTTGTCATGTCGCCTAGGCTAGAACCTGACACTGATGTAAGGGGCAAGCGCCATGCGGATCGGAGAGCTGTCGAAGCGCACAGGGGCAAGCGTGCGTTCATTGCGCTACTACGAGCAGCTTGGTCTCATCTCTGCCGAGCGAAGCGAGCGTGGCCAGCGACACTTCGAGGATCCCGCTGTTGAGCGCGTCACGCTGATCAGGCAACTGCTTGCAGCGGGCCTCGGCACCGCAGCGATCGCCGATGTGCTTCCGTGCATGAGCGATCCGAGCGCCCAGACTTCGTCGCTGACGGCCCGCCTGGTTGAGGAGCGCGATCGCCTGAGCGCCGAGATCGAGCAGCGAGTTGCGACGCGGGCCGCACTCGAGGCGATTATCGCGTCTGCGCCGCCTCTGGCTGGTTGAGGCGTGGCCGCCGCTTCAGCGCCGCCGCCACGAGGATGCCTGCGACGAGTGCCCAGAACGCCGAGCTGAGGCCCGCCGCGCTCACCCCCGAGGCGGCAACGAGCAGGGTGACCGCGGCCGGAATGCGCAGTGCCTCGTCTTGCATTGCCCCCGCGCAAGCCGAAGCGAAGGCCGCGATCAGGGCGATGCCGGCGATCGTCTGCACGATCTGCACCGGGGCAGCGAGCACGGCTGTTGCGAGGCCACCGCTCAACAGACCAAGGGCGAGATAGCCGAAGCCGGCGGTGACGCCGGCGATCCAACGCCCTGCCTTCGGGCCCGCCTCGGGCCCAGCCGCGAGTGCAGCGCTGATCGCGGCGAGGTTGATTGCATGCCCGCCGAAAGGAGCTCCGATAATGGAACCGACACCCGTGATGGTCAGCGCCGGGCGCCACGGCACGAGATAGCCGAAACCGGCCATCACCGCGACGCCTGGCACGTTCTGCGACGCCATCGTCACGATGTAGAGGGGCAGTGCGATGCCGGTGAGCGCCTGCAGTGAGATCGCCGGGGTGGTCCACAGGGCGCGCGGCACGAAAGCCCCGGCGGGCAGCGAGGTGCCCGACTGCACGAGCCAAATCACTATGACCACGAGACCCACCGCGAGCGCCGCGGGCACCGCCCACTTCGGGCGCAACCACGTGAGCACGAGCCAGGTCAGAAGAATCGGCGCTACGGCGAGCGGCTCGGCGACGAGCGCGGCAACGGGCGCGATGCACAGCGGCAGCAGAATGCCGGCGAGCATCGCCTGCGCGATCGCAGCCGGAATGCGCTGCACCAGCCTCGCGAGCCCCGGCCACAGCCCGGTAAGGGTAAGCAGCACACCGCATGCGATGAACGCGCCGATGGCTGCGGGCCAGCCACCGGCCACCGCGCCGGTACCCATGAGCAGCGCGGCACCGGGCGTCGACCAGGCCGAGGTGATCGGCATACGATAGCGCCACGACAGCAGAATTGACGCGACGCCCATGGTTACTGTTGCTGCGAGTAGTCCAGACGCGGCCTGCGCCGGAGTTGCGCCGACCGCCTGCAGCCCGCTGAGCACCACAGCGAACGCCGCGGTGAAACCCACAAGACTGGCCACGATACCCGCGCCGATTGGCACGATCGCGGCCGATGCGACGGAGGTTCTGCTGACAGAACGATCCATACGCAGAACGTACCACGCAAGTTTCGTGCGCCGGGCGCGGGGTGATCCTTTTCGAAGAGGATCGGGTCAGTCTTCGAACTACTGAACAGCTACCGCTGGCTTTCTGAAGCGTTCAAGCAACCCCTGGCTCGCGACGATGCCGAGAATCACAATGAGGCCGCCGACGGGCTCGTTCCAGTGCACGCTCTCGCCGAGAAACAGTGCCCCAAAGGTGACGCCAACGACCGGGGTGAGGTACGTGACGGTTGATGCGCGAGCGGCACCCCAGGCGCGAATCGTCATGGTGAACCAGATGTAAGCGATCCCGCTGCCGAGTATGCCGAGCGCGAGCATCGACAGAACGACCGGTGTGGTGAGCGTGACCGGGCCGAACGAGGTGAATGGCGCGGCGAGCAGCGAGAGCGCGGTAGCCATGACCATTTGCATGGCCGCCATAGTGATGGAGTCGTAGCCGGCGTTCGCGAGAAAACGGCGCATGTAGAGGCCGCCGAAGCCATAGCAGGCGGTCGCGCCGAGGGCCGCGAGCATGCCCGGCAGTGACACCGTGTCGCCGTTCATCATCATGCGCCACGGGCCGACGAGCACGACGACGCCGATGATGCCGATGACGAGGCCGAGCTGCTGGGTCTTCGAGAGCTTCTCGCTCGGCAGCAGGAGTGGCGTCAGCAGCAGGGTCATGATCGGGGTCGATGCGTTCACGATGCTGGCGACCGTGCTCGGAACCATGGTCTCAGCCCAGGCGAAGAGGGTGAATGGCACGGTGCACATGGCTGCTGCGACGACGATCATGTGCAGCCACAGGCGGCGCTCGCGAGGCCACTTGCGGCGGGTGAAGCTCATGATCGCGATGAGCGCGAGCGCGCCGAGGGCGATGCGACCGAGCGCTACCTGCCCGGCTGAGAGCCCTTCGAGGCCGATCTTCATGAAGAGAAAGCTTGAGCCCCAGACGAGGGCCAGCGCGATGTAGGCGATCGTCACACCGGAGATCTTGCGCGTCGTGGTCATGAACCCTAGATTAGAAAGCATCGACGCATGAGGCAAACAGATGTATTTCATGTAGTCATGAGGAGGGCTCATGAGTCTCACGGTGCAGCAGCTGCGGTCGCTTGTCGCGGTGATAGATAAGGGATCATTCACCCTCGCAGCGAGCGATCTCGGGGTGAGCCAGTCTGCCGTTTCGCACGCCATCGCGAGCATGGAGCGTGAGCTCGGCGGGGCGCTCGTGGTGCGTGAAATCCCACTCGTCCCGACCCCGCTCGGGCACCGCGTACTCGCTCACGCGCGCTCGGCGGCCGCCGCGATCGACGCGCTCGAGTCAGCGGCCCGCGGCGACGAGTCGCTGCAAGGGGTCGTGCGGCTCGGCACCGTGCCGACCGTCTGCCAGGGGCTCATGCCGTCGCTGCTCGAGGAATGGTCGATCGCGCTGCCCGGCGTGCGAGTCGAAGTGTACGAGGGTGACGATGACGAGATTCCCGAGTGGCTCGATGGCGGCCTTGTCGACGTGGCGATTCTCGTCGAGCCGGAGGTTTTGCCCGAGGGCTCGAGGATTATCGATATCGACGAGTTCGCGGCGGTCGTGCGCGACGACCATCCGTTCGCAAGGGGCGACGCGATCCCGCTCGAAGAACTCGCGATCGACGGCCTCATCGTCTCGACGGGCGGCTGCGAATCGCATGTGCAGAGATTGCACGAGTCTGCCGGGATCGACTTCACGGTGCGGCACCGGGTTCGCGAGATGAGCACGCTCTTCGCGATGGTGAAGCAGGGTTTCGGCGTCTCGATCGTGCCGTCGCTCGGGCGCGGCCTGCTGCCGCAAGGGCTCACGATGTTGCCGCTCGTCGAGCGTCAGGCTCGGCGGCTGGTGCTCGCGGGGCCCTCGAATCGTGAGCAGCACCCGGCCGTGGCCCCGCTCATCGAGGCGGCGAGCCCTCGCCGCACGATGTCGCAGGTCGATCTCGTGGGTTCGCGCTGACTTCAACGATTTCCCTCGAAAGCACGTTACGAGTGCAATAAAAGGGGCCTACGGGGGAAATCTTCGGCCTGCGAAAGGGCATATGGCTCCGCGGGGCGGGGTTTGGCGAATGTCGGGGCGCGCGAGTCAGCTGCCGGGTGCAGGGTTGGCCGACGTGATCTCCGGCGGCATCCACAGATCAGCCGGCTCGCGACCTTCGAGCATGTCGATCAGGGTGCGCGCTGACATCGCGCCGAGGGCGATCGGGTCAATGTTGAGGTAGATCATGCGCGGATCAATGACGGCCGCACGGGATTCGCCGGCGTGTGCGATTGCGAACTCGCTCGGTACATCAATGCCCGCCTCGCCCGCGGCGACGGTGATCGCGTTCGCGTAGGTCTCGTTGATGCTGTAGACCGAGTCGAAACGCCCGCGAACGGCCTCGATGAATGCGCGGCCGCCATCGATCGGGGTCTGCTCTGGCGCGAGTGTGAAGACGAACGGCTCTGCGCCCCGCGCTGCGCACCACTGCTCGTAGCTGAGCTGAGAGCTGTCGGTGTATTGGTCGTCGATCGGTCCTCGGATGAACGCGGGCGCGGTCGCGCCGGCTTCAAGTAGGGCGTCGAGCGCCTTCGGGATGCCAAGGCCGACGTCGAAACCGACGGATCGCAGCCTCGGAGAATCGATCGGGCTGCTGTGACCGCTGGCGGCGAGCACGGCGATGCCGCGAGCGAGTGCCGCGGTGATCACCGGGTTGTCGCTGCCCGAGTCGACGACGATCACGCCGTCTGGGGCGATCGGGCCGATCAGCTCGCCAGAGGGATCGGCTCTGAGCACGGTAACTGAGTAGCCGAACTCGAGCGCCTCCATGGCTGCCCCCGCGATGATGCCGCGGTAATAGGGCAGGTAGGTCTGCTCCCAGAGCAGCGTGCCACCGTGCGCGACGACAACGCCGATGATGTGGCTGCGGCCCGATCGAAACACCTTGCTGATGAGGCTCGGTCGATAGCCGAGGCGTTCGCCGGCCTCGAGCACGCGCTCGCGGGTATCCGCCGCCACTCCGGGGCGATCGTTGAACACCAAAGAGACCGTTGCCGGTGACACGCCAGCGGTGTCGGCAACTTGGCGAATGGTGACTTTTGCTTGGGGCACCGTTGCCTTTCTCTGTGAAGCGGCGAGGATCACTGTGCCCGCTTATTTTGGCCAGAATTTGACAAGATGCTGACCCGTGTTCTTATACTAGCAGCCATGACCTAAACCGGTTTAATTGAACCGGTTCAGAAATTGCGAGTTTCACCAAGGAAGATGGAGACCGATGTGACGACCGAGAGTGCGCCCCACCGCAGGCCAATACGAATCGCCGCCTCATACCTGATGGACGATGCGAACGTTTCGGCAGACTACGCGAACGAGCTGCACCAGCTCGCGGCAAACGCGTCGCGTGTGCTTTCGGGCGTGGCCGACGACGTGCAGGTTGTCTTCTTCAATGCGCTGCAGGCTGGCGCCGAGCCCGAGAGCGTATTGAGCAGCGTCGACGGGGTGCTGCTGCTCGGCGGCACCGACGTCGACCCGCACCGCTTCACCGATGACGCGCAGCGCATTGCTGAGGCTAAGGCATATAGCGCGCAGGCTGACTCCTTCGAAATGGGTCTCGCGATAGGCGCCGCTGATCGAGGTCTGCCTGTGCTCGGCATTTGCCGCGGTGAGCAGGTGATGAACGTCGCCTTCGGTGGGTCGCTCATCACCGACCTCGGCACTGACAACATGCACACCACCGCTGGCGGCGAGGACTGGTGCGATCACGAGGTCACCATCTCAGAGGGCAGCCGCCTCGCCGAGATCTACCCCGAGCGCTCCGTCGCGATTAGGTCTGGGCATCACCAGGCCGTCGCAGACGTGGCTCCCGGTTTTCAGGTCACCGCAATCGCACCAGACGGCATCATCGAGGCAATCGAAGCCACAGGCGATCGCTGGCTGGTCGGAGTGCAGTGGCACCCCGAAGCTCCCGAGGGCAATGCCGAACACTTCGACCTCTTGGGCGCCGCATTCATCGGAGAAGCTCGCAGGGCGCGGGCCGCGCGCTTCGAACGGGCGAGTGCGCCTGACGCAACCGAATCCGTCGCAACCGCGGCCGCCTGACGCGCTGCAACCTCGCGACTCTGCGCGATCCACCGCCAAACCTTCAACATCACCACACACCAACCCCAATGGCTCTCTGACCGAGTCACATTTCAAAGGAGAAATCACATGTCTCAAAAGCGCACACTGACCGCGCTCTCGCTCGCAGCTCTGCTTGGCCTGAGCCTTGCGGCCTGCTCATCGGCTGGCTCGAACGAGTCGGCGGGTGGCGACGCAGCATCGGGCACCGGATCGTTCGGCGAGTGCGAGATCACCGGCGAGGCAGGCTCGGTCGAGCTCACCCCGCTCGAAGCAGACACGCTGACTATCGCCACGGTGCTGCCCAGCAACGGTTGGTGGAACGGCCCGAGCCCCGACGCGATCAACGGCGGCTTCGAGTACTGCATGGTTGCGAACATCGCACACCGCGCGGGCCTCACCTCGGTGACGGTTGAGAACCAATCGTGGGATCAGCTGATCTCGGCGAGCAACACGAAGTACGACCTGGGCCTCGCAGGCATCACCATCACCGACGAGCGCAAGAAGGTCTTCGACTTCTCTGACGCCTACTTCCAGTCGAACCTTGGCGTGGCGGTGAAGAAGGGCGGCGACGTCGACGAGAAGAACATTCGCGACAAGAAGATCGGCGTGCTGCAGGGCAACATGGGTGCGCAGTACACGACCGACACGCTGAAGCCCGCCGGAGGCGTGCAGCAGTTCCAGTCAGAGGTCGAGATGTTCACCGCGCTGCGCGCCGGCCAGGTCGACGCGGTCATCACCGATACGACGCTTGCGCTCTCGAACACCGCAGCATCGAACGGCGAGCTCGAGGTTATCGGTCAGTTCAGCCTCGACCAGGAGTACGGCATCATCATGCCGAAGGGCGGCAAGAACGTCGACGGCGTCAACGCCGCGATCGCAGACATGAAGGCCGACGGCACGCTCGACGGGCTCTCGGCGACCTGGCTGACCCCGCTCTTCGGCACCGACCCCAACTCGATCCCGATCTGGAAGTAGCAGTTGCTTGTGACTGAACAGCCACTCTCTACTACGGTGCTCGAGACCATGCCGGGCTTGCGTCTCAGCCAGCCGCCGAAATCGCGGGGCCTCGCGGTTTCGGCGCTGGCCGCCAGCCTGGTCGTGTTCTTCGGCATCGGCGTGCTCGCGGTCGCGGGCCTCACGAACGCCGAGAGCGATACGCTCGCCCGCACCATCGCCTGGGTGCTCATTTCGGTGGGCATGATCCTTGCGGCGATCCCGGTGGTCGTGTCGATCAACGCACTCATGCAATCGGGCCGCGCCGCGAAGCTCGTGCGCGAAGATCACGTGCTGATCGCCCGCTCGCATGCGAGCCGCTCGCGAGAGCTCTCGCTCATCGCGCTCGGCCTGCTGGTCGCGGTCGCCGTGCTCACGGGCTTCGTGCTGCTGCTCGTGAGCAACGACGCGAGCGTGCAGAAGACCTTCCTGCGCTGGGACATCATCGGTGAGACCGCGGGCGTCGTGACCAAGGCCTTCGGCATGAACCTCTTCATCGCAGTGGTCGCCGAGATCATCGTGCTCGTCTTCGGGCTCGCGCTCGCCATTGCGCGCATGTTGCCGGGCCGCGCCGGTGCTCCGATTCGCTGGCTCGCGATCGCCTACATCGACGTCATGCGTGCCGTGCCCGCGATCATCGTGATCTATCTCGTCGGCTTCGGCCTGCCGCTCGCCGGCATTCCGATTCTCAAGGACTTCTCGCCGACGTGGTTCGCGATCATCGCGCTCGCGCTCACCTACAGCGCGTACGTCGCCGAGACGTACCGCTCGGGCATCGAGTCGATCCATGCTTCGCAGATCTCTGCATCGCGTTCGCTCGGATTCTCGTTTGCGCAGACCATGCGTCTCGTGGTGCTGCCGCAGGCCGTACGCATCGTGATTCCGCCGCTGCTGACCATGTTCATCGGGCTGCAGAAAGACACGGCCCTCGTGAACGTGATCGGCGCAATGGACGCCTTCAACCAGGCAAAGTACGTGTCGGCGACGCAGTACAACCTGTCCTCGGTGACGGTCGTCGCGATCCTGTTCGTCATCATCACGATTCCGCAGACGCGACTCGTCGACTGGTGGCTCGATCGTGGTAAGAAGATGCGGGGAGGCCGCTGATGAGCTTCATTCGATTCGACAACGTGCACAAGCGCTACGGCGAGAACGAGGTGCTGAAAGGTATCGACTTCGAGGCGAACAAGCACGAGGTGGTGTGCCTCATCGGCGCATCGGGCTCTGGCAAGTCGACGCTGCTGCGCTGCGTGAACGCACTGGAAGACATTCAAGAGGGCAAGATCATCGTCGATGACGATGTCGTCTCGGGCCCGGGCATCGACGTGAACCGCTTGCGCCGCAAGGTCGGTATGGTGTTTCAGTCGTTCAACCTCTTTCCGCATATGACGGTGGTGCAGAACATCGCGCTCGCGCCGATGAAGCTGCTGGGTACGCCCCGCGCACAGGCGCTCGAAGAGGCGCATGCGCTGCTGAAGAAGGTGAACCTCGATCATCGCGCAGATTATTACCCCGACCAGCTCTCTGGTGGGCAGCAGCAGCGCGTTGCGATCGTTCGTGCGATTGCGATGAAGACTGAAGTCCTGTTGCTCGACGAGATTACTTCGGCGCTGGATCCGGAGCTCGTGAATGAGGTGTTGAGCATCGTGCGAACCCTCGCTGAAGAGGGGCTGACCATGCTGCTCGCGACGCACGAGATGACCTTCGCGAGAGAGGTCGCCGACAAGGTGGTGTTTCTCGAGCAGGGCCGCATTCTCGAAGAGGGGCCGCCGGCGCAGATCTTCGAGAACCCGCGAGAGGAGCGCACCCGCGCCTTCTTGAAGCAGGTGCTGGAGTCTGGTCGCCTGTAGTGGTGTCGCGTGTGTAGGCAGATGTGCCACCCGGGTCTCCCGGTGGCACATCTGCCTACACGGCGAGGCTTGCCCGAGACTCTCTGGTTATTGGAATTTCCAATAACCAGAGAGTCTCGGGCGCGAGGCGGGCGCGTAAACTTGCCTGGTGAGTAACGCAGCAGCAGAATCCCAGCCCGACCCGAAGATCAACCCGTGGGCCGCTCTGTGGACGCTGGTGCTCGGCTTCTTCATGATCCTGGTCGACACCACGATCGTGTCGGTCGCGAACCCCTCGATCATGGGCGCGCTCGACACGACCATGACGGCGACCCTGTGGGCAACGAGCGCCTACCTGCTCGCCTACGCCGTGCCGCTGCTCATCACCGGCCGCCTCGGCGACCGCTTCGGCCCGCGCCGCATCTACCTCATCGGCCTCGCGACCTTCACGCTCTCATCGCTCGCCTGCGGGCTCTCGCCGAGCATCGAGATGCTCGTCGCCGCGCGCGTGTTTCAGGGGCTCGGGGCTTCGCTGATGACGCCGCAAACGATGGCCGTGATCACCCGTATTTTTGCTCCGAGGGAGCGAGGATCGGCAATGGCGATCTGGGGCGTCACGGCAGGGGCGGCGACGCTGATCGGGCCGATCCTCGGCGGCTTCTTGCTTGACTCGCTCGGCTGGGAGTGGATCTTCTTCATCAACATTCCCGTCGGCGTGATCGCGTTCGTCTTGACGTTGCGCAATGTGCCGGTGCTGCCGACGAATGCGCACCGCTTCGACTGGCTGGGCGTCGCGCTCAGCGCGGTCGGCATGTTCTTGCTGGTGTTCGGCATCCAGGAGGGTGAGAGCTACGACTGGGGTGTGATCTGGGGGCCGGTCACCGTCTGGGGCCTCATTATCGTTGGTCTGATCGTGCTCGCGCTCTTCTTCGTCTGGCAGCGCGTCCAGCGCGGCGAGCCGCTGATCCCGCTCGAGATCTTCCGCGACCGCAACTTCTCGGTCGGCACGCTCGTCATCATTACTGTCGGATTCTCGGTCACGAGCATGAGCCTGCCGCTCATGTTCTACCTGCAGCTGGTGAAGGGGCTCACTCCCACCCAGTCGGCGCTCATGATGGTGCCGATGGCGGTGCTCTCGATCGCGCTTGCGCGCCCGGTCGGCCTGCTCATCGACCGGCGTGAGCCGCGCCGACTGCCAATCTTCGGCCTGGTCGGCGTCGCCGCGGGCATGCTGCTCTACTTCATGCTGTCGACCCCAGACACTCCGCTGTGGCTGCTGCTGATTCCGAGCGCCGTGCTCGGTCTCGGCAACGCGTTCATGTGGGGGCCGCTCGCATCGATCACCACGTTCGCGCTCGCGCCCCGTCTCGCGGGCGCGGGCTCGGGTGTCTACAACACGAGCCGCCAGGTGGGTGCCGTGCTCGGCTCGGCGGCGATGGCCGTGCTCATGCAAGCGACACTCACCGCGCAGTTCGGCGAGGCAGCCTCGTCTGCTGGGGGCTTTGCAGAGGGCGGTCACGTCGGCGCGCTCCCAGAGGCGCTGCAACCCGGGTTTGCGACCGCGATGGGGCAGTCGATTCTCATGCCGATGGGCGTGATCCTCGTCGGCGCGCTCATTGCCGTGTTCTTCGTGAGGCGACCCGCGCGAACCGGTTCGGTTCCGGTCGCCGCAGAGTAGCCGACCTCTTCAAAGCTTCCGGGTCGCAGTCCGAGAAATAGCCTGTGGTGAAACCGCACACTCTTGAATCATCAGATGAATGCGTTTAGGCTGGATTCTGGTTTCGTGGCGCCGGGCAACGGCGGTCACCGCGGCGATGAAAAGAGGCAGGTTTGGTAGCGTCAAACATCGCGGTCGATCACGCGACGACGGGTCTCGTGCGAGCAGAGGTCGAGCGAGCGCAAAGGATCTCACCTCACTTCGTGCGCGTGACCCTTGGTGGTGAAGCGCTGCAGAACTGGCGACACCTCGGCTTCGATCAGTGGTTTCGCCTCGCGCTGCCCATCGCCGAAGAGACCTGTTTCGACAGGCTCTCTGATCGCTTCGACATGCGCGGCTACCTGAAGTACCTCTCGCTGCCGAAGGCGACCCGGCCCGTGATTCGCAACTACACAGTGCGCGAGTTTCGCGCCGAGCAGGGCGAGATGGACATCGACTTTGTCGTGCACGGCACCGAGGGTTTTGCCGGCAACTGGGCCGCGTCTCTGCCGATCGGTTCGCCCGTCGCTCTGCTCGACCAGGGCTGCGGCTTCACTCCGAACCCCGACGCCGACCGGGTGCTGCTCGCGGGTGAAGAAAGCGCGCTGCCCGCGCTGCTCGGGGTGTTGCGCGACCTGCCCACGCACGCGGTGGGCGACGCGATCATCGAAGTTCCCGACGCCGCAGACCGCCAGCCTGCGCCCGGCCCCGCGGGCGTGCGTCAGCACTGGATCGTGCGCCCCGAATCGTCGCGCCCCGGCGCGCTTGCGCTCGAGATGCTGAAGCAGGTCGCGGCCGTCGGTTCTCTCGACCCCGGGCAGCTCTCGGCATTCGTCGTCGGCGAGCAGCAGCTCGCGAGCGGCGGCCGCAAGCACCTCGTGAACGAGCTCGGGGTGCCGAAGTCCGCGGTCAAGTTCTGCGGGTACTGGCGGCAGCGCTAGATTTTCGAAGAGGATCGGCGGGCGTCGGCCCGCCCGCTCCGCCCTGAGCGGAAGCGGCCCGGTTCGGCACGTATTTGTCGTAGGTACGGAGTAGTCTCCGAAGCATGAGTATGGGCCAGGGAGCACACGGCGGAGGCGGAGGCCGCGGGTCGCGCGTCAGCGGTGGGGACTTCGAGAAGCAGCGCGAGCTCAACAAGCAGGCGCCCCAGGTAGACCGCCTCGGTGCCCGCATCGCCGAACTCTTCACGCCCTACCGGCTGCAACTCGGCGTCATCGTCGTGCTCGTGCTCGTGTCGGCCGCGCTCGGCATTCTGCCTCCCCTGATCACGCAGCGCGTCTTCGACGACGGGCTGTTTCCGCCCGCGGGCACCCCGAATATGCCCGTGCTGCTGTGGCTCGTGCTCGCAATGCTGCTGGTATTCGTCGTGAGCCAAGTGCTCGGCATCGTGCAGACGAGATTCACGGCGAGGGTCGGCAACCAGGTCATGGGCGACCTCAGGGTGAAGCTCTTCTCGCACCTTCAGTCTATGGAGCTCGGTTTCTTCACCCGAACGAAGACCGGTGTGATCCAGTCGCGCCTGCAGAACGACGTCGGGGGCGTCGCGAGCGTGCTCTCGAATACCGTGTCAAGCGTCATCGGCAATACCGTCACGGTGATCGCCGCGTTCGTCGCCATGCTGCTGCTGAGTTGGCAGCTCACGATCATCGCGCTGATACTGCTGCCGATCCTCGTCCTGGGGCAGAGAAAGGTCGGTCAGATCAGGGCTCGCATCGCGGGCGAAACCCAAGAGTCGCTGAGCGAGATGAGCGCAATTACGCAAGAAGCCCTCTCGGTTTCGGGGGTGCTGCTCGCGAAGACATACTCTCGTCAGCGCACCGAAACAGAGCGCTACGCCTCTGAGAACCGCAATCAGATCGAACTGCAGGTGCGGCAGGCCATGAGCGGGCAGCTGTTTTTCGGTGCCATTCAGATTTTCATGTCGGCCGTGCCTGCGATCGTCTACCTCGTCTCTGGCTGGCTCATCGCTCGGGCGCAGGGCGAGGGCTTCGACGCGGGCATCACCGCCGGAACGATCGTTGCCTTCACGACGGTACAAGCCAGGCTGCTCTTCCCGATGATGGCGCTCATGCGCGTCGCGCTCGACCTGCAGACCTCGAAGGCCCTGTTCGCCCGCATCTTCGAATACCTCGACCTGCGCCCGGCGATCCTCGACGCCCCCGATGCGCGCGAGCCATCCGACGAAGCCGGACAGGCTGGCCGCGTGCAGTTCGATCACGTTACCTTCCGCTACCCCGACGCCTCACTCGAGGCCAGGCCAACCCTGGATCAGGTGTCGTTCACGGTCGAGCCCGGCGAGTTCGTGGCCTTCGTGGGCGCTTCGGGGTCGGGCAAGACCACGATCGGCTCGCTGATCCCGCGCCTCTACGAAGCCACCGAGGGCACCGTGCGCTACGCGGGTGACGACGTGCGGTCGCTTCGCCAGGAGCCGCTCATGGATCGCATCGGAGTGGTCACACAAGAGCCCTATCTGTTTCACGCGACGATTGCCGAGAACCTGCGCTACGCGCTGCCCGGCGCGACGCAGCAACAGATCGAAGAGGCGGCGCGGCTCGCGAACATTCACGACACGATCATGACGTTCGAAGACGGCTACGACACCGTCGTTGGCGAGCGCGGCTACCGGCTTTCGGGCGGTGAGAAGCAGAGGATCGCCATCGCGCGCGTGCTGCTCAAGAATCCGCGCGTGCTCGTGCTCGACGAGGCGACGAGCGCGCTCGACACCGTGAACGAGCGCATCGTGCAGCGCGCCCTCGACGACGCACGCAGCGGTCGCACCACGATCGCGATCGCGCACCGGCTCTCGACCGTCGTCGATGCCGACCGCATCTACGTCGTGTCGGCTGGTCGCATCATCGAGCAGGGCACGCACGACGAGCTGCTCGAGTTCGACGGGGCCTACGCCGAACTGTACGCGCAGCAGAGCTGAAAGATGCTCAGCAGGCCAGGTGCGTTCGGCTGCCGGGTCTGACTTAGCCGACGAACCTTACTTGGTTTCAGAACCGCACTTGGTCACCGAACCGCACTCGGTCACCGAACCTCACTCGGCCACCGAGCGCGCGAAGTAGACGCGGTCGAAGCCGTTCTCGTGGCGGCGGTCGAGCTCAACAAAACCGCGGCGCGGGTAGTACCTCAGATTCTCGGTCATCTTCGCGTTCGTGTAGAGGCGCACCTCGGCAAGCCCGAGTGCGCGCGCCTCGGCGTAGGCGTGCTCGAGCAACATGCCACCAATGCCGAACCCCTGGGCTTCGGGAGACACCGCGATGTTCTCGATGAGCAGGTGGTCGGCGAATGCCTCGGTGACAATGAGGCCCAAAATCTCACCCTGGGTGGCTGATGACCCCGTGAGCGGTGGGGTGCGCCCGCTCACCCGCCGCGCCACGACCACGTGACCCGCCGCGATCGCGGCCCCGTAATCGGCGCCCATCGGTGCGGGCTCTTTGCCGATGCGCTCGATGTATGGGGCGTAGGCTGCACGCACGAGTGCGACGATGTTGGAGAGGTCGCCTGGCGCGGCCGGAGTGAGCTCAATCGACGGTTCCATTGAGACAGTATGCCCGCTGTCGCGCCGCTGTCGCTCCGCTGTCGCGCTCGTCCGCTCCGCTGTCGCGCTCGTCCACTCTTCCGCGCAGGTGGGCAGTAGGTGTTGCCTCATCGCCGGCGAGACAACACCTACTGCCCACCTCCCGCCCGCGAGCCAGCGCAGGGAATGCAGACGCGGCGTCGTCGCTGGGAGTAAAATCTTGCTCGTGCGCCAAATTACCCAATCGAGCAAGCTCGCGGGCGTTCGCTACGACGTACGCGGCCCCATTCTGCAAGAGGCGGAGCGTCTCGAGCGCGAAGGCCATCGCATTCTGAAGCTCAACATCGGCAATCCGGCGCCCTTCGACTTCGAGGCCCCGCCCGAGATTGTCGAGGCGCTGCGTCGGGCGCTGCCCGAGGCGCAGGGATACAGCGACTCCCGCGGCATTCTGCCGGCGCGCGAGGCGGTGGCCAGGCACTACACCGAGTTGGGCGTCACCGACGTCAGCCCCGCCGACGTGCTCATCGGCAACGGCGTGAGCGAGCTCATCTCGCTCGTGCTGCAGGCCCTCGTGAGCCCGGGCGATGAGATCCTGGTGCCCGCGCCCGACTACCCGCTCTGGACAGCGCAGGTGACGCTCTCTGGCGGCCGACCCGTGCATTACCCCTGCGACGAGCAGAACGGCTGGATGCCCGACCTCGCCGCCATCGAAGAGCTCGTGACCGAGCGCACGAAGGGCATCGTGCTGATCAACCCCAATAACCCCACGGGTGCGGTGTATTCGGCCGAGCTCGTGCGCGGCTTCGCGGCGCTCGCCGAGCGGCACGGCCTCGTGCTGATGGCAGACGAGATCTACGACCACATTTTGTATGACGGTGCGACGCACGAGCACGCAGCGCTGCACGCGACCGAAACCCTGTGCCTCACTTTCAGTGGCCTCTCGAAGGTGCAGCGGGTCGCCGGGTATCGCTCGGGCTGGGTGCTTGCTTCGGGCGATAGAGGGATCGCGGCCGACTTTCTCGAGGGCCTCACTCTGCTCGCGAACATGCGCATGTGCGCCAACGTGCCAGGGCAGCATGCGATCTCGGTCGCGCTCTCACCCGAGTCGAACTGGTCGGGCATTGCCGAGCTCTGCCTGCCGGGCGGCCGGTTGCGCGAGCAGCGCGACACCGCGCATTCGCTGCTCACTGCGATCCCCGGCGTGAGCTGCGCGCTGCCCGGCGGTGCCATGTATCTGTTTCCGAGGCTCGATCCCGAGCACTATCCGATCGCCGACGATCAACGCTTTGTGATCGAGCTGCTGCGTGCCACACACGTCATGGTGACGAATGGGCGCGGCTTCAACCTGCCGACGCCAGACCACCTGCGGTTCGTGACGCTGCCGACGGTGCCGGTGTTGACCGAGGCCATTGGGCGCATCGCCGGGTACCTCGACACGCTTCGCGTCGACTGAGGTGCGAAGTGGCTGGAGCCGCAGACCTGCCCCATGGATTTAAGAGCGATGCCTCACAGGCATCGCTTCCATAGGACATTGATATTTGAAATGCAACATCGGTCTTCCCTAATCTGAACGTAGTCCGCCAACGGCGGCGGCTCACATTCGGAGGATGACATGAAAACCATCAGGCCAAGGCTGCGGAGATCCGCGGCCATCATCGCGTTCGCCGCCGCGAGCGCGCTCGCGCTCTCGGCGTGCACCGCCGGCGGCAGCGCGGGAGGCAATTCTGACGCGCCGAAGGTGCTCTCGGTCGCGTCGTCCGCATCGGTCACCACGTGGGATCCGGTGCGTTCGTTCTCGACCGAAGCTTTCTACATGGGCAACGTCTACGAAACGCTGCTCATGAAGAACCCAGAGGGGGCGAGCGAGGAATTCACCCCGGGCCTCGCAAAGGAGTGGTCGGTCAGCGAAGATGGCACTGCCTGGACTTTCGAGCTGCAGGAGGGCGCCACGTTCCACAGCGGCGAGCCCGTAGACTCGGCCGCGGTGAAGGCAAGCATCGAGGCCGCCGCAGAGTACGGCGGCGCTTCGTTCATCTGGGCTCCGCTCGAGTCGATCGACACCCCAGACGACAAGACCGTCGTTCTGAACCTCAGCTATGCAGCGCCGGCAGACCTGATCGCTGCCGCGACCTACGGTGCCTGGATCGTCGAACCTTCGGCGCTCGAGGCCTCGAAAGATGACGAGACCTACTTCGAAGAGGGCATCGACGCGGGGTCAGGGCCCTACACGATCGATTCGTACAAGCCGGGCTCCGAGGTGGTGTTGAAGGCGGCCGAGGGATATTGGAATGCCAGCAACACCCCGTTCTACAGCACCGTCAGCGTGCAGATCACGCCCGATGCGGTGACCGCGCAGCAGATGCTGACCTCTGGAGAGGTAGATCTGGCTACGAACGTTCCGCTCGAGAACGTGCAGGATGTGGCCGACCAGATCGGTGCCGAGGTGCGCACCGGCAACTCGCCGAACAACTTCGTCGGGTTCTTCAACACGCTTCGCCCGCCGCTCGATAACCCGAAGGTGCGTCAGGCCCTCAGCTACGCGATTCCTTATGAAGACATCATCGAGGTTGGCGCTTATGGGTTTGCGACGCAGTCGCACGGGCCCGCACCAAAGGGTATCTTCCCCTATTCGGAAGACGTGCCGCAGTACGAGTACGACCTCGAGAAGGCAAAGCAGTTGCTCGCAGAAGCAGGCGTCACAGAGGGCCTCGAACTTGAGCTCACCTATTCGTCTGAGAACCCCAACTCGACGCGCTTTGCGCCGCTGATCAAAGACTCCTTTGCCAAGATCGGCGTGAACGTCAACGTGAAGGGCATGCTCTGGGCAGACCAGTGGGCAGCGGCGCGCGACAACCCCGCCGAGGCGCAGGACATGTTTGTCGTGCTCTACTGGCCGACCTACAGCGACGCTGGCGTCGACAACCTCTCGGCACTCTTCGGCTCGTGGAACGGAACGGACAAGCCGTTCTTCAACCTGAGCTACTGGAACAGCCCCGAGTACGACGCTCTGCTCGCCGAGGCCGCACCGCTCACCGGTAGCGACCGCGAGGCGGCGCAGGCAAAGTACGAGGAGGCGATGGACCTGCTCGTTGATCAGGCGCCGGGCTTCTTCCTCTACGACCAGCAGGCCGTGCAGATCGTGCCGTCGGGGCTCGAGATCGCGCCCTACAACGAGAACTATCCGTTCACGACATTCTTCGCCAGCATTAAACCGACGGCGTAACTGTCACTGTGCGTGGGGGCCGATCTGGGTGGCCCCCACGCAGCCTCCCGCCCGTTCCCAATGAGGAGAACCCGCTATGTGGCGTTTCATCGCCTCGCGTTTGGCGAGTGCCCTGCTCGTGTTGCTCGTGCTCACGATCGTGGTATTCGTGCTTACGCGCATCATCCCCTCCGACCCCGCGAGCGTGTTCGCCGGGCCGAAGGCGCCACCAGAAGAACTCGACAGAATTCGAGAACGGCTTGGCTTCGACCGGCCACTGATTGTGCAGT
Organism: uncultured Leucobacter sp.; assembly: GCA_937967375.1. Classification (GTDB taxonomy): domain Bacteria; phylum Actinomycetota; class Actinomycetes; order Actinomycetales; family Microbacteriaceae; genus Leucobacter. The sequence continues at coordinate 109,728 of CALCJF010000033.1, forward strand.
ACTTCTCGCAGCTGGGCGGGCTGCTCACCGGTGACTGGGGCACCTCGCTCGTCACTCGACGCCCAGTGCTCGCCGAGTTCGCGACCCGCCTGCCAGCGACCCTCGAGCTGCTGCTCTCGGCGATCGCCTTCGCCCTCATCGCGGGCGTGGTGCTCGGGGTGATCGCGACGAAACGCCCAGGCAAGTTCGTCGACGGCCTCGTGCGATTCCTCTCGATCGGCGGCATCTCGATGCCCGCGTTCTGGCTCGGGCTGCTGCTGCAGATTCTCTTCGTGAATCGCCTCGGGCTGCTGCCCGCCACCGGCCAGTTCAGCCGCGATCTTGAGTTCATCAGCCCCATCACCCCTGTCACGCATTTCCCGATGCTCGACAGCCTCATCACAGGCAACTGGGTCGCTTGGTCCGACGGGCTGGCGCACCTGATTCTGCCGATGCTGACACTCGCCGCATACCCGATGGGCCTCATCGCCAGAATGACCCGCGCGTCGATGCTCGAGGTGCAGGGGCAGGACTACATCTTCACCGCAAACGCATACGGGCTCGGCGAGCGCATGATCCGCTGGCGCCTGGCGCTCAAGAACGCGATCTCGCCCACCCTCACCGTGGCGGGACTCTCGGCGGCGTACGCGCTGACGGGCACATTCTTCGTCGAGGTGGTCTTCAACTGGCCAGGCATCGGTCACTTCGCGGTGACCGCCATGACCCAGGTCGACTACCCCGTGATCATCGCCATCACGCTGCTCGGGGCCGGTGGCTACCTCATCGCCAACCTGATCGTCGACATCGCCCAGGCGAAGGTCGACCCGCGCGTGCGTCTCGGAGAGGAGGGTGCGGCATGATCGACCCACTGCTCACCACATCGACAAAGCTCCCTGACTTCGCCCCGATGGAGCAGGGCTTCCTCGCGCGAACCAAGCGGGTGTTCACGAAGGATCGCCTCGCCCTCATCGGCGCCGCTCTCATTGTGCTGATGCTGATCCTCGCCGCATTCGGGCAGTGGATCGCACCGTACCCGAGCGAGGGGCTCGGCGTGACCAACGTGGGGCAGCGCAACCTGCCTCCAAGCGGCGCGAACTGGTTCGGCACCGATCAGTTGGGGCGCGACGTGCTGAGCCGCATCATCATGGGCGCTCGGCCGGCGCTCGCGGTCGCGCTCACCGTCGTGGCGCTCGCCGCCTTGATCGGCATTCCGCTCGGCGCCATCGCGGGCTACCGCGGCGGCTGGCTCGACAACCTACTGATGCGCATCACCGAGATCTTTCAGGCGTTTCCGCCGCTGCTGCTCGCGATGGTCATCGTCGCAGTGCTCGGCCCGAGCCTGATGAACGCGGGCATCGCCCTCGCGATCTCGTGGTGGCCCTGGTACGCCCGGCTCATTCGCGCCGAGGCAAGGTCGCTGCGCGAGCGGCCCTACGTCGAGGCGGCGAGATCGAGCGGTGTGCCGGTGTGGCGCATCATTCCGCGGCATATTCTGCGCAACGCGATGACGCCGGTGCTCATTCAGGCGACCGTCGACATCGGCACCGTCGTGCTCGCGGCCGGCTCGCTCGCGTTCATCGGCCTTGGTGCCCAGCCTCCCGAGCCCGACTGGGGTCTCATGGTCTCAGAGGGTCGCGGCTCGATCTTCACCTACTGGTGGGTGTCTACATTCCCAGGTCTCGCGATCTTCATCACTGTGCTCGGCTTCAACCTGCTCGGTGACTCGCTGCGAGACCTGCTCGACCCGAGGCAGGTGAAACGATGAGCAAGCTGCTCGAAATCGAAGACCTCACGCTTGAGTTCAGTGAGCGCGGCGAGGTCACGAACCGCCCGTTGCGGGGCGTGACCCTCGAGATCGCCGAAGGCGAGATCCTCGGCGTCGTCGGCGAAACCGGCTGCGGCAAGAGCCTGACGGGCCTCGCAACCCTCGGGCTGCTCCCGACGGGCGCGACTCCCGGCGGCCGCATTCTGATCGACGGCGAAGAGCAGCGGCTCGGTTCGCCCTCGAAGCTGCGCGGCAACGCGATCTCGATCGTCTTCCAGAACCCGGGCACTGCGTTCAACCCGCTGTTCACGCTCGGGCGGCAGATGCAAGACGTGCTGGCTCGGCACAAGGGCCTCTCGAGAAAGCAGCGCACACAGCGCAGGCAGCACATTCTCGGTTACCTCGAGCAGGTCGGGTTGCCCGACCCAGAGCGCGTCTACGACAGCTATGCGCACGAGCTCTCGGGCGGCATGCTGCAGCGTGCGATGATCGCCATGGCGCTCGTGTGCGAACCGCGCCTGCTGATCCTCGACGAGCCGACAACCGCACTCGACGTGACCGTTGCGAAGCAGATTCTCGACCTCGTGCTCTCATTGCGCGACCGCTTCGGCTTCGGCGTCATGCTCATCACCCACAATCTCGGCGTGGTGCGCGAGGTGTGCGATCGAGTCGCCGTGCTCTACGCCGGTCGTGTCATCGAAACCGGCTCGACATCGCAGGTGCTCTCGCGGCCGGCACACCCCTACACGCGAGGACTGCTGAACGCACTGCCCGCCAGGCACCGGCAGGGCGAACAGCTCGAGGCGATCACGGGCCAGGTGCCGGCGCGACTGGTCGACGTCGAGGGATGCGTGTTCGCGGCACGGTGCCCGATCGCTGTTGAGCGATGCCTCACCGTGGATCCTCAGCCCGTGCGAGTGCCCGGTCAGCTGGGCGAGGGCGCCGAGCACGTCGCGGCGTGCATCCGCGTTGCAGAGCTGGAGGTGGCGCGATGAGCGCGGTGCTCGAAGTCGAGAACATGGTGAAGGTGTTTCGCGCGCGCGGCCGTGAGGTGCGTGCCGTCGACGACGTCAGTTTTAGCGTGCGCGAGGGGCGCACCTTCGGGCTCGTTGGCGAGTCTGGTTCGGGCAAGTCGACGGTTGCGCGCTGCGCTCTGCGATTGATCGAACCGACATCGGGGGTCAGCAGGGTTTCGGGCGAGGATCTCGGGGCCCTTGGTCGCCGCCAGCTTCGTGAGAAACGCCGCGCGTTCGGCATGGTGTTTCAGAACCCCGTCGCCGCGCTCAATCCACGCATGTCGATTCGAGATTCGATCGCCGAGCCGTTGCGCACGCACACACGCATGGGCGCGAAAGAGCTTGACGCGAGGGTGCTCGAGTTGCTCGACGAGGTCGGGCTGAGTCGAAGCCACGCGTCGCGACTGCCGCACCAGCTCTCGGGTGGCCAGTGTCAGCGAGTCGGCATCGCCCGGGCGCTCTCGACCAGGCCGAAGCTGCTGGTGCTCGATGAGCCGACGAGTGCGCTCGACGTGTCGGTGCAGGCGCAGGTGTTGAACCTGCTGCAGCAGCTTCGCGACGAGCATCAGCTCAGCTACCTGCTGATTTCGCACGACCTCGACGTCGTGCGCTACATGAGCGAGGACGCCGGGGTGATGCGTCGCGGCCAGCTCGTCGAGGTCGGCCCAGCGAGCGAGGTGCTTGTCGCGCCGCGCGAGGAGTACACGAAGCAGCTGCTCGCGTCGATGCCGCAGCCTCCGGGGGCAGTGGCGTGAGTGACAGGCCTCTGGAATTCAGTATGCAGAACGACCTACAGCAGAAAGAAGCGGAAATGATCACGGTGGGTGCACCCGACACGGTCACAGCGCAGCGCAGGGCTGCGCTCGGGGTCATGAATTCTCCGACGCTCGACAGTTGGCAAGAGGGTCCAGACAACCGATGGGTGTTTCGCAACATCGAAGAGACCATTCCGTCGGCGCGCATCTCGCATCGCCCCGCATCCGTGGTCGCGCCAACACTGGGCCTCGGTGCGATAGCGGGCGTGAGTGATCTCGCATCGCGCCTCGAATCCACCTACACGGATGGGCTCGTGGTCGAACGCGGCGGGAGGGTCGTCGCCGAGTACTATGCGCCAGGTTTCGGGCCCGGCCAGACCCACCTGCTCATGAGCGTCTCGAAGTCGCTGTGCGCGATTGTCGTGGGATCGCTGTGCGATGAGGGGCTGATCGATCCTCTGCGAAACCTTGAACACTACCTGCCGGGACTTGTGGGGAGCGCGTTCGCGGACGCAACCATCGAGCAGCTGCTTGACATGACTGCGGCGGTCGACTACAGCGAGGACTACGACGACCCCGCATCGGAGGTGCAGTTGCAGGATCGCGCGGGAGGCTGGCGCACGAATCGCCCAGGCGACCCCGCAGACACCTATGAGTTCCTGGCGAAGCTGAAGCGTAGCAAGCCTCACGGCGAGGTGTTTCAATACTGCTCCGCGACGACCGACACCCTCGGGCTGCTTGTCGAGTCAGTCACTGGTCAGCGCTACTCGGAGGTGCTCGCCGAACGCCTGTGGAGCAAGCTCGGAGCCGACCAAGAGGCGCGCATCTCCATCG
>CALCJF010000034.1 GCA_937967375.1 uncultured Leucobacter sp.
CCACCGAGATCTACACTCTTTCCCTACACGACGCTCTTCCGATCTGGCGTCGACGGCACGACCCGCTTTCTGCACAACGTCATGGGCCTGTGGCTGCTCTCCGAGTCGCTCCGGCACTGGGAGCCAGCGGCGAGTGACGCTCAGCGCTCGAGCCTACTTGGCGAACTGCTCGCCGAAGCAGCCGAGGTGCCGGCCGGTCAGCCGGTGTTTGACGTCAACGATCCGGTGTTCATGGCCCCGGGCGACATTCCCGGCCGCATTCGTGACTGGTGCCGCGCACGCGGAGTGCAGGCTCCAGAGACCCGGGCCGAGACAGTACGATCAATCGTCGAAAGCCTTGCCGATGCGTTCGCTCGGGCGGTCGAGACTGCGGCAGAGCTCGCCGGCCGCGAGGTCGGTGTGATCCACATCGTGGGCGGGGGCTCGCAGAACGTCTTGCTGTGCCAGGCGACGGCTGATCGCAGCGGCCTGCCCGTGTTCGCGGGCCCCACCGAGGCGACCGCTATGGGCAATCTGCTCATTCAGGCACGCGCGCACGGTCTGATCGCGCCCGGGCTCGAAGAGCTTCGCGCGGTGGTAGCGCGATCTTCTGAGATCATCGAGTACCTGCCGCGCTAGCGTTCACGGACGCTGGCCGGCGATCTCAGCTAACGTGGAGGCATGGTGAGACCAGGCGGCCCTTTTCTGACACCCCCTTCGGGCAAGCTGCCCGAGCCGTCGACGGGCGCGCCAGGGCAGCAGCTGCGCGCCTCGAAGCGCTCGGCGATCCCCGCGTTCGAAGTGATGCGCATCACCGACGAGATCGCGAGGCGCCGCGCCGAGGGGCGCGACGTCGTCTCGCTGTGCGCCGGTGAGCCGAGCGCGAGGCCTGCCCCGGGCACCCTGAAGCCCGCTGGCTACACCGGCCCGCTCGGCACCACCCCGCTGCGCGAGGCCATCGCCGGTCATTACCTCGATTGGTACGGCGTCGAGATCGACCCGAAAAGGATCGCGGTGACGACCGGATCATCGGGTGCGTTCCAGCTCGTGTTTCTTGCGGCCTTCGACCCCGGTGATCGGGTGGCGCTCGCGAGTCCCGGTTACCCGGCATACCGAAACATTCTGGCCGCGCTCGGCGTGCAGGTGATCGAGATTCAGACCTGTATCGAGACCCGCTACCAGCCAACGCCTGAGATGCTCGACGCGGCGGCCCTCGCGCACGGCCCGCTCGCAGGCTTAATCGTTGCCTCGCCCGCGAACCCGACCGGCACCATGCTCGGCCGGGCAGAGCTCGCGGCTTTGGTGAACTGGTGCCGCGCGCACGGTACGCGCTTCATTAGCGACGAGATCTATCACGGCATCACGTTCGCGGGCTCGGGCGGTGCGGCAGCGGGAAAGCCAACGCGAGGCGCGAGCCACAACTCCGCTGAAGCGAGCCGCGGCGTGAGTGCGGCAGAGCTCGACTCTGACGCGATCGTGATCAACTCGTTCTCGAAGTATTGGGGTATGACCGGCTGGCGACTCGGTTGGGCTGTGCTGCCAGAAGACCTTGTCCGGCCGCTCGAGGCGCTCGCCTCGAACTTCGCGCTCTCGCCGCCGGCACCCGCGCAGGAGCTCGCGCTGTCAGCGTTCACGCCAGAGAGCTACGCGGAGCGCGACCTTATCGTTGAGGGTTTCGCGAAGGCGCGGGCGCTGATCCTCGATGCTGCACCGAGCTTGGGCTGGGGCACAGCGGCGCCAGCCGACGGCGCGTTCTATTACTACAGCGATCTTGGCCCGCAGCTCGAACACTACGGCAGCTCCACCACGTATGCGCGCGCTCTGCTCGAGCAGGCAGACGTCGCGATTGTGCCGGGCGTCGACTTCGACCCGATTGCGGGGGATCGCGCCGTACGTTTGAGTTACGCGGCGGGCGAGGCGGCGGTAGCCGAAGCGCTCGATCGCATCATTCGGTTTCAGGCCTAGGTCGGAGCATGTCTGCAGTAGACGTTCTTCGACACCTCATGCTCACAATCGATCAACGCAAGTGGGATGAGCTCAGTGGTTTTCTGAGCCCGGAATTCACCTGCGAGTATGTGCATACCGGTGAGCGCTTCGGTCGAGACGAATGGATTCGCGTAAACGCGGAGTACCCGGGATTTGACCGCTTGATACTGCAGCAAATTACCGGGGATGATCTCAGTGCAGCCTGCAGGTCTCATGTAACCGGCAGAGCAGACGCTGGGCTGGCGCATTTCGAGTGCGCCACGTTTGTCACGGTGAAAGCTGGCTTGATCGAGCAGATGACCGAGGTCTGGACAGACGTCGATCAAGCGGTGCCTGGCGAGGCTCGCCCGGTCTAGAGCAACCGAATCGGCGTGCCAGCAGCAACGCCGGTGCGCGCCTGCAGCGCCTCGTCGACCTGCGCGAGAATCGGAGAGCCCGCAGAAACGGTGAGTTCGAGCGCCTCGAGCGCTGCCGCCTCACACCCATCAAGCGAGAGCGCGATCGCGCTCACCGAGTCGATGAGAGGCTCGGGCAGCTCGGCACCACAGCGGGCCAGCACCGAGCGCAGGCCCGCAGCGAGAGCCGCTGGATCCTCATCGTCAGAAATCTGCTTCTCCGCGCTCGCGTACGACACGCCATCGAGCGAAACGCCCTCGCAACGCAACCGCGCACCGTCAACCAAATTGACGTGCAGCTCGAGCACGCTCGAAGTCGCCCCGGGAGACGCAGAACCCGCCCCCTCTGCAGAAAGAGGGAGCGGGTTCGATGCGCCGAAGCTGAACTTCAAATCCATGATGTCCAGGCTACCGGAGGTGTGCGGCCCAGGCCGCCAGCCGACTCAGGCGTCAGCGAGCACCTTGGTGTACGAGGTGTAGGCCATCTCGGGGAATGCCTGAGCGACACCTTCGTTGGCGAGCACGCCCTCGTGAGCGTTGAGGCCCTTCGCGAGTGCCTCATCTGCAGCAAGGGCGGCCTTCCAGCCCTTGTCTGCGAGCGCGACGACGTAGGGCAGGGTTGCGTTGGTGAGCGCCGCGGTCGAGGTCTCGGGCACCGCGCCGGGCATGTTTGCCACGCAGTAGTAGATCGAGTTGTGCACCTCGAAGGTGGGGTCGTCGTGCGTGGTCGGGTGCGAGTTCTCGAAACAACCGCCCTGGTCGATCGCGATGTCGACGAGCACCGAGCCCTGCTTCATCTGCGCAACCATCTCGTCGGTGACGAGCTTCGGAGCCTTCTCGCCCGGGATCAGCACCGAGCCGATCACGAGGTCAGCGTCTTTGAGCGCCTCGGTGATGTTGTGTGCGTTCGAGGTGCGGGTCTGGATGCGACCGTTGAACTCGTCTTCAAGCTGCTTCAGGCGGGGCAGCGCGATATCGATGATGGTGACCTCTGCGCCGAGACCGTAGGCCATGCGCGCAGCCTGCTCGCCTGCTGCGCCGCCGCCGATGACGACGACCTTGCCGCGGCGGGTCGCGGTGACGCCACCGAGGAGGATGCCACGGCCGCCGTTTGCCTTCATAAGGCTGTAGGCGCCGACTTGCACCGAGAGGCGGCCTGCGACCTCGCTCATCGGAGCAAGCAGAGGCAGGGCGCGGTTGGCGAGCTGCACGGTCTCGTAGGCGATCGCGGTGGTGCCCGACTCGAGCACCTTCTCGGTCAGGGTCTTGTCTGCGGCGAGGTGCAGGTAGGTGAAGAGCACCTGCCCCTTGCGCAGCTTGTCGTACTCGGAGGCGATAGGCTCCTTGACTTTCAGGATCATGTCGCTGTCGGCCCACACCTGATCTGCGGTGGCGACGATGGTCGCACCCGCCGCTTCGTAGTCAGCGTCGGTGATGGCTGAGCCGAGGCCGGCGCCCGCCTGCACGAACACGTCGTGGCCGCGGCGCTTCAGCTCGAAGACGCCAGCCTGGGTGATGGCGACACGATTCTCGTTGTTCTTGATTTCGGTGGGAATGCCGACGCGCATGCGCTGCTCCATTCAGATGTGATTATGGGTGCCGAGCCGGGTGGTGCCTGCGCTTTTGGGCGCGCAAGTTGCCCCCATCGCTCGATAGCTACGATTCTGCACTATCTGCGATGGTTTCTTGAGAAGATAGAATATTCTTCGGAAAGATTGCGCGATTTGCCAGGCTTTCCATGTCGCGAGGGGGAGAAGTCGTGGAAGAGTCGAAGAATCTGCGAGAAGCAGTGGTGATTGATGCGGTGGATCGCCAAATCATCGAGCAGCTGCAGCTGAATGGGCGCATGACGAACGCCGAGCTGGCCGAGCGCGTCGGCATTGCGCCGTCGACCTGCGTCGCCCGCGTGCGCAGCCTCGTTTCGCGGGGGATCATCACGGGCTTCACCGCCTCGGTCGACCCCGCAGTGATGGGCATGACGCTCCAGGTGCTCGTGAGCGTGACCATTCGCTCGGGCGCGCGCCAGCGCATCTCAGAGTTCAGCGAAGAGCTGCGGGCGCTGCCCGAGGTGCTGCAGCTGTTCTTCCTCGGCGGGGTCGAAGACTTCATCATTCACCTCGCCGCGCGCGACTCCGATCACGTGCGCGACTTCGTGATGGAGCATCTCTCGGCGCACCCGGCGGTGTCGTCGACGCGCACGAGCATCGTGTTCAGTCATCATCAGAACCCTGTGGCCTGAGTTTCAGTGCGAAAAGGATCGCCGCGATCCTTTTGCCTAATGAGACTGGGGCGGGGTGAGCCTGACCTCGTACTGGTCCAACGCCTCGGCAGCAGCCCGCAGCGCATCGCTGCTGTACTGGCCGATCGCGCGCTCTTCGAGCAGCGCGGCCCGCTGCGCTTCGAGGCCCGCGTGCGCGAGACGCAGGTAGCTGCGTCCCTCGGCCTCGGCCTCTGATGGCACGTGCTTCTCGGAGCGAGGCAGCGAGAATGCGAGCGAGGCGATCGAGTTCTGCACGCTCGATCTGACGCGCTTCACGACTCGCTCTGATGGCACGTGATAATCGGGGTCGTGTTCGGCGAGTTCGCGCTCGTGCTCGAGCTCGGCATCGACCGCGGTGGTGCCCGCCTCGACGAGGTCGGCATAGAGCGAGACGAGCTCCTCGGTGCGATCGCTCACGCTCGGCCCCTGCGGTCGCAGCTTGCGAATGAGCGGCGGCAGCGTGAGGCCGTGCAGCAGTAGCGTGACGACCGCCGCTACGAAGGCGATCAGCACCAGTTGCGAGCGAAAAGGCACTGTCGTCGGAATCGACTGTGCCGCTGCCAGCGTGACGACGCCCCGCATGCCGCTCCAGCCGAGAATCGTCGCGCCACGCCTGTCGAGGCCCTGCTCGCGCGCGTGCGCCGCGTCGGCCGCGCTGCGCCTCGCGACACGGTTCAGGCGGTCAAGCTTGATCTGCCCGGTGTCGGTCGCCTCTTTGAACTTCGGGTGTCGCTGCACGCGGGCTGCGATGCGTTGCCATCCATCTGCCCTGGCCTCATATCGGGGGAGCGCCCTCGCGAGGCTCCACGTCACCGGCCACATGAATGCCATTCGCAGCACAATGAGCACGACAACCACGCCGAGGCCGATGAGCGCGGTGTGCTGCAGGTGTAGCTCGCTGTGACCGATGTCATCGACGAGTTTGTGCAGCTCGAGCCCCATCAGTAAGAACACGCCATTCTCGAGCAAGAACTGCGCCGTGCGCCAGTTCAGGCGCTCGTTCACCCGCGAGATGGCGCTGAACTTGCGGGGCGCGTGATGCCCCGAGTAGAGGCCGGTCACGACCACCGCGAGCACACCCGAGGCGCCAACGTACTCGGTAGGAACAAATGCTATGAACGGCACCGCGAACGACACGACGGTGTCGTAGACGGGGTTGCTCATCTTCGAACGCACCCACACGGTGACCACGCCGACCGCGAAGCCGATTGCGATGGCGACCACGACCGCGAACGCGAAGTTACCGGCAGCCTCCCAGAACACGAAGCCCCCGGCAGTTGCGGCGATCGCGGTGCGCAGCAGCACGAGCGAGGTCGCGTCGTTCACCAGGCTCTCGCCCTCGAGAATGGTGACGAGGCGCGGCGGCATGCCGACCCGCTTGCCGATCGAGGTTGCCGCCACCGCATCGGTCGGGGCGACGACGGCACCGAGGGCGACGGCCGCGGCGAACGGAATCGATGGCACTACCAGGTGCAGTAGCGCGCCGATGACGAGCGCTGAGATGATCACGAGCACGACCGAGAGTGCGGTGATCGGGCCCACGTTTCGTTTCAGGTCGAGGATCGGCACGTTCACTGCCGCCGCATACAGCAGGGGCGGCAACACCCCGAGCAGAATGATCTCGGGATCGAGCTCGATGAGCGGCACACCGGGAAGGTATCCGATGCCGATGCCCACGACGACGAGCACGAGGGGAGTGGCGATTCCGATTCGGCCGGCGAGCATGGCGATAGCCACCACGAGCACCAGGCCCGCGACGGCGACGAGTGAAAGCTCCTCGATGTGCATGGCTACAGGCTACCGTGCGGTCATGCCACGAAATGGAGCGTCAGGCGAAGCGTCAGGCGAAGCGTGCCCTGAAGTACTGCACCGGGGTGAGATCAGGCGAGCTCGGTGCGCGCAGCTCGTTCGCCCAGGTGATCGGCAGGTGTGGGTTCGCGAGCAGCGGGCGCCCCAGAGAGATGACGTCGGCCTGCCCGGTGGCGAGAATGCCCTCGGCCTGTGCCGACGAGGTGATCAGCCCGACGGCGCCGACCGGCAGGCCCTCGGCACGCAGGCGCTCGGCGATCCACACCTGATACGAGGGGCCGACCGCGATCTTGGCGTGCGCGGTGTTGCCCGCCGACGAGGCATCGATCATGTCGGCGCCGTCTGCTGCGAGCCAGCCGACCAACTGTGCCGCGGCTTCGACGTCGAAGCCGCCTTCGACCCACTCGTCGCCCGAGAGGCGCACGATGATCGGAAGCTCGGGGTGTGCGGCGCGCACTCCGCGCACGATTTCGCGAAGCGGCAGCGCACGCGCCTCGGCAGAACCGCCGAACTCGTCGTCGCGCAGATTGCTGAGCGGCGACAGAAACTCGTGCAGCAGGTAGCCGTGCGCCGCGTGAATCTCGACGACGTCGAAACCGGCGGCGACCGCGCGTGCAGCCGCGGCGACGAAGGAGTCGATGACCTCGCGCACCTCGCCGCCTGTCAGAGCGCGAGGATCGGCCAACCCCTCGAACGCGACGGCAGAGGGCGCGACTGTGGGCCAGCCGCCTTCGCCGATCGGCACCGAGCCTTCGGGGGCGCCGGGGCGCCAGGGGTAGGTCGAGGCCTTGCGGCCCGCGTGCGCGAGCTGGATGCCGATCTTCGCGCCGTGCGCGTGGGCGAGCGTCACGATGCGCTCGAACGCCTGCTGCTGCGCATCGTTCCAGAGGCCGAGATCGTTGGGCGAGATGCGCCCCTCCGGCACCACGGAGGTGGCCTCGACCACTACGAGCCCCGCGCCGCCACGAGCCAACGCGCCGAGGTGCAGTTGATGCCAGTCGTTCGGCGCGCCGATGTCGTCGCCTTCCGACGCGGCCGAGTACTGACACATCGGGGCGACCCAGAGCCGGTTGCGCATGGTCACTCCGCGCAGTTCGAACGGTTGAAAGAGCAGGGGATCAGCCATTCTCCGAGTCTATGGCCCCACGAGAGCTCTCTGCTTCGCGGTGCCGAGCAGTCGGTCGCGCGCGGTAATGTTGGGCGCATGAGCCTGGCCGCGATCCTCGAAGAATTCTCATCCCGAGGATCAGCGCGACCCGACCCCGGCGACGTGCACACCCGCTTCGAAAGCTGGGTTGCAGCCGAGCTCTCGCTCGGGCTCTATCCGGCGCAAGAGGAGGCGCTGCTCGCCCTGGCGCTCGGTGAGCACGTCATTCTTGCCACCCCGACAGGCACGGGCAAGTCGCTCGTCGCGCTCGGGGCGCACTTCTCAGCCCTCGCTGCGGGCGGGCGCACGGTCTACACCGCGCCGATCAAGGCGCTCGTCAACGAGAAGTTTTTCGCCCTCGTCGACGCCTTCGGCCCAGAGCTCGTCGGCATGGTGACGGGCGATTCGAGCATCAACCCTGACGCGCCGATCATCTGCTGCACCGCTGAGATTCTCGCGAACCTCGCGCTGCGCGACGCCGAGGCCGGCGGCGTGACGCAGGTCGTGATGGACGAGTTTCACTACTACGCCGACCCCGAGCGGGGCTGGGCCTGGCAGGTGCCGCTACTGACCATGCCGAAGGCACAGTTTCTGCTGATGTCGGCGACGCTCGGCGACGTCACCGAGCTCGCCGCAGACATCGAACGACGAACGGGCAGGTCGGTGACCGAAGTGATCGGCGTCGAGCGCCCGGTGCCCTTGAGCTTCGCCTACGAGCTGAAAACGGTGCACGAGGCCGTCGAGCGGCTGCGTGAGGAACGGCTGACTCCCGCCTATCTGGTGCACTTCAACCAATCGCACGCAGTCGAGCAAGCGCAGGCACTCGCGAGCGTCAAGCTGGTCGACCGCGAGGGGCGAGACGAGATCGCCGAGGCGCTCGGCGACTTCAAGTTTGCAACCGGCTTCGGGCAGACCCTGTCGCGACTCGTGCGCAGCGGCATCGGCGTGCACCATGCTGGCATGCTGCCCCGCTACCGCCGACTCGTCGAGCAGCTTGCCCAGCGAGGCCTGTTGCGCGTTATCTGCGGCACCGACACGCTCGGTGTCGGCATCAATGTGCCCATTCGTTCGGTCGTGTTCACCGCGCTCACCAAGTTCGACGGCGAGAAGATGCGTCGCCTCTCGGCGCGCGAGTTTCACCAGATCGCCGGCCGCGCGGGCCGCGCCGGCTTCGACACCGAGGGTGACGTGATCGCGTTGGCCCCCGAGCACGAGGTCGAGAATGCGAAACAGAGCGCGAAAACGCTCGCGAAAGCCGCGTCTGGCAAGAAGGTGGGCAAAGGGCCGAAGAAGAAGGCGCCCCCGGCTGGCTTCGTGACCTGGAGCGAGCAGACACTCGAGAAGCTCGTCGCCGCGCAGCCCGAACCACTCGTGAGCCGCATGCGCATTACCCACTCGATGGTGCTCAGCGTCATCGCGCGAGGCGAGCAGCGCCCCGGTGAAGCGCTCGACACGATGCGTGCCCTCATCTTCGACAGTCACGAGCCGCGAGCCGCGCAGTTTCGCCACGCCCGCACCGCGCTCGGCATCTTCCGCACGCTGCGGCAGGGCGGCATCGTCGAAGCGGTGCCGTTCGGCGTGCCCGACTCGTACGAGCCGCTCGATCTCAGCCCGTTCGACAAGCACGCGAAGCACGTGCTGCAGCTGACCGTCGACCTGCAGCAGAACTTCGCGCTCAACCAGCCGCTCTCACCGTTCGCGCTCGCTGCGATCGAACTGCTCGACCCTGAGTCCGACAGCTACGCCCTCGACGTCATCTCGATCGTCGAGGCGACGCTCGAGGATCCGCGTGCGATTCTGCGGGCGCAAGAACACAAGGCCCGCGGCGAGGCGGTGCAAGAGATGAAGGCCGAGGGCATCGAATACGACGAGCGCATGGAGCGGCTCGAAGAGATCACCCATCCGCAGCCGCTGAAAGAGCTCATCGACGAGGCCTTCGAGGCGTACACGAGAGAGGTGCCGTGGGCGCGCGACTACGAGCCGCGGCCCAAGTCTGTGGTGCGGGAGATGGTCGAGCGAGCCTTCGGGTTTCGAGATTTCGTGTCTGCCTACGATCTCGGTCGCGCAGAGGGCACGGTGCTGCGCTACCTCTCGGACGCGTTTCGCACCATCGAGCGCACGGTACCGGAACCCGCGAAAACCGACGAACTGAACGCGCTCGTCGACTGGCTAGGCGAGCTCGTTCGCCAGGTCGATTCGAGCCTGCTCGACGAATGGAACGCGGCGCAGACGCTCGAACACGACGCAGACGACGGCGTGCTCGACGCGACGCTCGCCGCTGCAGCGGCGCACCGCGCGCACGAAGACCTGGCGCCGCCGGTTCGCGCGGTGACCGAGAACGAGCGCGCGTTTACGGTGATGGTTCGCAACGCGGTGTTCAAACGGGTGCTTGCCGCCGCATTCGATCGGGTCGAAGAGCTCGGTGAACTCGACGGGCCGCACGGGTTCGGCGAGCGCGAGTGGGACGCAGCGCTCGAGAGCTACTACGACGAATACGATTCGATGGGCTCGGGTGCGGCCGCGCGCTCTGCGGGCCTGCTCACCCTTGACCGCTCGGCCGCGGCGAGCGGCACCTGGCGGTTCCGCCAGGTGCTCGACGACCCGGCTGGCGACCACGATTGGGCGATCGAGGGAAGCGTTGACCTTGCGGCGTCTGCCGACGCTGGCGACGCGGTGATCCGTGTAGAGAAAGTCGGTACGGTGTCGTAAATTTCAGCGTGACTTCCCAGCCACGCCTTGGGAGGATGGGCGAAAGGGGGAATCATGACTGAAGAAACACAGACTGTACCTTCCCGCCCGCGCGCGCCGCAGCCAGCGAACCCGACTAAGAAGCTCGTGCACGATGCCGAGCAGCAGGCGAAGGGCCAAAGCAACCGCATGTCGATCCTCGTGGCCATTGGCACAAGGCCCGAGGCGATCAAGATGATCCCGGTGATTCGGGCGCTGCAGCACTCCGATGCATTTTTTCCCATCGTGATCAGCACTGGCCAGCATGAAGAGCTTGTCGCTGACCTCTTTCACGAGGCAGGCATGCGTATCGACGCGACACTGCACGCTTCTCGACGCGAAGCGGGAGTTGTGCCGTCGCTCAACGAAATGGTGGCCCGCATCATCGTGGGAATCGACAGGCTATGGTCCGCGAAGAGTGTTCCCGAAGATATGCGGGCAGATGGCAGGAGGGGACCTCAGGGGGCGATCGCTTGCTTGGTGCACGGAGACACCAGTTCCGCGAGCGCGGCCGCGCTCGCGGCGTTCAACCTCCAGATTCCGGTGGTTCACGTTGAGGCAGGGCTTCGTACATCGAACCTCATGGAGCCGTTCCCAGAAGAGGGCAATAGGCAGATCATTTCGCGACTTGCGGCAGTACATTTCGCGCCGACTGCTGCGAATAAGGCGAACTTGATACATGAGGGTATCGACTTCGATCGTATCGTCGTAACCGGGAACACCTCGATCGACATGATGATGCTCGCAGCAGAGCACGAGGGTGACTTCGGGCCGGGCCTGCAAGAAATATACGAGGATCAGGCCCGCCGCGTCGTGCTCGTCACCGCGCACCGGCGCGAGAACTGGGGCGAGGGGCTCGAAGGTGTCGCAGACGCGCTCGAGCGGCTCTCCGTGCGCTACCCCGAGACGGCATTTGTCGTGCCAATGCACCCGAACCCGATTGCGCGGCAGCCCCTGCTGGAGCGACTCGGCGAACATCGAAATGTCTATCTCGTCGAACCGCGCGATTATTTCTCATTCATGCGACTGATCGCGCGATCCTCGCTCATCATCACCGACTCGGGTGGGGTGCAAGAGGAGGCCCCGGCACTTGGTATTCCTGTGCTCGTGACCCGCAGTGTGACGGAGCGCTCAGAGGGAGTCGCCGCAGGCACGCTCGAGCTGGTCGGCACCGACCCGGGGCACATCGTGCTTTCGGCCTCGCTCGTGCTCGACCGCAGCGATACCGAACTCGCTGCAGCCCGTGCGAATGCGCCGCTGAACCCTTACGGCGACGGCCGAGCCGCTGAGCGCATCGTGCAGGCGCTTGCGCAGGTGCGACGCGGTGGCGCGATGCCCGATCAGTTCGAGGGCGATACGCTGCAAGACGCCGTGTTCAGGCACATGAACCGCACCGACCTGCTGGCGCGGCGGCGGGGGCGCGCGTGATCGAAGAGCTGCGGGTTGCTGCGGGTGACGCCTGGGAATGGACGCTCAGCATCTATCTGGGGCTGCCTTGGTGGGCGGTGCCGATATTCTGGGTTGCCGCGATCGTCGTCGTAAGCTCGGCTACTTCGCTCGCGATTCTCATTGTCCGTGCGCAGGTTGCGATACATCGGGCCGAACGCGCGCCGAAAGCCGTGCACGGCAGAGCCGACCAGGGGGAATACCTCTGGGTGTTCTTCGTGCCCGCACTGAACGAAGAGATCACGATTCGGGATTCGGTGGGCAGGTTGCGCGAGGTCGATGTCGACCACAAACGTATTCTCGTGATTAACGACGGCTCCGACGATCGTACGGGCGAGATTCTCTCAACGATGGATCAGCGCGACTTGACCGTGCTGACCCGCGTCGCGCCCAATGCTCGGCAGGGAAAATCCGAGGCGCTCAACGATGCGTGGCGATATCTTTCAGGGACCCTGCTGGCGCATGGCGATCTCTCGGGCTGGGATCCGCGCCGCGTGATCGTGACCATCGTCGACGCCGATGGGCGGCTCGACCGACAGGCGGGCAAAGTCGCGCATCACTTCGCAGATGACAGAGTCGGGGGCGTGCAATCTCTTGTTCGCATCTACAACCGGCGCAGCCCGCTCACCTGGGCGCAGAACATCGAGTTCTCGGTATTTGGGTTCGTGTTTCAGATGGGGCGAGTGAGCTGGGGCACGGCGAACATGGGCGGCAACGGGCAGTTCAACCGCTTGCAGGCACTGAACGAGGTAGCGGTGCCGGGTCAATACGGAACCATTGGGCCGTGGCGCGAGGGCCGGCTGACGGAGGATCAAGATATCGGGCTGCGCCTGATTCGCGCTGGCTGGGAGGGGCGACAGTCCACTGTTGTCACCGTCGACCAACAGGGACTGAACTCGCTGCGCGCGCTCTATCGGCAGCGCACGCGGTGGGCGCAGGGAGGCTGGCAGATGCTCGATCTCGTGCCGGCGATGGCGAGAAACCCGCACCTCGGTTTTGTCGCGAAGTGGGATCAGTTCTGGTACCTCATGACGCCGCTACTGCAGGCATTTGTCGGCGCGACGGTTGTGCTCTCGATCGTGCTGTTCGCGACGGGTCTTGTCGAAGTCCGCTGGACGGTGCCGATCGCGGTGCTGATCTACATCTTCTCGATCGTGCCGGGCGTCGCGGGGGTGCTGTTCGCGAGGCGCACGCTGAATCCGCTGCGCATCATCGCGCAGGTGATTCTCGCGCACGGGTATGCGCTGTACTCGTGGCTCATCTTTCCGGTCGTATACCGCGCACTCTGGCGGTATCTGAGAGGCTCGAAGAGCTGGGCGAAGACTCGTCGCGAGGCGATCGAAGGGCGCGAAGCGAGAGGGTGACGCAAGCGCGCACCCGCGGGATCGAAATTGCTCATATGAGCAATTAGCTGCGCAGAGGTGCGAATCCGCGTACCATCTCTCGTATGAGTCGTTTGGCCGCTGATAAAGATCTGCTGATCGTGCGCGTCGCCGAGCTCTACTACGAAGAGGGCAAGACGCAAGACGAGATCGGTGCGCTGCTCGACCTGTCTCGTTTCAAGGTGGGGCGGCTGCTCTCACAGGCGCGAGCAGATGGCATCGTGCGTATCGAGATCGTGCACCCGCGCGCTCGTCGCCTCGGGCTCGAGCGACAGCTGCGCGATCGCTTCGGACTGCATGAGGCGGTGGTTGTGCCTGCCTCGAACAGCGCAGACGAAGACCTGAAGCGCGTTGCGCAGGCAGCTGCGGATCAGCTCACCATGCTCCGGCCGGTGCCGCGCACGCTCGCCGTCAGCTGGGGGCGCACGCTCACCGCGGTCGCGTCGAGCCTCGAAGACGGCTGGGCGCGCGGCGTCACGGTCGTACAGATGAACGGGGGAGTGAGCGTGAATCGCCGCCCCGGCGGTGCCGCCCCGCTCGCCGCGGCCATCGCGAAGCGCGCAGCAGGGCATGCCGTGCTGTTGCCGAGCCCCGCCATCCTTGATCGCCTCGAGACCAAGCGCGCCATCGAATCTGACCGCACGATTGCGGGCGTGCTCGATCAGGCCGCAAAGGCTGATGCCTATCTCTTCACTGCCGGGGTATGCGATGAGAGCTCGGCGCACGTCGAGAACGGCTATCTCTCGGCCGGTGACGTCGACGAGCTGACCCGACGCGGCGCGGTCGGCGACGTGCTCGGTCGCTACGTCGACGCCGACGGCAACATCGTCGACCCCGAACTCGACTCGCGCACGCTCGGGCTTGGCCTCGATCAGTTGCGCGCCGCGAAGGTCGCGATCTTCGTGACCGCGGGTCAGGCGAAACACGACATCGCGCGCACGGTCGTGCGCGGGGGGCTGTGCACCACCATGGTCACAGACGAAGACACTGCAAGAGCACTCTTGGAAGAAGTGTGAAACACATGAAGGGCAGAGCGAAGAAATGAAGGGTGGAGACATGACGACGATCGAACCCGCGACAAGCGCGGACAGCGCCGTCAGCGCCGTGCTGGGGGGCAACCCCGACAACGAAACGCTGCGTCGCTTTCTGCACGGGCTGCCGGGCGTCGACGCGGTCGGCCTCGAGCAGCGCTCGGCTGCGCTCGGCACGAGGTCGATCAAGACCTCGTCGAAGGCCTGGGCGCTCGACAAGATCATCACCCTGATCGACCTCACCACGCTCGAGGGAGCCGATACGCCAGGCAAGGTGCGCTCGCTCGTCACGAAAGCGAAGCATCCCGACGCCTCAGACCCGAGCTGCCCCCAAGTGGCCGCAGTCTGCGTCTACGGCGACATGGTGCCGCACGCGGTCACCGCGCTCGGCGCACTGCACGGTGACCCCGACGACGGTCTGATCTCGGTCGCAGCGGTCGCCACCGCCTTTCCGAGCGGCCGATCCTCGATGGCAATCAAGCTCGCCGACACCCGCGAAGCCGTTGCAGCCGGTGCCGACGAGATCGACATGGTGATCGACCGCGGCGCGTTTCTGTCGGGCGACTACGCGAAGGTCTACAACGAGATCATGCTGGTCAAAGAGGCATGCGCACGCCCCGACGGCAGCTTCGCCTCGCTGAAGGTGATCCTTGAAACCGGTGAGCTCAAGACCTACGACAACATCAAGCGCGCCTCGTGGCTCGCGATTCTCGCGGGCGGCGACTTCATCAAAACCTCGACCGGCAAGGTGCAACCGGCCGCGACGCTGCCTGTCACGCTGCTCATGCTCGAGGTCGTGCGGGACTGGTACCGCGCGACGGGCGAGCGCATCGGCGTGAAGCCCGCCGGCGGCATCCGCACCTCGAAAGACGCCGTGAAATACCTCGTGCACGTGGTCGAGACCGTCGGTGAAGAGTGGCTGCAACCACATCTCTTCCGTTTCGGCGCATCGAGCCTGCTGAACGATGTGCTGCTGCAGCGCCAGAAACTTACGACCGGCCGCTACTCCGGCCCCGACTACGTCACGATCGACTGATCGGTCATTCAAGGAGCATCATGGGATTTCTCGAATACGCGCCGGCTCCCGAGTCGCGCAGCATTCTGCAGCTGAAAGACAGCTACGGCCTGTTTATTGGCGGCGAGTTCGTAGAGGGGCGCGGTGGTTCGTTCGACACCATCTCGCCCGCCGACGAGTCGCGCATCGCATCGATCGCGATCGGCTCTGACGAAGACGTCGACGCAGCGGTAGCTGCTGCCCGCCAGGCCCACACCAAGGTGTGGTCGAAGATGAGCGGTCGCGATCGGGGCAAATACCTCTTCCGCATTGCACGCCTCGTGCAGGAACGGGCTCGCGAACTCGCCGTCGCCGAGAGCCTCGACAACGGCAAGCCCATTCGCGAGAGTCGCGACGTCGACGTGCCGCTCGTCGCCGCCTGGTTCTTCTATTACGCGGGCTGGGCAGACAAGCTCGATCACGCCGGTGTCGGCGCGAACCCGCAGTCGCTCGGCGTCGCGGGCCAGGTGATCCCCTGGAATTTCCCGCTTCTGATGCTCGCGTGGAAGGTTGCCCCGGCGCTCGCCGCCGGCAATACCGTCGTGCTGAAGCCGGCAGAGACGACCTCGCTCACCGCGCTGATCTTCGCCGAGATTCTGCAGCAGGCAGACCTGCCCGCCGGCGTCGTCAACATCGTCACCGGTGCAGGCGCGACCGGCGCCGCGCTCGTGCGCCACCCCGACGTGAACAAGGTCGCGTTTACCGGCTCGACCGGCGTCGGTCGAGACATCGCGAAAGCGGTTGCGGGCACCGGCAAGAGCCTCACGCTCGAACTCGGAGGCAAAGCCGCCAACATCGTGTTCGACGACGCGCCCATCGACCAGGCTGTCGAAGGCATCGTGAACGGCATCTTCTTTAATCAGGGCCACGTCTGCTGCGCCGGCAGCCGCCTGCTCGTGCAAGAGTCGATTCACGACGAGGTGATCGATCGTCTGAAGACCCGGCTCTCGACCCTGCGTCTCGGCGATCCGCTCGACAAGAACACCGACATCGGTGCGATCAACTCGGCCGCCCAGCTCGCTCGCATTCGCGAACTGAGTGACATCGGCGAGGCCGAGGGTGCCGAGCGCTGGACTGCCGCGTGCGAGATTCCCGAACAGGGCTTCTGGTTCGCGCCCACGATCTTCACGGGCGTTGAGACCTCGCACCGCATCGCGCGCGAGGAAGTCTTTGGGCCGGTGCTCTCGGTGCTCACCTTCCGCACCCCCGACGAGGCGGTCGCGAAGGCGAACAACACGCCCTACGGCCTCTCGGCAGGCATCTGGAGCGACAAGGGATCGCGCATCCTCGCGGTCGCTGACCGCCTGCGGGCGGGCGTCGTCTGGGCCAACACATTCAACCGCTTCGACCCGTCGAGCCCGTTCGGCGGATACAAGGAGTCGGGCTATGGCCGCGAGGGCGGCAAGCAGGGCCTGGCGGCATACCTGAAGGGGGCCTCGGCATGAGCGCTCGTTTGACCGTTCCGAAGACATACAAGCTCGCCATCGGCGGCGCGTTTCCGCGCAGCGAGTCGGGTCGAACCTACGAGGTGCGCTCGCCCAAGGGTGAGTTTCTCGCGAATGCCGCGAAGGCCTCGCGCAAAGACGCGAGAGATGCGGTGCTCGCGGCCCGCGCGGCACAATCGAAGTGGGCGGGCGCGACCGCCTACAACCGCGGCCAGGTGCTCTACCGTGTGGCTGAGGTGCTCGAGGGTCGCCGTGCGCAGTTCGTTGACGAGATCGTCGCGCAGCAGGGCGTTTCGGCCGCTGCCGCAGGTGCTCAGGTCGACGCGGCGATCGACCTCTGGGTCTGGTACGCCGGATGGTGCGACAAGTACGCGCAGGTTGCCGGCAACCTGAACCCGGTCGCGGGCGCATACTTCAACATCTCTGCGCCCGAGCCCACCGGCGTGGTCGCGATTGTCGCGCCCCAAGACGACTCGCTGCTTGGCCTGGTGTCTGCAGTAGCCCCGGCTTTGGTGTCAGGCAACGCCGTCGTGGTCATCGCAAGCGAGCAGTACCCGCTTTCGTCGATCAGCTTCGCCGAGGTGCTCGCGACGAGCGACGTGCCGGGTGGCGTGGTCAACATTCTCACCGGGTCGCCGTCCGAGATGGCACCGTGGCTCGCCGATCACTCCGACGTGAACGCTGTCGACCTTGTGGGCGCTGGCGAGCTCGACTGGGTCGATCTGCAGATGCGTGCCGCCGAGACGCTCAAGCGCGTGCTCGAGCCGGGCGAGATCCTCGCCTCGCCGCAGCGTATCGCGGCGTTTACCGAGGTGAAGACGGTCTGGCACCCCAAGAGCATGGTGTAGCCGCGCACGGGGCTTCGGTCGCGACCCCATAGAATCTCACCATGCGCCTCGGAGTCATCGACGTCGGTAGTAACACCGTGCACCTGCTCATTGTTGATGCACACCCGGGTGCGAGCCCGGTGCCGTATCACTCGCAGCGTTCGACGCTGCGGTTGATGCGTTACCTCGATGAGCAGGGGTGCATCACTGAGGAGGGGCAGCAGCTCATTATCAACGCGATTCGCGAGGCGGTCGATACCGTCGCGCGCATCGGCGTCGATGACTTGATCGCGACCGCGACCTCGGCAATTCGCGAGGCCCCGAACGGCGAACAGGTGCTCGCGCGTGTCGAGTTCGAGTGCCGCATCAAGCTGCAGGTGCTCTCGGGAGAAGACGAGGCGCGCATCACGATGCTCGCGGTGCGGCGTTGGCTCGGTTGGTCGGCGGGCGAGATCCTGCTCTTTGATATTGGCGGCGGGTCGTTCGAGATCGCTCAGGGTGCCGATGAGTATCCCGACGTGTCGCTGTCGTTGCCGCTCGGTGCCGGGCGCACGACCGTCAACTTTTTGAGCGAGGATCCGCCGCCTCGCGAGGCGGTGTCGCAATTGCGGGCGCACGCGCGCCAGGTGTTCACCGAGGCTCGCGAGAAAATGTTCTCGGATCGTCCGGCGCCAACGCGCGTCGTCGGCACCTCGAAGACCATTCGCTCACTTGGGCGCCTCATTGGCGGCCCGGCGAATCCGGTGACAGGCGAGCTTGCGCCGCTGCACTACACCGGTCTGCGTGAGTGGGAGCCGACGCTTCGCGAGATGCCTGGGTCGGTGCGCGAGTATCTTCCGGGCATTACCCCCGAGCGCGGCTACCAGATTCTCGCCGGCGCGATCGTGCTGCGCACCGCGATGAAGGTGTTCGACGTCG
>CALCJF010000035.1 GCA_937967375.1 uncultured Leucobacter sp.
CGACCACCGAGATCTACACTCTTTCCCTACACGACGCTCTTCCGATCTATACCTCGGCAGATGACATCATGGCGCAGCTGCTCGTGCTCGAAAGCAAAGACACCGAGCGCGACATCATCATGTACATCAACTCGCCGGGCGGCTCGTTCACCGCGATGACCGCGATCTACGACACCATGCAGTACATCAAGCCGCACATTCAGACCGTCTGCCTCGGGCAGGCGGCATCTGCCGCGGCAGTGCTGCTGGCCGGCGGCACCCCGGGCAAGCGCCTCGCGCTGCCGAACGCTCGGGTGCTGATCCACCAACCCTCGACCGGTCAGGGCGGGCACGGGCAGGCCAGCGACATCGAGATTCAGGCACGCGAGATCATGCGCATGCGCGAGTGGCTCGAGACCACGCTGTCGAAGCACTCGAAGCGCACCGTCGAGCAGGTCAACCGCGACATCGATCGCGACAAGATTCTCGACGCAAACGAAGCACTCGAATACGGCCTGATCGATCAGGTGCTGACGAGCCGAAAGAACCCGCAGCCGGTTCTCGGGCAGTAAGCTGAACACGGCTTCGGCACGCCGTTCCATCGGGGCGGCGTGCCGAAAAGCCGAATGTCAGCGGTGCCGGTTAGGCTCGGGGCAACCGCAAATTACTTTCAAATCTGGGGGAGGCGCATATGGCGAAGATCGAGAGCAGTGAGTTGCTCAAGTGTTCGTTCTGCGGGAAATCCCAGAAGCAGGTGCAGCAGCTGATCGCTGGCCCGCAGATCTACATCTGCGACGAGTGCGTGGGGCTGTGCAACGAGATCATCGAAGAGCGTCTCGCCGAACATTCTGCCACCGAGCAGAACGAGTTCGCGCTGCATAAGCCGCGCGAGATCGCAGATTTTCTCGATCAGTACGTCATCGGTCAGGACCGCGCAAAGCAGTCGCTCGCGGTCGCCGTCTATAACCATTACAAGCGCGTTCGCGCCACGAAATCTCTGACGAGCGCCGAGGCTATCGCCGAGCAGGTCGAGATCGCGAAGTCGAACATTCTCATGCTCGGCCCGACTGGCTGCGGCAAGACCTACCTTGCGCAGTCGCTCGCGCGCCAGCTCAATGTTCCCTTTGCCGTGGCAGATGCGACCGCGCTCACCGAGGCAGGCTACGTCGGCGAGGACGTCGAGAACATTCTGCTCAAACTGCTGCAGGCCGCCGACTACGACGTTGCGCGTGCCGAGATGGGCATCATTTACATCGACGAGGTCGACAAGATCACCCGCAAGGCTGAGAACCCATCGATTACCCGTGACGTTTCGGGTGAGGGCGTGCAGCAGGCTCTGCTGAAGATTCTCGAGGGCACCGTCGCCTCGATCCCGCCACAGGGCGGCCGCAAGCACCCCAACCAAGAGTTCATTCAGCTCGACACGACGAACGTGCTCTTCATTGTCGCCGGCGCATTCGCAGGGCTCGAAGAGATCATCGCGTCGCGCCTCGGCAAGGGTGGCATCGGCTTTGGCGCCCCGGTCACGAGCAAGCGCAACGAGGCAGAGCTGCTCTCGAAGGTGCAGCCAGAAGACCTGCATAAGTTTGGTCTGATTCCAGAGTTCATCGGTCGACTGCCCGTGGTGGCCACGGTTGAACCGCTCGATATCGAAGCGCTCGTGCGAATCCTCACCGAGCCGAAGAACGCGCTCGTGAAGCAGTACCAGCGCATGTTCGAGCTCGACGGCGTGGGGCTTGAGTTTGAGCTCGCATCGCTTGAGGCGATCGCGCAGCTCGCCGTCGAACGCAAGACCGGCGCGCGAGGCCTTCGTGCGATTCTCGAAGAGGTGCTCGGGCCGGTGATGTTCGATGTGCCTTCGAACAGCGAGATTACGAAGGTCATCGTGACGCGTGAGGCAGTGCTCGGTGAGGCGGCGCCTCGCGTGTTGAGCACGGCGAGCAGTGCAGAACGCAGCGCATAGCGCGTCTCTTGCAGGCGCTACGGCCTCGCTACAACATGCGTGAAAGGTCGTAGTTCACCAGCACGGTGCCATCCTTCTGCGGAATCGTGAGCGCCTGAACGGTGAGCGTCACGCTGTTCAGCATCGCTGAGACGCCGCCCTCCGTTGTCTCGACCTCGTCTGTGACAGTAAAGCCGTTCGTTGTCACGATCGATTCCCAGAGGCTGGTGGCCGCCGCCGCGTCCGCTGCGCGCAACACCAAGAACCACTGATCGGTGCCGCGCTCACCGGCGTTGTAAATCGTGACGCCCTCGGGCATCACGAAGACATCAGTGGGAAAGCTCGCGGGAAGCGTGGTCTGCAGATCTTCCTCAGGCTGATCCTGCCCGCCCCACTCGGTCTCCGGGCTGGTGGTCTGCGTCTCTTTGTCGATGCTGCCGGCGGCTTCGCCGGGCTCAGGTGCGCACGAGGCAACGCCGAGAACGAGGGCGGCGGCAGTCATGGTTCCGAGAACTGACTTCACGAGAATCTGCTTGCGATGAGACATTTCGGTCCTCCGGGTATTTACGGTCAGCTTAACCAATTGTCGTCGTCATCATCGTCATCCGGGTCAGCCCCCGGAATCGAATGCTCGCTGCTCGCAGAAATCAAGGCAGGTCGACCTTCGGCGTCGAGCGTCACGATCACCAGATCGTCGAGTGCGCACCGCGGCCGACCCTCGAGCCAAGTGAGTGTCCAAGAAGTGGCACCGGGGTGCTGGGATTCTTGGATCGCGATCGACTCGTGAAGAATTGGGGGCACGCTACGGTGAGGTGGATCACCCACCCGCCAGCGCGCCCCCAACTGCATGGGTGGACCTAGCCTGCGGCCTCGGTCGGGGCAAGTCGAATCTCGCTGACGCGAGCCGACTCAACGTCGGCTGCCTCGATACGCAGTTCGGCAATTCGCCCGACGCCAGCCAGGTCTTCGGCCGCAAGGCGAAGACGCTCGGCCTCGGCAGCGGGTGCGTGCACGATCGCGAGCTCGACCGGAGTCTTCTGCGAAGCCTTCGCGGCAGTCTTGGCGCCGCGCACTCCGATCAGCGCGCGCCCCACGAGGGCGAGCAACTCGGGGTCTGCGTCTTCGCCCGCGAGGGCGCGCGCCTCAGCCGGTTCGGGCCATGCAGCGACGTGCACCGATCCCGCTTCGAACCACGACCACACCTCTTCGGTGGCGTAGGGCAGGAACGGCGCAAACAGGCGGGCGAACGCCGAGAGCGCTGCGCGCAGCGCAGTTACCGCCGATGCCTGTGCCTGGCCCTCGCCACCGTGGGCGCGCTCCTTCACGAGCTCGAGGTAGTCATCGCAGAAAGTCCAGAAGAACGACTCAGTGAGCTCGAGCGCGCGTGCGTGGTCGTAGTTCTCGAACGCGCGGGTGGCGTTCTCGACGACCTGCGCGAGGTTCGCGAGCATCGAGCGGTCGAGGGCCTCGGTGACGGTACCCGCTGCCGAGTCGTCAAACGAGAGCGTGAACTTCGCCGCGTTCAAGAGCTTGATTGCGAGGCGGCGACCGATCTTGATCTGCGTGGGGTTTTGCGGGTCGAACGAGGCGTCGGTGCCGAGCTTTGCCGAGGAGGCCCAATAGCGCACGGCGTCAGAGCCGTGCTGCTCAAGCATGCCCGCCGGAGTCACCACGTTGCCCTTCGACTTCGACATCTTCTTGCGGTCGGGGTCGAGAATCCAGCCCGAGATGCCCGCGTGACGCCACGGCAGCTTGCCTGACTCGAGCTCGCTGCGCAGCAGCGTCGAGAACAGCCAGGTGCGAATGATGTCTTGGCCCTGCGGGCGCAGGTCGAAGGGGAACACCAGGTCGTAAAGCTCCTGGTCACGCTCCCAGCCGCCCGCGAGCTGCGGGGTGAGCGAGGAAGTCGCCCAGGTGTCCATCACGTCGACCTCGCCCTGGAAGCCGC
>CALCJF010000036.1 GCA_937967375.1 uncultured Leucobacter sp.
CCACCGAGCTCTACACTCTTTCCCTACACGACGCTCTTCCGATCTGGGCAGCTACCGCCCGATCGGCTCCGACTATACGCGCAACCCCTGCGCTTCGTACACCGCGGTCGGCGCGACCGACACCTGGAAGCTGCAGCACCTCAACACCGGCAGCAACCCGCTGTCGCGCATGGTGATCGTCGACATGATGCCGTCGATCGGCGACAAGATGCTCGCGGGCGGCGCAGCGCGAGGCTCCACCTTCAGGCCGGTGCTCGTGGGCAATGACCCGACTAGCATCTTCCGCTTCTCGGGCCTGCCGAGCGGGGCCGTCGTGAAGATCGACGTCACCACCAACTTGGCCGCCTGCGTCGGGTCGACGCCGGGAAGCTCCCTCTGGGTGTCCGACCCGAGTTGCTCCGACACCGTTGCGAACCCGGCGAACGTGTGGACGGCGCTCGACGCCTACTCTGGCGACATCGCCGATATCGCCGGCATCCGCGTCGATATCGACATGACTGCTGCGCCACTGCAGCCTGCGGGCAACGTTGTGCTCGAATTCGAGACGGTCAACCGCGTGGTCGATGTCTCAGAGGAGGGGCTCGACGCCACCCTCGAGCAGTTTGCGACCCCGCAGTTCGCCTGGAACCAGAACGGTGTGATCGCCTGGGATACCTCGGGCAACCGAGTGAACCTGCCCTCGGCGCCCCAGCGCGCCGGCGTGACAGTGAAGACCGCCCCGCTGGTGGTATCGAAGGTCGTCACTGGCCCAGGTGCAGACAATGCACCCGAGTCGTTCCCCGTAGCGCTCGAGTGCACGGTGCCGAGCGGCGTCGCCGACCCCGAACGTGTCGCGCTCGACCTTGGCGCCTCGGCACTGCTGTCGGTGCCCAAGAACGGGTCCGTGACGGTTCCTGGTTTGCCGATAGGCGCCGATTGCACCGCATCGGAGTCGGGCGAAGTCGGTGCGCACGGTGAGAGCGGGCGCTCAATCGAAACCCAGCCGGGGGTTTCGCCCTCTACGGACGGGCTGCAGGCCGAGATTCGCATTCGTGAGCGTGCCGGTGACGAGACTCTGCTGAACCTGAGCAACACCTACACGCTCGGCGGCCTGATCGTCGAGAAGTCGGTGCTCAGTGCAGATCAGTTCCCGGTAGCGAATGATCATTTGCGAGCAGAGTACGCGTTCGAGCTCGTGTGCGACGTGAAAGGAATGAGCGATCCGGTCACGCGTACCTTCACGCTGAAGGCCGGCGAGCAGCACGAAGAGTCAGAGCTGCCAGCCGGTGCTCGATGCACACTGACCGAGACCCGCGACGGCGGGGCGAAGTCGACTTCGATCACGATCGCGGGCGACAAGACCGACGGCAGCAGTCGTGAAGAGATCGTCATTAGCGAGGACGGTGCGCACGCGCTCGTGTCGAACGTGTTCGACGGTGTGCCTCCGAACAAGCTCGAGAACACTGGTGCCGAACTCACCGCAGTCGTCGCTGCCGCGTTGGCGCTCTTGCTTGCGGGTGCTTCCGTGCTGATCGTCGCGCGGCGACGAAGCGTGAGAAGCAACTCGTAGCGGACGCTTCGCGGGTGGCCGGTGTGATGCCGGTTATCCGCGAAGCGCTGCGACGGCACTCGGGAGCGCCTGCGCAACATCGAGTGCCGTGATCGGCCCGCCGCTGCCGCTCGCCTTGTGATCCCCCGACGCGAGGCGAGCGGCATCGTCGTGAAGCATCGCTGCGGTCGCTCCAAGTTTCGCGAGCAGCAGCCCGTCGTCGCGTACGCGCTTCGAATGGGTTGCGACGAGCGCACCGAGAACGCCGGCAAGCACATCGCCGGTGCCGGCCGTTGCCAGCCAAGGGGTGGCGGGCCCATGCGCGAAGACCTCGCCAGAGGGAGCCGCGACGAGGGTTCGAGCTCCCTTGAGCAATACGGTCACGCCAAGATGAGCGGCGAGGATCGAGGCCCGCTGTTCGGGCGCCAACTCGTCGGCGCCCGCAGGCTCGAGCCCCGACGAGACCCACAGCGCGCTGAACTCGCCCTGGTGCGGGGTCACGATCACCGGAGCCGTGGGGCGCTGCGCTGCGACCAACCCGAGTGCCCCAGCATCGACGACGACCGGTGCGGAGCCGGCGAGCAGGTCAAGCAGCGCCTCGTGCTCACCGAAGCTTCGTGCAACAGGATCGGTGCCGCTGCCGATGAGCCACGCGTCGCAGCGGCCTCGATCCTCGCCGCGATCCCCCGAAAACACCGTCTCAGGGCGAACCGCGAGGATCGCCGCCGCGGGTGAGGGCAGGCCGAAATCGGGCGATGCCTCGTCAATGGGTGAGATATAGCGCACAAGCCCCACCCCGGTGCGCCAGGCAGCTTCTGCGCTCAGCACCGCCGCGCCCGGGTAGCTCGCCGACCCCGTGCGTAGCCCGAGGACTCCTCGAGAATACTTGTGATCTTTGAGCCCCGGTGCAAGCAGCAGCGAGGCTGCGTCAGCTGCGCGCCATGCGACCGGGTGCACGACTATGCCGCCGCTCGCTCCAGGTACTCGCGCAGCGCCGCCTCAACAGTCGCGAGCGCGCCCACAGCGGCCTGCTGTCGTTGTTCGAGCGATCCCGCGTCAGAAAACGTGTCGATATAGACCTTGAGTTTCGGCTCGGTGCCGCTCGGGCGAATCATGACGCGAGTGTCGTCTGCGAGGGTGTAGCAGAGCACGTTTGCCGGCACTGCCGCGGCGCCCGGCACCAGCAGGTCTTGTAGATCGGTGACCGCGACTCCGCCAAGCTCGGTGAGCGGCTGCGCGCGCAATCGCTCGGCAAGCTGCGTCGCCTCGGCCATGCCTCCAAGGCGCACCACCACCTGAGTGCTTGCGAAGTGGCCGAACCGCATGCTGGCATCGTCGAGCAGATCCCAGAGGGTCTTGCCCGCGAGCTTTGCCTCGCGCGTCATCGCGATCGCATCGGCGCTCGCCAAGATGCCGTCTTTGTCGCGAATCACCTCGGGGTGGGTGAGGTAGCCGATGGCTTCTTCAAAGCCAAACAGCAGGGCGGGCACGCGCGAGACCCACTTGAACCCCGAGAGTGTCTCGGCATAGTCGAGCCCGTATGCGCGGGCTACAGCTCCGAGCGCGGGTGACGAAACATGGGTGCAGGCGAGCGAACCGGTGGCCACCTGGCCCGAGCCCTGAGCGCGCACGCGTGCGCGCTCAGCAGCACGCCAACCGAGCAGCAGGCCGAGTTCGTTGCCGGTGAGGCGGCGGTATCCGTCTGCTGCGCTCGGGTCGGGGAGCGCGATCGCAAGGCGATCGGCATCGGGGTCGTGCGCGACGATCAGCTCGGCGTCATGCTGGCGCGCCGTGCGAAACGCGAGATCGAGGGCGCCTGGTTCTTCCGGGTTCGGAAACGACACTGTCGGAAACGCGCCGTCGGGCTGATCCTGCTCGGGCACTGGCACGACCTCGGGCAGTGCGAGTGATGCGAACACTCGCTTCGCGGTCTCTGAGCCAACGCCATGCATGGCAGTGTAGACAATGCTGAGCGGCACGTGTGCGGCCAGTGGGATATCGCCGGTTGCGCTGTTCGGGTCGTTTGGAAGGCCTGCGCGCACCGCGCCCGAGACGTGGTCGATGTAGGCCTGCTGCACCTCGTCGCCCGCGATTGTGTACTTCGTCGAACGGGGCAGCGAAGCGAGCGGAATCGCGGCTGCGAGGTCGATCTGCGCGGAGATCTCTCCGTCAACGGGAGGAATAATCTGCGACCCCGCATCGGCATCGCCGAGGTATACCTTGTAGCCATTGTCGCGGGGCGGGTTGTGGCTCGCGGTCACCATGACTCCGGCAGACACACCCAAGTGCCGCACCGCAAAGGCGGTCACCGGCGTCGGCATTGCCTTCGGCAGCAGCGTGACCTTGAGCCCCGCGCCAGCCATGATTTCGGCGGTATCGCGAGCGAACACGTCGGAGTTGATGCGGGCGTCGTAGCCGATGACGATGCTCGGCGGGTTGGCGGTCTCGCCGCGAGCGGCGCGCTCGAGCAAGAATGCTGCAAAGCCGGCGCTTGTCTGAGACACGACGACGCGGTTCATGCGAGCAGGGCCTGCCCCGAGCTCGGCACGAAGCCCGGCGGTGCCGAACGCGAGTCGCCCGGCGAAGGCGCTGCGCAGCTTAGCCTCGGCCGCTGAGTCACCTGCGAGCGCGCTCGCAAGCAGCGTTGACGCCTCAGTGCTCGTCTCGGGGTCTGGATCGGCGTCGATCCAGTCGCGTACCTGTGTCTCGAGCATCGTATCGACTGCCATCTCCCACCTTTCACATGCCCCTGTGGGTTCGAATCATCTCAAACTACCACCACCACGAACGAAGGGCCCGCGTGCGATTGGTTCAAGCGAGCGAGAGAAAGAGTTTCTCCAACTCGTCGGAGTCAAGCTTCTGTGGGTCTTCCGGGTTCGCAAGGCAGTCTTTGAGCGCGGTGGAGACCACGAGGAATCCCGCACGATCGATCGCTTTCGACACGGCGCTGAGCTGCTGTACGACGTCCCTGCAGCTGGCATCTGCCTCGACTGCGGCGATGACCGCGCCAAGCTGTCCATGAGCTCTGCGCAGGCGGTTCACGATCTTGCGCTTGGCCTCTGCGGTCTCCACTGTGTGTGCATCCATACATCCAATGATACCCCAGAGGGTATAATGAAAAATACCCCATGGGGTATTAATGGGTAACTGCCCGCTTTTAAATGAGAACGAGACTGCGTCTTGGGAATTGAGGAGAGTTATGTGTCGTGCAGTGCGGTGTCGGGTGTGTGAAAAGACGACTTGGGCGGGCTGCGGGCAGCACGTCGCCCTGGTGAAAGCGGGCGTGCCCGAGGGGCAATGGTGTGGCGGATCGCACGCTCGGCGAGAGATCGATGAATCCAAGCCCCAGGGAGGGTTCTTGAGGAGATTGTTTGGCAAGTGAGCGCCCACGGTAGACAAAAGATACCCCCGGGGGTATTCTGGTCATTATGACAGCAAAAGCACTCACTATTGATACCTTCGAACAGGCGGTCACGCAGAACGACATCGTGATCGTAGACTTCTGGGCCGCCTGGTGCGGCCCGTGTCGCGCGTTCGCCCCGGTGTTCGAGGCCGCAAGCGAGACGCACAGTGATATCGTGTTCGCCAAGGTTGACACCGAGGCCGAGCAACAGCTCGCCGCCGGGTTCCAGATCACATCCATCCCGACGCTCATGGTCTTCCGAGAGAACGTCATCGTCTTCTCGCAGGCTGGTGCGCTCTCGGCAGCGCAACTCGAGCAATTGATTGCGGGGGTACGTGCGCTTGACATGAACGAGGTGCGAGCACAGATCGCAGCTCAAGAGTCGGGCGAACGCAGTGACGGAGCGCAGGTCTAGCGTGAGCGTGGCACCGGAGCAGACCGTGAAAAACATTGTCATCGTAGGTGGGGTGGCCGCGGGAATGAGCGCCGCCGCACGAGCGCGCAGGCTCGATGAGCAGGCGAACATCATCGTGCTCGAGCGCGGCGAACACGTCTCGTTCGCGAACTGCGGGCTCCCATATTTCGTCGGCGGAGAGATCGCAGACCGTGAAAGCCTGCTGCTGAACACCCCGGAGTCATTGCGCGCCGCGCTCGACCTCGATGTGCGCGTGAATCACGAGGTGGTGGGTGTCGACGCAGCGGCGAAGCGGGTCAGCGTGCGCGGCGCGCAGGAAGCTTTTGAACTGCCCTACGACGCGCTGATCCTCGCCCCCGGCGCAGTCGCGGCGCGACCACCGATCGATGGCCTCGACTCTCCCCGGGTGCGCACGCTACGCACCGTAGCCGACGCTATCGCGTTGCGTGAGCGCGTTGAGGGCAGCGCCGCAGGATCGGCTGAAGCGCCCGCCCGGCATGCAGTGGTGCTCGGTGCGGGTTTCATCGGAGTTGAAGCTGCTGAGGCTCTGCGCCTGCAGGGACTTCAGGTCGACTTGATCGAATTCGCGCCGCACGTGCTGCCACCCCTGGAGCGGGAGATCGCCGCAGGAGTGACCGCCGAACTGCGCAGGCTCGGGATCGAGGTGCGTGCCGGGGTCGCAGCACAGGCAATCGAGCACGGCGTCGAACACGATGTCGTCGTGCTCAGCGACGGGCGCAGTCTCGAAGCTGACCTTATTGTGCTCTCGGTCGGTGTTCGTCCGGACACCGCAGTGTTCGAGGCCTCGGGAGTCGTCTGCGAGCGCGGCGCGATGGTGGTCGATGCGCACGGACGCACCAACCTTGAGGGCGTATACGCGGCCGGCGACGCAGTGATCTCCATCGACCGAGTCACGGGCATTCGCCGCCCGGTAGCGCTCGCGGGCCCCGCGAACCGTGCGGGCCGCCAGATCGCCGACCATATTTTGCTCGGAGAGCGTGCTCGCGAGATCCCTACTGCCGTCGGCACCGCGATCGTGCGCGTCGGCGAACTTACCGCGGCAATGACCGGAGCCAATCGGGCATCGCTCGAACAGGCCGGCATCGAGCACGAGACGCTGCATCTGCATCCCGCGCAACACGCTGGGTACTTTCCGGGCGCCGAACAGATGGCGCTGGTGGTGCACATTCGCAAGGGCGATGGTGTGTTGCTTGGCGCGCAGGGTCTCGGAAAACAGGGCGTCGACAAACGCATCGACGTGCTTGCGACTGCGATCCGGGCAGGGTTCGCGGTGGAAGACCTCATCGACCTCGACCTCGCGTACTCGCCCGTCTACGGCAGCGCCAAAGACCCGGTCAATATGATCGGCATGGTCGGCGCGAACGTCATCGACGGGGTGCTGCAGCTTTGGTACGCCGAAGAGTGGGAGTCCGTGTGCGATTCGGCGCTGATCCTCGACGTGCGAAGCAAAGCCGAGTTCGCTGCCGGGCACCTGCCTGGCGCGCTGCATGTGCCGCACACGGAGCTCCGTGGACGAATCGAAGAGGTGCGTGCCGCCGCCGAAGGAAGACCGGTTCGAGCACTGTGCGGCTCAGGCGTGCGCTCGCACATCGCGAACCGGGTGCTCTCGCAGGCCGGTTTTGACTCCGCCTCACTTTCTGGCGGTATGCTCACCCTACGTGCGGTGCTCGGTGAAGGGGTTCTTGTCACCGGCTAAAGACCACTTCAATTCTGATCGATGCCGCTTTCGGCGAAGATTACTTATGTTAAGGAGAACAATATGTGTGCGCGAGTGAGCTGTGAGCGCTGCGGCAAGCCGACCTGGGCAGGGTGCGGTGAGCACATTGAAGAGGCGCTTGCCGGCGTGCCTGAGGCCGACCGCTGCAGCTGCGACCGGTAGCGATAACGGGTTCTGCTCGCTGGTCTCGGCTATCTTGGACACAGTGTTGCAAGTGAGAAGGTGCTGACTATGGGATTTTTTCGACGCAGAACCAAACCGCAAGAGCTTCCGCTCGGATCCGGCGAATCGCAGGTCGACCGCATGATGGTCGAAAAGATGCCTGTGTTCCTGTCAAAGCTTCATAGCGAGCATCCGCCGCGTTGGGTGACGGTGCACGCCGATCGGCTGGAGTCAGTGACGGGCTTCGAGTCGCCCGAGTACATGGCGGAGGCCACGAATCATGAGGTATGGTCGGTCTCCCATTTCGTGGGTGACTTTCCATTCGTGCGTGGGTTCTTAAACGAGGTACAACCAGGGCAGACGGCGCGCTTCGATGACGTTTCGGGGAAGTACACCCTCGACGACTGAGAGAACGAACGGATGCGAATGGCCGCGACCCCTTTCGAAAGGGATCGCGGCCATTCGCATCCGTGGTGGTCAGCCTGCCCGCGGCCGAC
This sequence comes from uncultured Leucobacter sp., assembly GCA_937967375.1. Lineage (GTDB taxonomy): Bacteria > Actinomycetota > Actinomycetes > Actinomycetales > Microbacteriaceae > Leucobacter. The sequence continues at coordinate 7,744 of CALCJF010000036.1, forward strand.
TCTCGCGCGGGTTACGGCAGCTGGGGCACGAGCGCTGCGAGCAGAGCTGCAAGCTTCGGCTCTGCTTCGCGGCCGGCCTCGAGCACCTCTTCGTGGCTGAGCGGAGTCTCTGAGATGCCGGCAGCCGCGTTGGTGATGAGCGAGAAGCCGAGGATCTCCATACCGGCCTGGCGCGCGGCGATCGCCTCAAGCGCGGTCGACATGCCGACGATGTCGCCACCGATGATGCCCGCGTAACGCACCTCAGCAGGGCTCTCGTAGTGCGGGCCGGTGAACTGCACGTAGACGCCCTCATTCAGGCTCGGGTCGACTGTGCGAGCGAGATCGCGCAGTCGAGGCGAGTAGAGGTCGGTCAGGTCGACGAAGTTCGCGCCCTCAATGGGCGATGCAGCAGTGAGGTTGATGTGATCGCTGATCAGCACGGGGTGGCCGGGCGTGAACGCCGGGTTGACGCCGCCGGCGCCGTTCGTGAGCACCATCGTCTTGGCGCCGGTTGCAGCGGCGGTGCGCACGCCGTGCACCACCGCACGCACGCCGCGACCCTCGTAGAAGTGGGTGCGAGCGCCGATGATCAGCGCGTGGCGGCCATCGGCCATGCGGATCGAGGTCAGCTTGCCGCCGTGGCCGACCACGGCCGCGGGGTGAAAGCCGGGCACCTGCTCGGCAGGAATCTCAGAAACGATCTCACCGATTGCGCTTGCTGCCTTGCCCCAACCGCTGCCAAGGGTCAGTGCGATGTCGTGCTTCTGCACGCCGCTGAGTTCGGCGATAACGCGCGCTGCTTCGGCGGCGAGGGCCTCTGGGGTGGTCTCTTGTGATTCGCTCATGCGCTCAAGTGTAGCGTTCGCGTTCGCCGTTCTGATTGCTCATGTGAGCGGGTAGTGGCGAGGATCAGAGCCCGCCGAGGCATGCCTTCCAGTGGGCGCGCCACGCCTCGATCGTGTCGGGCGAAGAGAGCCCAGACTGCGAGATCGAGACGAGGGCGCGGCCGTCGGGCTTCGCCTCTGCGGCGACCTCGAGCTTGCCCGCGCCGTCGAGTGAGGCACGCCAGAAGCTGCGCTTCTCGGTGCGCGACTGCCGCACCGATTGCGTCTCGTGGCCGAGGTGTGTGCTGCCCGAGAAGCGGGCGATCCAACGCTCTATGGCCTCGTCGCGATCGCAAGACATCGTGCGGCTCGCGCTGACCCGAAAATCACCCGTCGACGACTGCCCCGGTACGCGCAAGCCAGCGTGCTGCTCGAACGCGATGGCAACGCCCTGCGCCCACCAGTGCGGGTTCTGGAGGCTCTCGGGCAGTGCGGCGAGCGCGACCTTGGCGATCTCGGAGTGTGGCAGCTTCGCCGCACCCTTGGCCTCGAACAGGGTGAGCCAGTCAGCCCAAGAGCGTTCGCTTGCGCGTTCGATCGCGGGAATGCTCGTCGCCTTCGTCTGATTGCCTGTTGCGCTCATGGTCACAGACTAGTGCGTGCGTTGCCGATTGACGCGGGCTATCGCGAGACCTCGAAGACGCGCTCGTGATCCCACGGTCGCTCCCAGCCGATGGCTTCGAAGATGCCCGAGAGCAGCATAGCGGTGAACCCCCACACGACGTGGCTGCCAAACTGAGGGCCGAGCTGAAAGGCGGGCCCGCGCATGGTGTTGCCGGCGTACTGCAGCTGCCAGGTGCCGCGGGCGTCGGGGTCGAGCAGCTCTGCGACCGGCACCCGAAACACTTCGATCGACTCTTGTCTATCTGCCGCGACGTCGCTCGGCAGACGCCACCAGCCGATCACCGGGGTGACGAGATAGTTGCTCACCGGAATGTGCGCATCGGGCAGCGCACCGAGCACGTCGACGCCACTCGGGTCGAGGCCGGTCTCTTCGTGAGCCTCCCTGAGCGCGGTCGCCGCGCGGTCGGCATCGCTCGGCTCAACCCCGCCTCCGGGAAACGCGATCTGCCCCGCGTGGTTGCGCAGACCGCTCGATCGCCGCGTCAGCAGCACGTCGAGATCAGGTGTGACATGCTGCGGTGCATCTGCCGCAGCGGGCACGCTGTCGAGCTCGCCGAAGAGGATGAGCACCGCAGAGTTGCGCACGTTCTCTTGCGGGGCGGGCATCGCGAGGCCGACAGATGGCAGGGCCATGCCGCGTTCAAGCCCCGCAAGCAGTTGCTGTTTCGCGAGCCCAGAGTTCGTAGCCATAAGCTCCACCCTAGCGAGGTAGCCTCAGCGTCGTAGTGCGCCGATCGTGCGGGCGCGGTCTAGCCATCGAATCGTCGGCGCGGCCTAGCCGTCGATCAGCAGATCGCCGAAAGGCTGCGGCACGCGCTGCGAGCGCGACCAGGGCAAGTGCTCGCGGCGCTCGACGCGGCGCACCTGCTCGGTCTCTTCTGCCCTCACCTGGGTCAGCACCGCGATCACCGCGGCGCGCTCCTCGTCGCTCACCCCGCGAGTGGCGAACACGAACCCGTCACCCGTCAAAGCCTGGTCCTGGGGGCCGGCCTCATCGCGCTTTGCGGCGTCGCGTGCCGCTGCATCGGGGGGCAGCACGGTGCTGTCGCTGTCGTCTGCGCGGTGCTTACCGCGTTGGGGTGTCTGTGTCACGCTGGCTCCAAAGTGAGGCGGTGAGGCGGTCGTGCTGCGAAGGCTTGGGCCGTCGGTTACAGCGGAATGTTTCCGTGCTTCTTCGCCGGCTGCTCGGTGCGTTTGCCGCGCAGGCCGCGCAGCGCCTTGATCACTGCGAGGCGGGTGCCTGCGGGCTCGAGCACGTTGTCGAGCTCACCGCGCTCGGCCGCGAGGAACGGCGACGTGACGTCGGCGTTGTACTTCGCGGTGAGCTGCGCGCGCAGCGCCTCGACGTCTTCGCCGCGCTCGGCTGCAGCTGCCAGCTCTTTGCGGTAGAGAATGTTCACAGCGCCCGCGCCGCCCATGACGGCGATCTCGGCGGTGGGCCATGCGATGTTGAAGTCGGCCCCCATCTGCTTTGAGCCCATCACGATGTATGCGCCGCCGTAGGCCTTGCGCGTAATGATCGTGACAAGCGGCACTGTTGCCTCTGCGTAGGCGTAGAGCAACTTCGCGCCGCGACGAATCACGCCGTTGAACTCCTGCTCGGTGCCGGGCAGGTAGCCGGGCACGTCGACGAGGGTCAGAATCGGAATCGAGAAGGCATCGCAGAAACGCACGAAGCGGGCGGCCTTTTCGCTCGCGTCGATGTTCAGCGTGCCGGCCATCTGCTTGGGCTGGTTTGCGATGATGCCGACCGTGCGGCCTTCGACGCGACCGAAGCCGATGAGCATGTTCGGCGCGAACAGCGGCTGCACCTCGAGAAAATCCCCGCCGTCGAGAATCGCCTCGATGACCGTGACCATGTCGTAGGGCTGGTTCGGGCTGTCGGGAATGATGCTGTTGAGCTTGCGATCGCTGTCGGTGATCTCGAGCGCGGTCTCACTGTCGTAAATGGGCGCCTCGGCCAGGTTGTTGTCTGGCAAGAAGCTGATCAGCGTGCGTGCGTAGTCGAGGGCGTCGTGCTCATCGCTCGCGAGGTAGTGCGAGACGCCGCTCGTCTTGTTGTGGGTGAGGGCACCGCCGAGCTCTTCGAAGCCGACCTCTTCGCCGGTGACCGTCTTGATGACGTCGGGGCCGGTGACGAACATGTGGCTCGTCTTGTCGACCATGATGACGAAGTCGGTGAGCGCTGGGGAGTAGACCGCGCCACCCGCAGACGGGCCCATCACGATCGAGATCTGCGGAATCACGCCCGAACACATCGTGTTGAGCCGGAAGATCTTCGCGTAGTTGCTGAGCGCGACCACGCCCTCTTGAATGCGAGCTCCGCCCGAATCGAGAATGCCGAGCAGTGGTGCGCCGGTCTTGAGAGCAAACTCCATCGCCTTCACGATCTTCTCGCCCGCGACCTCTCCAAGCGAGCCGCCGAAAGTGGTGAAGTCTTGCGAGAAGACCACGACCTGGCGCCCGTGAATGGTGCCGGCCCCCGTGACAACCGCGTCGCCGAATGGGCGCGAGTTCTCCATGCCGAAGCCCTGAGTGCGGTGCTTCACGAACTTGTCGAACTCGACGAAGCTGCCGGGATCGAGCAGAGCACCGATGCGTTCGCGCGCGGTCATCTTGCCGCGCGGGTGCTGCTTCGAGGCTGCCGCGGTGTCGCGGTCACCAACGGCCTCCTGGTACTTGCGACGGTGGTCGGCGATCTTCGCCGCCGTCGTAGCGGGGGCCTGCGGTGCGGCCTGCGTCTCGGGTGCTTCAGTGTGTGCGGTCACGCATGCCAGCCTAGCGCGGGCATCATGCCTTTCGTGGTAGGCATTCGCCAAGAAAACAAGCAATCTCTTGCCGAAATGTCTAAGCGGTGTTCTCTGCCTGCCGCGGCGATAGGGTGAAAGCGTGCAACTGCCACTCACCAGCGCCGCGCTGCCTCAGGTTCTCTGGCTCGAGTCGACCGAGTCGACCAATACCGTGCTGCGCGAGCTCGTCGCCGAGCGCGGCAGCGAGGTGCCACACGGCACGCTCGTCACGACCGCGCAGCAGACCGCGGGTCGAGGCAGACAGGGGCGAGGCTGGGAGACCCCGCCAGACACTGCGCTCGCGTCGTCGCTATTGCTGCGCGTCGACGGCGGCTTCGGCGAGAACTCGCTCGGCATGAGCTGGATCCCGCTGCTCGCGGGGTCTGCGATTACCCGCGCGCTGCAGCCTTTGTTTAGCGGCGAGGATCGCGAAGAGCCGATGCGCGTCGGCGTGAAGTGGCCGAACGACGTGCATGTGCGCGACGAAGAAGACGCGATGGCAGGCCGGCCCGGTGCGAAACTCTGCGGGATCCTCTGCGAAGTGCTTCCGAGTGGCGAGGTTGTGGTGGGATTCGGCATCAACCTGCTGCTGCAGGATTGGCAGCTGCCGACCGAGCGGGCGGGCTCGGTGCTTGCGTGCGACGGAGACACCGGGGGAGCCGAGACGCTCGCCGAACCGCTCGGCGAGGCGCTCGCCGACCGCGTGCTGTCGGTCGCAGTGCGCGAACTGCTGCAGATTATCGAGCTCGCCACCAGCAACCCTCAGGCCGCGCGCACCCGCGTGCTGCGCGACTCGCTCACGCTCGGTGCAGAAGTGCGAGTGCATCTGCCCGGCGGTGAGATTGTCGACGGTCGGGCGGTCGGCCTCGACGACGATGGCGCCCTCATCGTAGACCGGCCGACCACGGGGCAGCTGATCGTGAACGCCGCCGACGTCGAGCACCTTCGCTCGCGGGGCTGAGCCCCTTGTCAGCCCGCAACAACTCGCTGAGCGTCACGGAAATACGCGAGTGTCACACTTACTCGCGGTGAATAAGTGTGACACTCGCATGTTTGTGTGACGCTCGCCAGCGGGCCAGCTGACCCAGCGGGTCGGCTAAGCGGATTAGCGGGCGGCCGGGTGATCCTCGCCGACCGCATCGATGAAGCCGGTGGTCGCCCCGTCCTCTGAGAAATCCATGGTCGGCACCCGCCTGCGGAAGAACTTCGTCGACCACGCGAGCACGAGCACGCCTATCAGCAGCCAGATGCCGCCGTACATGAAGGTCGCGCCTGAGAGCGAGGTCCAGAGCCACAGCGTGAGCGCAAATCCGATGAGTGGCAACAATCCGTAGCGCAGCCATTCGCCCGCGGTCGGCGGTGCGGTGCGCCCGCCCTTCGGGAAGAGGTAGGTGCGAATCACCGAGAGATTGACGAGCGAGAACGCGGCGAGCGCGCCGAAGCTGATCATGGTCGAGACCGTGAGCAGCGGAATCACGAGACCGAGCAGAGCGAACGCCGAGACGACCGCGGCGGCGACGATCGGGGTGCCGTAGCGAGTCCAGATGCGTGCGAACGGCTTCGGCAGCACGCCGTCGCGGCCCATCGAGTACAGAATGCGTGAGACGCTCGTCGACCCAGTGAGGCCCGAGCCGAAGGCGCCGGCGACGTAGACCGCGACGCCGAAGTTTGCGAATGCCTCGCCGCCGACCGCGAGCATTGCGCCCACGCCGGCTGAGTCGAGGTCAGCGTCGCTCATCGTGCTCCAGTCGGGCGAGTAGGCCATCGCGCCGGCCCACGACACCACGATGAAGATGAGACCACCGAAGACCGTGGCGAGCACGATCGCGCGAGGAATATCGCGGCGTGCGTTCTTCGCCTCTTCAGACAGCGTCGAGATCGCGTCGAAGCCGAGAAACGACAGCGCGAGAATGCCTGCTCCGGCGAACACCGGCCCGAGTTCACCCATAAACGGTTCGATGGCGGTGGCCGCACCCTCAGATCCGCCCATGCTCTGCAGCGAGAGCGCCACGAACATGACCACCATCACGACCGAGATCGCGATGATCACAAAGTTCACACGGTTGATCAGCTTGATGCCGAGCGCGTTGAGCGCAAAGACGCCGACGAGTGAGATCAGCATGAAGACCTGCCACGGAATGTCGGGAAACCTGGTCTGCATGTAGGTGCCGATGACCATGAAGTTGATCATGGGGATGAACAGGTAGTCGAGCAGCATCGCCCAGCCGGTGAGAAAGCCGACAGCGCCTCCGAACGACTGCTGGGTGTAGGTGTAGGCCGATCCAGCTACCGGATACTTTCGCACCATCGCGCCGTAGCTGAGCGCCGTGAAGATCATTGCCACAGCCGCCGCGATATATGAGGCGGGCAGGTGTCCGTCTGACGCGAGGTTCGCGAAGCCGTAGGTAGTGAAGACCGTGATGGCGGTCATGTAGGTGAGGCCGAACAGCGTGAGGCCCGCGAGGCCAAGCGTTCGCTTCAGGTGTGGTTCGGTGGTGGTGCTCACGATTCTCCTTTGAATCTGGGGTGGGTGTGAGGGGCGAGGGTCTCGGTCAGTGGGTTCGTGCGCCAGCCAGCCAGGTGCCAAGCACTCGGATAGCAGGGATCTCGGTCGGCGTGACCGTGAGTGGGTTCGCGCTGAGCCAAGCGGCATCAGCGACCATGCCGACACGCAGGCTGCCGCGATCGCTCACCTGGGCCTGCCTGGCAATTCCAGACGTGTAGGCGGCGTAGGCGGTTGCGGGAGTGATTCTCTCATCTGGCAGCCACGGCTCGGCCTGCGGTTCGAGGTGGCTGTGCCTCGTGATCGCGGTGGAGAGCGCCGGGCGCCAGTCTTTTGTGGTGACTGGCCAGTCGCTGCCAAAGCTGATGGTCGCACCGCTGCGGTGCACGCTGCCGATGAGATACTGCCATCCTTCGCGATCGTGGCCGATGTGAGGAATCGTGAGGTCGCGCATGACGGCGTCGCACTGTGCCCAATATGGTTCGAAGTTGGCGATCACACCAAGCTCAGCGAAGCGGCGGGTGTCTTCGGGGCGCAGCATTGCGACGTGCGCGATGACGTGGGAAATGCGCTGACCCCGGCGCTCGGTCGACGAAGCCCGCAGCGCCTCGACCGCGTCGAGGGCTGCGGTGACCGCGGCGTCGCCTATCGCGTGAAGGTGCAGCTGAAAGCCCGCATCTTCGAAGGCCGCGACAGCGGCGCGCAACTCATCGGCCTGCCAGTTCGGCAAACCGAAGTCGTCGGCTCGGTCGGCGTAGGGCGAACTCAGTGCGGCCGTGTGATTCTCGATGACGCCGTCGATGAAGAACTTCACGGTGTCCGCGCTGAGGCGCGAGGCGCCGCCGTTCGCGGTGCCGTAGAGACGCTGCGAAAGCTCACGCACCCGTGCTCGTAGCTCGGCGAACTCGGCTGGCTGTGAGCGCCATGAAGCGGGGTCTGCGCGCAGTGCGAGATTCACGCGGGCATGCAGCCGACTTTGTGTGGCTGCTGCGAGATAGTGATCGACGTCTGCCGGTTCGACCCACGCGTCCTGCACCCAGGTCATTCCGTTCGTCGCGTATTCGGCCGTGGCGCGTTCGACCGCATCGACGCGCTGCGCGAGCGTGAATGCCGGCGCGACATTCGCAAGAAAGTCATTTGCGGCGGCCTCTTGCAGGGTGCCGAGGGGGCTGCCGTCTTCGCGGCGCAGAATGCGGCCGAGCGCGGGGTCGGGGGTGCTTGCCGTGATCCCGGCGGCGCGCAGGGCAGCGGTGTTTACCCAGGCGGTGTGATAGTCCCAAGAGCGCAGCACGGTCGGAGTGTCGCCGGTGACCTCATCGAGCCAGCGCGCATCGAAGCGCCCGCCCGGTGCGAACGTCGCGTCGTAGCTGCCGCCAACGATCCATTCCGCATTGGGATGCGCCTCCTTCCATGCGGCGACGGCGGCGAGGATCCCCGCGAGATCGTCGGCCTCGCGAACCGCCGGGCCGACGCCCTCGAGCGCGCCGAGCACCGGGTGCGCATGACCGTCTCCGGGCGCGGGGGCGATCGTGCCGCCGTCGAGATCGATGACTTCGTCAGCGCGATCACGCAGGGCTTCGGCGTCCGTCCCGAGCGCCACGACGCCATTCATATCGAATGCAATGGCCGAGCTGAGCTCTTGGGCGCCGTCAGAAGCAACGCCGACGAGCACTGTGCCACCGGTGCACACGGTGAGGGTCATGCCTGCTCCAACTCTCGGCAGCTCCGCCGATCTCGGTGATACTCGTTCGCAAAATGAACACTGTTCGTTATTGTAGACATAGCCGCGCAATTTCGGAATAGTCAGATCTGAGTTTGTTTGCGATAGTGTCGGGGCGGAAAGGATCGGCATGCCAATGGAGGCAAGAAAGTCGGGCAGACCGCGGGTCGCGGTGCTCAGCCGCGACCTGATCCTTGAAACTGCCCTCAAACTGCTCGACGAGCGGGGTGAACAGGGCGCGGGCATACGCGACATCGCCCGCGCGCTCGAGGTGAGGCCTTCGGCTCTCTACAACCACATCAGCGGGCAAGACGACATCATCGCGGGCATTCGAGAACTCGTGAGCGACCGCATCGACGTCAGCGGCTTCGGCAACCTCAGCTGGGACGACGCCGTGCGCAGGTGGGCCTGGTCGTACCGCAGCGCCTTCGCCGCTCACCCGCCGACTATCGCCATCATGGTGGTGACGCCGCTCGCACCAAAGTCGCGCACCAGCCAAATGTACGAGGCGGTTTGCGCCGGATTGATCGAAGCCGGCTGGCCCGAGCATATGGTCGTCAACCTCATCGTCTCGCTCGAGTGCTTCATTCTCGGCGCCGCACTCGACCATGTGGCGCCAGACAACATGATGGATCCTGGCGAAGACGAGACCGCGCCAAACTTCGTCGCAGCCTACACGGCCCGCGCGAGCGGGCTGCCGTCTCCCGAGGCCCGGCCTACCGACATCGTGTTCGAGATGGGGCTCGAAGCGATGCTTGCCGGTCTCACCGCGACTTTTCAACAGCTGAAGGGCGAGTCATGACAACTGCACACTCCGAGATCGCGCTCGTCGGCGCACGGCTGCGCACAAATACTCCGGCGCACACTGACGCGACTGCGCTGTTGCTTCGCGACGGCTACATCGCAGCGGTCGGTAGCGACGCCGAGATCCTCGCTGCCGCTGAGACGGATGGCATCGAGGTGCGCGATCTCGCCGGTGCCGTGATCACACCCGGCCTCTTCGACTCGCACACCCACCCGAACTGGGCGGCAGAGGTGACCGCGGGCGTCGATCTCGGCGGGCTCGACTCGATCGAACGTATCCGTGAGGCACTCGCCAGCGAGCACGCGCGACTACCCGAGGGCGCTTGGCTACGCGGTTGGAACCTCGAGTACGAGCCTTTCAAGCACACTGGCATGCTCGGCTCACTGCTCGAAGACGCCGCACCCGGGCGCCCCATCGCGCTGATCTGCTACGACCTGCACACCGCACTCGGCACCGCCCCCGCGCTCGCCGCCGCCGGCATCGAAGGTGTGAGGGAGTTCGACGATACGAGTGAGATCGTGGTCGACGAACGAGGCGTGCCCACGGGTGAACTTCGCGAGCCCAGCGCCTATCAGCTGCTCTTTGACGCAGCGCCAAAGGCCGCACATGAAGCACAGCGTGATGCACTGCGCGATATGTTTCGCCGGCTCGCTGCGACCGGTCTCACGGGTGGCGCGATCATGGACGGCAACGTCGCAACTGTCGACTTGCTTGCCGAGCTCGAGTCTCGGGGTGAGCTGGATCACCGCGTCACCGTGCACCACTGGCACGCCGTCGGCGATACCGATGACGACGTGGCGAAGGTTATCGCGGCCAAGGATCGATGCGGCAGGCTCTGGCAGACCGGCGCGATCAAACTTTTCAGCGACGGGGTCATTGACACGGGCACGGCCTGGCTGCAAGAGGTCGACTCGCTTGGCGACGGTCGAGAGGCGTTCTGGCCCTCTTGGCAGCGTTTCGCTGAGGTCGTGCGCGCTTATCACGACGCGGGAATGCTGATTGCGACGCACGCCGTTGGCGACTACGCGGTGAGCCGCGTGCTTGAGGTATACGCGTCACTGCCCGAACGAGACGGCCTGCCGTTCCACTCGATCGAGCACCTCGAGGTGCTGTCCGACTCCGACGTGGCTCAGCTCGTTGGCAGCGGGATCACCGCGTCGATGCAGCCCCTGCACATGCAGTGGCGCGCAGACGATGGCAGCGACAACTGGGCGGTGCGCCTCGGTGAGCAGCGCGCCGAGACCGGTTACCGCGTGCGCGACGTGATCGATGCTGGCGTGCGGCTGACGCTCGGCTCAGACTGGCCCGTCGCACAGTACGACCCGCGTCTCGGAATGGCTTGGGCCCGAGGGCGGCATACCCCTGGAGAGAGCTCGGCGCATGTGTTCGAGCCCTCACAGCGGTTGAGCGGTGAGGAGGCATTGCTCGCCTATACCCTGTGGCCGGCGCTTGCTCGCGGTCACCGCGATAGGGGAGTGCTGCGCGAAGGCGCGGTCGCCGACCTGACCGTCTGGGCGAGCGACCCCGTCGAGGCGAGCCCCGACGAGCTGCCGGAGCTCCCGATCGTGATGACCATCGTCGATGGCCGCGTCGTGCACGCGCAGTAGTCCGTGCAACGACGGACGCTGATCCCGCTTTACTACTTGAAAATGATCGTGCGATCGCCGTCGAGCAGCACGCGGTTCTCGGCATACCAGCCCACCGCGCGGCGCAGCACGCGGGCCTCTTCATCTTGACCGAGCTGCATGAGCTGGGTCGGGGTGTACGAGTGATCGACGCGCACGACGTCTTGCTCGATGATCGGCCCTTCGTCGAGATCGGTGGTCACGAAGTGCGCGGTGGCGCCGATCAGCTTCACGCCGCGGCCGTGCGCCTGACGGTAGGGGTTCGCACCCTTGAACCCGGGAAGGAACGAGTGGTGAATGTTGATCGCCTTGCCCGCGAGCGCCTCACAGAGTTCTGGCGAGAGGATCTGCATGTACCGAGCGAGCACCACGAGCTCGATGTGCTGCTGCTCGACCACCTCGAGCACTCGGCTCTCGAACGCCGCCTTGTCGTCGGCGCTCGCGATAGCAAGGTGTTCGAACGGCACCCCGTAGAAATCCGCGAGGTCGCGCATCGTCTCGTGGTTCGAGAGAATCAGCGGCACCTCGATGGGCAGCTGCCCGCCCCGCTGGCGGTAGAGCAGATCGTTGACGCAGTGCGTTGCGGTGCTACCGAGCACCAGGGTGCGCACGGGGCGGCCGACCGTGTCGAGGCGCCAGGTCATGTGGTAGCGCTCGGTAACAGGTGCGAGCGCCTGCTCGAAGCGGGCGTTGAATGTTTCTGGCTGTGCGACCGCGCTGACCTGCAGCCGCATGAAGAACCGGCCGGTGTCGTGTGAGGCGAACTGCTGGCTCTCTTCGATGTTGCCGCCCGCCGCGACGACCGCGCCGCTGATGGCGTGCACAATGCCCGGGCCGTCGATGCAAGAAAGCGTCAGTACCCACTGGGTGGGGTTGTCTGCGGTAATCACCATGCCAGGCTAGCCGATGCTTGCTAGACTTTTGACCTGTCGTGACTGGCGAATAGGTGGGGTACCACCGGGAAGCGACAGCTCTACATAGGCCGCTCGCCTGGGCCACAGATCCGAGAATCACTTCGTTTACATTTAAGGAGACGCCTGTGTCGAACCAGTCAGAATTCTTCAACGAGCCCATTGAGGTCGTTGACCCCGAGATCGCGGCGGTGCTCGCGAACGAGCTGAACCGCCAGCGCACCACCCTCGAGATGATCGCGAGCGAGAACTTCGTGCCTCGCGCGGTGCTCGAGGCCCAGGGATCGGTGCTCACGAACAAGTACGCCGAGGGCTACCCGGGTCGCCGCTACTACGGAGGCTGCGAGTTCGTCGATGTCGCAGAGGATCTCGCGCGCGAGCGCGCGAAGTCGCTCTTCGGCGCGGCATACGCCAACGTGCAGCCGCACTCGGGTGCATCGGCGAACGCCGCGGTGCTGAGCGCGATCGCCGAGCCCGGCGACACGATTCTCGGCCTCGAGCTGGCCCACGGCGGCCACCTCACCCACGGCATGAAGCTGAACTTCTCGGGCAAGCTCTACAAGGTAGCGTCGTACGGCGTCGACCCCGAGACCTTCCTCATCGACATGGATGTCGTGCGTCAGAAGGCCCTCGAGCACAAGCCGAAGGTCATCATCGCCGGCTGGTCGGCGTACCCGCGCACGCTCGACTTCGCAGCGTTCCGCGCGATCGCAGACGAGGTCGGCGCGACGCTCTGGGTCGACATGGCGCACTTCGCAGGCCTCGTGGCTGCCGGCCTCTACCCGAATCCGGTGCCGCACGCACACGTTGTCTCGTCGACCGTGCACAAAACCATTGGTGGCCCCCGCTCGGGCTTCATTCTGACCAACGATCTTGAGCTCTACAAGAAGCTGAACTCGAACGTGTTCCCCGGCCAGCAAGGCGGCCCGCTCATGCACGTGATCGCCGCTAAGGCAACTGCGTTCAAGCTCGCGGCAACTGACGAGTTCAAGGATCGCCAGGTGCGCACCCTCTCGGGTGCGAAGCTGCTCGCCGCTGCGCTCACGAGCGAGGCGTCGAAGGCTGCCGGGGTCGACGTGCTTACGGGTGGCACCGACGTGCACCTGGTGCTCGCCGACCTGCGCACGAGCGAGCTCGACGGCCAGCAGGCTGAGGACGCGCTGCACGAGGTCGGCATCACTGTGAACCGCAACTCCGTGCCGTTCGACCCGCGTCCGCCGATGGTCACGAGCGGCCTGCGCATTGGCACCCCCGCGCTCGCAACCCGAGGTTTCGGCGAGATCGAGTTCGCCGAGGTCGCCGACATCATCGCGCTGACTCTGCAGCAGGCCGGAGACGTCGAGGCGCTGCGCGCCCGCGTCACGAAGCTTGCCGAGGCGTTCCCGCTCTACCCCGGCCTCGAGCAGTGGTAGCCCAGAAGCTCGACGGCACGGCGGCAGCCGCCGCGATCAAGGCAGAGCTGACCGAGCGCGTCGCCGCGCTCGCAGCGAAGGGCGTCGTGCCCGGCCTGGCGACTGTGCTCGTCGGTTCTGACCCGGGATCGCAATGGTACGTCGCGGGCAAGCACCGCGACTGCGCTGAGGTCGGCATTGCCTCGATCAAGCGCGAGCTGCCAGAAACCGTCACCCAGGAGGAGCTCGAGGCGGTGCTCGATGAGCTCAACGCTGACCCGGCCTGCACTGGGTACATCGTGCAACTTCCGTTGCCGAAGCACATCGATACCGACCGCGTGCTCGAGCGCATCGACCCTGCGAAAGACGCAGACGGGCTGCACCCGACCAATCTTGGTCGCCTCGTGCTCAACGCGAACACCGAGATCACGTCGCCGCTGCCCTGCACACCGCGCGGTGTGATTGAACTCGTCGAGCGCAACGGTCTGTCTTGGGCAGGCAAGCACGTCGTGGTCGTGGGGCGCGGTGTGACCGTGGGTAGGCCGATCGGTCCGCTGCTCACGCGTCGCGAGTACAACGCGACCGTCACGCTCACGCACACCGGCACCGTCGACCTGGGCGCCGAGCTGCGCCGCGCCGACGTGATCGTCGCCGCAGCGGGCGTCGAGGGCATCGTGCGTGCCGAAGACGTGAAGCCGGGCGCGATCGTGCTCGATGTCGGAGTCTCGCGCAAGGTAGATCCCGAGACCGGCAAGAGCCGCGTCGTCGGGGATGTCGACCCTGCGGTGACTGAGGTTGCTGGCTGGGTGTCTCCGAACCCTGGCGGTGTCGGGCCAATGACCCGCGCGCTGCTGCTCAAGAACGTGGTCGAGGTTGCCGAGCGCCAGCTCGGCGCCTGACGTCGAGACCAGGGGTTATGCAGTGCCCTGCTGCAGCAGGCCCATGCGGTTTGCCTGCAGCAGGGCCTCGTCGCGGCCGTTGACGCGCAGCTTTCGGTAGACCGATGCAAGGTGCTTTTTGACGGTACCCGGGGTGATGAAGAGCGCGGCCGCAGCCTGGCTCGCGTTGCGGTGCTCGGCAATCGCGGTGAGGGTGCGCAACTCCATTTCAGTGAGTCGTTCGTAGCGGCGGCTGCGCAATATCTCGGGAATTGCATCGATCGCTGCCACCAGATTGCCGATTCCCGCGGCCTGGGCAGCGACGGCAAGCTCTCGCAGCGTATCGTGTGGAACGTTTCTCAGCACAGAACGAAGACCGTGCCGTTCGAGAAGTTCGGCGACCGTATCGAACGCCAGAAATGCCTCTTCGGTGCGCTTGCAGTTCCACGCAGCAACCGACGCGATCATCGCCTGCGTAAGGCGCTGTCGGGTCGTGGCCCCTGCTGTGCCGACCTGCTGCGCCAGCAGCAGCGACTCAACATCGTCGCCCATGTAGAGCGCGAGCCTCGCCCGCTCGAGGCGCACCTGCGTAGACTCGGCATCGCATTTTGCCAGCAGTTGCTGAGCGTGCGCGAGATCGCCGCTCGTGGTGCGCAGCATCGCCTGGTATGCGAATAGATACTCAGACCAGGCGCCGTTCGCGGGCAGAACGGCAGCGAGGTTCAGCAGGCTCGAGTCAATGTGCGCGAGTGCCTTCTCGACACCGTGGGTGTTGCGCAGTGAAGCGGCCTCCGCGACGAGCAGGAGCGGCCATGCCTCGATGCGATCGAGCACGGGGGTGAGCTTCGTGACCGCGTGATACAGCAAGAACTCGTCTTCAAGTTCATACGAGAGGTGCGCGCGAGCGATCTCCGCGCCGATCCAGGCGATGCCAGGGGCCGAAACCTGATGGGTGGCTTGCCAGGCATCCATCTCAGCCAACACGCGTGCACACTCATGCATATTGCCGTCGAGCGCCTCAGCAAAGGCAAGTTCGCCGAGTGCGACGAGCATCCAACGTTTGCCCGACTCAGCGTCGCTGACCCGCCGCGTAGAAGGCGAGAGGAGGGCGCGTGAATTTCTCTGGATGAGGTATTCCGAGTGTCGTTTGAGTCGTTCGAGGCTGCGCCGAGTTTGTGCGAGATCACCAGCCATGATCGCGGTAGCAGCTGCCTCGCGATAATAACTCGGTAGTGAGCCCACCAGCGAGCCCGCAGTGGGTGGGCTACTGGCGGTGCTCAGGTCGGTTGAGGCTGGTGTCAGGCGGCCCTCGAGATGCTGCATGAGCATCATCGCTTGATCGAACTGCCCCGTAAGCCGAGCGGCGATCATCGCCTGTGCGAGCAGCGCAAGATGGATCGGGCTGTTCGACGGCTCGAACGGGTTTGGAAGCTGCTGGTGCAGTCCCTGCACCCAAAGCGAAGTGAGATATGAGAGCGTTGCCGGTGCAACTTCAGTACGTGGAATCTCGAGAAAAAGCATCGCGGCGGCGAAGGTCGGGTACTGCTGCAGCACACTTTCGGGAATCGCGCGCAGCACCTGACTGCATACCTCAACCTCGTCGGTGAAGGTGGTGAAATTGCGAGCGAGTAGAATCTCGGCTTTCTCGTATTCTTCAGAGGCGCAAAACAAGCGGAATGCCGTGAACGGGGCCGTTTCGCTCACGTTCATGGCTCGAGACCTGTACACGCTTTGCAACAACGCATGGTCAAGGGTGCGCAGCGCATATGCGCGGAGCGACGAGCGAACCGAGCGGTGGCAGCGGTACTCAGTTTGTTTTGGGTTCGACTCTTCGACGAGTAGGCCGAACTCGAGAAGCTGCTGGAGCGCTTCGGTCGCGGCCTCTGAGGTCAGGCCGAGCGTTTGCTCGATCAGGGTCATGTCGAGCGCGTCGAGCACTGAAGAGATGAGCACGATGCGTCTTGCCGAATCTGAGAGCAGCTGCAGCGAATCGAGTGCGAATGCTTCGAGATTGACGACCGGATCGAAGAACGTGCTTGCCTCGTGCGCGTCGTTCCATCGTCGAGCTCCGGGGGAGGCCCCCAAGTAGAGCTCGTCAGAACCGAGGTTGAGTGCGGCGCGGATCGCCAGGGGCCAGCCGGCTGTTTGCTGCAGCGCATCATGCAACTCGTCGCTTGCGGGGACCCCGAGGGATGAGGCGAGATCGATCGCTTCGGCGGTCGTGAGCGCCAATACATCGGTTCCGATGAGTCTGACTCGCGTGGTCGCCGTAATGACTGTGCGATCAAGCAGTGTGACCCTGCGAGCGATGACGACGAGTGATAGGAACGGTGAGAGCGCTGAGAGCCGGGAGAGGGCGAGATCATTTTCGGCGCTGGTGGCGTGGTGATAATCATCGATGATCAGCGTGACCGGGCTGTTCAACTGCGTCGCGAGCTCTGCGGCTTGTTCTTGCGGATCCTCCGCGACAGTGAGGCTCGGCCCGTTCGAAAATTCGAGTGCTCGAGCAACCATACGCCAAAACAAGGGAGGCGACACGGCGTGCGAAGGGGCGCTCTGCACCCAACGCACCCCGTCGGCAGGATTGTTCCCGTCACCCAGCCAGGTCAGTACCGTTCGTGTCTTGCCGTACCCAGTCGGCGCCTTGACGAGGGTAAGGCGTCGACCCCCCGAGCGACTTCCGGTCTCTTCTATCAGCCGCTCGATGATTCTTGAGCGAACGGGCAAACGAACCCTGCTCTCGTCGAACTCGACCGCATGCATGCTGAGGGGGGAGCCGGGCTCCTCGTGCAGCAGCGACATTCGAGGCCTTTCGCAGGTGGACATTTCTGGTGTCGGGAACAGGGGGAAGATTCGGGGGTAGGAGGTGGGGAAGGTTTGGGGGATTTGGGTGCATTGCCCCAAAATCTTGGGCTTTAATTCATGATATCGCGGCAACGAGATTCATCTTGTGCCGGGGGTTTCTGAAGCAAGAATACGTCGTGGCACGCGGCTGGGATTCTCGGGAGCTGGGGGCTTTCCGGGGAGGGGATCCCAGCCGCGTTGCCGCGATCGGCCGGGGTAAAACGGCTGCAATCAAAGCGACGTTTGTCGCGCCGCAAAGTCATGGCAAAAGGGGGTGTTTGTGATGGGCGGAAGTAGGAAGCTGCTGGGTGCAGTTGCGCTTGGAACGAGCCTGCTGATCGGTTTTCTCGTACCCATCGGTGACACCGCCCCCGCATTTGCCGCTATTAAGGTCGAGGATCAAGCACCGTCTGAGAGCCCCGCATCGAGTGACGCAGGCGCTAACGCCGAGGCAGCGACGCCACCTGTAACGGGGCAGCCCGAGGCGCCGATTGCTGCTCCAGATGCAGGCGCGTCGAATGAGTCGGGGTCAGAAGATGCCGACGAACCCGGTGCGGATGCCGAAGCACAGTTGAAGCCTGCGGCGGCAGAAGCAGCGCCTCAGCTTGCGCCCGCGACTGTCGGGATCAGCCCACTGAACGCGCTTTCCAACGACTTCTGCTCGGTGCCCGTCATGTTGAACACCTCGCGCGAGGTACGGGACTTTCCACTGAGCGGCACTTCTCCGGCCACGGTGCGAGGTACCTTCGGCAACCCAGGTGGAGCGGTGAACGCACTCGCAGTGACACCCGATGGAACCGCAGCCTATGCTGCCTCCTGGTCATCGAACACTTATCGTGTGCAGCGCATGGATGCGAGCGACTCTACGGCCACGGTCGTGCACACTCAATCCGGTGCGGGAAGTGGAAGCGGCGGCGGCGCTCCGGTGCTCGGCGCGGTTGATCCAACCGGCAAGTACTACTACTTCGGGCACTTCAGCAGTTCGACCGCGATGCGACTGTGGAGATACGACATCTCCTCTTCTGCCCTCGAGCTATGGACGCAGATCACGCTGAGCAGCACCTCGAACACGGGCGCAGAGGGCGACTTTGCATTCGACGCAAACGGCGATCTTTTCATTCTCTGGAGCCGTGGCGGTTCGAACACCACCAACAGTCAACTGTTTCGAGTCACCGCCGCAACACTTGCAGCGGGGGGAACTGCATCTACGCGAGTGACGGCCAGCATTGCTTCCTCCCCGAGCTCTGTTACTTGGACCGGACTCGCTTTCGACGCAGACGGCACGCTGTGGGCCCAGCAGGTGAACACCACGGGTTCAACTGTGTCTAGGCAACAGTTGAACCCTGCCACGGGGGCACTGATCGGCGGTCTTGCGCAGGTGGCAACCGGGTTCAGCGCGAACGACATTGCGGCCTGCGGTCCCTCGGTCCCCTCGGTCACGTTGCAGAATTCTGTGGCCGACCGCGTCGCCGCCGGTGATCAGTTTCAGATTGATATCAGCCGGGGCGCCACGAACCTTGCCTCCGCAACGACGAGCGGCGCGGAGACAACGAAATCGACCGATACCATCCCCTTGCTGAGCCCACAAACGGCCTTCACTATTTCTGAGACGGGAACAGCTGGGGCACTGCTCACCGACTATCGCATCACCTATACCTGTAGCTGGAGTGACGGAACGATTCTGGGTGCGGCCGACACGGTGATGACTCCCAGCGGGAATACGGCCTCGGCGTCGATCACCATTCCCGCGAGCCGCAACGATGACAGCCTCACCTGCACAATCACCAACACCGTGAAGCCAGACAGTGACCGCCGGCCGAGCATCGTGGTGCGAAAGGCCATGAGCGGCAATCGGTTTGCAAACGGCGACCAATTCTTGATGCAGATCCTGATCCAGGGGCAGACCGATCCCCTGCAATCCTCTGTGACAGCAGGTAGTGGCTCTGCGGTGACCTCTGGCACTGGGCAAACCGCGCCGGTGTTTGCGGCCGACGGTTACGGCTACGTCGTTGCCGAAGCGGCAGAGGGTACGACGAACTTCTCCAACTACTCCGCCAGCTTTTCGTGCATATGGAGCGACGGCAGCAGATTCGCCGGGGGAGCCCTCGCTCTGGGCGAGAACGGCAAGCTTCAGAGTGCGCTGCCGACCATTCCGCGTGAGCGCGGCAGCGACACCCTGACCTGCACCATCACCAACAAGGTCAAGCCCGCGACCGCCCTTACTTGCGAGACGAACATCTATGCGGTTGATAGCAGTGACGGTAAGGTTTGGGCGGTCGACAAGGACGGCAAGGTCGGCAGCACCGCAGCGTTCACCGCATCAAACGCGAACGCTCGAAACGGTCTAGCCATCAACCTCGACGGCACCCAGGCCTTCACGCAGGGGGCAGGGCCGATGAGTAGTACCTGGGCTCCTGGC
>CALCJF010000037.1 GCA_937967375.1 uncultured Leucobacter sp.
ACCTGCTGTGGATCGAGACCGAGAAGCCGCACGTCGAGCAGATCGCGGGCATGGTCGACCGCATCCGCGAAGTTATTCCGAACGCGAAGCTCGTCTACAACAACAGCCCCTCGTTTAACTGGACCCTCAACTTCCGCCAGCAGGCATACGACCTGCTTGCAGAGCAGGGCAAGGACGTCTCGGCTTACGACCGCGACAAGCTCATGAGCGTCGAGTACGACAACACTGAGCTGGCAACGCTCGCCGACGAGAAGATTCGTACCTTCCAGAAAGACGGCTCGGCTCGCGCGGGCATCTTCCACCACCTCATCACCCTGCCGACCTACCACACCGCTGCGCTGTCGACCGACAACCTGGCGAAGGGCTACTTCGGCGACGAGGGCATGCTCACCTACGTTCGCGACGTGCAGCGCCAGGAGATCCGCCAGGGCATCGCCACGGTGAAGCACCAGAACATGGCTGGCAGCGACATCGGCGACAACCACAAGGAGTACTTCGCCGGCGACGCGGCCCTCAAAGCCGGTGGCAAGGACAACACGATGAACCAGTTCGGCTAAGCCGAATAGTTCAGGGCGCGGGATCGCCCGCACTGCGAGAGGGGGTCTCGGCTTCGGCCGAGGCCCCCTTCGTCGTGCGGCGACGATCCTTTTCGAAGCGCCGTCGGTTACCTTCCGGCGATGAGCATTTCAGCGAATGCGGCGACTTTCAGGCGAAGGTCGTCGATCCGTTTCACCCGCGCAGCTGCGACGTCGTAGCCCTCGTAGGCGGGCGGGGGATCATTGCGCACGTTGCGCGAGCACTCGAAGTCTCGGCAGATGAGCGTGCCGACAGTCGCGCCGCGCCGGCCCGCATCGCCGACGCGCTTCGCGCTCCAGAACACCACGTCGTTTGGCAGGCGCACATCCTGGCACCAGTTGCACATGGCGCGGGATCGCGGCGAGGCCTCGGCCTGCTTGAGCATGACGCCGACGGGATCGCCATCGAGCCTGGGCAGCACGACGTAGGCGCGTCGAACAAACTTCGGATCGCGCCAGCCAAGAAAGTCGAGACTGGCCCAGTCAGCCTCGGTAAGTGCCTCGAAACCGTCGGTGAAGGTGACCTCTTTCACCTCTTTGCGTGAGGCGTTGACGAACGACGAACGGATGAACGTTTCGGTGAGGGGTTGCATGAGAAGCCTTTCGAAAGCGCCTCGCAGTGGGAGCGGGCGCGCAGCAGGGTAGTGAGAATGGGCATGCCGAAATCGTCGCACCCGGCGACTTGCGGGGCGCGACCGGTGCGGGGTGGCTACTCACCGTCGGCGAACGCTGCGCCGACGACCTCCTGACGCTGGGAGTACAGCTCTCGAAAACTCACAGATCCAGTGTACGTCGGCGCTGAGTAGGCGGCGTGGAGTGCGGTGGCGCGGACTCAAAGCTGCGCTGGAACTTCGTAGCTCATAGTGGCTATGTACCTATGAGGTATATGATGATCGCGTGCAGTTTCTCATTCTCGGCCTTCTGCTCCAGGGGCCGCTTTCGGGGTACGAGTTGCGAAAGCAGTTCACCGCCGGTATCTCGCTCTTCTACGCGGCGAGTCTCGGCAGCATTCAGCGAGCCCTCGGGCAGCTGGAGGCGCAGGGGTGGGTCGCACGACAAGAGTCGCTCGTCTCCGGGCGAAGGCGACATGATTACTCCATCACAGCTTCCGGGCGTGAAGCGTGGCGCGATTGGATGCTCGCCCCGATTGCCGGGTCAGACGCCGAACAGACCGCGCTCGCGAAGGTATATCTGCTGGGCAGCCTGACTCCCGGAGACCGCGCCAGCAGTATCGATCAGTTGCGCCGCCGCGCCGAAACTGACCTGGGCCGACTCGTAGCGCTCCGGGCCGAGATCGATGTGACCGCAGCTCCCCAGCAGCTGAGAGAAACAGCTCGATTTCGACTCGCCACGCTCGACTACGGTATTCGTGCGCACGAGCTGATGGTGCGGTGGCTGAACGAACTGGAGTTCTCGTGACCTACCTTGCTCTTGGCAGCGCGTTGGTGCTGCTCGCCGCGCTTGCCATACTGCAAATGCTCTTGATATGCGGGTTGCCTTTTGGCCGTTTTGCCTGGGGCGGCCAACATGAGGTGCTGCCCGTGAAGCTTCGCGTCGGGAGCGCCGTTTCTTTGGTGATCTATGCGGCGATGGCGGTCTTGCTGCTCAGCCGCGCGGGCGTGATGGGCGGCGACGCTACGTTCGTGCGCATCGCCACCTGGGCGCTTCTCGGCTACTTCGCCGTCGGCATCGTGATGAACGCGATCTCCCGAAGCCGCCCCGAACGATACACGATGACCCCCGTCGCGACGATGCTTGCGCTCGCGACGCTCGTCATCGCGCTGGCAGACTAGGCGTATGTCCGGGATCCACGTCGCCATACGAGAAGGCGGACAGCGCTCTGCGCTGTTGTTGCACGGCGGAGGCTGCGGCGGATGGATGTGGTCGCCGCTCGTCGCGGAGCTGGATCCTGGAATCCGTCTGCTGATTCCGGATCTCCCCGGGCACGATCGAAGTGGCTCCATCCAGTATCGGTCGCATGATGAGGCCCTCGACCTTCTCATTTCGCTCATCGAGGCCGAGGCTTCGGAGCCGCTGGTCGTCATCGGCTTCTCGCTCGGGGCGCAGCTCGCCATTCTCTTGGCGTCTCGCCGCCCCGATCTCGTGCGTGCGGTTGTCGTGATCAGCGCTCAGGCAGAGCCCTCGCCGTTCCCCGCCCCTCTCTTGGCCATGCTGGGGCTGGCTGCTCCACTCGCGCGAAACGAAGGATTCGCAAGGCTGCAGGCCAAGGAGTTGTTCGTCCCGGAGGCGCTGACACATGACTATCTGCGAACGTCGAGGGGTACCACCCGGGCCACTCTGCTCGCCTCAGTCGGAGAGAATGTGCGTTTCACGATCCCGGGCGAGTGGGGTGCGTTTCCGGGGCGCTCGCTCATCTTGGTCGGAGCCAAGGAACGCCCCGTGATGCGTCGATCCGCGCAGCGAATCGCAGACGCACTGCCCGGAAGCGAGCTCGAGATCGTCGCTGACTGCGGTCACGGCATCCCCCTGCAGAAGCCTGCATGGCTGGCACGACGGCTCGACGGCCTGCTGGAGTAAGGCGGCCTGTTCGGGTGACAGAGATCGTGCTCGATCGCGTCCTCGGATCGTGAGAGTAGAGACACGGGACGAACTGGGTGCGAGACTGGAGGCATGAATCTTCACCTCACTGACGACGCCGACGCAGACCGCCTGCTCAGCGAAGATCCAATGGCCTTGCTGATCGGCATGCTCCTCGACCAGCAGGTCGCGATGGAGGTCGCGTTTGCGGGACCACTCAAAATCCAGCAGCGTTTCGGCGCCCTCGACGCCGCTGCGATTGCAAACGCGAACCCCGAGTCATTCGCCGAGCTCTTCAAACAGACCCCTGCGGTGCATCGATTTCCGGGATCAATGGCGGCCCGAGTGCAGTCGCTCGCGCAGGCGCTGCTCGACGATTGGGGTGGTGATGCGGCAGCGATCTGGACCCAGGGGGAGCCCGATGGGGCGACCGTGCTGAAACGTCTCAAATCACTGCCAGGGTTCGGCGATCAGAAAGCAAAGATCTTTCTCGCGCTGCTCGGCAAACAGCGCGGCTTCCGTGGTGCGGGATGGCGCGAGGCTTCTGCGCCATACGGCGAAAAGGGGTCGCACCGCAGCGTGGCAGACATTACCTCGCCAGAAACCCTTGCGCTTGTGCGCGAATCGAAGCGCGCGGCGAAGGCCGCCGCGAAGAAGGCCTGATGCCACAGGATGCATCGAATGAGGGGACGCAGGTGACAGGCGAACCCCGGTTCGAGAAAACCATCAGCTGGCAAGACCCCCGGCCTGCGCTCGCGAAGCTGCCGACCCTCGCGGGGATCGACTATCTGCGCGGAATGATGGCAGGCGAACTGCCGGGGCCGCCCATCGCCTCGCTCATGCAGATGGAACTCGTCGAGGTTTCAGAGGGCAGCGCCACGTTCATCTGCACGCCTGACGACTCGCATTTCAACCCGATCGGAACCGTTCACGGGGGCTATGCATGCACGGTGCTCGACTCGGCACTCGGCTGCGCCGTGCAGTCCACTCTTCCCGCGGGCATCGGATACACCTCCATCGAGATCAAGATCAACTACCTACGACCGATCATGCCGAGCTCGGCACCCTTGCGGGCGGTCGGCACCGTCACCCAGCCGGGCAACCGCGTCGCGTTCGCCGACGGGGTGCTGATCGACGCGACGGGGAAGACAGTTGCAACGGCGACCGGATCGTTGCTCGTGTTCCCGATCGTGACACAGGAGTAGCAGTGTCGCGCGGATGTAGCGGTGTGGCACGGGCGTGGCGGTGTCGCGCAGCTCGCCGAGCGAATAGGTTAACCCGAAGAGTGACCTAGAAAACGGGCTGAATCGCCTCAGAAATCGGACTAACCTATTCACTCGGCGAAAGCGAGGCTGGCGGGATTCAACTTTGCGAAGCGATGTGCTCGTGCCCGCGCAGGGCGGCAGACATGAACCTGGTCACGTTGGGGTCGACGATCACGTCTCGGGGTTGCAGCGGGCGCTGAAGATAGAGCCCCTCGAGTGAACGCACTCGGCTGAGCGCAACGTAGGTCTGACCAGCGGTGAACGCGCGCGGGCCGAGATCCACGATCGCCTGGTCGTAGGTGTGCCCCTGTGACTTGTGCACCGTGACCGCCCATGCGAGGCGCAGCGGAAACTGCTCGAACTCGGCCACGACCTCTTTCTCGAGCTTCTTCGTTTCGGCGTCGTAGCGGTAGCGGTAGCGCTCCCACACCGTCGGCTCGACCTCGAACTCTTCGTGATCAACTTCGACCCAAACCGTGCCTGAGACGCGCGAGACGGTGCCGATCGTGCCGTTGACCCAGCGACCGTCGGGGTCGTTGCGCAGAAACATGACCTGCGCGCCCGGCTTCAGCTCGAGCACCTCGTCGGCGGGGTAAGTGTTCTCGCGAAACTCACCGTTGACCTCTGCAACAGCTCGCATCGGGTCGCCGGTGATCTTGGCAAGGCGCGAGGCGTTGATCCTCGCCACTGTCGCATTCGTGGTTGCCAGCGTGAGGGCATCTTCCGGTGCTACGCGCGCACCAGCACTGTTCAGCTCTTCAGCCATGTCTGCGGTGACCTCGCCGTAGCGAACCGCGCCGAGAATCTGCTTGAAGCGGTCGTCCTTTTGGCGATGCACCTCAACCAATTCGATCGCGGTGAGAGGGGTATCGAGCCACACCTTCGCATCGAAGAACCATAGCGAGCGGTAGGTGTCGGCGAAATAGGCGCGCTCGTGCGGGTCGCGTGGCGGCACGGGCGGCAGCTGGTAGGGGTCGCCGAACATAATGATCTGCACGCCGCCGAAAGGGTCGTGCTTGCGGCCACGGGCCTGACGCAGTGATCGATCGATCGCGTCCATCAGGTCTGCCGACACCATCGAGACCTCGTCGAGAACGAGCGTATCGATCGCGGCGAGCATCTTCTTGAGCTCTGCCGGCTGGTCGAGGTCGTGGTCGGCGATGACGCCCGTGGGCAGGCGCAGCAGCGAGTGAATCGTCTGCCCGCCGACGTTCAGCGCGGCCACGCCAGTCGGCGCGCACACTGCAATGATCTTGCTCGTGTGAAACGAGAGATGGTTCAGAATCGTGCTCTTGCCGGTGCCCGCGCGCCCGGTAACGAAGACGTGCTCGCGGGTGTGCTCGATTCGCTCAAACACCGCCAGTTGCTCGGGGGAGAGGGCGACGTTCGGCATCCCTCAATCGTAGCGTTCCTCGGGTGCTGCTCAGTGCTGACGGGCCGCTCGCTACGCGTCGATTCGCGCGCCGCCCCGGGTCTTTGCCGGCACGAGGAAGAGCATGAGCAGCAGCCCCGCGAGCAGCACGATCGTGATGCCCAGCACGCCGAAGTGCGTCGCGCCGAACCAGCCGATGAACGCCGCCCAGAGCCAGGGCGAGAGAAAGCTCATGACGCGGCCGGTGGTCGCGTACAGCCCGAAGATCTCGCCCTGCATGCTTGGGGGAGTGACGCGGGTGAGCAGCGAGCGGCTCGAGGCCTGCGCTGGGCCGACGCCCGCCGAGAGCACGATGCCGCCGATCCAGAAAATGATCTTGCCCTGCTCCCTGAAAAAGAACACGAAGAGCGCGCTCAGAATCAGAATCACGAGAGACCACACGATCACGGCGCGCGGCCCGAAGCGGTCGTCGAGTCGACCTGCGACGATTGTCGAGACGCCCGCGACCAGATTGAGGGCGACGCCGAAGATCATGACTTCGTTTGCTGAGAATCCGAACGATACGGCGGCGAGGATCCCACCAAACGCGAATACGCCCGCGAGGCCGTCGCGGTACACGGCGCTCGAGATCAAGAACCAGAACGTGGTTCGGTGCTCGCGAAACAGCTTGCCGAGGTCGTGTACCAGCACCGCATAGCTTCGGAAGAAGCCGACCTTGGGGCGGTCTGCACGTGCCGGAGCTTCGGGCACGTTGAGCACGAACGGCAACGAGAAGACCACGGTCCAGATGGCGGCCCCGACCGCGATCAGGCGGTAGGCGAGGCCGTCAGAGACGTCCATGCCGAACCAGTTCAGCTGCGTGACGATCACGACGAGCACGAGGGCGACGATGCCGCCGATGTAGCCGAGGCCCCAGCCGAGGCCGCTCACTCGACCTACGGTCTTCTTGGTTGAGACCTCGAGCAGCATGGCGTTGTAGCTCACGCCCGCGATCTCGCTCGCGACCGAGCCGAGTGCGACCGCGATGGCGCCGAGCCAGAAGAATGCGGGCTCCGAGAATACGAAGAAGAGCGCGAACTGCAGCAGAGCGAGCGCCGCGGTGCCGCCAACCACCCAGCGTTTCTTGTTGCCGCGCGCATCGGCCTGCTGGCCGAGCACGGGGGCGAGCACGAGCACCAGTATGCCGGCAACGAAGGTGATCCAGCCATAATTCGCCGAGAGATCGGCGAGCCCGCGACAGTACTCGGTGGCCGCGTCGGCGTCGCGCGAGCAGACGAGCGAGCCGTCTGCGTTCTGGGCTGCGACGCTGTCTGGCAGAAAGCTGTCTGACACCAGATAGAGCGAGACCCACACAAAGGTGAGAATTACCGAGTTGAAGGGCTGTGTTGCCCAGTCCCAGAGCGCCCATGACCTGACGATGCGGCCCGGCACCGGGGTCTCTTCGTCGTGAGCCTTGCCCGTCGCCGCCATTGGCGTTGGTGTGTCAGTCATGGGGTCACCTTAGCCGATGGTGATGACGCGGGGGTAGCGGCGCGGTCGCTCGCCACGCTTTAGGCTGGGCGGGTGACAACGCATCACTTCGACCTTGCGCGCATCGGTGCCGGCCTTCCGGTCGCGGCTGCCCGCGAGGCGCTCGAGCGGGCAGCGACCGGCGCGTTCGTCGTCACCGCCCCGCCGGGCACTGGCAAGACGACATTCTTGCCGCCGCTCGTGGCAAACCTGGTGCGCGGCCGCGTGATCGTGACGCAGCCCCGGCGTGTGGCGGTGCGCGCCGCCGCGCAGCGCATCGCCACGCTCGACGGCAGTGCCGTGGGCGGGTCGGTCGGCTTCACGGTGCGCGGTGAGCGCCGTGTGAGCGCCGCCACCCAGATCGAGATGGTCACCCCCGGCGTGCTACTGCGTCGGCTCATCGCCGACCCCGGCCTCGACGGTGTGGGCGCGGTGGTGCTTGACGAGGTGCACGAGCGCTCGCTCGACACTGACCTGCTGCTGGGCATGCTCGCCGAGGTGCGAGAGTTGCGTGATGACCTGTTGTTGGTTGCGATGTCGGCAACCCTTGATGCGACGCTGATCGCCGAGATTTGGGGCGGGGGATCCGGCCCAGCGTCGATCATCGAAGTGCCGTCGCCGCTGCACCCGTTGCGCGTTGACTACGCCCCGTTCTCGGGTCAGCGGCTCGACGAGCGCGGCGTGACGCGAGCGTATCTCGCGTATCTCGCCGAGGTGACGCGCGAAGCGCAGGCCGCCGCCGCGGCTGAGCACCCAGACGCCTGCGATGCTCTGGTGTTTGTTCCGGGTGCGCGCGAGGTCGACGAAGTAGTGCGGGTCTTGGGCGCCGCCGGGCCTGGTGAGTCAGGGGCGCCGCTCGTGCTGCCCCTACACGGCAGGCTTGCCGCCAAACAGCAAGACCTCGCCGTGCGCGGGCGGGGACCGGGCGATGCGCCCCGCATCGTGGTGAGCACTGCGCTGGCAGAGAGCTCGCTCACGGTGCCCGGCGTGCGATTGGTGGTCGACGCGGGGCTCTCGCGCGAACTGCGCCGTGACCGCGCCCGAGACATGGCCGGACTCGTCACGGTAAGTGCGGCGCGGGCGAGCGCCGAACAGCGCGCCGGCCGTGCCGCGAGGCAGGGGCCGGGCCGGGTGGTGCGGGCCTACACCGAGGCAGACTTCGCCCGCATGCCAGCGCACGTCACTCCCGAGATCTCCTCGGCAGATCTGGTCGACGCAGCGTTGCAACTAGCCGCATGGGGCACTCCGGGTGGGGTCGGTCTGCGCTTGCCCGAGGCGCCTCCAGCCGCCACAATGGCGCAGGCGGTCGAGGTGCTGCGGGCGCTTGGGCTGTGCGATGCTGCGGGCCGCCTCACTGACGCAGGCGCCCACATTGCCAGGCTGCCGCTCGGCGCGCGCGAAGCGCGGGCGCTGATTGCGGGCGTTGAGCGCTGCGGTGCGACCGTTGCCGCCGAGGCAGTCGCCGCGTTTTCGGGCGAGCACCGCGCCGCAGATGGCGACCTGTCGAGGTTGCTGCGTGAGCTTCGCACGGGCCGGGCGCCGGGGGCGGCGAGTTGGCGGGCCGAGGCCTCACGGCTCGCCGCGCTCGCCCGCGAACACGGTGTCGGGGGTCCCCGCGAAGGCGCCGAGCGCGCCGAGCCCGGAGCGGCCGGGGTAATGATCGCGCTCACCCGACCCGATTGGATCGGAAAGCGCGTGCCCGGCGGCCGCAGCTATCTGCTGGCGAGTGGCACACGCGCCGCCTTGCCTGAGGGCAGCCAGCTCGCCGAGAACGAGTGGCTTGCGGTGCGCGAGGTGCAGCGTGCGAGTGGCCGCGCCGCCGATGGTACCGGTGCGGTGATTCGACTCGCGGCGGGGCTCGATGAGCAGGCGGCGCTCGAACTCGGCGGTGCCCTCGTGACGCGGACGCGTGAGGCACAGATTGTCGACGGGCGCGTGCGGGTGCGCGAACTGCGCCAACTGGGCGCGATCACTCTCGCCGCGGTGCCGGTTCAAGCAACCGCAGCAGACACCGGGCCGGCCTTTGCCGGTCTGCTACGGCGCGACGGCCTCGCCGCGCTCGAATGGAGTGAGACCGCACTGTCGCTGCGGGGCCGGCTCGCGATGCTGCATCGCGCGCTCGGCGAGCCGTGGCCCGAGGTGAGTGACGCCGCCCTGCTCGCGAGCCTCGACGACTGGCTCGGGTCGGCGCTTGCCGAGCTTGGCCCTGGGTCTGCACTCGCGAGCCTCGACATGAGCTCCGCGCTGCGGGGCCTCTTGCCCTGGCCCGAAGCTGCGCGCCTCGACGAGCTCGCACCCGAACGCCTCGCTGTGCCCTCGGGTTCGCAGGTGCGCATCACCTACCCCGACCAGGTAGAGGCTGACGCATCGCCGGTGGTCGCGGTGAAACTGCAAGAGGTATTTGGGCTTGCCGAGACTCCGCGCCTGGCGGGCGGCCGCGTGCCGGTGCTTTTTCACCTGCTGTCGCCGGCTCGAAAGCCTCTTGCGGTGACGGGTGACCTCGCATCGTTTTGGAACGGCTCGTATCAAGAGGTGCGCAAAGAGATGCGCGGCCGCTACCCGAAGCATCCCTGGCCCGAAGATCCCTGGAGCGCGGTCGCAACCGCCCGCACCAAGCGTGCGCTCGGCGAGGGCCCCGCATGATGTGTGTCGTGTGATGCACGGTGAGCATCGCTTCGCCGCGCGGGCCTGACGCTGATTTGGGTCGGCCTGCTTCAAGCGCTGGCTGAGCAGAAGCTGAGAGTTGAGTCGATAAGGCTCAAGTTTGAGGGGAGTGACTTGACTTGATCCTCGCCCCGAATAAACTTGAGTGCATGAGGCTCAACTTGCCCCTCGGGGTGAGCTGAGCGGAACAGTTTCGGGCAGCGTGCCCGGATCACGCAACTTTACGAAGCAACGCAAGGAGAACCACACATGTCACGTGCAGTAGGTATCGACCTCGGCACCACCAACTCGGTCGTCTCGGTGCTCGAGGGCGGCGAGCCCACGGTCATCGCAAACGCAGAGGGATTCCGCACCACCCCCTCGATCGTCGCCTTCACCAAGGACGGCGAGGTGCTCGTCGGCGAGACCGCGAAGCGCCAGGCAGTCACCAACGTCGACCGCACCATCGCTTCGGTCAAGCGCCACATGGGCACCGACTGGACCACCGACATCGACGGCAAGAAGTACACGCCGCAAGAGATCTCGGCGCGTACTCTCATGAAGCTGAAGCGCGATGCAGAGACGTACCTCGGTGACAAGGTGACCGACGCGGTCATCACCGTTCCCGCATACTTCAACGACGCTGAGCGCCAGGCAACGAAGGAAGCCGGCGAGATCGCTGGCCTCAACGTGCTGCGCATCATCAACGAGCCCACCGCGGCAGCGCTCGCGTACGGCCTCGACAAGGGCAAGGAAGACGAGCTCATTCTGGTCTTCGACCTCGGTGGCGGCACGTTCGATGTCTCGCTGCTCGAAGTGGGCAAGGATGACGACTTCTCGACCATTCAGGTGCGCGCGACCGCCGGCGACAACCGCCTGGGCGGCGACGACTGGGATCAGCGCATCGTTGAGTGGCTGATTCAGCAGTTCAAGGCGACCTCGGGCGTCGACGTCTCGGGCGACAAGATTGCTCTGCAGCGCCTCAAGGAGGCTGCTGAGCAGGCGAAGAAAGAGCTGTCGAGCTCGATGAGCGCGCAGATTCAGCTTCCCTACCTCTCGCTGACAGAAAACGGCCCCGCGAACCTCGACGAGTCGCTGACCCGCGCGAAGTTCGAAGAGCTGACCAAGGATCTGCTCGAGCGCACCCGCAAGCCCTTCAACGACGTGATCGCTGAGGCAGGCGTCAAGGTCGGCGATATCGCACACGTGGTGCTGGTCGGCGGCTCGACCCGCATGCCCGCCGTGACCGAGCTCGTCAAGCAGCTCACCGGCGGCCGCGAGCCGAACAAGGGCGTCAACCCCGACGAGGTCGTGGCCGTGGGCGCAGCCCTGCAGGCCGGCGTGCTGAAGGGTGAGCGCAAGGATGTGCTGCTGATCGACGTGACCCCGCTGAGCCTCGGCATCGAAACCAAGGGCGGCATGATGACCAAGCTCATCGACCGCAACACCGCGATTCCGACCAAGCGCAGCGAGACCTTCACCACTGCCGACGACAACCAGCCGTCGGTTGCGATCCAGGTCTTCCAGGGCGAGCGCGAGTTCACCCGCGACAACAAGCCGCTGGGCACGTTCGAGCTGACCGGAATCGCACCGGCGCCCCGTGGCATTCCGCAGATCGAGGTCACCTTCGACATCGACGCGAACGGCATCGTCCAGGTGTCGGCGAAAGACAAGGGCACCGGCAAGGAGCAGACGATCACCATCTCGGGTGGCTCGACGCTTTCGAAGGAAGACATCGAGCGTATGGTGCGCGAAGCCGAGGAGCACGCTGCAGAGGACAAGCAGCGCCGCGAAGAGGCCGAGACTCGCAACAACGCTGAGCAGCTCGCCTACTCGGTCGAGAAGCTCATCAGCGAGAACGAGGACAAGCTGCCCGAAGACGTCAAGACCGAGGTGCAGGGTGATCTCGACGAGCTGAAGCAGGCCCTCGCGGGCGACGACTCGGGAGCGGTGAAGACCGCAGCCGACAAGCTCGGCCAGAGCCAGCAGAAGCTCGGCCAGGCGATCTACGAGGCCGCGCAGGCCGAGGCCCCGACCGCAGACGCCACCACTGACGCATCGAACGATGACGACGTGGTCGACGCCGAGGTGGTTGAGGACGACGAGGAGAAGAAGTAACTATGACGCAGCACGAGGATCCCACGCCTGAAGGCGTGGAGCCCTCTGCTGAGAGTGCCGCAGGGTCGGAGGGCGTGACGAACGCCCCCGGCCCTCAGGCCGATCAGCAGGAAAGCGATTTGACGGTCGAAGACATTTTGAACGCCGCGCAGAGCGAGGCCGCACAAGCCGAGGGTGCCGAGCCGGAAGCAGTGTCGGTCGATCCGCTCGAGGACGCGGCAAACCCGTACCTCGAAGATCTGCGTCGCATTACCGCGGAGTACGCGAACTATCGCAAGCGTACCGCCGAGAACGCCGAGATCGAGAAGCAGCGCGCAAAGGCGGCCGCGGTAAACCCGCTGCTGTCGGTGCTCGACGATCTCGATCGCGCCGAGGCGCACGGCGACCTCGAAGAGGGCAGCGCGTTCGCCACGATCGCGCAGAAGCTGCGCGGCTCGTTCGAGCGCATGGGGCTCGTCGCATTCGGCGAGAAGGGCGAGGTCTTTGACCCGCAGGTGCACGAGGCGATCGCGCAGCTGCCTATGCCCGGCACTGAGCAGCCGACTGTGCTCGACGTGGTCGAGCGTGGATATCGTTTGGGCGAGGTGGAATTGCGCCCCGCCAAGGTAGCGGTGGCGGTACCAACTGATGGCTAGTCAAGACTGGCTCGAGAAGGACTTCTACCAGATTCTGGGCGTCTCGAAAGATGTCAGCGACGCCGAGCTGAAGAAGGTCTATCGCAAGCTGGCGCGCAAGTATCACCCAGACTCGAATCCGGGTGACGCCGCGGCCGAAGCGAAGTTCAAAGAGATCAGCGAGGCATTCTCGGTGCTCTCTGACAAAGAGCAGCGCTCGGAGTACGACCAGATTCGGGCGATGGGCACTGGCGGCGCCCGGTTCACCTCGGGTGGCGCCGGCGGGCAGGGCTTCGAAGACATCTTCGGTGGCATGTTCGGCGGCGGCATGGGC
>CALCJF010000038.1 GCA_937967375.1 uncultured Leucobacter sp.
TGCCGATGTAGATCCACGAGCCGGCGGTCATCTGGCCGTACATCATGAGGCCCTCGGCCTCGAGCTTGCGAAACTCGGGCCAGGTTGCCCAGTCGCCGACGAGATTCGAGTTCGCGAGCAGCACGCGGGGCGCCCACTTGTTCGTGCGGAAGACGCCGACCGGCTTGCCCGACTGCACGAGCAGGGTCTCGTCTTCTTCGAGGTCGCGCAGGGTGTCGACGATCGCGTCGAACGCCTCCCAGCTGCGGGCCGCGCGGCCGGTACCGCCGTAGACCACCAGGTCGTCGGGGCGTTCGGCAACCTCGGGGTCGAGGTTATTCATGAGCATGCGAAGCGGTGCCTCGGTCTGCCAGCTCTTCGTGCTGATCTCGGTGCCGCGCGGTGCGCGTACGGGGCGTGCGCCGGGAAGTGCCATGATGGTGCCTTTCGTCGTTGGTCCGCGAGCGGTCTCGGTGAGCGGTTCGCGAGCGTTACCTCCATTTCACATTGCAAAGGATCGTCGCTCAACACATGCGGCAGACTCGTCGTCTGGGATTCCAGACAATGACTTTCGAGCAACCGCTACAGTTAATTCAAGGCATTCGCATACCGCGGGTGCAAGACACTAGAGATTCTAAGGAGACCCCGTGAAGGGATTCAGAGAGTTCATCATGCGCGGCAACGTGGTTGAGCTGGCCGTCGCAGTGATCATCGGCGCGGCGTTCACCTCGATCGTCAACTCGCTCGTCGACGGCATCTTTAACCCGATCATCGCTGCAATCTTCAACGCAGATGAGATTAACAAGGCCGTGCTGCAGGTTGGACCAGTCTCTCTCGGTATCGGCGCGGTGCTCGGCGCGGTCATCAACTTCGTGCTCATCGCTGCGGTCGTGTACTTCGCCATCGTGCTGCCCATGAACAAGTTCAACGAGGCGATGTACGTGCGCAAGCACGGCCACAAACCCGGTGAAGAAGAAGCGGCGGCAACCGAGACCGATCTGCTCACCGAGATCCGCGACCTGCTCGCGGCACGCGAGGCGGGAGCCCCCGGCATCGGCGAGGCAGCACCGGGCGCGCACCGCGAATAGTCACGTTTCGCGCCTCCCCCGAGGTTCACACAAGAAGAGGATCACCCGCACAGCGTGGGTGATCCTCTTCTTTATGTCAATGATGTCGTCAACAGTTACCTGGGTGGCAATGGCGGCCCGTCGGGAAAGTCGCTTCGCGTGAGATCCATGAAGAGCGCGTCTTCGAGGTGCCCGCCAGGCCGCACCTGGTAGTCGCGCAGCACCCCGATGCGCTTGAAGCCGAGCCGCTCATAGCTGCGAATGGCGCCTTCATTGTGAATGTTCGGGTCGAGGGTCACTCGCGTGATGCCTTCGGCGAACTCGACTCGAATCGCGCGCGCCAACGCTTCTTCACCGATGCGTCGGCCGCGAAAGCCCGTCGCGAGAAACAGGTGCATGACCGTCGTCGGATACTCGGGGTCTTCGCCCCGCAGCACGAACATGGCGCCGACGCACTGCCCCTCAACTTCGATGATGCGCGAAGACTCGTCTTCGATGAACTCGCTCTGCACCCGCTCCGGCGTGTAGCCAACCCACCATACGGAGACCTCGGGCTCCGAGAGAATGCCTACGAGCGGGTCACGGTCCGCATCTGTCGCGGCTCGCAACGTGACGAGTGGGCCGACGATGGGCGCAAGAATCGGGAGTGCCATGTGCTCAGCGTAGCGAACCGGCGCCGTCAACGGCCACAGCGCTACAGCACTACGACGAAGCCGAGCACCATGCTCACCGCGGTGAGCACCGCCAGCACGATGGAGGGAGTCGCCGACTCTTTGCGGCGCGCGTGCACGACCACGGCTCCGATCATGATCACGAGCAGACACGCCGCAGCGATCGGGCTGAGGATCGGCACGATCCCGGTGAGCACCGGCAGCACGAGGCCGAGGCCACCGAGCACCTCGGCGATTCCGATGAGCTTGATCGTGGCGGGAGCGAAGTTCTCGGCCCAGCCCATTCCCGACGCGACGATGGCGTCTTTTTGTTTCAGCGCCTTCATCGTACCGGCGGCGACGTAGGCGAGGGCGAGCAGCCCGCTGACGATCCAGAATGCAATCTGCACGGTTCCTCCAATAGGTACAATTTGTTCGTTACATCATTCTGTGTCAGTTTTGAACGGCGTGCAAAAGGCACACTGATGTGCGTAGGAGAGGTCGGAGGCAGCTCGTGAGCACCGCAAAAGAACAAACCGGGGCGCCGCTTACGGCATACGAAGGTGCCTGCGCAAGCCACAGCAAAGACGGAGGTCGCGCAGTTCGAGACGTGCTCGACCGCATTGGCGGCAAGTGGGCGCTGCTCATCATCAACACCCTGAAGTTGCGCACCCTCCGTTACGGCGAGCTGGCGCAGCACATACCCGGAATCTCGCAGCGCATGCTGACCCTCACCCTTCGCCAGCTCGAGCGCGACGGCCTCGTCTCACGCACGGTATACGGCGAGGTGCCACCACGCGTCGAATACGCCCTCACCGAGACAGGCGAGACCCTCATCGAACCGGCCATTGCGCTCGCCACCT
The DNA here is from genome assembly GCA_937967375.1 of uncultured Leucobacter sp. Classification (GTDB taxonomy): domain Bacteria; phylum Actinomycetota; class Actinomycetes; order Actinomycetales; family Microbacteriaceae; genus Leucobacter. The sequence continues at coordinate 2,560 of CALCJF010000038.1, forward strand.
GGGCAATTGAGAACTACCCGACCATCGAGGCGGCTCGCGAGCGCTACGACGACGGCAGCGCTTGACTCCCCCTAGGCTTGATGCATGAGCGCGAACCCGACAGCCGAGATCCGAGTGAGCGCAGTGGTCATGCGCGATGCCGAAGGCCGAGTGCTCAACGTGCGCAAGCGCGGTACTAACACGCTCATGCTGCCGGGCGGCAAACCCGAACCCGGCGAGAACGCTGCGCAAACGGCAGCCCGTGAGATCGAGGAGGAGCTCGGAATTCGGCTGAATCCCGCACTACTGCAAGATCTCGGCGTATTTCGCGCCCCCGCGGCAAATGAGGCGGGCTTCGATGTGGTTGCGCACGTTTTCGAACATCCCTACGTCGAGGGTGTTCGCGTGCTCGCCGAGATCGAGCAGCTCGAATGGGTACACCCTTCAGAAACGCGCAACGATATGGCCCCGCTCAACACTGAGCATGTCTTCCCGGCGCTGCTCATCGAGCACCGGAAGTAGTTGCGGCGGCGACCCGGCCCCGGGCCGTCGCACTCGCCTACTCGTCTCTCTCGGTAGCCGGATCGCCGAGCGCGAGCAGCACCGCAAATCCCGCCCAGAGAATCGCGAGCGGCATCGCGGTGTCTTTGCCGTTCCAAGTGCTCGACTGCCACATCGCGAACCACTCGCTGCCGATCACGATGAAGCCGATGAACCAGACCAGAAAACCCACGCCGTACGCCGCAAAGCCCCAGCTCTTGGCCCGGTTGAAGGTGGCGGCGCCCGCGTCGCGCCTCAGGAAGAGCTTGATGCCGCCGATCAGGCCGAGTGCGGCGAACACCGCCTCGGCGAGAATGATGCCGATGTAGCCGACCGTCCACATCCACGGGATCGTGATGGCCCGCCACATGAGCGCGTTGCCCTCGAACGTGGTGTCCATCGAGAGCACGTGCTTCACGAATTGATAGTTGGAGTCGTAGTCCATGAGGTTACCCATGAGCACGAAGAGGCCGTAGAGGCCGGCAGAGAACAGCGTGAACGCCTGCAGCAGGCGCAGCGGATGTTTCATTTCTTCACCTTTCGCGAGAACACGAGATCGAGTCGCGGCTCGGTGTGAGTGTCGAGCGGGATCGCTTGCACGAACTCCCAACCGGCTGCTGCCCGCTCGCGAATCACCTCACGATGATCCTTTTCGAGCGCCGCACCCTCGCGACGCCGCTTCACCGCAATGCTGACGAATGTGTACTCACGCATTGGCGCACCTCCTCGTGTGTTCCCAGCCTGGCCTACCCGCACTGCAGAGTCAATGGCAGGGGTGGCTCATGCGAGTCAGCGTCTGCTCTGCGCGGTTCAGGCGCGTCTGCGAGAAAGGGCCGAGAACCCCGCCATCACCACAAGCAGCCCGGCGAGCAGCGGGCACACCACGGCGCAGAACGCGAGGATCGTGCCGGTCGCAAAATCGTTCGACCCGAAGCGCCCGAGGCCTATTGATCCCCCGCCGAAGCTATCTGAGGCGAGCAAGAACTCGCCCTCGTACCAGCCAGTCTCGTCTTGACACTGCACCGAGTACCTACCGTCGTGCGCCGCTTCGAAGGCACGAAGCTGCGTGAAGCCGGGCCGCGCACTGAACCACCAGAGCGTGTCGTCCCAGTTGAGCGCGGGCGCGCGCCGCGTAGCAACTTCGGCACCGTCCGGTCCAATAACTTCGCACTCGAGCACTTCGAGGTCGGCTGCCACGCTGTTGGACCAGATGCCGACCCGCTCTCCCGCAGCGAGCGTCGCCTCGATGTGTGATTCGATCGGGTGCGGCCGCGCATCGCGCACCGACGCATTCGTAGGCAGCACCCACAACCCCCAGACGCCAGCCCCGGCGAGCGCCGAAATGAGCGCCAGCACGAGCAGGCGGCTCGGGCTCGCCATGCTTCGCTGCTGGGGGCGTCGCATCTCGGTCACCTCGCCAGCCTACCGATGGGCTCACTCGAAGTGTGCGACGACCTGCCATGCCCTAGATTGAGCACATGACAGAGAGCAAGCAGCAGCACGACAGCGAGAGCACCCACGCAGACGTCATCGTGATCGGCGCGGGGGTCTCGGGCCTCACCGCCGCAAAGTTGTTGCGCGACGAGGGTCTGCGCGTGATTGTGCTCGAAGCGCGTGGTCGCATCGGAGGTCGCACACACACCGAGCGCACCGACGACTGGGTCACAGACATGGGTGCGTCTTGGATCCACGGCGTTGACGACGGCCCGGCATTCGACGCCGTGCAAGCTCTCGGCATGCGCACGGTCGAGTTCACGGTCGGCAGCTTTCAGGTCGACAGCAGGCCCATCGCCTACTTCGGGCCCGATGGGGCTCCTCTCGACGATGCAACCGCGGCCGCCTTCGCCGCCGACGTTCGCGAGTTTGACGAGGCGCTTTCGGGCACCGTTGCGGCGAGCGCGCCGGGCACTTCCTATGGCGAGGCCGTCGAGCGCACGCTCGCCTCGCTTGCATGGGGCGAGGATCGCGGCCAGCGTGTGCGCGAGTTCATGCGTCACCGCAGCGAAGAGCAGTACGGAGCTTGGATCGACGACCTCGATGCCCACGGGCTCGACGACGACGCGACGAACGGCGACGAGGTCGTGTTTCCCGATGGCTTCGACCGCCTTGCGGCGGGGCTTGCCGAGGGGCTCGACATACGCCTGGCGCACGAGGTTCGCCGGGTGCGGTGGATGAGCGGAGAGGGCGTGCGCCTCGACACCGATCTCGGCACTTTCTCGGCAGCGCAGGCCGTAGTGACAGTGCCGATCGGGGTGCTGCAGTCTGACGCGATCAGCTTTGAGCCCGCCCTGCCCGACCCCATTGCTCACGCGCTGGCCGGGTTTCGCATGAATGCCTTCGAGAAGGTGTTTCTGCGATTCGAGCATCAGTTCTGGCAGCGGGGCGTGTACGCGCTGCGGCGCCAGGGCGAGGCGGCCGCGTGGTGGCACAGCTGGTACGACCTCACCGCACTGCACGGCGAACCGACGCTGCTCACCTTTGCTGCGGGACCGTGCGCGATCGAAACGCGAGACTGGAGCGATGAGGCGATCGTCGAGTCGGTGCTCGCAGCGTTGCGCGAGATCTACGGTGACGCGGTGCCGACCCCCACTGCTTCGCGCATCACTCGTTGGCAGCACGACCCACACGTTCGGGGATCGTACGCCTATATGACCCCCGGCTCGCTGACGTCAGACCATGATCTGCTCGCGACGCCAATCGGCGATGTGCTGCACCTCGCAGGCGAGGCGACCTGGACTGACGACCCTGCGACCGTCACCGCGGCGCTCTGCTCGGGGCATCGCGCCGCCGAGCGAGTGCTGGGTCACCCGATTGCGATCGAGCGAATCTACGCGGCCGGGTAGCGCAGCGCGTGCGCGGCGCTGATCCTCGCCTCTCATCAAAGGGCCCGGTGACGCAGGCTAACCGATGAGGCTCGGCTGCAGGTCACGCATCGTGCGCGACCGCATCATGCGCCCCACCCCGACCGAGGTGAGCACGAGCGCCGCGAACAGCACACACACGAGCACGACAGCATCGCTGCCGGCCTTCGAGAGGTCTCCGCCGTACATCAACTGGCGCAGGCCATCGACCGCGAACGACATCGGCATGAAATGGTGCAAACTCGTGAGCGGCTCTGGCAGCGTTTGCCACGGGAAGGTGCCGCCAGCGACAACCAGCTGCAGCACCATCAGAATGAGGCCGAGAAACTGGCCCACGCTGCCGAACCACACGTTCAATGCGAGGATGATCGCCGCGAAGGTCATTGAGGCGAGCAGCATCATTCCGTAGGCACCCCACGGCTGGGCCACTTTGAAGCCGAGCGTGCCCGTGACGATGCCGAACAGCGCGAGCATCTGCACCGCACCGAGCAGGGTCGGCGTCAGCCAGCCCGCGAGCGCGACCTTCACCGGAGTGCGCATCGCGGTCATCGCGCGAGCCGACACCGGTTTCAGGATGAGGAAGAGCGCGTACATGCCGATCCAGGCGGCAAGACTCACGAAGAACGGGGCGAGGCCTGCGCCATATGTACCGGCAGAGGTGACCGCAGAAGTCTCGACCTGCACGGGGTCGGCGATGTTCGAGGCCTGCTTCGACCGAAGCTCGGCGCTGAAATTCGGAATACTCTCGATGCCGCTCGCGAGCCCGCTCGCAAGTTCGCCGACTCCCGAGGCAAGCTGGCCCGCGCCGTCTGTCGCCGAGGCAATCCCTGCGGCGAGCTGCGGGGTGGCGTTCGCTAACTGGCGCATGCCGCCCGCTACCTCGCTCGACCCCGCCTCGAGTTGGTTCAGCTGGTCCTGCGCACCCTGCGCCCGGTCGTTCACGTCGCGCACCGATGCGGCGACTCGATCGTATGCAGCGAGGATCTGCTCGGTGGTCGCGGGATCGGTGCCCGCCGCCGCGAGCCGGTCGGCGATGGCCTGTCGTTCGGCGTCGAGCCTGCCGGTGATGCCGGCACTCGCGCTTGCCACGTCGCGGCCAATCTGCGCGATTCGGGCATCGGCTGCGGCAACCTGCTCGGCGCCCGCGGCGAGCCTCGCCGTCTGATCGGGCAGCGCCGCGGTGCCATCGCGCAACTGGCCGAGGCCCTGATGCAGCGTCGTCGCTCCCGATGACGCTTGTGCGGCGCCATCGCTTGCTTTGACCAGTGAGACCCGTATCTCGGCCACGCCGTCGAGCATGTGCTGTGCGGCCTCGCGATTGACCTGCTGCACGATCTGCGCCTGGATCCTCTTCGTCGCTTGGTCGCCGATCGTCGATGCGAGGTAACTGTTCGCATCGTTCGTTCGAAGCACGACGGAAGCCTGGTGCGGGTTCTCGCCCTGCGACGACTCGAGCGAAGCCGTGAAGTCGGCGGGGAATGTGACGGAGAAGTCGAACTCGCCGCCTTCGACGCCCGCCTCCGCGTCTGCGGCGCTCACGCGCTTCCACGCGAAACTGCCGTCTTCGATCAGCGAATCGGCAACCTGCTCGCCGAGATTGCGTGGGGAAGTTTCGTTCGTGGAGCCGGTGTCATCCACGACGAGAGCCACCGGAATCTGATCGAGCCTCGCATACGGATCTTGATTCGCCCAGAGATAGAGACCGCCGTAGAGCAGCGGCACACACATGAGCGCGATCAGAGCGATCCGGGCCATACCCGTTGCCCAGAGCCTGGCGAACTCTGAGCGCACCATCTGAAAGATCTTCATTGCGCAGTTTTCTCTCGAGTCGAGGTGTTGATCAGCGCTGCCGAGGCGAAGCCCGCAATCGCGAGCACTGCGACATCGCGCTCCGCGAGGTCTGTGGCGATGCGCCACCAATCGAGCGGGTCGCCTCCGTGACGATCGGGCGACACGAGGATGAGCCCTCCGACACCCTCTCGCAGCAGCGCGAGCTCCGCGAGCGCGCGAATGCGCACTGCGGGCGCCAGCTGCCCCATGGGCACCCGCTCGTGCTCGCGCATACCGTGCTCATCGAGCCAGTGTCGCACCGCCCACGGCGCAGGCATGCGACCCGCGAACATGAGCTCCTCGGCGACCACCTCGCCGAACCTCACGTCGGCGTGGGGCTCGCTCACGTCGAGGGCATCGACGATCGCGAGCCGCTTGCGAAGCTCTCGGCGGCTGGCGCTGCCGTCAATGGTGACCGAGCCGGTCGTAGGCTTCATGCGTCCTGAGACGATGAGCGAGAGCACGGTAGGGCGCTGCTCGGTCTCCATCGCGGTGAGTACGGCCTGGCCCGTGCTCACTTCGAGCGAGGTCTCGGGCAGCGCAGAGCCGCCAGCGCCCTTGCTCACATCGCTTGCAATGACTCGCATGTTGCCTACCCTCGCCGTGCTTGACGCTATGCCCGCAGAATCTTCTCCATCGGGCGACCCTTCGCGAGTTCGTCAATGAGCTTGTCGAGGTAGCGAATTTCGCGCATCAGCGGGTCTTCGATCTCTTCGATGCGTACCCCGCAGATGATGCCCTTGATCTGCGAGCGAGCCTCGTTCAATTTCGGCGCCTCACCGAAGAACTGTCTGAGGTCGACGGGGTTGCCCTTTTCGATCAACTCGTCGAGCTGCGCCTGCGTGTAACCGGTCAGCCAGCAAATGATCTGGTCGACTTCTTCTTTGGTGCGACCCTTGCGCTCAGCTTTGTAGGTGTAGTTCGGGTACAGATCAGAGAACGCGAGCTTGTAAATACGGTGTTCGGCCATGGTTTCAGCATACGAGGATCCGCCAACATCTACGGTGTTTCTGACCGCTCTGGCGAGGCGTGAGGCGCCCCAACTCGCCCGAAATAGCGTTGGTTCGTGCGAGACAAAATTTACCGCTAATATAGAGGGGTTGCCCTGGCGTCGAAGCCGGTGACAACGGGTTGTGGCGCAGCTTGGTAGCGCACTTGACTGGGGGTTAACGGCAGTAGCCTCCAAATCGAAGACTTATAACTGAATAACGGGATGTGGCGCAGCTTGGTAGCGCACCTGACTGGGGGTCAGGGGGTCGCAGGTTCAAATCCTGTCATCCCGACGGAAAAGCCCTGATGAGAAGCCATTTCTCGTCAGGGCTTCCTTCGTTTCTGGTGACCATCGCCGGGCTCCGGAATGGGTCCAAGGTCGGGTCTAGAACCTGCTCGTGATCGCTTCTCGTTCCGGCCTGTCTAGCAAGCTAGTGGGCCAAAAAGTGGAAATCTAGTGGGCCAAAATCCAGGCAGCACGATGCTCCCGGCCCTTCCCCAGCCAGGAGGTCGGCGCAGGAGAATCTAGAGCTGTCGCCCGCGGGGCTTCCCGGTGGTCTCCTTCCTCTTCGATGGGCTGGCGAAGAACTGGTTGGCGAGCGTCGCAGCTTCGCTCAGGTGCCGGTGGTCGGGGTGCAGATAGCCCTTGGTCGTCTCGATGGAGGCATGGCCGAGGATGCGCTGGAGCACATGAAGGGGCACGCCGGCATCCGCGAGCCAGGTAGCTCCGGTGTGCCGTAGGCCGTGGCGGGTCAGGTTCGGCAGGCCGAGGTTCGTCACGAGCTCATCCCACTTCGTCGCGTCGCGTACGGTGGCAGTGGTGAGCACCCCACCGCGGGGGCCGCGTAGCAGCGGATCGCCAGGTTCCTTCCCCGCTGAGAGGCGGATGAGGATAGGTTCGAGCGGGTCGAGTATCGGCACATAGCGTTCCTTGCGGCCCTTGGTCTGCTTCGTGACGAGGCCGCCCTTGCCGGGGTATATCTGGCGTTCGATCTTCACGATGCGATTCACCCAGTCGATGTCGCCGACTTCGAGGCCGGCGACTTCGGAACCGCGAGCGCAGAGCATGGCGCAGAGCATGACGTGATCCGAATAGCTCTGATGCACCTCGGCGCACGCATCGGCGATCTTGTTCAGCGTCTCCATGTCCGGGACGGCGAGGGCTCGCAGCGAGCCGGGCGTCAGCGCCGACTGCTGACTGAGCGTTCGGCGAGCACGATTCTTGGCAGGGTTCGACGGGATCACCTCGTCGCGCACCGCCACGTCGAGGACGCGCACGAGAGCCGCGATCGAGGTTTTGATCGTTGACGGCCCGAACTCGGTCTCCCACTGGTCGATGGTGCGGTCGATCAGGCCCGTGGAGATGCGGCTGACTTGCAGATGCCCGAGCGCGGGCACCACTCGCAGCCGGAGACTGATCTCGTAGCCGGATGCTGTCGACGTTGGGTCGAGGCCGCGCTGCCAGCGCTCGCCGATGGAATCCACGTACTCGGCGAACGTGACGAGGATGTTCGCACCTATTTCGGTCGCCTGCCGCAGCTTCTCGAAGAACGCTTCCGCCTCTTCCGGGGTTTCGACGAACTCGGATCGACTCGGCCGCTTCTTGGTCTGCGGGTCGGTCCAGCGAACGCGCGCGAGATAGCCGCTGCCGCGGCTCTCGATGCTCGTGGAGAGCTTCACCCCGATCGGAGGCATCTTGTGGTTGCGCGGGTCAGCCATGCGTGCCCTCGCGTTCCAGCACCCAGGCTCGCACAGTGGGCGGGTTGTAGCGGGCGATGCCACCGACCTGCACGAACGGCGGGCCCTCGTGCTCGCGTCTCCAACGCGAGAGCGTGGCCTGCGAGACGTTCAGGAACTCCGCCGCCTCTTGCGAGTTCCAGAGGGGTTCGACGGCCTCAATCGTGGCGGGCATGGTCGCTCGCCCGTCGCGCTCGGCCGAACGCATCCTCGACGTCCTGACGCGCCTGCACGTCGGCGGCGACGAACGCGACGAAGTCCTCGGTCCGGTTCGGGATCGTCTCGTCCTCGAGCGGCGGTTGCGCCTCCTCGCCTGGCCAGGCTGTCTGCCGTGTCGGACGGTCGCGATCGAGCCGCGTGCCGGAGGTGACGACCCATTCGCGGAGCCGGTCGCGTGCCGCTGCGAAGTCCGTGTGCCAGGCAATCGGCCCAGATGCGGACTGCTCGGGATCGTAGCTCGCGCACCAGTGCAGGTGCAGCGCCGAGAGTTCCCAGACGAGTTCGGGATGCCGGTGCCAGAACGGCGGCACGACAGAGGCGGGCAGCCCGTAGCTCTTCCGCAGCCAGTCCACCCATTGGTTCAGCGCCAGCCACTCTGCCTCGGCGTCTCCGGCGGTCAGGAGATTCCAGTTGATCGGACGCGGCGGCTCGGGAAGCGCCATTCCGGCCATGAGCTCGTCGTACAGGTCGATGTCCTCGATCTCGACTTCGGCCTCTGGGTCCGGTCGTGTCGGTTCGTCGGTCATCGTGTTTACCTCCCCAGTCCGCTCGCATGGCGAGGCTCGGGCGAGCGGAACTCCACCGCCGTAACCTCCGCCGCGGTAGACCTTTCGGGCGCGATCTGGCGCGGGGTGCGCTCGACGGCGTATCGGGCACGGGAGGTGTCGAAGAGAAGCCGGGAGGCGCGGAACTGAGGGCGCTCGATTCGCTGCCCGTCCTGCTCGTACTGTCGCTTCGCAAACTCGCCGATCGCTACGACATCATCGCCCTTGATGAAATCTGCGAAGGCCTCCTCGGCCTTGTCGCCGATCATGATCAGGTCGATGTATGCGGAGCCGATGAGGGTGAAGGTGCCGTCTTCCTCGCGGCGACGGAACTTCTGCCCGATCTGCGCGACCAGCAAGAAGACCTCTCCCGGCTTCGACTTCTGCTCCGGTGCTCGGGACAGAAACCCTCGGATCGACGGCTCTGAACGGATCTCCATCGTCACGACCTCCTCGCTCATTGCGGCACCCGGTGTGCCGCCTCTACTCGGCAGGTGCTCCCGCCGGGCCTGGGGTCTGACGGTGGTGGAGCTGGGCCTCGACCTCTGCCCGATCCTGCGTGAGTTGCTTGGCGTCGACGCGTTCGGTCCAGCGGCGAAGGCGCGCGACGATCGGAGGTGCGGAGCGCAGCAGCACGAGGCCGGTGCCGAATGGAAAGCGACGGATCACATTGGGCGGCATGACTGGCACCCGGCGGATCGAGCGTTGCGCGGAGCGTGAGCCGTGGTCGCCGATGGTGGTGGAGTCGGTGATCTCGTCGCGTTCCCCGATCAGGGTGCTGAGGTCTTGGAGGTCTTTCGAGTTCGAGGCTCCGCCGAGGATGATCTTCACGATCGCGGCATCCCAGATCGCCGACGCCGCGTTCTCTGACCACTTCTCCCGCGCCTGCGCGAGCGATTGAAGAACGGGCATGGTCGTGATCCCTGACCCGCCGCCCTCAGCCATGAGCGTCGGCAAAGACGGCAACGGCGACAGGTTCGCCACCTCGTCGAGCGCGAGCAACAGGGGCGGGTCGAGACGTGCGCCCGGGCTGCGTGCGGCGAGGCGGCGGGCGGCCTCGACCACGTCCTCGATGAGCGCCGCCACCAGCGGCGCGGAGTTGTTTGCCCCAGCTGCGGTCGCGAGGAGATAGAGGGTGCCCTTCTGCTCGAGGAATGTCTCGGGGTCGAATACTTCGTCGGGTCTGGGGCTTACGGCGTCGAGCACGCGCGGGTCGGCGAGCGCGGCGAGGGCGAGGGAGACGCCCTGCCAGATCGAGTCCATCGTGCGCGGGTCGGATTCGAGCATCGCCTGCAGCGCTTCCGCCCAGCCGCCGACCGCGCACGGGTGGGCGGCGAGGATCGACACGGCATCCCCGGCAGCGGCGGGGTCGAGCGTCCACCGGAACAGATCAGCGGGCTGCCTCCCGTCGAGGGCTGCGGCATGGAGGAGGCATTGCAGCGCGACCCTCGTCTTTGCCTCCCAGAAGTCGCCGCCCTCGACCCCGCCCTTCCCGAGCCCGGTCGCGGAGGCGAGACCAGAGGCGCGGATCATCGCAGTCAGCGGGTCGCTACAGCCGCGCACGGGTGACCAGCGCAGCCCGGAGGGGATGCCCTCGGCGAGGTGCTGCGGGTCGAACACCGCGACTGGGCCGACACGTTGCCGGGCCTTGATCGTGGCGGTCACGTTGTCCGGGCGTGTGCTCGTGGTGATGACCGCGCCGGGCGCGGAGAGGATCGAGTTGATGACGATATGCACGCCCTTGCCGGAGCGGGGCGGCCCGATGAGCAGCATCGAGTCCTCGACCGACGCCCACACCTCGACCCCGCGGGAACTGCCGATCCGGTAGCCAACCTCCACAGGCTCGGGATGTTCCAGGGAGGGGCGCAGGTTCCCCGCCCTCGCGAGGAGCGCCTTGACGGAGCCGGCCCGTGCCACCTCGCGACGGGTCGCAACACCTACGATCCGGTACGGGTCGAGCGCCTGCTGTCGGGAGTGATGCCGGACCGCCGAGCACACCCACCAGCCCCCGACACCACTGCCTGCGATGAGGAACCCCGCGACGATCCAGTAGACGATCACGTTGAGGCCTGGCGCATCGAGCGCGGCGGCGGGGTCGCCAGGGTCTAGGAGCACGGCCGCCCCGGCTCCGAGGCCGGCTTCGGGTTGCGGGGTTCCGGTGAAGAACGCCGCGACGCTGCCCGCGACACGGAGCAGCACCGCTGCGATGCCGAGTGTCGCGAGGGCGACGAGTGCGGCGTTCGTGAGTTCATCGCCCATCGAACCCGTTGGGCGAAGCTGCCCACTCACTCGGGCTTCCCGATTACCAGGGTGCCTGAGATGCGGCCCACGAGGATCGCCTCGCCCGTAGGGCACGCCGCCAAGTAGCGGGAGTCGATCAGGGCACGGGCGATCCCGTCGGGTGCGGTCTCGGTGTGGGAGATGATGACCGCGACCGCGACATCCTCACCGGGCACGAAGCCGCTGCCCGCGAGCTGCGCAAACTGAGGCACCGCCTCTACAGGCGAGGCCGCCGGCGCGGCAGGCTGTGGTGCTGCCGCCACGGGGGCTGCGGCGGGCTCGGGGCTCACAGGTCTGGGTGTGGGTGGGGTGCGGTAGTCGGTGATGACTCGTCCGTCGATCTCGATGACATCGACGCGGAGGGTCTGGCCGGTGTGCTGGCTGATGGCGTCCACGATGTGGGGGTAGGCGGAGCGCCGCCATGGCGGCGAGAACTCCGGCGGCAGATACGGTGCCCCGTCCACGGTCACCGACAGGGTGCCGTCCTCGGCGACGATGATTCTTACCATCACCACGGCGGTCGGGTCGGTCTTCGAGCGGGCACGCTTCGACATCGGCAAAGTTCTCCTATCGAGTGGATGAAGGAACAGCCGCCCGAGGGCGTGGGCGGCCGAGGGGTGGGTCAGAGTGCGAGGCGGCGTGCGGCGCTGCTGTGATCGGGTGCGGCGCGGCGGGCGACCTGCTGGTAGGCCGGGGCGAGCGGGAACGGCGATGGGTCCATGAGCTCGGCGACCTCATCGACCCGGGTGACGGTCTCGGCGATGCCTTCCCGCATGAGCCGGTGACAGCCCGCCGACGACACCGACGTGACCGGCCCGGGAACCGCGCCGACCGGACGGCCGAGCTCGAACGCGCGCGCCGCGACCAGCAGCGACCCCGAGCGCGCCGCAGCCTCGGTGATGATCGTCGCCCCGCTGAGCGCGGCGAGAAGCCGGGAGCGGGCGACGAACCGCTCCCGCGACGGCCCCTGCCCCGGTGGGGTCTCGCTGATCTGGATGCCGGCCTGCACCACGATCCGCTCGAACAACTCGGCATGCGCGGCGGGATAGGAACGGTCGAGGCCGCTGGCAGAGACCACCATCGTCGCTGCGGGGCCCGTGGTGAGGGCGGCACGGTGCGCGGCTGCGTCGACGCCGTAGGCGCCACCGGAGACGATGATCCGCGGGAGTGCGGCCAGGTCTTCCGCAAGCTCTTGAGTGACGTGCACGCCATATGCGGTCGCGGCTCGGGCCCCGGTGATCGTCAACCGCGAGGAGACGGAGGCGGTGAGCAGTTCCGGGTTCCCGCGCGCCCACAGCATGAGCGGTGCCCGATCCCCGAGATCGTTCAGCGCGACCGGCCACCCCGCCCCACCTGGGGTGAGCACCCGGAAGCCGTGCCGGTCGGTGAGGTCGGCGATCTGATCCCGGAGCGTGTCGCGCTGGCGGGCTGCAGCGGCTTGCCGCCACCGGACCCCTTGGAGCGGATCGACCGCGGCGGGGATCGCCGCACCTGGGTCGCGGATCAGGGCGAGCGTCTCGGTCAGGCCGATCGCGCGCACGAGCTGCCCCGTGACCGGGTTGCCGGGTTCTACGAGCGCCGTCAGCTCCATCCGGGTGAGCACGTCCTCCGAAAACGCCATCCTCGGCCCCTCCCTCTCGCGTGCGTGTGGTCGTCTACAGGAGTGAGGTGCGTCAGAGATGACATGAGAGACGGGCGGAGCCGGCAGACCTGGGGTGAGGGTCTGCGGGTTCCGCCCGTCCTGGGGGTGCGTTACTGGTTCATGAGTTCTTCGATCGTCACCTCCTCGCTCTCGTTCTCCATGCGCTCCCGGTGGAGCGCGAGCTTGCGGCCGAACCAGAGCGTCGCCCCGGCCGCGAGGAGCAGGAAGGCCGCGATACCACCGACCCAGGCGCCCCAGGCGGTGCCGCCGGTGAGTGCGAGCTCCGGCGGCAGTTCAGGCAGTTCCGGCTTGTCTGGCGTCGGCGTCTCCGGGGTACCCGGCGGGCGTACGCTCACGACGGTCGTCTCGCCCGGCGCACCGCAGCGGCCCTCGGCGAGCACCTTCCCGTCCTTCCCGTACAGCGTCTCGACCCAGTACACGCTCCCGGCCTCATCGGTGCTCGTCGTGCCGGAACGGTAGTGGCCCGCCTCGGTCACGGCGATCTCCTCCGAGGTGAAGAACGGCACCTCGCACACGGGCTCCTCGCCTGCGGGCTGCGGCCCGTAGGCCCGGAACACCAGGTACGCGCCCTCGGGGATCGCGGAGCCTTGCACGAGTGCGGTGTCCTCGAACGGGTCGCCGACGAACGCCGATGCCTGCGCCTGCGTCACCACCGACAGCGGCTGCTCGGGCCCTGGGACGAAGAACCGCTCCCAGATGTCAGCCGGCGACGACGTGAACGGCTGCACCCGGTCGTCGCCCTCGAAGCGGGTCACCACGACGTAGTAGCCGGCCTCCGTCGGCTGAATCCGATCGTCCTCGCCGTAGCCGATGTCGTAGACCCCATTTCTTGCCGGGGTCGTGATCCGGGTCAGCACCGGAGCATCGTCCAGCACCATATCGCCGGTGAGCTCTGCATCGGTGGCGAACGGGCCGTAGACGGTGTGCGTGAGCTCCTTCACATCGGGCTGCCAGTAGCCGTCACCCTCGAACTCGGCATGGTTCGCGGGGAACCCGCTGACGGTGATCCGGTCGAACGCCCTCCCGCCCTTGTGAACGTTGTACTCGCGGACTTCCGAGGTAATGGTGAGCGGCCAGCGGACGCTGTGCGTCTCGACATTGATGCCGTACTCGTCGCGCCAGTCTGAGGCGATGAACGGTCCTACCCATTCCGGCTGGCTGCTCTTCTTGACTTCCCACACCCAGGTCACGAACCCCGCATCCGGGAGGGTCACCTTCGGCGAGGTGTAGGTGCCCGGCCCGGTGGCCGTCACCGTGACGGTGCCGAGCGGCACCGCATCCGCAGGAATCTCCGTACCTTGCGCTGGCGGCAGGGTGCCGGGCACCTGGTAGGCGGTGCCCTCGAAGATCACGGGGATATGCTCTCCGTTCTGTTTCAGCCAGGCCCCGTTCGTGGAGGCGACGGTGATGGTGTCGGTCACCTCATCGCCCGGCTTCACGAGCCGCCCGTTCGCCTGCGACACCGCCTCCGGCTGGAACGGCACCACCGAAGTCTCTACGACCCGGCCGAAGCGATCGGTGAAGCTGTCGGTGAGGTACTTCGCCCAGTCGCCCTGCGCGGTCTTGTCGATCGACCACACCCAGGTATAGAAGCCCGACTCAGGCGCGATGATCGTACCCGGCGAGGTGTAGTGACCCGCATGGGTGAGCGTGAGCTCTTCGGTGCCGGCGAGCGGCGCACCCGCAGGCGGCGCGTTCGCTTCGGCCGGCTGCGCGTCGAACGGGCCAAAGAGGCGACCCTCCGCGACCACCGGCACCGGCTGGCCGTCGACCTTGATCCAGGAGTGCTTGATCACCGTCACCGTGAGATCGTCCAGCATCGGATCGCCAGCCTGCACGAACTTCGAGGACACCTGCGTTTCGATGATCGGCTGGAAGTCCAGCGGGATCACCGGGGACTGCGCGGTCGCGGTCAGTGGCTCGAAGGATGCGGCGGCGAGAATCCGCTGCTCGCCGGGCGTGTAGAACAGGTCGACGCCGGCGCCGTAGCCGACCGCAGGGGCCGACATCTTCGCCTCGATCCGATACTCGGGCGCCCCCTCAGCGGGGGTGCCGACGATCTCGTGCGTGCCCGCCCCGAGCGTCGCGGACGCGGAACCGTTCGCGAAGATGCCGCCAGTGAGAGTGACGGTGCCGGTCGAGGTAGCGGGGTTCGTGCTGATGGTGAGCTGCCCCCGGTACTGGTCGTCCATCTGAATCGACATCGACACCGACGGATTCGGCACCGCGTTCGCTGCCGCGGCATCGCGCATCGCGACGAGGTTCGCGAGCACGGTGGCCTGCGCGTTCGCGGGCACGCGGGTGATGAAGTGCCCGTCGCCGCCCCGGCTCGTGTAGTTGCCGTGGTCGGCGACATCCCACACATAGAGCTGTACCGCCGAGGTGATGTTCGGGTCTTGCGATTCGCCCCACCGGCCCATGACGTAGTTCAGCCGTGCGAGCTGCGTGTCGCTGAGCTCATCGAGCGTGGTCTTGAGCTCGGGATGCTCGGTCGTGCCGTACGGGGGCAGCGCGTCCAGGTCCATGCAGTACGCCTGCCGACCGTGACTTGAGAAGCTGCCGAGCCAGAGATCCTCGTTGCCGTACCCGACCCCGAGGGTCGCAGCCTGCGCGGGTGCCGGGGTGAAGAACAGGCCGCCGAAGAGCATCAGCAGCACGGTAAGGATCGCCGACAGCCGGGCGACGGCCCGGCCCGGCGGTGGCGAGGTATCGGGTGGCACGAGAGCGGTCTGCGACATAGTGAACTCCTGACTGACGGATGACAGCCGCAGTCAGAGATGACTGCGACCCATCCAGCAGGTGCGCTCACGCTCACTGAAATGGATTCTCTCGAACACTGCGCCAGACTGACGTAGCGAGGAGGTCGAGCGGAATCAGCGGTAGGGAATCGCAGAGAGCTCGATCTCGACCTCGCCATAGCCGTGCGCATCGAGCAGGGCGCGCAACGATGCTCTCTGCCGCTGAGCATCATGACGCGAGGGACCGATCATGATCTTCGCGATGGGTAGTCTCTCTGTGCCTGGCGAGGCTTCGGAGTCGAAGTCGGTGGTCTCGGTTTTGGTGCCGAGTTCCACATACGGCGTAAGTCCGAAGTCTCCGTTCCGGTACTTTACGAACTTCCAATCTGGATCCGCTGTAACGATAATCCTTACCTCCCGCTCGTCCTGGAATGCCTCATCTTTTTCGAGGCTCGGCGGGGCATCTGGAAAAACATCGGCAAGTTGGATCATTCGTCGATATTTTTCGGGATGCTGCTGCTTGTCGAGGAGATAGTTCCCCTGTTCTCGAATCTGTTGCTCGTGGAGCTCGGAGCCCTCCCGAGTGACGTACTTGACGCGCTTCCATTCGCCGCCAAGTGAACGAGGCAGATCAGGATCGTAGAGGCGAATGGGCTCCCCGTCTACGACATCCTCGGCGTCTTCGTAGTATCCGAATAGCGGTGCCGGATGACTCATTTCCTCGGGATGTTGGAGCACCGGCTTGAGGCACACATCTGGGGTGAGACCTACTGCGAATGCGCCGCCGTTTCCTCCGTAGTTCAGCCACAGCGTCAGCAGGTCGCCGTTTTCCCAGGCTGAGATCAGAAAGCGATCATGAACCTTGCGCATCTCCGCTTCGGGTGCGTAGTAGTTATCCAGCAGGACCTGCGTCTCTGAATCGAACTCATCTCTGATGCGCTGGTATGCGTTTCTGAGAGCCAGCTCGTGGGTGATCATTTCGTTCGTGTCGTTCATGAACGCCGCTGAACCCGCCCAAAGACGATGGTTCGAGACGATGCCGATGAGACCAGGGGTATCCGTGTAGTGCCAGAGGAGCCCGTCGAACTCACTGTCTTCTCGGTGCTTCATGGGGTGAAAGGTATCAGAGCATCCGTCCACGGGTATCGAAGAGCTCGAGTTCGGCGGGGTGGAGCTGGTGCTGCACGACGAAGCTGCGGTCCTTGATCTTCCATAGGCCTTGCCCGATGCCGAGGGTTGGGAGGAGGGATCGTTCGGTGCCGGTGAGGCCGAGGGTTTCCGCGGTCGCGCCGAGCTGGTCGCTCGCCTGCCGGTACACGACCCGTACTTCCGCATTCGCGAGCAGCGAGGAGGCGAGGGCGCGCATTCGCGACCCGCTATCGCCGACGTTCTCCAAGTCGGTTAGTTTGTGGAAGATGAGCTGGTTGCTGATCCCGAAATGGCGTGCCAGACGCCACTGCGCATCCATCCGGGCCAACAGGCTTGGGTAGGACATGAGCCGCCAGGCTTCGTCGTAGACGACGAGGCGCCGGCCACCGTTCGGGTCTTGGAGGGCGGCCTCCATCCAGGCCGAGCTGCACGTCATCAGCACGGCGAGCAGTGCGGAGTTCTCGGCGACGCGGGAGAGGTCGAGGGAGAGCATCGGCAACGTCGGGTCGAAGGTCTCCGTGGATGGCCCGTCGAACATGCCGGATAGGTCGCCGGCGACGAGGCGGCGGAGTGCGTGCCCGACCATGCGGCCGTCTTCTGCGAGCCTGCCGTCGGGGTCGTCGTCGGGTGAGGGGTCGAGGATGCGGTCGACGACCATCGGCAGGATCGGCACCTCTGCGGAGCGCACCGCGTCTGCGAGTGCCACGTCGATCGCGGTGTGCTCGACCGGCGAGAGGCGGCGGTCGAGCACCGTCTCCGATAGTGCGCCGATCAGGTCGCGACGACGGGCGGCGACCTGCGCCTTCCAGTCCTCATCCGCGATCCCCGTGGCCCGGTAGCCTGCGTCGAGGGGGTTCAGGCGTGCGGGCAGCGAGGGGCCGAGGAGGATCGCGCGCCCGCCGACGGCGCGCGCGACTGCGGTGTGTTCGCCTTTCGGGTCTCCGGGGACGTAGACGCGCCGCCCGAACGGCAGCGCCCGCGTGTACAGGGCCTTCGCGAGCGAGCTCTTCCCGCTCCCGACGATGCCGGCGAGGATCATGTTCGGGGCGGTGATGACGCCCTGCCGGTACAGCTCCCACGGGTCGTACACGAAGGAGCCTCCGGAGTAGAGGTCTTGTCCGACGAAGGTGCCGGCCGACCCGAGGCCACCTTCGGCGAGAAACGGGTAGTGCCCGGCGAGCGTCGCCGAGGTGTCCTGGTGGCGCGGGAGCCGGAACCTGCCCGGCGTCCGAAGCGCCGCCGCCCCGACCTCTCCGGCGTGGGGCAGGTAGCTGGTCGTGCGGCGCTCCTCCCGCTCCGCGTCTCGCTCCGCCCGTGCCGCTGCGGCCTGCGTCGCCCGTGCCTCGGCGCGCAGCCGTGCAGCGGCTTGCCGGCGCGCTTTGCGCTGGGTGCGGCGTTCGCCTTCGGGACCGACGAGCACCGAGGTATGCAACTGCCCCTCATCGGAGGTGTGGGGGCCGGCGTGGCGGGCGGTCACGCGCCCAGCCCCCGCAGGCTCGACCGAGTCGGATAGGAAGCCCGGCTTACTCTTGGGGTGCCGAGGCGATCCGCCCGCGACGACTCCCGCACCGCCGCCACGGAAGCAGTGGTCGTGGGTGCGGCGTGCGCGGGCGGGTCTTCGATGCCGAGGAGTACGGGATCGGGGAGGGCGTCGTGTTCCCGGTAGAGGCCGACGTGCCCCATGAAGGGGTTGTAGACCATCGTGTACACGTCGTGGGTCGCTACCCGGTCGAGCTGCCCCGTCGGGGGCCGGTCGTAGACGTACCCGTTCTCGAGCGCCGCATCTACGGTCTCGTCGCCGAAGTCGTACCCGGCCAGCTCCTCGAACGCGCCATCCGGGCCGTGCCGGTTGATCGTCTCGATGATCCGGTCGGCCTCCTCACCTTGAAGGAACACGATGTTCACGAAGCGGCGGGGCGGCACCGTGTCAGGAAGGTCTTGCCAGGCGATGCGCGACGCGGCCTGCGAGGCGCGGTCCATGGCGGTCTCTGCCTGGTCGAAGATCGCGGACGCCTCCCGCAGCCCATCGATCGCGGACTGTGCGGCGTCGGCGCCGGCCTGCCGGTTCCCGGTGTTGTCTGCGGCGAGGCGCTGATGGTGGGCGATGTTCCCGGCGAGCTGTCCGGTGACGTTTGTGAGCCGCCGAGTGAGGGAGAGAAGTTCGCCGATCACGTCGTACACGTCGCGGGGATGGTCAGTAGCGTGGAGGGCGTGCGCGATGCCGCGCACCGCTTCCGCCGCCTCAGCAGCATCGGCACTCGGATCAGAGAATGTCACCATCGGAGGACTCCTTCACAACAGGGGGCAGGTCACCAGCCAGGTACGCTCGCCGAGACAGTGCCAAGAGGCGCGGATCAGATGGTGCGGCATAGCGGCAGTGCCGCCGCGGTGAAGGCTTGCGCTTGCTGGCCGACGAGTCTTCTCGTTTCGCAGGAGGACTGGATCGCGGCTTGCTCGATCTGCGCGACCGCCGCATCGAGCTCGCCCGGCGTCGGTGCTGAGATCGAGACGAGGCCGACGACGCGGAGGATGCCGTGCCCCGCAGTCAGCTCGCTCTCCTGTTGCAGCACGTCCTGGAACTCCGCCGACGCCTGGGTGTCTTCGACCTGCCCGATCTTCCGGCGCTGTGCGGCGTCGGCGATCATCTCGGTCTTCTTCTTCCTGAGGTCACGCGCCGCCTGGTCGGCGCGTACCGGCAAGTAGTGGAGCGAGAGGGAGCGGAGTACGCCGCCGGTGAGCACCAAGGGGGCGAGGAACCCGGGGAAGGTTTGCGCTCTCGGCCATTCGCTGATCCACAACACCGCATGGTGGGCGCTGTCGGAGCGCAGCCGATCCCACGCCTCGTTCACCGCGACCGGGCCGGCCGTGGCGAGGTCGCGGCCAAGTGCGCCGTGCCGTTCGAGGGCGGGGCCGGCCGCGGGGTCGTAGGCGGTGCGGAGGATCAGGGCGACATCGCCCGGAGTGAGCCACCCCGCGAACGCGAGCTCCGCGCTGCGCAGCGCGGTATGCAGCGACTGCATCTCCTGCCTGAGCACCGCCGCCGCACCCGCCATCCCGCCGCCAGCACTCCTGATCTGCCGGGTGGCGGCGCGCATGTCGAGCGCAAGCGAGATCGTCGTCTGGTGACGTTCGCCTGCGGGGCCGGCACGCTCGATGAGTTCCCGGTAAGTGGTGGCCGCCCAGGAGCCATCATCGGTGCCATGCTGCCGCCACCACTCGGCAAGACCCGACCCCGAATCGGGCAGGGTGCGCTCCATGACCTGGATGCGGGCGATCCTGCCGGACCGGCACGCGGCGGCGAGAACGCGGCCCCAGCCGGTGACGCGGCGCTGCTGCTCGGCCGGGTCGAGGAGCACGAACGCCGGATGCTGCACCCGCAACATCGCCGTCAAGGTTTGCGCGTGCGGGTCGTGGATCATCGCCGCCCCCGTCTCGGGGTCATGCCACTCTCGTAGTGCCGCGAGGTCGCCGGGCAGGGCGAGGGTGCCGGCCGGGCGGGGCCGGATCATGCGGCGGCGGTAGCGGGTCTGCTTCGCGCGGGTGCGGAGCAGCCAGCGGGTGATGATCGGCGCCCACTCGATGAGCTTGCGCCCGCTGACGGGCACCCACGTGATCGCCGCGAGCGTCAGCCACGCGGGCGACGACCAGGCAAGCCCCGCCCCGCCGCTCGTGTACAGCGCGGTGACGACGATGAGGAGGGCGCAGGCGAGCACGATCAACTGCGACAGCGACAGGCCAAGGAGGACGCCGCGACGGGTGAGCCGTGAGAACTGGATCGTCTGCAGCTCGAACGGGGTGCTGGTGCTGGTCATGACTGCTCACCACTCCGATCCGGCGTCGGATGGCCGCGAACTCGGTGGCGGGAGCACTGCGGGCGGTTGCTGCGTTTGCGAGGTCGCTGGCGGCGGGGCGGAGCCCTCGCCCGCAGCGGCGGCGTGCCCGTCGGCGACCTCGCCGATCGCACCGCCGAGCGCAGGCCCAGCGGTCGCGGCCTCTTTGACGGCTTCCGTCGCGAGGATCACTCCGCCGACGACCGGCACCGCCGCACCACCACTCGATGCCGCGGCCGTCGTGCCCTCTGCGGTGCCTCCGGCGGCAGCCCCTTCCGTAGCGGGCGCGCTTGCCGTGGGTGTCTCTGCCGGTGTGGGTGCCGGCGAGGACTCTGGCGCGGACGGTGTGCCCTTCGCGTCGCCACCACCGTCGAGCACCTGCTTCGCGTCTGCGGCTTTCGGCTTGGACGGAATCGGAATAGGGCGGTTGAGCGCCGACTTCGCTTCCTGCTCCATCGACGCGGCCTGATACATGTCGAAACCCACGAACGCCAGGAACTTGTAGACCATGTAGGGCGCGAAACTGGCGATGAACAGCAGAACGATTCCGGCGATGGGCTCCGACAGGACGGCGAGGTCCAGGGTGATCGGGGTCGCCACCTGGGTGAGTGCTACGAGGAATATGACGGTCACCACGAGTTTTGACGCGATCAGGGCGACCACGAAGGTCGCCCATTTTCCGAACCATCCGCGCGATGCTTCCCAGGTGAGGCCGGCGAGGGCGATGGGGCCGAGCACGATCGCGACCAGCAGCAGGGCTTTGCGGATCAGGAGCGAGAACCAGAGGATGAAGATCGCGGCGATCATGAGGCCGGCGAGGAAGATCATCAGCAGCGCCCCGGCCCCGCTGGTCGCCCCGACGACGGTGAGGCCGGCGATGAGGAGAGCGAGCCGCCCGCCCATGCTCTCGATGGTTTCCCCGGCGGCCTGCATGATCCCGACCGACAGCACATCCGTGACCTGCAAGAGCAGGGCGGTGAGGGTGATGAGCACGAACGACCCGAGCACGCTCTTCGCGACGCCGATGCCGGCGCGGGTGAGCGCGGAGGGGTCGCGGCGGGCGAGCCCTGCGATGAGCTGGAAGCAGAACAGCAGCAGGGTCACGACGACGGCGATGCCGAAGAGGATGTTGTAGACCCGGATGTACCCGTCGGAGGTGATGTCCACGGCGGTCGTAGTGGAGAACACCTCCCACATGCCCTGGAACAGTGTGGAGACGGCCAGCCCCATCGCGTCGGCGACCCAGCGGAAGAAGAGCCCGGCGGGGCCCTCGCCGACGGCGGTGCAGACGGTGGAGATGATCGGGGCGTCGCAGATGCTCACCGTGACTCACCAGCCCTGGCTAGTTGACGGCCTGGCCGACAGTCCAGAAAAAGTTCACGAGCGTGACTGCCGCACCGCACAGGATCGCGGCCCCGCAGGAGACGAGCACGCCCGTCTTTCCCCGAGATGCCAAGTGGGGATTGCTGCTGTTCGCACCAAAACCCCAGATGATCGCCGAGACAATCAATGCCAGCACGGCAAGGATCAATCCTGCCGTCATGACTGCGCCGACGATCTCGCGGAGCTGCGCGATGCCGGGGAGCCCGTCGCTGTTCGGGTCAATATCAATCACGGGTGGCCCTCCTGTCGATGCGGGGACGCGACTCGTCCACCAGCAGGCAGGTGCGCCCCAGCGATCCGGCGAAACGCGGCGAGGTCAGGGTGGGATCAGAGGGTGTCGCCGACGGTGATGAGGAAGTTCGTCCACGCGACGGCGGCCCCGGCGAGGGCGGCCGCGCCGAGCGCGACGAACACCCCGACGCGGGCCTTCTGCGCGGTGTACGAGTTCCCGGTCGAGGAGGAGATCGCCCACGCGATCGCGGAGATCAGGAGCGTCAGCACTGAGGCGATGAGCACGATCGTGAACATCGCCCCGATCGCCTCGGTCAGCCCGTCCGCGCCGCTGACTGCGCCGAAGTCGGGAAACACGTTCACGAGCCGGCCCCGATCTGGCAGCCGCCCTGCCGGGGCGCGCTGCTGTCGGTGGCGACGGCTCCGTGCTGCGCGAGCCATTCGACCGCGTCCACGGGCGGCTGTCCTTGCCCGCCCGGCCGGATCTCGATATGCAGATGCGCGCCGGTGGAGCGGCCGGAGGAGCCGACATCGCCGATGTGCTGCCCCGCGGTCACGGTCTCCCCGGCGGTGACGTAGATGCCGTCCTGCCACATATGCGCGTAGTACGACGCGACCCGCTCGCCCTGCACCGTGTGTTCGAGGATGATGAGGCCGCCCCACCCGGCGGAGAACTCGGCGACCGTCACCCGCCCATCGGCGATCGCCGAGATGGGGGTGCCGTCGGCTGCGGCGAGGTCGCTGCCGGAGTGGAACTCGCGCTCCCCGGTGAAGGGGTCGCTGCGCCACCCGAAGGAATCGGTCGACGTGTAGGTTCCCTCCGGCAGCGGGAACACGATGCGCGAAGTCTCCGCCACCGGA
The DNA here is from genome assembly GCA_937967375.1 of uncultured Leucobacter sp. GTDB lineage: Bacteria > Actinomycetota > Actinomycetes > Actinomycetales > Microbacteriaceae > Leucobacter. The sequence continues at coordinate 25,396 of CALCJF010000038.1, forward strand.
CCCGGCCCGCTCGTACTCCCTCCGCCATCGTTGGCGGGGGTGGTGAGGGCGGTGAGGATCGCGTCGGCGACGGGCAGCCAGTTCCGGTACCTGTCCGGGTAGGCGGACACTTCGACGGCCTGCGCCGCGCTCCCTGGGTCCATCTGCTGCCAGCCGGGAATGTCGAGCAGACCCCGCGGTGACGGATAGTTCGGCCCGTCGGGGCCACCGTAGAACGCTCGGGACTGATACACCGGGTCCATGAGCTCGGTGACCGTGCCCCAGCCGGCTTGCGGGCGCATCTGGAAGATGCCGAGCGAGTCGTGATCCGAGGCGTCGCCATCGTTCGGGAACGACCCCGACTCGGGATAGGCCCCGGTGTTGACGAGCATCCGCAACCGCGACTCCGTAAGTCCCGCCGTGAGGGCGACCCGTACGCCGGGCTGCCCGACGCCGGGGACGCCCGCCCCGGTCGTGATCACCGTCGCCGCATGGGTGAGCTGCTGCCGGTCGAGCGTGACCTGTGTGCCGTCGGCGGTGGTGGCGGTGAGGGAATCCGGGATCGGCCCGACCGTGAGCGATCCCGTGATGCACAGCACCGGGCCGAGGAGCGCTCCGACGCTCACGATCGCGACCGACGGCCCCAGGCAGAAGAGCACCAGGCCGAGAATCAGCAGCTTCTTCACCATCAGATGCCCGAGTTCAGTTCAGGGGCTGGTCGACGGCGGAGAGCCGGAGCAGCTGGCAACCATCCTGCTCGGTGCAGGCGGCGAAGATCGTGAACGCGACCGGGCGCGCATCCGAGGTCTCCCGCCCATCCCACATGCCGATGCGGTGGCGGGTACCGGTGATCGTGTAGGCGATCGCGCCGGGAGGGAGCTGCCCGGCACCGGCCTGCGCCTTCGCCGCCACCCAATCCGCAGGCACGACGATGCTCTCGATCTCGATCCACTGCCTGGTCTGGTACTGCCGCAGCTCACCCCAGGCGCGCGCCTCCGGGAAGTAGCCGCGCACATCCGCGGCCAGGCCCGGAGCTTCTGCCGGGTCGGCGACATCGACGAGGCGCTGCATGTAGTCGGTCGGCCCATACTCGAGGCCGGTATCCCACCCGAACAGCCGCTCCGCCACCGACCGCGCGAACGCCTCCCCATTCGAGGTCTGGGGAACCGGGCGCGGCGTGAAACTCGGCTGCCGTGCCTCCTCGACGGGGCTCGCAGGCGTAGCCGGAGTATGCGGGACGTCTGGGCTGGCGGGGCCTCGGAGAAGGCCGTAGACGCCGACGCCGATCAGCAGCAGGAGCACGGCCGCACCGGCTGCGGCGGCGATGAAGAGCCTGCGGGGCGGGCGGTCAGCGTTCGGGTCCATGCGAGGCCTCCTGGAAGTCGATGCTCAGGAGGTGCGCACCCCGCGCCCGGCAGTGTCGCCTTGGAGCGTCAGCCCGCCCGCGCCCCTGCCCGCTGCGGCTCAGCATCCGCCGAGCCGGTGGATTCGGTGCGGAGGTCGCGGATGATCGTGAGGAATGCGACGGTCTCGGCGAGCACCCGCTCGACCCGCTCCCACTCGGACGGGGTGAGCGCCTGTGCGATCTCGGCGGCGTCGTAGCGGGTCGTCCATCCGTCCAGGTCCGCCCACAATGCGAGGAACGCGCGCGGCGGCAGCATCACGAGCGCCAGCCGCGGCCGCGTCTCGGGCTTCCCCTTCTTCTTCTTCCCGGCGCGCTTCGCTGCGGTGATCCGGGCGACTGCGTCGGCGGCGAGCTGCGCAAGCTCCGCCGTGCGCGCCTCCCGCCCCGCGGCCCGCAATTCCGTGGCAGAGGTCGCGGCCTGCGCCCGCACCATCTCCGGCGTGCCGGGGTCCGTGGCGAGGCGATCGAGCTCATCGAGTGACAGGGCGGAGTTCATGCGCAGGTGTGAGCCATGCACCTTCCCGCCGGCCTCGATCCGCGCCAGCTCCTCTGCTGCCTGGGCGCGGATGTGCTCGGGGCGGGTGTCGTCGTTCGCGAGGTCCTTGAGGCGGCCGATCTGTTCGAGCATCGTCTGCGAGCCGCGCCCGGTCACCATGCGCGCGGCCTGCACCCTCGCTTCCCCTGCCGAGCGCGGTGCCGTCGATTCGACGGCACCGGAGACTTCCGCAGAATCCCCGGCTCCCTGGGTGGCGCTGCCGAAGCGTGACGCCTCCTGCCGGCGCGCCGCATCCTCGGCCATCACGGCTTTCAGCTCCCGATACAGCGACTCCGCCTCGATCAACGACAGCGGCTTGTGCATCGCGCTGTCGTCCTGCTCGGCGAGGAGCTGGCCGAGCCGGTCCGTGAGCCCCGACCTGATCCACACGTTCGTCGTGCGATGCCCGAGCCGCCGCAGCGCATGGTAGCGGCGCCACCCGCACACGAGCACCCCGTCCGGGGTGAGCGTGATCGGCTGTAACAGGCCGACGCGGCTGATCGACTCCATGAGAGCGTCGATGTCGCCGAGATCGGTGCGATGCCTCGTGCCGACGACGATGGAGTCGAGGGCGCGTTCCAGCTCGATATGCCCCGGGCTACTCGCAGCCACGGCACCCACCCCCTCCCGGAGCGGAGAGCACCACCTCCGACAGCACAGCCTCATCGGTGAGGAGCGATCGGAGAGGTTCTTCGTTCACGAGCCGGTGCAGCACCCCGCGCGCGACCCTCGTGTGCGCATGAATCGGGTCGGGGTTGCCGAGCACGACCCGGAGCATCGACAGCCACGACCCGGTGGGCAGATCGAGGAGGGCGCGGGCGTGGTAGTCGCGGCGCAGCGACTCGAACGCTGACGCACGCGACGGGCACTCGGCAAGCCGGGTCACGATGTACTCGATCCCGGAACGTGCCGCCTCTTCCGGCCAGCCCAGGAAGTGGAACAAGGCGACGCAATCCTCGATCGCCGGTGCTACCCGCCCGGCGGCCTCATCCGCCTCAGCCTCGGCGACCTCGGCGAAGGGGTCGGGGGCGCGGAAGCTGGGATGGTAGTCGGTGAGCGGGTTCTCCCGGTCTGAGAAGCGTTCAGCGTCGTGGTGCGCGGAGAACTTCGGACGGCGCGCCTGGTGTACCGAACAGAGCAGCCCGTTCGCGCGCTCCTCGGCGATGCAGGTCACCTGCACGGCGCGGGTGACGACCGCCCAGGGGTCGTCGGCGCGGCGCACCGCCCCGGTCCGCATCGCATCGAACGCGGCAGCGGCGGCCTCCCACGGGTCGAGGCCGTGCCGGCGAGCGAGCGCGGCGTAGCGGTCGGCGGCATGCCGCATGAGCTCCGCAACTTCGGGGTCGTGCTGCCACGCCCACGGGCCTTGCCCGTGCAGGCGGATCAGCAGGGCGCGGAGTCCTTCGGGATGCTCGAACCCCCGCGCCCCGCGCGGAGTTCTGGGCGCGGTCGCGGGGGTTCTCTTCGTGCGTTTGCTGGTCATGATGATGGCACCTCCTACCGGAGTGGTGCGCCAGAGCTGCATGGGGCCGGGAAGGTCCTGCGCGAGCAAGTCGATGCGTGCGGACATGGCGGCTCACCTCAGCCCCATCCCTGCACGCTCGACCTCGCGGCGTGCGGGGGTTCTCCGGCGCCCGCCGATCGACAGATCGGGCAGCCGCTTCGCGCGCTCGCTCCGCTCAGGACGTTCTGCGCGGGCGGCGCGGTGCTCGTGCGCGGATTCGCGGGCGCGACGCAGCAGCTCGGCTCTGAGGTCGACGCCCCACCCGGTCGCTCGTGCGCCGCCGGCGACGATGAGCTCGGTCGGGCGCACCCACCGCACCTGCGTGCGCCGCCACCCCTCCGCCTCCGGGGTCTCCGCCTCGGGGGTTTCGGTGACCACCGTGGCGGCTTGCTGGGTGAGGGAGGGGTCGTGGTGCGTGGAGAGCATCGACCGCTCCGCTGAGGCCTTGTCGGCCGGTCGTGCGCGTTCGGCGGCCATCGCCGCCGCCAGTGCCGGGTGCAGCCGCGAGTGCGCGGCCTCCGGCGGCCCCGCTTCCGGGGCCTGGTCGTCGGGATTCATGAGGGTTCCTCCTCCTCGTCAAGATCGGATGCAGGGTCAAGCTCGGATGCGGGATCGTCTTCGGCTGGCTCAGCTGTCTGTCCGGCGAGCGCGTGCGGATCGTCTGAGGCGAACCAGCGGCCGACGGTCGAGGCGTGGACGCCGAGGTGCCGGGCGATCTTCTTGTTCGACCAACCCTCCGCGCGCAGCGCCTCCGCCACACCCCGACCACCCGGCACCGCTCGATGAGCCTCCGGGACGGTGGGGCGGGCTTCGATGATCGAGGGCAGCGGGAGCGTCGCCGAGGCCACTGCCGACGACACCGGCAACGTCGCTCCTTCCTCGGCTACCGTGGAACTCTCTTCCGGGTGCGCCTGGGTGGCGTGGTGGCGGGTGAGGATGACGGTGAGGTGCGTGATCGAGAGCAACACCACCGGCGGCACCGCCGCGACCGACGCGGCGAGCACGCCGGGCACGTCGGCATCGGCGGCGACGAGTGCGTGAATGGAGTTCGCCGTCACCGAGAGACCGGCCCCGCAGATCAGCAGCAGCCACGGATACCACGCCTGCCGGGTGCCCGCGAGCGCGACGACCGCGACCGTTGCGACGACGATGATCCCGTCCACGATCAATGGCCACGCCCATGCCTGCCCGGCATCGATCCCGGAGCGGCGTGCCAGGTCCGTGAGCGAGGTGAACGAGAGCCAGAACGCGCCCGCCGCGATCAGCACCGTGCCCGCCACCGCCGTCACGACCGCGAGCCGGCCACCTCCCCGAACCGCCGTCATGGTCATGCGAGCACCCGCCCTCGGCTCGCCGGCTCACGTCGCGCTTGCGACTGCCGCGCATTGCCTTGCGCCGGAGCTGGTTGTGCGGGGCTTCGGTAGGCGGAGCGGATCGTCCGCTCGATCTCCCTGGGCGGCAGGCCGATGTCCTCGGCGACCGGGCCGAGCGCGTCGAACGCCTCCGAGAGCGTGGCCCCGTTTTCGGCGAGACGGCAGGACGCCCAGTAGAGGCCGACGTTCCGGTCCTCGCTCCGCCCGCGCAGCCATGCCGCGATATGCGCGGTGCGCTCTTCGAGACTCCCTCGGAACGGGCGCGACTGCCACGACGCACGCGGCGGCCTCGGGTCCAGGAACTCCCGCAACGCGCCCGCATCCACCGGCTTTGCGGGATCAGGTGAGAGTTCGAGAAGCTGATACGCCGCCACTTCACCGCCCACAAGCGTGCGGGAGGGTGGGGCGACGATGTAGCCGGCGGCGCCCCGGAAGTCGAGCTGCGCGGTGCCGGACGCCCACGACCGCTGCTCCGTCTCCGCTACCGGGTAGTAGGCGTGCAGCCCGCCCGACGGAGTGACGACGTGCGCGGCCCAGCCTTCGAGGAGGCCGGCCTGGGTGGCGCGCTGCCAGGACTCGGGGCCGCGGGGCGGGTCGCCCTTCACGTCGACATCGACGACCTCGAGCCCGGAGGCGGGGCCGGTCGGGATGCCGATATTCGCCTCCGGCCGCTTCTGCCACCATGCCGCAACCTGCCCGGGGTCGGCGCTCGCATCGTGGAAGCCGTGCGCGACGAGCGGACGCTTCTCACCGGGTACGCAGGGGAACACCGGCACGCCCTGGCTCGCGTAGTGCTGGGCGGCCTCGGCGAGCGTCATGCCCGCGACCGGGGTGAGGAGCTGGCCGGCGCTCATGAGAGCCCTCGCGCTTCAACCGGCTTGTGCGCCGGTTCGGCTGCCCGTGCGGGGCGTGACCTCGCGGTGGAGGTGCGGCCTGTGCGTGCCGGCTGCTTCGATGCAGCACGGGCGGGAGATTCGCGGACGAGGCCGGGAGGCTCGCCGGTGCCAAGCTGCACGGTGTCGAGCTGGTCGAGGATCGAGACGGCGATCTGCCGCACGCGCTCGGCGGTGTGCTTCACGACCGTCACCGGGTCTTTCCCGTCTACGGTCGCCGCCCACCCTGACACATACGGGATCGTGTAGGCGGCGGTGTCCATGCCGTGCGCGGCACCGATCATCAGCGCCACCGATTCCGCTTCGACCTCCGCGATCCCGCGATGCCGGGTCGCGTCCTCGTCGTCGTGGTCGTGCAGACGGATGTGGGCGAGCTCGTGAGCCAGGGTCTTTACCTGCGCGGCATCGTCCATGTTCGTGCGCACCGCAACCCACTTCTCATTCCAGTGCGTGAGCCCGTTCGCGCCGCGAATCTCTCGCTCATGCGGCACCGGCCGGAACTCGTACCCCGCCGCCGTGATCTGCCCGATCAGGCCCTCTCGCAGCCCAGCCGGCGCCTCGCCTTCCAGGAGCTTCGGACGCGGCGGGAGCGGCACCTCGGCGCCCTCGGTCTGGGTGATGTCGAACACTCGGGCGGGCGTGACGCCGATCATCCGTTCCTGCACCGACTCGCCCGGCTTCGACCGCTCGCGCGGCTTGAGTCTCCGCCACGAATCCGGGTTGCCCGGCGTCGCCGACGCGAACCGCGCTTTGAACGGCGCGAGGATGCCATACGGTTTCTGTCCGTCGACCACTTCACGCCCGAGTGACTGCCACTGCTTCATCCCGGCCACATACGTCGGGTACGGATCAGGCACCAGGCCGGCGGCGAACGCGGCCTCGTGCTGCGCGAAGATCAGCAGCACATTGTTCACGCTGCGCTTGCGGAACTGCGCCACGAACGTGAGCGCCCGCTTCCAGTCCTCGCCCGTGACCAACGCCTCAACCGACGCTGTCAGCGTCTCCTGCAGCTCCCCGACCTGCGCCTCGCGTACAGCCCGAAGCTCCTCACTGCTCCTACGTCCTGCCATGATCCCGTACTCCTCTCGGCGGGACGCGCAACGGACAGGCGCGGCCCTGTCACCATGAGGTGCGCCGGGAGGATCAGGAAGACGAGACGGGCAACGGAAGAAAGCTGTGACCGTCGGGGATCGTGAAGAACCCGGCGAGTCTCTACCGGATTACACGATCAGCACACCCGTTGAGGACCAAAGGGTCGATGATCCAGATAACCGGAACCAGGTCGGCCAGATCGGGAACAACTCTCGCTACTCGGCGCTTCGTCGCATCTGGCGATAGCTGCCCGGGGTGAGGCCGACGTACTGGCGGAAGAGCTCGGTGCCATGTCCGCGGCTATGCCACCCCACCCGGTGCATTGCCGCCGTCACAGAAAGGTCGGTCTCTCGCAGGTACTTGGCCAGGAGTTCCGCACGAATCATCGTGAGGTACGCCAGCGGTGTCTTACCGTAGGCATCCACGAACACACTGCTGAGCCGAGACGATGAAAGATGCGCCTCGGCGGCGAGCTCGCCCAGCGTCCAACGCTGTTCGGGTTTGTTGCGCAACAACTCCGCGGCCTTGCGCACCTCGACTCGTAACGGCGCGAACCTGCGATCCCGTGGCAACGTAGCTCGAGTGTGCGCCCGCTGCGTCTCCGAGAGCCGTACCGGCGAAACCTTGATGAGCGGGCAAACCACATGCGCGATTGAGAACCAGAGTGCCTGCATCCGGAAGAAGTGCCGGGCGAAACCCCCGTCGATGCTCAACTCGACCAGTTCATCCAGCCAGGGCATTAGCGTTCCTGCGCGAGCTTCACCCAAGCTAAGAACCTGCGCCGGCTCGGTGTAGATGTTATCTGCGAAACTCTGCGCATCGAGGCGATCCCGAATGAAGCCGGAGTATTGCCAACGCACCTGATCAATCACGTAATCCGTGTCGAGGTAGACAGTCGAGACTGTGATGAGCTTCTCGGGCTGAGCACCACATAGGACGTTCGCACCGAGGAGGATCACATCACCGACCTTGACGGGCTGCCGTCCGAACTCGCTGAACACGGTCGCCGACCCATCGCGCACAACGATCACCGTGACACAGTCGTACCTGACCGGGTCAACTGACCGGTGAATCGTTCGGGTACGGGCCAGCAAAGGCACATACTGTGTCATCTCCACCGCGGTGACTAGTCCGTTCACTCTGATCGTGCCATAGCGTCTTCAAGACCAACTCGTGATGACTGTCGCCAGCGCCGACGATGCCGCTGACGCAGGTCAGATCCGGTAGCCGGTCACGGTCCTCATCACGATCATCCGGCCATCTCGTCTTGAGACCGCACTTGATCCGGCAGGCGCAGTCGCTTGAGGAGGAGGGCGTTGACGGCGACGATGACGGAGGAGCCGGACATGCTGATCGCGGCGATCTCGGGGGTGAGCATGATCCCGAACGCGGGGTAGAACACGCCGGCGGCGATCGGCAGGGCGATGGTGTTGTATCCGATCGCCCAGCCGAGGTTCTGCCGCATCTTCCGCAGGGTGCCCTTGCCGATCTTGAGCGCGATCGCGACATCCAGCGGATCCGAGCGCATCAGCACCACATCGGCGGTCTCGATCGCGACATCGGTGCCGGCACCGATCGCGATGCCCAGGTCGGCTTGCGCGAGCGCGGGGGCGTCGTTGACGCCATCGCCGACCATCGCGACCTTCCGCCCGGTCTTCTGCAGCTCGGCGATCTTCGCGGATTTGTCCTCGGGGAGCACGTCGGCGATCACCGTGTCGATGCCGAGGAGTGCGGCGATGCGTTCGGCGGTGGGCTTGTTGTCGCCGGTGAGCATCGCGACCTGGATGCCCTGCTCGTGCAGGGCGTCGATGGCGGCTTTCGCGGTGTCGCGGGGCGCGTCGGCGAGGGCGATGACCCCGGCGATCTTCCCGTCGACGGCGAACATGATCGCGGTGCGGCCCCCGTCGGCGAGGGCCTGCTGCTGCGCGGCGACCGGGCTGGTGTCGATGCCCTCCGCGACCATCAGGCGCGCGTTGCCGAGCACCACCTGCTTGCCGTCGACGGTCGCGATCGCACCCTGCCCGGTGACGTTGCGGAACGCGGTCGCGGCCCGCCTGGGGATGTTCCGCTCGTCGGCGTACTGCACGATCGCTTTGGCGAGGGGGTGCTCGGACTCCCGCTCGAGCGCAGCGGCCAGCGACAGCAGCTCGAGGTCGCCCATCCCGACCGGGAGGTAGTCGGTGACCTGGGGTTCGCCCTTGGTGAGGGTGCCGGTCTTGTCCAGCACGACCGTGTTGATGTGCGCGGCGGTCTCGATCCCGGACGCGTTCTTGAACAGCACCCCCCGCTTGGCACCGAGGCCGGTGCCGACCATGATCGCGGTCGGGGTGGCAAGACCGAGCGCGTCGGGGCAGGTGATGACCACGACCGTGATGGCAAACAGGATCGCTGCGGGAACCGTGGCTCCGGCGAGGATCCACACCAGGAAGGTCAGCGTGCCGCCGATCAGGGCGACCAGCACCAGCCAGAACGCGGCCCGGTCGGCGAGCCGCTGCCCGGGGGCTTTGGAGTTCTGCGCCTCCTGCACGAGCTTCACGATCTGCGCCAGCGCCGTGTCGGCGCCGACCTTCGTCGCCCGCACCCGCAGGACGCCGACGGTGTTCACGGTCGCGCCGATCACCTCGGAGCCGGGGGCCTTCTCCACCGGCATGGACTCGCCGGTGACCATCGACTCGTCGACCTCGGACTCGCCCTCCGCAACGGTCCCGTCGGTGGGGATCTTCGCCCCCGGACGGATCAGCATCAGATCCCCCGGCACCACCTCGCTGGTAGGGATCTCCACCTCGTCACCGTCGCGGATCACGACCGCACGGGCCGGGGCGAGCTCCAGCAGCCGCCGGATCGCATCGTTCGCGCCACCCCTCGCACGCATCTCCACCCAGTGGCCCAGGAGCACGAACGTGGCCAGCACAGTGGCGGCTTCGTAGAACACCTCCCCGCCGCCGGTGAGGGTGATGATCAGGCTGTAGAGCCAACCGGCACCGACACCGACCGCGACCAGCACCATCATGTCCAGGGTGCGGGCGCGCAGGGCACGGTAGGCACCGTCGAAGAAGATCCACGCGGAGTAGAAGATCACCGGCAGCGACAGGATCAGCATGAACACGTCATCCCGCAACCCGAACGGGGCCGGCACCTCGAACCCGATCACCTTCCGGCCGATCGGGGACCACAGGGTGATCGGGATCGACAGGACCAGTGCGACCAGGAACCGGTTGCGCATGTCACGGATCATCGCCGCCATCGACATGCCGCCGTGATGGCCGCCGTGGCCCATCACATCCTGCGCGGTCGCCGGTGCCGAGTCGCCATGCGCGTGAGCCGGCTCAGGCGAGGCCGGCGCCATGTCGTGGCCGGCATGAGCGGAGTGGTCGTGCACGGTGTCACCGGTTGCTCCGTGGTGGTGCTGTGGCGCGCTGTCGTGGTGGGAGTTATGAGCCGTCGAGTGCGAGGCGTGCGGCTCGTCGCTGGGGTGGCAGATGTGTTGTGGCACTGACTGTCCGGCACAGTGGAATCCGCACTCGGTGACCCATGCGCGGAGCTGCTGGACCGATGTCAGCTCGGGGTCGTAGGTGACGTTCGCTGTCTGCGCGACCGGGTTCACCTCGATATCGACCACTCCGGGCCGTCGCCCCAGGGTCTTCTCGGCGAGCTGTGAGGAGGAGGCCCAATGCAGACCTGCCACCTGTAGGACGACGGTGTTCATCTTCTTGTTCATGGCGTTTCCTATGACTGGTGTTCAGCCCGGACCTACAGGGCGGGCAGGATGGTGGTGGCCTGGTCGCCGTCGAGGGCGACGATGCCGCGGTCGTCCACGATGTAGACGACACCGGACGGGGCAAGACCGAGGGCGGCGACGGTCCCCTGGGCGGTACCGATCGGTGTCCAGGCGGCTTGACCGCTGCGTCGCCAGAGCTTCCCATCGGTATCGACACCGACCAATTCGTCTCCGGCTGCGTCGAGCAGGTACAGTGTGGGCGCATCGGTCACCGGCCCGAAGGTGGTCGCATTGTCCTGGCTGGCGAACAGACCACTTTGCGTGGCCGCGTAGACCGTGCTGTCCGCGGTGACGGCAAGATCAGCAGCGGCCACCTCGGCCGCGACCGTCCAGGTGCTGCCGGCGTCGCCGCTGATGCGCACCGTCGGACTACTCGACCCGATCCCGTATACCCGCCCATCGGGACCGGCAGTGAGGACGTGGAAGTCCTCCTCACCCGTGAATGCGACCGGCTCCCAGCTCTGCCCGCTGTCCTCACTGCGGATGATGCCGAGATTCGGTGACCCCCACTCCGACGGCGTGTCCATGCCAGGATGTCCGGAGGCGAGCAGCACTCCATCCGTGACGGTCAGACCCATCACGTCGAAGTCGTAGCCACCCAACGGACCTTCCACTGAACCTTCGGCATCAACCCGGTACAGGCCCTTATGGGTGCCGACGAGGATCGTGGCACCGGCCTCGGGCACCACCGCATGGATGTGCCCGAACTCGACCGGAGTCTGCGCCGCCGGGGACGGCGTGGAGGAAGCGACACAGCCAGCCAGCACAGTGACAGCAACCGCGGCGGCGGCAAGCGCGACTATCGTGCGACGAGGCGAGGAACGAAGACGAGAGAGCATCAAAAGGCGCCTTTCGGGAGAGCAGGACGGCGGTAGATACCGCCGAGGGGTATGCGAAGGGAGCCGGCCGCGAAACGCGGAGAGCCGGCGTTAAGAGCAGCGGCAGGACGGTGGGGAGCCCGCACCATGCGTGGTCGGGCTCCCACGCCCGCTCCTGTCGAGGAGTGCTAGAGGCTGTCCAGAATCTCTTGCATCGTGGTGACCTCGGCCTTCTGGCCGTCGATGACTTGCTGCGCCAGTTCCAGCACATCCGGGTTCTGCCCGTTGGACAGCGCCATCTCGGCCATCATGATCGCGCCGTTGTGGTGCTCGATCATTCCTTGCAGGAACAGCCGGGTCGCCTCGACGCCCGTGGCTGATTCCAGCGCTGTCATGCTGTCGTCCGACATCATGCCGCCGCCATGGTCCATGCCGCCCATCGACGAGTCCTCCGCGGAGATGCCCCAGTCCTCGAGCCAGCCCTGCATGGTCTCGATCTCGGGGCCCTGGGCATCCTTTATCTGCTGGGCGAGCTCGATCACTCGCTCGTCGATGCCGTCCTTCGCGAGCAGCATGTCGGCCATCTCGATGGCCTGCTGATGGTGCGGAATCATCATCGTCACGAACATCTGGTCGGCGGCGTTGAACTCCGCGTCGGACTCGGCGGGAGCCGACGACGAGCCGGATCCGTGATCCATGCCTGCCATCCCGCCCGACGTTCCGCTCGGGGAGCAGCCGGCCAGCAGGAGGGCGGTGGACAGCGCAGCCGAAGCCAGCGCCAGTGTGCGAATACGCATCAGTGTGCGTCCTTTCGGTTCAGTCAACAAGGAGAGATTCGCGCCCCAGGCAGGGCGCAGCCATGCTCCGGCAGTCGTGGCCGGAGCGAGCGCGAATCAGGTGCGACTGATCGAGAGGACGATGAGAGATGGCGGACGGGGACGCGGCAAGACGCCGCCCGCAAGCGGCAAAGAGCGGATCGCGAGGACGAGAGAGTGCCAGGAATATCCCAGCATGAGCGGTATGAGCAGCAGTATTACGCCCGCCAGCAGTGCGAGCACGCACCCCACCATCAACATGACGTGGCCGGGGGCCGGATCCTCGCACGAGCCAGGACAGTGGGCATCCCCAGCCGGTGCCAGCGGCGCGGCAGTAGCACTCGTAGCATGCCTGTCGGAATCGGCAGCTCGCAGCTCGCCGCCGCTCATGCCAGCACCGATGGCCTCGTGGTCACTCGCCATGAGCGCGGCCGGGGATCTTGTGTCGTGGCCGCCGTACCCGGAAGAGAAGTTCAGCACATGCATGCCGAAAAGTCCGGCCAGCACCAAGGCGAGCAGGCCGAAGACGAGCATGCGGTGGCGTGGCGCGTCGCCGCGCGGCACTCCACGACCGATCTGCATCGTCGTCTCCTCTTCTCCATCTCCATGCTGCGCTGTATCCGCAGACTAGGCATGTCCTGACTTCTACACTAGAGCATTTCCGGCGTCCCTGGCTGAGAACCGCGGCCTGGTCGAACCGTGCGACGGTCGGCGCCCTGCTCGTGTTCTCCCTCCTCGTCACCCCCGCGGCGGCGGCGCTGCGCGTGTCTGCCTCCCCGGTCGTCGTACCCCTGCTCAGCGTCGTCTTCGCGGTTACCGCGAGCGTGGGCGGCATCCTCCTGGCCCTGGGCAGTGCCTTCCCGATCAGCCCGTACTTCACCACGATCTCATTCCTCATCTACCTCGCCTGCCGTCTCTCTGCGCGCGCATGCCGCTCGAGGGCGGTGTCCGCCGCCGCGTAGGAACCGCGCGGAGAGGGGCGGCCGAGTCGCCGCGACGAGGTGACGGGGTGAGTCTGGCGGCGGCTCAGGAGTACATGGTATGGTAACGAAACCATAACGAAAGGGGGCTGGTGTGCGAGATGTATTGAACCGTGGAGCCACGCGTTCCCTTTTCCAAAGCGCCGGAACGGTGTTCGCGATCGTACTGATGCTCGTCTTTGGCCTGGTCGCGATGCACTCCCTGTCTGGTAGCACGACCGCGCACGACGCGCCCGTGCCTGCGAGCACGGTAACCGCCGACGATACCGCGCACGCGGTAGAGGCGGGTGCCCTCGCCGGCCCGGTGAGCGGGGCAGCGGTCGACTGCGACGCGAGCTGCGCGCACGGCACGGCCCCCGGTCACGGGCACCTAGGCATGCTCATGCTGTGCATGCTGGCCCTGTTGACCGGGCTACTCTTCCTGCTCCGGCCCGCCTTATTCCGCCTCTCCCGCGCCGCCGCGCAGTCCGCCGGCTGGCTGACCCGCGCACGGCCCGCACCGCCGGTGGCCCGTCCGCCGTCGCTATTCGCGCTGTCGATCAGCCGCACCTGAAACCAGGCCCCCGGCACGAGCTTGCACACGTACCCCGGCAGTCAGCCGCGGCGAGCGATGCGGCAGATCGACTGACGCCCGAACTCGTCCTGGCGGTCAAGCTGCCCGACGCCGACCCTGACCGAGGACCTGCACGCTGAGCGTGCTTCGCTCGTGTCGCGACAGTACGGCGTCCAAGGCCATCCGGCCGGCATGGGCAACTCGATCACAGGCCCACCCCGCCGGTGCGCGTGCATGTCGCTCGTGTCCTCCGAGCAACTGCGGTGCTGCGTGCCGCAGCCTCGGACCTTTCGTATCCCCTGGCCACCGACCTATGGAACAGTTATGCATTCACGTCGAAACCCGTTCAAGAACCCAGCCGTCTTCATCCCCAGCACCCTCGTCCTGAGCATCGCGGTCGCGATCGGCAACTACTACGTCATCGGGGGGATCTTCGCATGAACATCCAGCAGGTCTATCTCACCCCCATGCCGTCATTCGACTTCCTCTCGGGCGGCACTGGCGGCGGCGTGCGCCACCGACGGGCACGGCGCGGCCTTGTCGCCACCGCGACCGCGGCGCTCAGCGTGGCCGGCCTGATGAGCCCCGTAGTGTTCCCCACCCCCTTCGCCCCGGTGCCGGGGGCTGCGGCAGCCGAGCTCCCCGCACAGCAGCTCGTGGGCGCGCCCGCCGCATTCGAGGCCGAGGCGCTCGATGCGATCAGCGCGGTCGAAGTGCAGGCCGCCCCCGTCGTACCGCAGCGCGTGAACGCCGAGCAGGGCCTCGTCGATCCCTCACGGCTGACCGATACGAAACTGCGCTACCCCTTCGACCAGACCATGCCCCTCACCGACGGCTTCGGCTACCGCACCGTCCCTGTGGAGCAGTTCCACGATGCCCAGGACATCGCCGCCGCCAACGGCACGCCGATTCGTATCATCGGTGACGGGGTGGTCGTGGAGGCGGGCTGGGCGAGCGACGGCTGCGGCTTCTCCTTGAAGGTGCAGCATCTCGTCGACGGGCAGGACCTCACCAGCCGCTACTGCCACATGGAGGGCGAGTCTCACGCCTACCAGGTCGGCGACCGGGTGCGCAGTGGCGACGAGGCGGGACGGGTGGGCAACACCGGCCTGTCCTTCGGCGCGCACCTGCACCTCGCACTGCGCCTGAACGGTGAGCCCATCGACCCGCTTCCCTTCATCGAAGCGAACGCGCAGTAGCCGCCGGGCTCACGGCACGACCCCGCACCCACGAAACCTGAAAGACCCGATCCCTATGACCGCATCGTTGAATCGCCGCCAGTTCCTCGCCGCCGGCACGCTGACCCTCGCCGCCCTGGGCCTGGCCGCCTGCACTCCCCGACAGAGTTCTGCCTTCCTCGCGCCCACCGCCGAGGCCGTCGACGCGGCCGAGGCGCGCCGACTGACCACCGGGGCGACGATCGAACGCGCGCTCACCGCAGAGCCCGTCACACTGGATCTCGCCGGGCAGACCGTCAAGACCTGGGGGTACCGGGGCGCCTCAGCCGCGGAGCCGATCCGCGGTAACGTCGGCGACCTGCTCCGCGTGACCCTCTCCAACGACCTGCCCGATCCGACCACCGTGCACTGGCACGGCCTCGCTCTGCGCACCGATATGGACGGGGTGCCGGGGCTGACGCAGCCTCCGATCGACGCCGGCGACACGTTCACCTATGAGTTCGCGCTGCCGCACGCGGGCACCTACTGGTTCCACCCGCATGTGGGCACGCAGCTCGACCGGGGCTTGTACGCGCCGCTCATCATCGACGACCCCCGTGAGCGGGCCGACTACGACCGGGAATGGGTCATCGTGCTCGACGACTGGCTCGACGGCGTCACGGCCACCCCCGACGAGGTGTTCGCGGAGCTCAGCCGCGGCATGGGTGAGATGGGCGGTATGGATCACGGCGGTATGCCGATGCGGATGGGCAACACCCTCATGGGTGCCACCTCCGACCTGCTCGGCGGCGACGCGGGAGACGTCTACTATCCGCTCTACCTCATCAACGGTCGCCCCCGGCTCGATCCCGAGACCTTCACCGCGAAACCGGGGGAACGGATCCGGCTCAGGATCATCAACGCAGGCGGCGACACCGCGTTCCGGTTCGGCGTCACCGGGCACCTCCTCACCATCACCCACACCGACGGCTACCCCGTGGCACCGCACGAGGCGGAGAGCGTCGTGATCGGGATGGGGGAACGCTACGACGCGGTCCTCACCGCTGGCGACGGCGTGTTCGCCGTCATTGCCGAGGCGCTCGGCAAAGTCGACCAGGCCGTCGCGATCCTCTCCACCGGGGCCGGCTCCCCGCCCCCGGCAGGCACCGCTCTCCCGCAGACCCGCACCCCCACGATCGCCGCCGATCTGACGGCCGCGGACGCCGTGGCACTGGCCTCCACGCGCGCGGATCGCACGATCGCCCTGGAACTGACGGGCAGCATGGAGGAGTACGACTGGGCCATCAACGGCTCCCGTATGAACATGGACGACCCCCTGCGCGACGCCCTCGGAATCGCCGAGGGGGAGCGGATTGCGCTCACGATCACGAACTCGACGACGATGTGGCATCCGATGCATCTGCACGGCCACACCTACCAACACCCCGACGGCGGCCCCCGCAAGGACACCTCGATCGTGCTTCCCGGCCAGACGCTCCGCCTCGAGTTCGACGCGGACAACCCCGGCCAGTGGCTCACTCATTGCCACAACCTCTACCACGGCGAAGCCGGGATGATGGCGACCATCGCCTACCGGCAGTAGCCCCACTCGCAGCGAGAAATCACACCCCCTCATGAAGACTCACCCGCCTGCTGGCATACCGGGCCCCGATCCCGCATACCGTCGCCATCGCCGCTTCGTGCGACTGGGCCAACTGCTCATGGTGCTCGGAACGGCGATCCTCATCGTGCACTGGCTCGCCCACCTCGAAGCCTTCGGCCCCGCCCAGCCCGAGGGTTGGATCGATCTCGCAGCCGGCTACCTGATGGGCGCTTTGCTCCTCATCGCCGGCGGCATCCTCGCCGGCCGCACCGCCCCCTGACTCCATCCGGGCTATACCTGGGCGGTGCGGGATGAGTCAAAGCTTGATCTGGAGGCCGCGGGCGCACATAGTTCGAAACACTACGATTTGCTACAGACCCCGCAACGACGCTGACATTTCGTATCCGAGCGAAACTCATCGCCACCCGCCCTCATCAAGTCATCAACAGCGACAGAGCCATCGAGGCTTGAAGTGGAACGACACCGTTACCAAGCGCAGTGATTTGTTGGTTCGGGGTCAACTGGTGGATCAGGTCAACAACCCAGCCGCGTTCGAGACCCATTAGCCACTCTAGGAACATTGGCGCTGGTCTGGCGCCAGCCGAGTCACTCAGAAGCGCGGGTGCGGGCGCAGCTCGTCCGGCGATGTGTTCCCATCGTGCGATGGCCGCAGCGTATCTTCCCCAGCGGTGAAGATGCCGTTGATCAGGTTCCACAGGGTCTCCGATTCGGCTCTCCATTTCGGTGAGCCATCGGGTCCGTTCAAGGCGAGGTCGATCACTTGGTGCGAGAGCGCGATTGTTCCCCGTCTTGCCCGTACTTGATCCAGGTTCTCCCCGCCTCGCGCTGCGTCGGAGGCGAGCGGGGTGCGGAGGAGTGGCACGGGCGAGGATGAAGACGCGGAACCGGGGATGCGGGGCGCCGATGAGGGAAGCGGGTAGGCCGATCCATCGTGCGTCATACCCGAGGTCGGCCAGGTCTCCGAGTACGGCGCCGAGCGCCCGGAGAGGTCGAGCTGGCTGGTTTCCCAGACCCCAGAGATCGGGTTCCAGGTGGCGAAGGGTTGCGGGGTCAGGGGTTGCACGTTCGTCTCCTTGAAGGGTTGCATCGTCGGGGGTTGCGCGGATCGCAGACGCTGAGAGCAGGCCGCGCACATTCTCGATCACCACCCATTCGGGGCGGAGCTGGTCGATGGCGTCGGCCATGTTCGCCCACAGCCCGGAGCGCGTTCCCGGTGCGAGGCCGGCCATCTTCCCGACGGTTGACACGTCCTGGCAGGGGAAGCCGCCGCAGAGGATGTCCACCGGCTCGACCGTGTGCCAGTCGATCATGGTGATGTCGCCGAGGTTGGGTGCGTCCGGCCAGTGATGGGAGAACACGCGGGCGACGGGTTCGTTGATTTCGGAGAACCAGACCGTGCGCGCCCCGAAGACGTGCTCGACGGCGAGGTCGAGGCCGCCGTAGCCAGAGAACAGCGACCCGACCGTGAGTGGTGAGGGGTCGAGTGTTTCGAGAGGTGTGGGCATCGGGGCTCCTGCCGGTCGGCGGTCCCGGCAACACCCCTCCACCGAGGTTTCAGCGCGCCGAGCTGATCACCTCACAGGTGCACGCTGCCATACCCGTGCCCTACTCACCCCGGCACCTCTCCCGCAGACCCGAGCCCCGCTCCCGCGCCCGGCCTCCTCGCCACCGCAGCCCTCACCGCCACCACATCCTCAGCCACCTCTCCGCCTCCTTCCCGAGCTTCCACGCGTCTTGCAGATGCGGTTTCAGAGCCCGCGCAAACCAATCTGAACGACCTAGTTACACAGGTCCGAGAGAATAGAAATAGCGCAGACAAGATGGGTGACTGGTTGAAGGAGAGCGATGTCGTTTTCAGATCGTTTCGGGTACGAGAACCAAGCCCCGTCGAGGATCCATGTCGAACGTGACAGCGAGGCGCTCAGAGTTGTGCTCTGGAAGATCGTCAGCAACGACGGGCAGAACTACCTTGGCGCTTACCACCGTCTCTGTGACTACGCCCAACAGCTTCCAGAAACCAGCATTTGGAGCGACCAGTACGCGCGCGAACCCGCTCAAATCCTCCTCGAACAGTTGACTTGGATCGATACATATGAAGCGCTCGAACACGAGGTGAACGAAGCGCGTGGGACGAAGCGTGCAGAGATGCAGAAGATGATCAACAAGGCTCTAGCGAGGAGCGGTATCGCCTACGAGATACGCGACGGGAAGTTTGAGTTCTACGAACCTGCTGCCGTTGAGTTTGAAACACGGCACGACGAAGATGAAGCGGTTGCGTTCTTGACCGAGGAGTTCGAGCCGGTACGCAAGCAATACTTGAGCGCGTTGCGCAACCTGCGGAGTATGCCCGCCAACTTGGAGGGTGCTGTAGCTGATGCGCTCAACGCTCTGGAAGGGGTTGCAAAGATCGTGGCTGAGAATCCTCGTGCAACCCTCTCTGATGTTGCACGCAACCTCTTTCCTGATAGCCCCGGGTACCACGCGCCTCTGCGCCAAGCGATAGACAAGCTCTATGCCTACGCGAATCAGCTTCCTGGTGGGCGACACGGCCGCTATGCCGAGCCCGACATCGCGCACGCGGAGACCGCGATGGTTATACGCACTGCTGGTGCAATCATTACCTTCCTCGTGACCTTGCACCGAGGAGAAGCACTTGAAAACGAGACCACAGAGAACTCTGACTTCCGCTTCTGAGCAGACGGTGGGGCTCACATGCTACGGACGAAGGTTGTAGACGGCGATCAGATCCGGCCGTTGCGATAGTTGCGTCTCAAGCCGACTGTCCGCCCAGAGCTCGATAAACGGGAGCTTACCGTCTGCGTTGTGCTTCTCAGCTACTGCTACTGCATCGGTAGTGAATCGCCCGCTAGTAGCGATAACCAGAATCCGCACCACCGGCGGTTCCCAGGTCGGGAGTGCTGCCAGCGTGTTTGCGATGTCCGCGGGCGCAACGGATTTTGACGTCCAATGCTTGGCCTGAACGATGACTCGTTCCGTACGGGTCGTTCCACCATCGTCTTTGATGACGCGTTCAGCGGAGAGGTCCCGCCCTCGATCGGGTGCGCGTGTTTTCATTAACCATTCCACGTTCTGATAGCTGGGGAAACCTCTCAGCAAGTCGAATAGCAGCCTCTCAAATCCATCTTCATCCAACGTTGCCCAGGTGAGACCTATACTGGCGCCGCCCGCAGGTTTCGCGGAGGCGGCAAGACCTAGATCTACTGCCGGCACCGGTAACGGATCAGACTCGGAGAGACTCGCAGCCTCAATATCTTTCCGCACCGAAGGCCAATCCATCTCGGCAATGTCGTGCCAATCATGTCCTTGCCCGAAGTGGAGATGTCGATGAAGATCGCCCCATCTTCCTTTACGGTCGGTCGTGTCACCGAGCAGCACTTCAATCTCGCTGATCGAGTCCACAACCACAGAGATTCTGGGGTCATCTACGCGGTCTGCCGAGTCGCGGTCAACAGCTTCGATGATCTGTGAAATCGCCACATTGATAGTGGAAGTGAGGCTATCCAACCGATCATGGATCGCACGTCGCCGCGCCTGCCCGAGCCTAAACCGATACTCATCGAGCTGGCGGCCCGGCTCCTCCAACTGGTTCATAAGCGCAAAAGCAGGCTCACTGATTTCGAAGTAATCAATGAATGCTTGGCCTGCTTCATCAATATCTGGGAGTTCCTCGGTCACCGAGAATCCATCGATCGGAGGCAAACCTGTAAGCAAGGGAGACCATGCCCGACGCAGGTCCTCATACTCTCGGGTCGTGCCACGTTGCGGGCTCGATGGGATCATCGGCTGAGCACGATCCCAGATCGTTTGAAGCTTGGCAAGGTTCGCTGCGGCGCGATCCATCACCTGTAGCAACTCGTCAAGATTCACTCCTCAAGTCTCTCATCTCCCATCTGGGGGCCGAGGATGGCACCTATCTGCTGTGACGGTCTCGATGCGCGTGATGAGTGCCGGTGACGGCTACAAGTACCTCCTGCGCTCGGTAGTTGCGGGCGATGGTGACCGGAGCCTTTCAACGCCCTTGACTCGCTACTATGCCGAGGCCGGGAACCCTCCCGGGCGGTGGCTTGGCTCTGGCCTCACTCAGCTCGGCGAAGGCCTCATCACTCCCGGCGAGGAAGTATCCGAACAGCAGCTCCAGCTCCTCATCGGGATGGGCTGCGACCCGGTTGCAGGCGACCCGCTCGGCCGCGCCTACCCGGTGTACAAGACCCCGGCCGAGCGCATCGCCGAGCGCGTCGAAGCCCTCGACCCGAATCTCGGCCCTGCCTCGCGCGCAGAAGCGATCGCGGAGATCGAAGCCGAAGAACACGCCCGCGGCACGAGGAAGGCCGTCGCCGGATACGACTACACCTTCTCCCTGCCGAAGTCGGCGTCGGTGCTGTGGGCAGTCGTCGACGCCGGCACCCAAGCGCTCATCGCCGAAGCGCATCACGCGGCGATCGCCGAGGTGATCGACTTCATGGAACGAGAAGTCGCCGCCACCCGTGTTGGTATGACCGGCGCCGACGGTGGCGCGGTCGCCCAGGTCGATACCTTCGGGCTCACCGCGACCGCCTACGACCACTACGACTCCCGCAGCTCTGATCCGCACCTCCACACCCATGTCGTCGTGTCGAACAAGGTGAAGACCACGCTGGACGGAAGGTGGCGGTCGCTCGATGGGCGGCCGATGCACGCCGCGACCGTCGCGCTCTCCGAACTGCACGAGGCGATCATCGCCGACCACCTCACCCGACTCCTCGGCGTGGAATGGGAGGCGCGGGATCGCGGTCGTGATCGCAACCCCGCCTGGGCGATCAGGACGGTGCCGGAAGAACTCGTGCTCGAGTTCTCCACCCGCGCCCGCCAGATCGACGCCGAGAAAGACCGCCTCATCGCCGAGTACGTCGAGAAGCACGGCCGGCAGCCCACGGCGGCGGTGATCATCAAGCTCCGCGCCCAAGCCACGTTGTCCACCCGGCCCGAGAAGCAGGTGCGATCCCTCGCCGACCTCACCACCGAATGGCGCAAGCGCGCTACGGCGCGGCTGCGACGGGATGCGTCGGAATGGGTGCGAGGGGCGATCCCGACGGCACCCGTGCGGGTGCTGCGCGCCGACGACCTTCCCTTGGAGGAGATCGAGAACATCGGCCGTGCCGTGATGGAAGCGGTGGGTGAGAAGCGGTCGACCTGGCACCGCTGGAACCTGACCGCCGAGGCCGCACGGCAGACGATGGAGTACCGCTTCGCGACGGCACGGGACCGGGAGGCCGTCACCGGCATGGTCGTCGATGCCGCCGAGCGCGCCTCGCTGCGGCTGACGCCGGCGGAGCTGGCATCGACGCCGGCCAGGTTTCAGCGGCCGGATGGGTCGAGCGCGTTCCGCCCCCGCCACGGCATCCTGTACTCGTCCGAGACGCTGCTTGATGCGGAGAAGCGGCTCCTCGAACGCTCCCGTACCCTGACCGGCCCCGAGCTCCCGCTCGCCCTCATCGAGCGGGTTACGAGACGCTCGGATCGGGAGGGGCGGATGCTCGGCCCCGACCAGGCCGACGCGCTCACCCGCATCGCGGTCTCCGGCCGTCAGCTTGATCTCCTCGTCGGTCCGGCTGGTACGGGGAAGACGACCGCGATGCTCGCGCTCCGCACCGCATGGGAACAGCAGCACGGTGCCGGGTCTGTGGTCGGGCTGGCCCCGTCGGCGGTCGCTGCGGAAGTGCTCGCCGGGGATCTCGGGATCAAGACCGAGAACACCGCACGCTGGTGGACACTGCACATCACGACCGGCCGAACCTTCCAGGCGGGTCAGCTCGTGATTGTGGACGAGGCGAGCCTCGCCGGCACCCTCGCACTCGACCGCATCACCGGGGCCGCCGCGAAAGCCGGCGCGAAGATTCTGCTCGTCGGCGACTACGGGCAGCTCCAATCCCCAGCCGCGGCCGGCGCGTTCGGGCTCCTCGCCGGCGACCGCCACGACACCCCGGAACTCTCCACGATCCACCGCTTCACGAACGAGTGGGAGAAGAGAGCATCGCTCAGGCTCCGGCTCGGGGAACCCGACGTGATCGAAGTCTACGAGGACGCCGACCGGGTCATCGGCGGCACCACCGACGACATGACCGCAAGAGCCTACGAAGCATGGCGGGCAGACCGCGAAGCCGGGATCGCGTCGATCCTCGTCTCCGACTCCGGCGACGCCGTTGCAGCACTCAACCTGCGCGCCCGCACCGAGCTCATCCTCGCCGATGTCGTGAACCCGCTCCGAGGCGAAGTCACCCTGGACGGCGGCGCCCAGGCCTCTGTCGGTGACACGGTGATCACCAGGAAGAACGAGCGGAAGCTGCGCACCCGCTTCTCATGGGTACAGAACGGGAACCGGTGGACGATCACGAAGATACGCCGCGACGGATCAGTGACAGTCCGCCCCGCCAGCCCAGGCCGTGGCGACTCGATCGTGCTCCCCGCCGACTACGTCGCCCAGCACCTCGACCTCGGCTAGCCGAGGTGCCCTAAACGCACTCACCTGTGATCGTGCGCGTGTGCGCGGTTGTAGTTTACCGGTCGGTGAGAGTTCACTCGCGCGACCGACTGATCATCGCGGGCAGCGAGATCATGAATCGTTAGACCGTGGTCGTGTTTGGTGGGTTTTGAGTGGTGGCTGCTCAGGCATCGCGTTCCAGACTCCGGCCCACTGCTCTGGTGTCAGGTCTCGCGGCAACGCGCGTGTGTCGATGCCACTCTGCCTCAAGAGTTGCTTGGCTTGTCCAGGATCGAGGCGGCCCGCGTTCGCGATGATGCGCTCGAGGGTTCCGCCTCGACCGGTGAACACCGCGCGTACGAACTGTTCGTACCGGCTGCGCTGTGAACCGGGAACGAGAGGATGGTTGCGTCTACTGATCTGGATGATGCCCCCATCAACGCTGGGGCGTGGGCGAAAACCCCAGGAGGGAACCCGGCCGTGGAGGTCGAAGGTAAACCAGGGCGCAGTCTGCGCAGTCAGCATGGTGGAGCCACCGATCCCGCAGCGCTTGCGTGCGACCTCCCATTGAGTGAGGAGCACGGCCTCGGTCCAGGTGCCGCCCCGGAGAAGCCGTCGCAGAATCGGAGTGGTGAGGTGGAAAGGGATGTTCCCTACGATCACGGGATGGTCGAGAGGAACGGTGAGCGCGTCGGCGTGATTGATCGTCACGCCTGGCAGTGCGCTTTGGAGGCTTGCGATCCGATGCTCGTCGATGTCGATCGCAGTCACTGGCCTGCCGAGTTGCGCGAGAGGCCTCGTGAGTGCACCGGCTCCAGCGCCGAGTTCAAGGATCGGCCCCTTCGTCGCCGTAACGAGGGCTGTGATCTTGCTGATAGTGGGTGTGTGGGTGAGGAAGTTCTGGCCGAGTTCGTGTCGGCCGCCGTGGGATGAACGAGGCATGTTCGCGCTCCAAGAAAGAAGGATGGAGCGCCTCGGAAACAGGGCAGAGCACAGAGAAAAAATGGGTGCGCAAGATCGCCGTTCCGAGACGCGAATGGTCTCTCGGATGGACGACGCGCGAAGCGTTCAGCGAGGCGCGCCGTTAGGCGCGGCGGTCGCGGACAGCAAGCGTGTGCGTCGCAGCGAACACGCAAATCAAGTTACCCATGCCAAGCATCATACCCGACGCCAGGATAGGTCATGTGGACCACAGGAACTGCGTGACTGATCACAGGCCGCGCGCTGGTCCCTCGCGGCGCGGGTCATAGCGTTGGGGATCGTTCGCAAACGGACTATGCAGTTGCCTGGCCCGTTCCGTTGCCTGCTGCCGACCACGCTCCTGCTCGGCGCGCTTCGTCTCGATGAGCTTGGCGGCGACGTTCGTCGGGAGGCTGCGGAGTTCTGCACTCTCGACGCGAAGGAAGTCTGCGCGGGTGCGAGCATCGCGGGCATTGCGTCGAGGGTTGAGGGCGCGCATCCCGTACTGGTGAGCGCGGGCATTCTCAGCCCCGTACTCGCTTGCCAAGAGCGCCAGCCGTTCGTTGCGGTGACGGTCAACCGTTGTGGTTCGTTCGGTGCGCGCGGTTTCGACAGCTTGGTTGGCTTCGCTCACGCGGGGATCGGCTTCTGCTCGCCGCTCCGCGACCTGTGTAGCCCATTCGGGTAGTGCGCTGCGGGTTCGTGGCGGTTCGGCGTCCCACTCATCGCGAAGGTGTACTCGGATGGTTGCTGCTTGTTCGCTGGCGGCGCGGTGCTCGTCGCGGGCCTTACGCCGCCCGAATCGCCCGACAGTGGCGAGGCGTGTGCTCGCTGTCCTCTCTGCTTCTACTCTGGCAAGGTACGTCGCTCCGTCTTGTTCGGCTTGCTTGGTGAGGGGCGCGGCGACCTTGGCACGCACCCGCGCGGCCTCTTCCTCGGCCTGGCGAAGCGCGGCGGTGCTCTCGTCGCTCTCGGCCCGGTGCGCAGCGCGTTGGGCATCGAGCCGGTTGGCGGCCTGCTCCCATCGATCCGCATGCCGCTCAGCACGTTCGGCTTCCCTGTCGAGTCTGGCGAGTTCTTCGGTGACGCGCTGGATCGGGCCGTCCTTGACGATGCCACGCACGGCTTCGGCGGCTTGTGCGGTGGCGTGGTCGAGGCCCCGGTCTGCGGGATCGCGCTCCGTCGCTGCAACGAACTGCGCCCGAGCCTCCGCCATATCCTCGGCAACAACGTGCAGCCAGTTGTGCTCGCGGCCTCGGGTCATGCCAACGTAGACGCCTGCCGCGCTCGTCGCCTCAGTCAGCATCGTGTGGGAGGCGTTGACGGTTGCGCCCTGGACGCCGTACGCGGTTGCTGCGTAGGACAGGTGCGCGTGTTCACTCACGTACTCAGGCGGGAGGGCGACGGTGCGGGGGTTCCTGCGCCCGCTGCCGGTCTCGCGGGCGTACACGGTGCCATTACCAGCGACGTGCTGCACGATCCATTGCTGCCGGTTCGCCACGCCAAGCGCGGGGTCGTTCCTCCTCGTCTGGATCAGATCACCCCGACCGATAGGCAGCTCGTCGCTGCCGGTCGCCGTGATCGTGTCATCAACCTCGCCTCGCTCGACCCGCCCCATGCGGATGCGCTCGTTCAACGCCGCTGCCTTGTCGTTCGAGGCGACCGTGATCGCCTCACCCTCAGTAGCTTGCTCTGTGATGTGCTGCTGGGCTTGTTCCTCGTCCGCGTGCAGTATCACGAGGCCCATGGCAGTGAGCCGGTCGAACACCTCGCCGGGGTTCTCCCGGTCGCGCATCGTCAGCGTGAGTGTCGCGTACTCGGCGTCGGCGAACCGGTGCAGCTCGGTCATGTCGTATGTACGGCCCCTGATCTGTGCGGCCATGTCGAGTACCCCGCCCCGACCGACAGCGGGGAGTTGGGCACGGTCGCCGACAAGCGCGACGGTCGCTCCGGCTTCGGTGGTGATGGTGAGGAGGGCGTGGGCGGTGTCTTGGTCGAGCATCCCGGCCTCGTCCACGATTACCCGTTCACCCCGCGACAGCACAGCATCGTCGGGCGGGCCGGTGAAGGTGCGCCCGGTGTCGGGGTCAGCGTCGCCAGGGTGTAGGCGTGTCCATACGCCATCGGAGTTCCATCGCCATCCGTGCGCATGTACGAGCGCCGCAACGCTCGTTGCGGGGATGCCGAGTTCTTCGTGCGCGACCTGCGCCGCGCGCAGCGTCGGTGCAACCACCCGTGACGCCCTGCTGTGCTGGGCGGCGACGTCGATGGCGGTGCGCAGCATCGTCGTCTTCCCGCTGCCCGCAGCACCCTCCACGATCACCAACGGGTCAGATGATGCAACCGCAGCAGCAGCGACCGCCTGCCCTTTGTTCAGCCCCGCTACTTGTGCGGCGTCGGTCATGTCCGGGTGCTTCGATTCTTGCTCTGGGGTGGTGGCGGCGAAGCGGTCGCGGAGCGCGGTTTCGGCGGCGATCACGGTGAGGCTGGTCAGGTGCGCGACATGTTCCGGCGTCGCCGCACCCGGTGGCAGGACGGAGAAGCAATCCGAGACCGCAAGGTCGGTCGCTATCTTGATGAACTCGCGCAGCTCGGCAGGTGTTGCTTGCACTCCGTGTTCGGTGGTGATGCGGGTGACGTGCTCCTGCATGCTGTGTTTCGTCCATGCTGATGATGCGGCGGCGCAGCGATCCAGTGCCCGTGATGCAACCTCCTGCACCGCAAGTTCATCCAACTGCACCGGGCGCTGCACGGTGCTGCGTCGAGGTGCAGCGGGGTCGTATCCGGCGTCGCGGAGTTCCTGCACCCACCACTGCTCGTTCTTCAAATCAGTCGGCTTCTTCCCTGGCCGCTTGTGTGTCCAGGCGATGCCCTGCAACTTCGCGGTCATGATCGGGCCGAGAGCTTCGCCGGGGTGCTCTGTTTCCCATTCGGCTTCGAGCCGGACGAGGTTGCGTCTGATCTGCGCAGACCGCTTCGACATCACCCCATTGAATGGCTGCAACTCAACTACCTCGCCGGAGACGGGATCGAGGGTCAGGCCATGCTCTGCGAGGGTTTGCGCGAGGTGTGGGTGCGCGGCGATGACCGCGGTTCCGAGGGCGCGGATCGCGCCTTGCTGCTTGAACAACGCCGCCGTATCCAGTGCCCGCCACTTCCCAGCCGCAAACACCCGAGTGCCGATCTGCATGTGAATATGCCGGTGCGGATCACCAGCCCGCGAGGTCTTGTGGCGGATGCCGACGACCTGCATCTGCTCGATAGGCAGCACTTCCCGCGCGTCACGCGGCCCGACCCTGATGACGGAGTGTTGGCCGAGCCAGCGGCGAATCTCTCCAAGTGCATCCTGCTGCGCTTGGTCGAGGGCGCTAGATACTTCGGGGTGGAGGGCGGCGGCGACCGACAGGCTCTTGGGTGCGTTAATCGTCATCTCCGCGAACAACGGCGAACCCTTCGACCCCTCACCCGGATTACGTGGCGTGCCCATCGACTCACCCGTGACGGGATCGTGCCAGTCCACCCACCCCTCGTACTCGACCGCCGACAGTGACATTGCGGCGGTGACCTCGCCGCTAGCATCGAGCACCGTGTACTCCGACAAGGCGTTGTCCGCGCCCAGGTAATACTCGTCGGCGCGGGAGCGGTCGGCCTCGACATAGCGGCGCGCGGCAGCACCTGTGCCGCGGAACAGGATCACCCCGCCCTTCATCCTGGCCTCCCTCATGAGTCGTCTCATGAAGGAGGTGCGCACGCCCCACCCGCGGTGGCATACGTGCATCCGTTGTTTCAGAGGCAGAGGGTGGCCGGTGCCGAGCGGTCGGTGGGGTGCTGGGGTTAGGAGCCGGTTACTGGTTCGCTCGGGGCGGGTGCGTCGGAGGCGATGAACTCGGTGATGTGTTGTTGGAGGAGGGCTGCGCCGTCGAGCATGGCTCTGGCTCGGTGTGTCAGGCTGGTTCGTCGTTCGGTGAGCGCGGCCTGTAGAGCATCGGCACTCTTGCTTCCTCGGAGTTCGGTGATGATGGGTCTGATGCGGTCGAAGCGATAGCGTCCTTGCCGGAGGAGATGGATGATTCGGGCGTCTCTGACGTCCTCGCTGTCATAGACCCGGTGGCGGCGGCTGGTCTGCCGAGCTGGGGCGAGCAGACCAGCGTGTTCCCATACGCGGAGCGCTGACGTGCGTATCCCGAGATAGTCCGCGAGTTCTCCGATGGACAACGGCGCGTCCGGGCCGGCGTGATGCTCTACCGCAGCGGCAACACGGGTGAGGGCCTGGCTCGTTTCGGTAAGGGCCTGGCGTTGCTGGTGAAGTTCGTGGTGGCTGGCATCAAGGAGGGCCAATGCTTGGTCGATCTGTCCTGTGCTCAACGCTTCCATGATGGAACGGGCTGATCCAGCGCCGTGGCCGCGTGCGAGTGCCTGATAGCAGAGTAGAGCGCTGAGGTGCGCACCGCGATAGACCCGGTAACCCGAACCTGTGCGATCGGCAGGCGGGAGGACTCCGGCGGCTTCGAGGTTGCGAATCTGTTGGGTGGAGACTCCGGCCCGGGTTGCCAGATCGACGGGGCGCATCATGGTTCCTTTCGAGTGCGAGTTGAGGCTTACACGGCATCAGTCCAGGATTTTCGGCAGTCCACACCCTCCAACCCTCAACTAGCAGTTCAATATTATACTTGAAGTATGAGTGATTCCCCAGATAACCCGACCCGATTCCGCCTGGACATAGACCTGGGAGCCGTCGCGGGAGATCCAGTTGAGGAACTGGCGCGTGTGCTGCGGTACTGGGGCGGCAACATGAAGCATTACGACCTCGCCCAGCCGATTACCGAGACCATCTACGACTCGGAGTATCGAGAGGTCGGCAAATGGTCGCTGTCTTGACCCGCGAAACCGCACCCTAGAGCGACTGCGGATGCTCGCGCCGGAATGATTCCCGGCGCGAGCATTCGCAGCCGTTCCTATCGCTGCAGGGCGGCCTTCTGACAAGTCGTACCTGCGCTGCGCCGGGGAAGCAGCGACGTATCGACTGACGAACGGTTGTAGCGGCGTGCTGGTTCACGTCCTGGCGTGGGTTCTGGTGGCGCACCTCCTTCACGGGAGGTGCCACCGTGACCGAACACACCCCACCCACTACAGGCGACGACGCCGCAGCCCAGGATGGCTCGCCACGCCACGGGTTCGAGACACCAGAGGGCTTACGCACCCTGCTGATCCGGTTGCACGAGGCCGGGCCTGGGGCCTGGCGCAGTGACCGTGAAGCCGCGGAACTCATGCGGTACACGGCAGAGAGGTATCGACGCCTGGCCCGCAAGTACGCACTGGATGAGTGGGAGATTGCCTCGGCAGCATTCGAGGTCATGCTCGCCCCCTCGACCAGGAACGCCGGAAACCCGTGGGCGGTCGTCACTCGCGCGATGAAGATCACCTGTGGCGTCGAAGTGCGGGCGGCGGGGATGCTCGTCTCGCCGAGCAAGGTGCGCCACACGGCCAGAATCGTCGGCTTCCACGACGCCATCCGGTTCGCGGAGCGAGAGAACCTGGCCGACTACCACCCCGCGTTCGCCGTCAACCCCACCACCGACAATGAGGAAGACTTCGACGGCAGCGAGCGCGCTCGGGTCGCTGCCGTCCTATCGGAGATAGTCGGGCTGTTCGCCTCGGCCGGATGGGATGCCGTGCTCGTGACCGACTGCATCGAGCACGTCGCCTACCGGCTCGGCGATCTGACCTCCCGGCCGAACGCGGTAGAGGTGCTACGCCGCGACCGCGCTATCCCGGAGCTGCTCGGGGTACCGTCGACGTCGTGGGCTGCCTTGCTGCGGATCGTGCTCGGGCATCCCGCTCCGAAACACGCTGGTACTGCGACTGGCGACGGGGTGCTGCTGCGCCTGCTCAGCGGCGAACCCCTCGACTCCCTGCGCTGCGACACCGGCCTGCTGGCTGCGATATGGGCCGCCAACCCAGACAAGCAGGCCGAACCCTGAACCACCGCGAGTCTGTGGGAGGGGCGTCGTACCTATCAGCATGAGCATCCCCACCGCACCCGCCTCCGTCACTCCTGACCGTTCCGCGCCGTCGTCACAGCATGCTGCTTTCACGTTGGGAGCACGCCTGGCCGCTGCCTCACGTCAGGCGCAGGGTTTGCCCGCGACGGTGGACGATCCGGCGGTGCTGGACGAACTGCGAGGACTCTGCACGGCACCTCGCCCCAACAAGCGCATTGTCTCGAAGATACGGAAAGGCCCCGCACCCTGAACCGCTTGCGCTGGTCAAGATGCGGGGCCGACAACGCCCTGCGGGTGGCCGTGCTCAGGCTCGCCAGACGAACTCCACCCGGCGGGCCAGCACCTCGGCGCGGTACACGGTGCGGCGGGTGTGGAACGCCTCAACCGTCTCGTTGCGGCGACGTGCTGGGGTCGCACCGTTCATCCCGTTCGGCAGAGCGTGGACGAGCACGGCTTCCAAGATCAGGCTGGTGGCCTGGTACTGCCACAACGGGGTACGCCCCGCCCATTCTTTGGCGACGGTGGTCACGTCGATGCCCGGCCCCTCCTGTTCGGGCATGGCGGCGGCGTACTCACGCCGGGTGACCTCGATCCGCTCGGCGATCCTGGCCCGCTGCCGCACCCACATCGCCTTGTCGATCAACCCGTCATAGTGATCGTCGTCCAATCGGGCCAGGCGTTCCCGGTCAGCATCCAGCCTCGCGGCGAGACCGACCCGCGCACCCGCGTCCACGCTCGGCGTCGCCCGCTTCGACGGGGCCAGGGTGATTTGCTCGAATGTTGCCAGCACCGCTTCTTCCACCAGTTTCAAGATGTCGGCGGAGCGGATCGAGCGGTGACATCCGCCGCGGGTGGCCTGCACGCACTGATACACGTTGCCTCGGTGGAGCATCGCCCGCCCACACGCTGAGCAGCGGATCAGCCCCGAGAACGGATACATGCGCTTCGCCGCCCCACTGCCGGGCTGATGGAAGTTCCGCGCCTGCTTCCGCGCATCGAGCACATCGGAGACCTGCTGCCAGGTGTCCTCATCGAGAATCGCAGGCCAGGCGGCTTTCACCTGCATCTGCGAGGTCTTCGCACGGGTGCCGTCCGGCAATACGGGGCGGTACTCGCGCACGCCTTTGATGGAGGGGCTGCGCAGCACCATCTTGATCGTCTTATCCGACCACGCGCACCCGTGGGTGGTCAGCACGCCGCGCTCGTTCCAGTCCTTGCGAATCCGGTACAGCGACTCACCGGCCAGCACCCGCTGCGCGGCCTCGGCCACCATCGGCCCCGCCACCGGATCAACGACGAGGGCACCGGACTCGGCGCGGTAGCCGAACGGCACCCTGCCGCCGTGCCAGGTGCCCTCAATGGCTTGCTGCTTGGCTGCGCGGGCGACTCGGCGGGCGGTGTCGGCGCTGGACTTGTTCGCCATCGCTACCAGCACCCTGGCCATCGCTACATCCGAATCGGTGTCCAACCGTAGGGAGCCGGTGACCGAGCGCACGGTGAACCCGGCCAGCACTTTCGCGTCGATCAAGTCCTCCAAATCTCTGGGGTCGCGTACCGCTCGATCCAGGTCGTAGGCGATCATCACTTGCGCCTGTCCATCGGCCAGGTGCTTGAGCATCGCGCGGAACTCTGGGCGAACCACGCGGCGCACCCGCTCACCCGATGCCAGCGTGATCGTGCGCTGCTTGAACGCCGACGTGTCATTCTCACGGAACACCGCCGCGACCTCCC
The DNA here is from genome assembly GCA_937967375.1 of uncultured Leucobacter sp. Taxonomy (GTDB): domain Bacteria; phylum Actinomycetota; class Actinomycetes; order Actinomycetales; family Microbacteriaceae; genus Leucobacter. Next base: position 57,073 of record CALCJF010000038.1, read on the forward strand.
AGCCGTGCGCGACAGCGTAGGCGCGGCAATCGGCCTCCTGCCGATCCACCCCACGCTCGGTACTCTCGGGATCATCACTGATCCGCACATACACCACCGCCCGCAACGGCGACACTGACCCCGTACTCTGTTCCTGCTGGTTCTGGCCCATCAGTCGGCCCACCTTCCTACTCGTGTGAGAGGTAGGTGCGTTTACAGAACCTCGGCTACGCCGTCACCGCCTACCGCGCCCAGGGCGTCACCGTCGATACTTCGCATGTGCTGGTCGATCCGTCGATGACCAGGGAGAACCTGTACGTCGCGATGACTCGCGGCCGGGACGGGAACTACGCCTACGTCGCCGTCGACACCCCCGACGACGCACACCGGCACCCGCATGAGGCTGCGGACGTGGAGGAGGCCGCCAGGCGGGTGCTGTTTGGGGTGCTGAACCATTCCGGGGTGGAGCTGTCGGCGCACGAAACGATCGAGCGGGAGCAGGAGAAGTGGGGGTCGATCCGTCAGCTCGCCGCCGAGTACGAGACCATCGCCACCGAAGCCCAACACGACCGCTGGGCCACCCTCATCCACGCTTCTGGCCTCACCCCATCACAAGCAGGCGCCGTGCTCGACTCCGATACTTTCGGCGCCCTCGCCGCCGAACTCCGCCGCGCCGAGGCGAACCATCACGACGTCGACCGGCTTCTCCCGCGCCTCGTGAAAGCTCGGGGCTTCGATGACGCCGACGACATCGCCTCCGTCCTGCGCTGGCGCCTCGCGACCGCCACCCAGCACCCCGCCACAGGTGGGCGCGCGGCGCAGGCTCCGAGGTTGATCGCGGGCCTTATCCCGGTCGCTAACGCGATTACGGAGCCGGATATGCGGAGGGCGCTCGCGGAACGTCATCAACTCATCGAGCAGCGCGCTGCGACCCTCGCTGAGCAAGCCGCGGCAGATGGTGCGCCGTGGATGCGGGCGCTCGGGGCGCGGCCGGATGATCCACGCAAGCAGGAGGCCTGGGCCCGGTACGCGCGCACCGTCGCCGCATACCGCGACCGCTACGGAGTCACGAGTGACGATGGTCTCGGGCCGGCTCCGGACGGGATCGCGCAGAAGATCGACCAAGCCCGCGCCACGCAAGCAATCCAACGCGCGCGAGCACTCACGACTCAGCGGGAGCGCCCTAAGGCCGCACCGAACGCGCTGATTCGCCAGAGGGGGCGATCGTTGTAGGCGACCCGAGGGTTCCGCTTCTCGGAGGCTCGACGTACAGTAGTGGCAGAGCGGCAGAAAACTGCATGACATATTTCGCCTCCGGGCCGGGCTTTCGGGCCACCTCCATTAGCGCCGCGACTAATTGCAGTGCGCTAGTGAGAGGAATCATCATGTTGAGCTTCATCGTCTCGGGAATCGCGAGCGTGGTCGTCAGGCTGAACCGTTACCTTCCCAGTTTTCGGCTCATTCAGCGCGTCGTCCATCGACGCGACAGCCACAAGTGGGGCGTTCCCGCGATGCTCCCCGCGGTGCCCTACTTCCTCGTCGCGAACATCTTCAAAGGCATTCTCGAGGACGGAGGGCACGCCTTGTTCAGCGTGCCGCTCCTGTGGTGCCTGGTCATGGGAATCGTGTTCATCGTGCTCGGCCCGATCAGCCTCCTGCTCCTCGCAAAGGCTCGGACACGAGAAGCCATCGCTCGCTGGAACGCGCGGCGCCAGGAGCAGAACCCCTAGAAGGACAAGGTACGCGCCGAGTGGGCGTCTTCTCATGCTGATAGCCGGTGATCGTAGGGGCTTCGGCCATTCCGATAGTCATGGAGGCGGGATGCTGAGATGAAGCGCGACATGCTCTTGTCTCCATAGCGTTTTCGCCAGGCTGGTCGGATGCACAGAAACCATTTGCCAAGACCATCTAGCCTGATCTCTTTCCTATACGTGGCCCTCGAAACAGGGATGCGACGTGGGTAGGCCCCGCACTCCGATCGGCACATTCGGCAAGATCAGCCACCGCAAGATCGGCAAAGGCCGCAACGAGGCGCGCGCCCGCTACCGAGACTGGGACGGCAAGCTGCGCGCCGTCCAATGCAGCGGCTCCACCCGTGCAGCGGCGGAACTCGCACTCAAACGAAAGCTTGCCGAACGCTCTCTTTTCCAGCCGGGCTTCATCGGCATCAGCGCCGACAGCCGGTTCCCGGCGCTCGTGGACTACTGGCTCGAAGACATGGAGATCGAAGATCGCCTCTCGAAGACCACACGACAGCTCTATGAACGCAACATGCGCACCCTCGTCGCGCCGGTCTTCGCTGAGCTCACTCTGCGCGAAATCGGGGTCGCTCGCTGCGACTACTTCCTGAAACAGCTTGCGAAGCAGAGCTACAACAGGGCCAGGCAAGCCCGCGTCGTCCTCAGGCTCGCACTCGGCCTCGCCGTACGGCACGAAGTGATCCCGCGCAACCCAATGGATCACGTCTCCCGGCTGCGCCGCCCCGTCAGCATCCCGGACGCATTCGAGGACTCCGACATCGAGCTGATCCGCGAATCCGTGCGCGCCTGGGAAGAACGGAAGATCACTGCCGGGCCGAGACCTGACGGGCAGCTCGGCCAGATCATCGAAGTGATCCTCGGAACCTCTGTCCGGATCGGGGAGGTGCTCGCGATCCGGCTGCGCGACCTGGATCTGCGCAGTACGATCCCGACGGTGAAGATCACCGGCACGATCGTCAGCCGGAAAGGCGAACCGACGCACCGGCAGGATCACCCGAAAACCTCGCGTTCGGTGCGAAGGATTGCGCTCCCGGCGTTCGTGGTGAAGGCGATCAAGGCTCGGCTGAAGAAGCGGCTCTCGATCGATCCCGACGCTTTGCTGTTCTGCAACCGTAAGGGCGGGCCGATGACCACGAACAACGTCCGTCGGCAGCTCCGCTCGATCATGGACAAAACCGGGCTCGAAGGCGTTACACCCCATAGATTCCGCAGGACCGGGGCCACAACGATCTATCACGCTGGGGGCCTTGAGCTCGCGGCCGGCCTCCTCGGGCACACCGATCCGAGGATCACCCAGCAGCACTACATCGCCCGCAACGACCTCGTGGATCCGGCTACCGCATCAATGCTCGAACAGCGATTCGGAGGATAGTCGCCCCAGCGCGCACGGGGAACCGCGCCCGATCAAGATGATCCGGGCGCGGTTCCCAGAACCCAGGTCTTCACGTAGGGTCGGAACATGGAGGACGACGGCATCAAGATCACGGATGACATGGAGATCCGCGTATCGGATCCAGGCACTGGCTACCGCACGTGCCCGGTGTGCGGTGGCGATTGCGTTCCCGAGCCGAGTGGTGCAGATGGGTACGGCATCCGCATCATGTTCGTCTGCCCTGAGCACGGAGTGCACAGCATTGTCGACCCGTTCGCGGACAAGCGCTAAGGATCTGAACTACTCGGGCCGCTGATGAACGATCCAGGAGCACGCAGCACGATCGTGCTGAACTCTGCTCAGATCGCGGTGCTCGAATGGATCAAGGCAGGGAGCCCCGACGGGGTCTACCCAAAGGGCGACTTCGGGCATCGCATTTCTGCCCGAGCGCTGCAAAGCCGCGGGCTCGTGCAGGTCTCGGGTCACGGTGCTCGATGGCGCGCTCAGCTCACTGAGCGAGGCAAGGCCTGGCCCGTTGCCATTCCTGCAGATGCCAAGGCAAGAAAACTTCAATCCCAAGCAAAGTCACGGGAACCGACTACGGGCGCTGAACCGCAAGTCACGCTGCATGTTGAAGCGGGCGAACGGGGCGGGGCGACCTTGAACGCTATGCGGAGAATCCGCAAACCCAAGCCAGCGAAATCACGCAAGATTCCGACGCGGCAAGTGAGCAAGCAGGAGACCTACATGAAGTACAAAGTCGTCGTGACCCGGGTGCAAGTCGCCGAACGATGGGTGCGCGCAACCGATGAGGAGCACGCAGCCCAGAAAGTGCAAGAAGAGTTCGAGCGCCCCTACGGGTACGTCAGCGCTTGGAAAACCACCGCCTCCGAAGTCGAGGTCGTCGAAGCGGAGCAGACCACGGTGATCCGCCCGAATCTCCTATCAGAGACCGGGCCGATGCTGCTCTCCCTGAAAGACGCCGGTGCGGCCCTCGGCATCCCGCACTCTGCCGTGTACGAGCTCACGAAACGAGGCGAACTGGAACATGCCCGCATCGGTTCACGAAAGTATGTCTCCCGAGAATCGCTCATGGACTTCATCAAGGAGAACACCCATCGCGGCTACTACGCAGGGTGATGTCACTTTAGTTCCGAGATGGGAACCAATGTGACAAGGGCACTGGCCTGGACCGCCTACCGAAGAACCTTGATTCGACCTACTCTGGGGGCATGGCAGAGTCCTGGGCGTCCAGCGAGCAGGCTCGACGCGCGATGCAGGCGAACCGCTCCCGGGACACGCAGCTCGAACTTGCCGTCCGCCGAGTTCTGCACGCGCAAGGACTCCGCTATCGAGTCGATTTCCGGCCGATAGGCGCCATCAGACGAAAAGCGGACATCGTCTTCACCAGGTATCGGATAGCCGTTTTTCTCGACGGCTGCTTTTGGCATGGCTGCGAACGTCACTTCGTGATGCCGAAGGCCAATGCCGCCTATTGGGAGGGCAAGATCACTCGCAATCGAGACCGTGACGCTGAGACGAACCGCCAGCTCGAAGCTGCGGGCTGGACCGTGCTGCGGTACTGGGAGCACCAGAACCCGGAAGAGATCGCGGCGGCGATCGTGACCGCAGTCACCGTCGGGCGGTGAACTCACACACAGGCATCCGCGTTGGATCCGCAACAGCCGAAGAAGCGGGCATCGCTGTCCATGATGAGGGAAGAAGACCCGCATCGCTCGCCGAGGAGGACTCCTGGTCACAGCCGCTGGAAGCCGGTGACGCTGTGTCTCGACGTGAATGACAGTGGCGGCCAGTACGATAGCCGCATGGGAAACGTCACGCCGATCAGCGCAGCCCGGCCTCGGGTGCTTGAGTTCTTCGCAGGCATCGGCCTAGCTCGTATGGGACTCGAAGAAGCCGGTTTCCACGTTGCATGGGCGAACGACTACGAGCCCGACAAGAAAGCCATGTACGACGCCCAGTTCGCCGAGTCGTCGAACCACTCATTCGCCCTCGGGGACATCGGCAAGGTCAAGGTGGATGACCTCCCGCGAGACGCCGAACTGGCGTGGGCTTCCTCTCCTTGCACGGACCTCTCGCTCGCCGGCACTCGAGCGGGGCTCGCGGGCGTGCAGTCAGGGACGTTCTGGCACTTCACGAAGCTGCTTAGAGAGCTTGAGGGTGATCGGCCCGAGGCTGTGGTTCTGGAGAACGTCGTTGGTCTTGCGACGTCGCATGGTGGAGATGATCTCACTGCTGCAATTCGAGAGTTCAACGACCTGGGCTACTCGGTGGACGTGCTTGCCATTGACGCACGACGCTTTCTGCCTCAGTCACGGCCGAGACTATTCCTCGTCGGCGCACAGAACCCGCCGGAAGACGTTGCGGAGCCGAACTCCGAGCTGCGGCCGGACTGGCTCCAGTGGGTCTACGGTGATAAGACTCTCCGCACTCATCGCGCGAAGCTCCCAGCTCCTCCAGCTCCGAAGACAGAAGGCCTGGGCGAGGTAGTGGAAGAAATGTCGCTGAACGATGAGCGTTGGTGGGACGCGGACCGCACTGAGGCGTTCACTTCGTCACTTTCCCCCATGCAGCGGGATCGCGTGATGGCGTTGAAGCGAAGCCCCGGCGTGAAGTATCGAACGGCATACCGACGCACTCGCAACGGCGTCGCTGTCTGGGAAGTTCGCCCGGATGACATCTCAGGGTGCCTGCGCACTGCTCGCGGCGGTTCATCGAAGCAGGCTGTTGTCCGTCTCGGAAATAAGCGTCTACAGGTTCGCTGGATGACTCCTCGCGAGTATGCGCGGCTCATGGGTGCGGGAGACTACGATCTGAGCGCTGCGAGGAACAACCAGGCACTGTTTGGGTTTGGAGACGCTGTCGCAGTGCCCGCAGTCTCCTGGCTTGCGAAGAACTACTTGATGCCGCTGGTCCGAGGGAAGCTCGCTTCTGCGAGTGAAGTCCAGGAGGCTGTCTCGAATGGCTAGCCGGGGCACAGCATCACCGCAAGGTGGGAACATTTCCAAGCCTCGGAAAAAGGATCTCCCAGCGCCGCTTGTGCAGGAGTTCCGGCAGCTTTTTGACGAGGCGAAGAAAGCCAAAGACGATCAAGGCAGAAAGATCTCATCAGCGAAGTGGGGCGTCTATGCCTTCTTCGACTACGACGGAGAGCCGATCTACGTCGGGCAAACCCACGAACAACTCGCGACGCGCCTGAATCGTCACCTTACGAACCAACGCACTGACGCCGTCGCAATGCGAATCCTTGACATCTTCGAAGTCGCAGAAGTGAGAATGTGGCCCGTATGGGAGCTCCAAGGAGTCTCCGCCAAAGATAAGGACGCGCTCCGTCTGCTCGATGCCTACGAGTACTCGGCGTACCTCGCTGCGATCGAAGACAGTAAGTTCGGAGCCATCCTCAACGAGAAGATTCCGCCGATCTCCACACCGGTGGAGCTGCCCCAGTCGTACACTTTCCCGCTGATCTCCGAGCAGACGCGAAGGGAGCGAGGCCACGCCGATGTGCGTATCGCGAGGCGAGCTGAAACCATCGCTCGCCTCGCTGCCGTTGCCCACGAACGAGGCGAGGTATCTGACGGCCTGCGCCGAGTGCTTGTGATCCAAGCAGTGCGGTTGGCCTATATCTCTGCCATGCGGCTGGCCGAGGTCGAGGGGCGTCCAGAGCCGGATCCAGCTGCGATCTCTGTCGAAGGGCTCGTGGGCAGCGTGCTCTACGAGCACTCGGACCCCCATGGTGAGAAGAGAGATGACGATAGTGATGGAGGCATCGCCTGAGCTCTTAGCATTGAACGCAGGAAGGATTGTTAATGGTGCCGATCCTCAACTTTGATGGTTGCGCTGCCAGGCACCGGTCACGACTCCTAAGTAGGCTCAAGATCGCTTTCCCACCAGCTCGGTTAAATGCCTGGCCTCAGAGGCCCGAAGGCTTCGAATCGAGCTCCCTGTGCGCGAGTCGCAGGGTCTCCATGCCTAGCCCGAGGAGATCGTAAACTCATCGGTCTCTGAGCAGCGTGAACAAACGCCACGCCGCTGTGTTCGCTATGAGGGCCTGAACTTCTGCGGCGGTGACTTCCGGAGAATGTTCTCAGCTTCAGTCCTCACGTCGGCGTCCAGGTCTGGCGTCGCAAGCAGCGTTTCAACATCGACGGCATCGAGCTCATGATCGGAGGTAAAAGTCAGCAGATGAGCGTGTGCGTCGAGCAGTTGAAGCGCCACGGCTCGGGAGAAACCCACCTCCTGAAGGTTGATCACCTTCGGGTCGCTTGAACCATATTCGACGATCCGTGCGACATTCAGCCCGGCTCCCTCCGCGCCGAGCGCTTGCACACTGAGGTCATAGTAGTTCTCAAGATAGCTAATGATCTTGAAGCGCAGGCCTGTCTCGAGGTCTTTCATCATGCCTTCGATGATGATGTTGATGTGTTTGGGATTGCCGGCGTCGAAGGGTTCTTCAATCAGCTGGTTGGATCGCGCCCAATCACGATACGAGATCTTCCCAAGTTTCGTGTAGTAGGCAACCGTTCGGCTGATGACGAGCACGAGCGGATCTCCCTTGACCCAGTAGGACATGAGTACCGCCCAGTATCGGACACGCCCAGAATAGCCTGGTTCGCTTGCAGGCACGAGAGGGTCGAGACCACCCGATTCCTCACCAATCCAGTTGTAGAGGGCACCCACGCGAGACAGCATCTGGACGATGAGATCGTAGTCAAGTTCCTCGACATTTGCGGGAACGAGGGCTCCGTCGACACCTTGGAGTAAGTTATCCCACACACGGTTCTGATACTTCGGAAGGATGCCCGGCGCACGACGGAGCACCTCTACCGAGCCGGTGAAATCTGAGGCCGCCTTGTCTAAGATCTTCGAGCCACCGGGAACCTTCTCTGTGAACAGGGTGCGCAAGGGTGTCTGCTGTTTTCCGAGGAGATGCAGCATGAGAATGGAAGAGTATTGCTGAACAATGCGCTTGGCATCGTTGGAGGTGTTCTTCGCCAGAGGCTTGCCTTGTAAGACTTTCCCGATATCGGTGAACTCTTTGGTTCGCCGGCCGGGGTTCACGAGGAAGCTCTCGGCGGTGACAGGCGCTCCTCGCGAGATGAGATCTCGTGTGCCTTCTTTCCAAGTGTTGGATTCATGCCGCACGCAAACGACATTGCCGGAGAAGTCGTAGGTGAGTCGGCCTGCGCGTCCTGCAAGGTTCTCGAAATCGATCTTCCCGAACCCCGAGGGGCCATGGGTGTCGTTAAGGACGAAGATGTTCTTGGCAGGAAGGTTCACACCCTCCAACAATGTCGACGTGCACGCGATGTACTGCAACGGAGAGTCCGGGTCCGCGAAGAGTGATTCGACCTTCTCACGCACTTCCTGAGGCATCTTCCCGTGGTGAAAGGCGACGCCTCGGCTGAGGGTCTCGACGAGGTAATAGTCCTTGTGTATGTGTTCTTTGATGAACTTGATCAGCTGGTCGATCCGCTCGTCGTGCACCTTCGGCAGGGCCGAGGACAAACCCATCGCAAAGTCTGCGGACTTTGCTGAGCTATTGATGTAGACGATGGACTTTCGGCTGCCGCTGAGCGATCGCACGAGGTCGATTGGATTCAGTGCGGCTAGAGGAAGATCCATCTCGCTATGGCTCGTTCCAGAGCCCGACAGGAAGTACTGTTTTCGATCAACCAGGTCAACGAAATAACGTTGCTGGGCGACAGTTCGTTCTTGAACCGACAACGCTCCTTCGGTCGCCTTGTCAAATAGTTCTAGGAACAGCTCGGGGTTCTCAATACTGGGCGAGGCGAAAATCAGTTTTGTCGCGTACCGACGCGTAACCTCGACGATCGCGTGGTAATAGATAGACGAACGCGCGTCCTTTTTTGAGATTACCTTTTGCGCTTCATCTACGATGAGGTAGTCGATGTCGCGTTTGGCATCAGCAAGATACCGAAGCAGTCGTTCGGGAGTGAAGACAAAGATTGTGCGTGGATACGCGTTCCTCAAAAAGCGTGGGAGCGATGGGAACGTAGCCACGTTTACCTCGGGCACATCTCTCAAGAGAGTCCTCAGGTCGGCTGCAGTTTGTCCGATGAGGGCTTTCGTCGGCACCAGAACCACGACGCAATGTCCGTCGAGTTCAGACCGCCGCATGATGTCATAGATGGCGTCTTTCAGGATGAACGACTTTCCAAGCGAGGTTGGGCCAGAGAAGCTGAAGTAGTCAGCACCTCGCATTTGCTCAGTGATGCGGAACTGGGCGTCCGTGAGCGTCTGTTCGCCGTGCTTTGTGGCTTGCGCAACTTCCTTAGCGGCTCGAAGAATGCCTCGGGACATAGGGAGTGAATACTCGGTGTGCGTTGCATTCGCGAGTGTCCTCAAGCCCGGGAAGTTTCCGAGTTCAACGAGCACGGCCGCAGCGACGGCTGAGACCCGGGTGCTGGACTGTTCCGATAACCCAACTAGTTCTTCACATTCGCGAAGCAATGCAATCAACGTGTATGAAGCCTCCCGATACTGTTCCTCCGTCGAATGCGAGAGTATGTCGGCGTAACGGAGGAGTCGTTCCACGAGATCCTCAGCAAGAGTCGCGGATGGTTGGTTCCCGGCGAGAAACGCTTCGGACACGCGCGTTTCCAGAACGGCAAGGTCCCGCTGATAGCCGTCTCGCGCGACAATGATGTCGCCCAATGCATCTGCAGCAATCCGTCCAGTCGTCACTCCGATACCTTTCGATTTCCCAGTTCAGCTGCTAGGTCGAAACGAATCCTGTTCAACCCACGAACCTCGCCTCCCACATTCCGCTTAGCGAAAGGGAGCGCATAGATATGAAATGGGTACACCCCAAGACCCCGGTTGACGATTTCCGCCTTGATTAAGTCATGTTCTGCTTCGATAGCATCAGTCGCGCGTCGCTTCAGCTCGTGTTCGATGCCTTCGAGCGTCATATCCTCATACTTGAGATCGGTGACGTCGATCTCGTAGCCCACGAAGATTCCAAAGGCGTTGTGCTTCTTGACACTGCTCTCACTGCCGTCGGCCGGTGGTAGCAAGATCGCGGCCAGGGTGTCGAGTGTGCCCTGGTCAACCGCTTCTTTGAGGAGCTCAGATTGCACCAACCAAGTGTCAAAGTTGAAGCCTTCATCATGCACTTTGCCAACCGACTTCAATGCCGCTTGGATGCCAAGTCTCGCGCTAGAGCCTACTTTTCCCGAATCGCCATACATCTTTGATTCCCCGAAGATCAGCTGATAGGTGTCATCATTGATGCGGAGCAAGTGCACGCCGTCCGAGCCATACACATAGTGCTTCGGGCTTGTCTTGAGCTCCATCTTCGAGAGGATTTTCGGTGCCTCTAGGTATCCCTCGAGCAGCGAGTAGAGGATCACTTCGCCACCCTCACCCGCGAGATCATCCGGCTTGCGGAACTGCGACTGTACTTTGCTGGCCACCTCCATTATGAGACTTGGGTCGTCGAGCACCTTCTGATAGTTCAAGCGAGACAGAACGTATGCGACACTATTTCCTTTCAACTCACGATATAGCCCTGTGAGATCGAAGTCTCCGTTCGATATCTTCAGAATGTGCAAGTGCAGATTCGTCTTCGTCTGCAAAGCAACGCTCGTAGGCTCATAGAAGAGTGCGTTGAATCTCGCGCGATTTGCCGCGAGCAAGGAAAGCGGCAACGGCTGCTCTGGCGCCTCACTCATTTAGGGCCTTCCCCCGCGGCTGACGGTTCCAGGCCACGGCAGAACGATGGAATCGTATCGGTTTCTATTCCGCATGCACATAGTCATGTAGTGAGTTCTCTTTCGCGCACCATTGCGGTCTCGTTGGGTCGACGTAGTTCCTACCGTACCGGTGAATCCGAACAAGGAAGGTCACTATGACACGCTCTACCTGGCGGTGCGGCCAGAGCGGATAGTATGACGGCCCGCTCTCGTGAGCGTGCACGGCATTCCGGATGGCGAAGGCGCAGCGCAACCTTGGGTCCTCATCGCAGTCCGCTTCATCGCCGATGCGAGGGGTCCGCCCATGCAGCGCTGAGGACAAAGCGTTCTCCGTAAGCGCGGCGCATACGTGCGACGAGAGCCTTCGAGGTGGCCCGAACGCAGGCTCCAAGCGCGCAACTTAAAAACCAGCATCTGGTGAGCAGTGGGCCCCGCTGTGCGCCACAATGAAGGAGGTGTAACCGCACTTGAGCGGCCGCCAAAAAGTCACCATAAATTCCGTTCCGAGGGTTGCGCATGAAGAAGCCGACGTTGCGAAGTTAGTGGGCCAATCTAGTGGCCGACGTCCCGCAACGCATGAAATCGGTGACGCGCTGTGCAACGTATGGAAAGAAAAACCCTGGTCAATTGATGGAAAGCGGTTAGTCCGTCTGCCTGGGGGTCAAGGGGTCGCAGGTTCAAATCCTGTCAGCCCGACCACAAAAGTCGCGGAAACTCAAGGGTTTCCGCGACTTTTTCGTTGGTGAGATTTGATCCGGTCATCACAAACCCCTCTCTTTGCTTGCTCCGGCCGCTCTGCTCCGGCAGCCACCCGCTACTTGCGGTCGTGCACGGTTCTTTGAAGCTCGCCTGGTCTACGGGGATACCGAAGGCACCGCAGAGAAAAGGAAGCCGAGTCGATCACCGTTTCGGCACCGCGTGCAGCGCGGAGGGAACACCGTCCTCCGTGGGTTCGTACGGCTTAGACACCCACCCGGCTTCCTGCAAGCATCCGGCGTCACGTCGGAAAAGGTCCGTCATGCTCCCAGACTACCGAGCAGTCTCACCAGGCAGCCCGTCACGTGGTTGCGCCGGTGTTGGCCCTTTCCAGTGTCGACAACTTCGCTTCGATCGTCTCGAGGCCGATGTTCCCACAGCCGACCAGGGTGAGCTTGCGCAGCCGGGGAAGGTCGTTGATGAAGGCGATGCTGGTGATCTTCTTGCAGTACTGGATGTCTAGGATCTCCAGCCGTCGCAAAGACCCAAGTTCGGAGATGTCGCTCAGAGAGGTGAGGTTCTTTAGCCGCAACGACTCAAGCTGAGGGAGCGCGCTGATGCCGGTGATGCTCGTCAGCGCGCGTCCGCCGAGCAGTCCAAGTCGGCGAAGCCCGGTCGGTTCAACGAGGCGGAAGATCCCCTCATCCGTGGGCACGTTCAACAGGTTAAATTCTTCCAACGGCAGTTCGAGCGCTTGCCGCACGTTGTTCAGAGATCTTTGCGGGTAGAGGGAGAGCGCCCGGAGCCGGGGGAAGTGCTCGTTCTTGAAACGGAAGGGTCCGCCGACGTAGAGGGTCTGCAGGTTCGGCACCACGACATCCGGCCACACGAGGGATCGATCGCTGAGGTGCACCGAGAGCTCTTCCAGACTCTCGGGGAGATCGCCCTGCTGCAATTCGGTGACGACAGCGGGAAGGAGATTGCCTGGGCCGATGCTAAGGGACTTCAGGTTCGTCATCGCTGTGATGATCTCGGGGAGACGGTCGATGGGCCCGTCATGGGGAGACCAGAGGTGCACATCGGTGACGCGTGAGAGATGCTCGGTGTCGTAGGGCTGGTCGTAGAACACGAGGTCCCTGGTCCGCGCGTCGAACTGCTCTCGGTGCGCGCTGTGCAGCACCACGACCCGCTTCGTAGTTGACACACTCATACGTTCACCTCTGAATCCGCCGGCCACCGTCCACGCCACGACCCAGACTAACGCCGCACGCGTCGTACTTCCTGCCGCGGCGCGCGAGTCCCGCAGCGCCTGCGCACGCTTCCGGCGCCTCCCGGAAGTCGAGATAATGAAAGGGTGACATCGAATCAGGAGGTCGTGACCTACGACGGATTGCCATCCTCGGCGGGCGGTGCGCACTCCCTGCGCATAAAGAATCCCCGTGCAGCCTTCGAGTGTGTCCAGGCCTTCGTAGATGCCGCCGTGCTGATTGTCGGAGCACCGGAGCTATCCTTCCGTCTCTGGAACGGAGGCCCACTCGAGGCTGCAGACCGCTTCGAATCGTTCGCGGCAGCGCACTTCGGCGGACCGCAGAGTCGCCAGCGCACGCACACCCAATGGCGGGTTCGCTCAGATGACGTTGATGCAACACTCGACGCCCTGAGTGATGCCGGCCCGAGAGCGGTGACCGGTCACGGGCATCCGCTGGCCTCGCTGGTATGGAACGCCCAGGTTGCTCTGGTCGACCCTGGGACAGAAGCCTCGTACGAGGGGATCGGTGCCGATGCGTTCGGCCGGTTCGCAGTGGATGGCTATGGACGACTCCTCGGCACGTCCGGGGTGCGTGCCACATTCGGCACTACAGCCTCGTCGCTCTCGCTCTGGCTCGCGTTTCCCGCCGGGGACCGGTTGCATGATGCTGCCGCTCATGTGCAGCAGCATCTGCCTTTTCGGATGTCTGCGAAGCACTGGCGACGGTGGCTTGCTACCAAAGATGGCCAGTCGTACCGTGCGGTCAAGATCACGTCGCCGCTGAAGTCATGAGCACGCTGTCGAAGGCCATCGACGCGGGCCGCGATATTCTGCGAACCGTGGGAATCCGGCCAACTCAGACGCCTGCTGACATGCACGAACTTCGCGTTCCGGTGGCGGAAGACGCGCCGCATCACTTTCCCACTGCCACGGTGCTGCTGGACAGCCGCGTCCTGCTCACCTCCTGGGTCGAGGGCCGCGCCACGCACCGACTTGGCGTACTCGACCTCCGCACTGGGCAATGGCGCGTGCTACCAGGGCTCCGCGGGATGCTGCGCGACGCGCTCGCCTTACCCCATCAACGTGCGCTGATATTGACCGACTACGCGCTGACCGAGATCGACGTGACCACGTTGAAGCCTACTCGCCGATTGACCGCGGGGATCGGCAAGAACAACACCTACCTCCGGCGCGATGGAGATGACGTCGTCGCGGTCGGAAACGCCTCTGCTGTAATGGAATCTCTGGTGTCGTTATCAACGATGACCATGTTGAAGCGGAGACGTCGAAGTCCGCATCCGAAGGACACGATTACCGAGGATGCAGCACGAGCAGGCGTTGCGCGCATCCTGCAGCGCTGCCAAGGGCTGCTGATCGCCGCCACGGAGACCCGCGACTCGGCTCCCCAACGCCTACTCATACTCTCTGAGGAGGACTTCTCGGAGTTCGCCTCCGCCGACTTCCCGCTCGGGCTGAACAGTGCGCACATCTTCAGTGACGGCGTGATCGCCGCAGGGCCAGATATCGGACGCGCACGCAAGCTCACGACGATGCCCGGGTTGATCCCGCGCGATTCCGATTCGGTTCTTCTGCCCCTCACCGAGCTAGTGCTCACAGCGAACGAATCGGCCTCGAGCCTTCTAAAGAAAAGCTCCCAAGGAAATCCGCCACGCAGCATCCGTCGTGACCACCGACTCGAAGCGGGCGACGAACTGTCTGATGTGACGGTCAGGCGAGTCACATTGGAGAACTGCGTTGCCGCACGCGCAACGGAACGCCATGAGCGCCCCCGGATCACTCGTGCGCACGTCACCGACCTGGAGCTGCGATCCAGCTCCATCAACGGCGCCGTCCTCGAAGACGTCACAATTGACGGTCTGCGGTGTACGCATGGTTCGGGGTTTCTCTTCGGCTGCGAACTCCGCCGTGTCACACTGAGGGGACGTGTGAGCGGCCTGATCCTCAACTCGACCCTCGATGACCCCGACACAGAAACGACCGCCCGTTACGCTCAGTGGCACCGCGAACGCATGCAGGACCCCGAGTGGATGCTCGATCTCACCGACGCAACCGGGGACATCACCATCCGCGGATACCCGTCACGGCTCATACGCCGAAACCCCGAGCTCCAGGCTGTCGTCACAGCCGAGGCGGCCCGCACTCTCGACTGGCGAGCAGTCGACCCAGGACGCTCATCACTCAGGATCCTCCTCCACGAACTCGTCCGATCCGATTGGGAAGATGTGACCCTCGTCGCTGAGTCTCGTGGCGCGCGCGCCCGCGACGACCTCCGCTACATCCAGCAACTGCGGGCACTGGGCATCGCGCAGACCGACTGATCAGACAAAACTGATGAGTCGGCCAGACAAAGGGCTACCATGAATGAGTGTTCAACGTCACCTACCCGGAGGTAGGCGCGACCGCTGGCGAGCTGCCAACCGGCTACCGTCATGTGCGCACCGAGCGGATCATCGGGCATGGCCGCGAAACCTTTGAACGGGCATGCGACGATCTCTTCGCGGGCCAGGTTCAGCGCCGGGCCGGCGCCGAGGTGCGCCTATTGCACAACCCACTTCGCCTGGGTACCCGCATAGATATGCGCCTGCGACTGGGCCCGCTGGTCTTCAAGGCCCCCTGCGTCGTCATCTGGGCCGAGCGAAGTGCAGACTTCTGCGGCTTTGCCTACGGCACCCTGCAAGGGCACCCCGAGCGTGGCGAAGAACGCTTCGAGCTGACCCTCGAGCCATCGGGAGGGGTGGTCTTTCGAATCGTCGCATTCTCGGCGCCGGCTCGCTGGTTCACACGTCTCGGTCGGCCGCTCGGTAACCTCGTGCAAGATCGAATAACGCGTAGGTATCTCGACGCTCTCTGATGACCTGAGGTCATATGGAAGCGGCTGTAAGAGACTTTTCAGGCGGATCTCAGCGCCAGATAGCATCATCGCTGCCCCAAGCGTGCAGCGGCGATGCATACTCGGTGAGCGCCCCCGGAAAGACGAGAACAGGTGGCGCGCAAGTCACGGCCTGCCGGGTATGGTGTCGGTTTCCCTGAATCTGAAGCAGCTCCGTCGGGAGCGCCATCTGTTCGTCGGGGATGCCTTCAAATTCCGATCGGCCAGAGGCAAGAAACTCCTGCGCGATCCGCGCGAGACTGATATTGATCGAGTACGAACCGCCGCGTGATCGCTGCGCTCGAAGCGCCGTCGAGATGGCCGCTGCGAGAAAATGACCAGTTGAATGATCGAGCGCTTGAACAGGTAAGGCACCGGGAGTCGCCCCGCCGTCGGTACTCTCGATGCGCGAGATGCCTGTCGCAGCCTGCACGAGGCTATCGAAACCACGATTCGCCGCGAGGGGGCCAGTTGTTCCCCACGCTGAGAGCTGCGCGACGACGATCCCCGGAAATCGCTCGCTGAGCGAGTCGAAATCGAGGCCGAACCGCGCGAGCGCCGTCGGCCGGTACCCGTGCACGACAACATCCGCATCCGTCAAGAGACCCTGCAACATCTGGAAGTCGTCACGATTGTCGAGATCGAGCAGCGCGCTGCGTTTCTCGTGACCAGTATCAAGATGCTGAAACGCGGCCTCGGACAGACGCGGCGAATCAATACGAAGCACATCCGCACCCGCGACCGCAAGGTCTCGAGTCGCCACCGGACCCGCGATCACTCGGGTGAGATCGAGCACGCGCACCCCCGAAAGCGGACGCCCTGTGAACGGCGCCCAAGCACGCGCTGCGCCATTGCCCACACGGCTGAGCTCAACTATCGGGAGTTGCGCCAGAACCTCGTGTTGCGGGTGACTTCGCCATTCGGACGGATCTCGTACCGCGAACACGAGTGCGCCGGCCTTGGCGGCGCGATCCCCGATTTCAAATCGACTCCAGCCTCGCATCGCCGCCTCGACCTCGGATCTCTCGGCATCATGCGAGACGCCAAGCAGCTCAACGAGGCGCTCGGCGTGATGTGGATAGTTTCCGTGCGTGCGCACCCACCCATCGCTGACCCTCCAGAAGCCTGAAAGTGGGGCCCAAATGGGTGGCGCCACGCTGTCGATGCGAAACAGCTTCTCGCTAGCGAAGGAGGCCTGCACGCGAGCCGGGTCTAAGGAGAACGAAAGCGACGCGATGTCAGTGCCACCTCGGTCCGCGCTGATGAGAGCTATGGCAAGTGATGACAACGCAACGCTGTCGTATGCGAGCTCGCCCACTCGCAGGTGCGAGTTCCACCGGGGCAGCACCGGTTCGGGGTCGAGTGCGGCGAGTTCCGCTCGGCCCAAACCAAGGGTGTCGGCCACGCGCCGCCCGACATGATGCAGCCTCGTTTCTGATCGCTTGCGCAGCGCGGCAATCACGGCAATCATGTCGTCACCTGCATGCCCGAGATTCGCAGCCTCCGCATACAGCTCCGAGCACACGTCGATCAGTGGGCTCGAGTTCGCAGCGCGCCGGGCCTTCTCCCCGATCAAGCGACTATTCTTCAGAACGTCAGGTATCGCCGCGTGCGGCGCCCAGTCTTGCAGCGCGAGCTTCTCGGTCTTGGCTCGAGATACCGCGGAGGCCATGGGTCCGGTGTCGAGCACACTGCGCAGTATCTCGAGATCGACGCCGTTCGTTTCTGCGAAATGGAACGACTCGGCGAGCCCAGTCACGAGTGTGATGAGAAAGGTGTTCACCGCGAGCTTGGTCGTAAGCGCGGTGGGCACTGGGCCGCAGCGAAACACCTTCGAACTAAAGAGTTCGATGAGCGGTTCGACCCGATCCAGCACGCCCTCGTCGCCGGCGACCATCGAGACGAGGGTGCCTTCAAGAGCGGGCTGGCGGGAGCCCGATACCGGCGCCTCAACGTAGCATGCACCAGCAGCCTCGATACGCCGTGCCAACTGCGCAGAGTAGTGGGGAGCAACAGTGCTCATCAAGACAATAGTTCGCCCGGTGAGCGGCATCACACCGTCGAACCGCAGCACCGAATCGATCGCGCGCTCGTCAGCAAGCATCACGAACACGATGCGAGTTCGCTCAAATACTTCTGCAGCCGTAGCGACCGAGATGGCCCCCGCTTCTTCCAACGGAACACAGGCCGAAGCCGTCCGATTCCACACAACCATCGGGAGCTTCGACTGCAGCCTCACTGCAATCGCCGATCCCATGATTCCGAGCCCGATAAAGCCGACAGCTTCGGGCAGCTCAGGCTCTGTCGAAGTTTCGTGCATATACACCTCCCCCGTCAGGGCGTCGAACGTATGTCAACTTGGTGAAACCAAGACGCGTGCAGCCCCTACAGCAGTGGCCCGATCTCGATCAAACCTTACTGCGAGCGCAGATACCAGAGCCACCCTTCAATAAGTGGACTTGCGGCACGACCGAAACATCGAGCTCGGGTCTCGGAGGGCCGAGCGGGGTGCCACAGTGCGGCACCCCGCTGCTCATTCGCCCGCGTTGCCGAGCGCGATCAGCTGATCGACCTGCTCGCGCGTCACCCCCATGCTTGGGAAGCCCGCGAGGCGCCCGATCGGAAACGACATCATGAGTTGCGACACCGCGTCCTCGGTCATTACCGACGCATCCATAGCATCGTCGGCGAGCTGGCGCATTCCCGCCAACTGAGCCTGCACGATCGGCCCGGCGATCGGATGGGCAAGGATCTCCCCCACTGTCGACTCACGACTGAGCGGGGTGTGTACCTCGTCGCCCGACACCTCGACGCTCGCACGGCCTCGCAGGTCACGGCTCGAAGCCCCGACCTCGACGAGGTAACTGCCACCCTCGACGATCCAGCGGTCGACGCGAATGTCCCAATAGGCGAGATCCTCACGGCGCACGGTGATCTCGACCTCCCGAGAGGCCCCCGCCGCGATCTCGACCGACGCGAACGCCTTGAGCTCGCGCGGGGCGCGCTCGACGATCGACCGCTCGGGGGCGGCGTAGACCTGCACGACCTCGCGCCCGTCACGATCCCCCGTGTTCGTCACCGTCACGCGCACCGCAAGGTCGCCGCCCTCGGCAACCGAGACCATGGGCGCGCCATAAGAGAAGCTCGTGTACGAGAGGCCGTGGCCAAACGGAAACGCGACGCTCATTCGACGCTGGTCGTACCAGCGGTACCCGACGAAGATTCCCTCGCCATAACGCACGTGCCCGAGCGATCCGGGGTACGAGCCGAACGCGGGCGTGTCTTCGATGCGGTGCGGAATCGTCTCGGCAAGTCGAGCCGAAGGGGTGACCGCGCCGGTCAGCACGTCGACCGTGGCAGAGCCACCAGCCTGACCGAGCAACCACGCCTCGACGATCGCGGGCACCCGGTCTGCGAACGGCAGCGAGACGACCGAGCCATTCGAGAGCACCACGACCGTGTTCGGGTTTGCCGCGAGCACCGCATCGAGCAGTTCGAGTTGCACCGGCGGCAGATCGATGTGTTCGCGGTCGAAGCCCTCAGACTCCTCCGCGTCGGTGAGGCCCAAGAACACCAGCGCGATGTCGCGAGATGCGGCGAGCGCCACAGCTTCGGCGCGCAGCGCGGCGGCATCCGAAGCATCCGAAGCGTTCGAACCGCCGAAGGCGAATCCTGCCGCGAACGACACCCGATCCCCCGCGACCTCGCGCAGCGAATCGAGTGCGGTGTCGACGCGCGTCGGGTTGATGTGCGACGAGCCACCGCCCTGAAAGCGCGGGGTGCGGGCAAACTCGCCGATCAGCGCGATCGACGCACTGTCGGCGAGCGGCAGCAGGCCACCCTCATTCTTGAGCAGCACGATCGAGCGCCCGGCGGCCTCGCGGGCGAGCGCGTGGTGCGCGTCGACGTCGAGCGGGCCGACCACCGGCGGTCGAGCCTGCGCCTTGCGGACGAGATCGATCATTCGAGCAGCCGCAGTATCGAGCACAGACGAATCGAGCGAGCCATCGGCAACCGCCGCCACGATCTGCGCGTCTGTGACACCGTCGCCGGCCGGCATCTCAAGATCGAGTCCCGCGGCGAGCGCCGCCACTCGGTCGTTCACGGCCCCCCAGTCAGAGACGACGATGCCCTTGAAGCCCCAATCGTCGCGCAGCACCCGCGTGAGCAGCCAGGGGTCTTCTGAGGCATAGACGCTGTTAATGCGGTTGTACGAGCACATCACCGTCCAAGGCTGGGCGTCTTTCACGACGCGTTCGAAGCCTCGCAGGTACATCTCGCGCAGTGGCCGCGGGTCAATATCTGCCGACACGCGCATTCGGTCGTGCTCCTGGTTGTTGGCGGCGAAGTGTTTCAGCGACGCGCCGACCCCCTGCGACTGAATGCCCCGCACCAGCCCGGCGCCCATGACGCCAGAGAGCAGCGGGTCTTCTGAGAGGTACTCGAAGTTGCGCCCGCACAGCGGCGAGCGCTTCAGGTTCGCGCCGGGGCCGAGAATGACCGCGACGTCTTCGATCGCCGACTCGACACCGAGCGCGACGCCAATTCGCTCGGCGAGTTCGGGATCAAACGTCGACCCGAGCGCTGCGGCTGGCGGAAAACAGGTTGCGGGCACACTGTCGTTCAGCCCAAGGTGATCGCTCTCGCCCGACTGCTTACGCAGGCCGTGCGGGCCGTCGGTGAGCATGATCGACGGAATGCCCGCCCGCTCGATGCCCTTGGTCGTCCAGAAGTCTGCCCCACTGGTGAGCGACGCCTTCTCTTCGATGCTCAGATCGGCGAGTTCTGCGGTGTGGTTGGTCATACTTGCTCCTTCGATACCTTCGTTGGTTCAGTTCGTGTCTTCAGAAACCTCGGCCTGCGCCCGCGGTCGCGCCGCAGCCACGGCTCGAATGCCCACCAGAGCAACATGGCCACGCCCACGCCGGCAAACACTCCGGCGATCGTGTCCGACAGCCAGTGAGCGTTGATGAGGGTGCGCTGCCAGATCATGCCAAGGATGAGCAGCGCGCCGATCACGAGCACCGAAATTCTCGCGGCCTTCGTTGCCGCCGGTATGAGGGCGACGAGGATCACGGCCAGCGCGCCGGCACTCACCGCGTGGCCCGACGGAAACGAGCCGTGATCGACGGTGAAGAGCTGGCCGAGCTGCTGAAAGAACATGGGCACCGCCCAGGTGTACGCGCCTGATGAGGGCCCGACGCCCACTGCGCTACGCCAGGCGTCATCGACACTCTGAGTCCACGGCGAGTTTGGTGCCAAGGCGACCGAGATCGCCTGCTCGCCCACGACAGCCAGCAGCACGAGGCTCGTAATGAGCAACCCGCGCGTGCGTGGCTGTCGCGTCGCCGACACGGCCGGCGCAAAGGTCGCTTTCGTCGCGTTCATAGCAAGGCTCCCACCGAATCATACGCGCCCGCGATGTCGCGAGTGGGCACGTCGAAGACGCGGGCAATCGCATTCGCGTCGTGCGCCGGCCAGCCAGGATCACCGGTCTTGATGAACGCCACGGCTGCGGCGTGCACCTCCTCGGCCAGCTGCTGGGGCGGGTTCGGGCCCGCGAGGGGCCTCATCGCCGGCCCGTCGAGGCAGTCGAAGAAGAACGGCACGTCGAGGCAGTGCTCGGCGAAGCCGAAGTGGCCCGAGGGCCAGGCGAAGCGATACAGCCAGGTGGGCGCACCCTCGCGGTCACCCGCAACGCGCACGACTGCGGTGCGAAACATGCGGTCGGTGAGCACGCGACCGGCCAGGCGCGCCTTGCCGAGCGCGACCACATCGGCATTCGCGGCGAGATATGCCGTGCGGCGATCCTTTGCCACCCCGAGCTTTCCGAGCAGCAGCCCGCGCGGCACCCAGCGCAGCATCCTTGCCGCGTCGCTCATCGCCATCGAAAACTCGTCGTCGGTGGCCCCCATCACGAGCGGCTTCTCGGCTCCCACACCGGCGCGCAACGACTCCCGAGTCGGTCGCGGAATCAGCTCGCCGTCGACCGCAGGGCCGAGCGGAAGCCCCTCTTCGATGATGGTGCTCATCGAAGAGGGGCTGAGCGCGGTTGCCTTCTTCTGCAGTTCGAGCAGGCGATCCTCTTCGATGCTTGCGAAGCCATCGCGCGTCGCTTCGACACCCGCGACCGCAGCCATCTCGCGCGCGAAACCCTTCGCGCGCTGCTCGCTGACGTCGGCGAGCGCGCCCGAGATCGCGTACACACCGTGAAACAGGTGCTGCGCCCTCGGCATGCCGAGCAGGGTGAGCACCGCGCCGCCGCCGGCCGACTGACCGGCGATCGTGACGCGACCCGGATCGCCACCGAACGCGGCGATGTTCTGCTGCACCCACTCGAGAGCGAGCAGCCAGTCGCGCACGCCACGGTTCGTCGGGGCGCCTTCGATCCAGCCGAAGCCGTCGAAGCCGAGTCGGTACGAGATCGTTACGGTCACTACGCCGTCGCGGTTGAAGCCCCGGCCGTCGTACCACTCGCTCGCAGGTGATCCAGCGAAATAGCCGCCACCGTGAATCCAGACGAGCACCGGCAGGCCCGAGCCGGGCTCAGCCGCCGCGGGTGAGGGTGTGAAGACGTTCACGTTGAGGGTGCTCTCGCCCGCGATGCTCGGTTCGGGAATCAGTGTGACACCGGGGTCGCCGCGCTGCGCCGTCGCCCCGAACTCGAGCGCGTCGCGCACCCCCTGCCATGGCGCCTTCGGCACAGGGGCCGCGAAACGTAGCTCACCGACCGGAGCCTCAGCGAACGGAATACCGAGAAACGCGGCCGATCTGGCATTCTCGCCCGACCCCGTGGTCTCGCGCCAGCGCCCTCGCACGCGCCCAGATTGTGTCTCGACTTCAACGTATTCGGTGTTCATCGGTAGCGATCCCTCGTTCTGATCGGTGTGGTTGTCTGCGCCGCTCATTTGACCCCGCGAATGGGGGCGGTCGCGATTGCAGCGAGAATGACGAAGACGATACCGAACACGAAGAGCATCGGGTAGCCTCCGAGCGACGTAATGATGAATGCCGCGATTGCCGGGCTCATGGCCTGCGGAATGTTCGTGGCGACGTTCAGAATGCCGAGATCTTTACCCGCCGCGGTGCCCTCGCT
The DNA here is from genome assembly GCA_937967375.1 of uncultured Leucobacter sp. Classification (GTDB taxonomy): domain Bacteria; phylum Actinomycetota; class Actinomycetes; order Actinomycetales; family Microbacteriaceae; genus Leucobacter. The sequence goes on from CALCJF010000038.1 coordinate 79,854, forward strand.
CGGCAGTACCTCGGTCATCAGCGCGGCATCGACCGACATGTAGAAGCCGAAACCGACACCGTTGATGATGCTCATCAGAATCATGCCCGTCATGTTGGGCATGACGAGCGGCATGATGAGGCCGAGCACCATGATGACCGACGCGACGTAGATGAATACCTTGCGGCGGCCGACTTTGTCGCTCCACCAGCCAGACAATACGATGGCGATCATTGTCGGCACGAGCGACACGAGCGTCAGGGTCACTACTGCGCCCTGCGCCTCTTCGAGCGTCATTTTGATGTAGTCGGTCAGCAGGTACAGCTGGTACGTTGCGACGACGAAGTATCCGAGGATCAGCAGAAAGCGCGCGAAGAACGCCCAGGCGAAATCTGGATGCTTGCGCGGATTCACCCAGAAGCCCTTGAAGAATGCGCCCCAGTTGAACGGGTCAACCGCGGCGTTCTTCGACGACCAGTCCTTGTTGAAGATCACGAAGAGCAGGGTCACTACGAGCACTGCAATGCCGAACGTCGCATAGCCGATGCCGACCTGGTTGCCGAGTGCCGCCGCGACCATCACGCCGATGGTCATGCCGAGCTGCATGCCGAGCCCCATCATGGCGCTCGCGCGCCCTCGCTTGGAGCGCGGAAAACGATCGGCGGTGATAGTGGTGAGAGGCGCCTGCAAGAAATTCAGCGCGACCTGAATGATCACCCAGAACACGGTGATCCAAAGAATGTCTTTCAGCGAGCCCATGCCGAGCAAGAAGATCGCTCCGACGAGCGCACCGAGTACCATCCAGGGCGCCCGGCGCCCGAACTTTGAACGCGTGCGATCGCTCACAGCGCCCGCGATCGGTTGCGCGAACAGCGTGAAGATGAACGAGACCGTGGTGACGATCGCCAGGTTTGCCACCTTATTCGTTTCATCGAGCAGGGCTACTTGCGTAGGAAGCAGAATTGCGATGAGGCCACCGTAGGTGCCGTACAACACGAGCGAGTTGATCAACAGGCCGGGCAGCAGCGCTTTGCCTGCTGGCGGGCTTGCCGCAGGCTCGCCCTCGATTGGTGGAGTGGAAGAGATCAGTCCAGTTGGGGCATCTGGCAGGCCCGGGTCTGGAAGAGATGTGGTCATGTCGGCTCCTCGTTGAGCTTCATCACGGACAGCAATAAATACCGAACATCATTCGGTATTGCTACACATCGTGGCACAGCAGACTCCGTCAATCAAGCAGATTCCAACCATTGTTCGGTTTTTGATTCTGCCGGTACGCTAGAGAAATGGCACGGCCAGGCGCATACTCGAAGGGCATCGCGAAACGCGAGGAGATACTCGAAGCAGCGCTTCGGGTCGTGGCTGCACACGGCTATGGCAAGGCCTCGGTCCGCGAAATCGCCGAGGCTTCGGGCCTCAGCCCTGCCGGGCTGCTCCACTACTTCGGCTCGAAAGAAGAACTCTTCGTGGCGATTCTCGAGGCCCGCGACCAGCGCGACACCGAGAACATTGCTGGTCAAGACTTCATCGAGAGCTTTCTCGAAGTGCTGCGACGCAACGCGGCGACACCAGGCCTCGTCAATCTCTATGCTCGGCTGTCGGCCGACGCCGGCGATCCAGAGCACCCGGCAAACGCGTTTTTCCGCACGCGCACGAGGCAGTTGCATGATGTTGCTGAGACCTCAATCGTTGCGTCACAGCAGGCGGGCGAGATTCGCTCAGACCTCGACCCCGCGTGGATCATGCGCGCCGCGCACGCGCTCGCAGACGGGCTACAGACCGCCTGGCTGCTCGACCCGACGATAGACATGGCCGCCGACGTCGAGCAGTTCGTTCGGCTATTGCGGCCGGGCTAGGGCGATCCGCCCGTCATCGTCGGGGTGGGCAAAGCCACCCTAAGCGTCTTTCTGGCGGCGAGCGCACCGACGAACAAACTGACATTGCGCAGCTTGATGTGGAGGTACCCGCCTACGGCACGAGGCCATGAGGCCGACTCGAGACAGAGATGCTCGATGGCTCAGACTGCTCTGGGGCTTGATGCGAGCCTAGAGCCCCGCTCCCCTAGTTCGTGAGCGCCTCGCGCGCAGCGACCTCCGGCCGCAGGTCGAGGCGCCGCAAGAGCTGCGCATTGAGCGCCACCACGATGGTCGAGAGCGACATGAGAATCGCTCCGACCGACATCGGCAGCACGAAGCCGACTGGCGCAAGCATGCCAGCGGCAAGCGGCACCGAGATCAGGTTGTAGCCTGCTGCCCACCACAGGTTCTGGCGCATCTTGCGGTAGGCGGCCCGCGAGAGTTCGATGACCGAGAGCACGGAGCGAGGATCATCGCTCGCGAGGATCACACCGGCAGACGCAATGGCGACGTCCGTGCCTGCGCCGATCGCGAGGCCGACGTCTGCCTGCGCGAGTGCCGGCGCGTCGTTCACGCCATCGCCCACCATTGCGACCTTTCGACCTTCGCGCTGCAGCTCCTGCACCTTCGCCGCCTTGTCCTCTGGCCGCACTTCCGCGAAGACCCGCTCAATGCGCAGTTCCTCAGCGACCGACCGCGCGACCGCCTCGGCGTCTCCGGTGATCATCACCACCTCGACTCCCAAACGCCGCAGCGCCTCGACAGCCTCGCGCGATTCTGAACGTATCTCGTCGGCAAGCTTCAGCGCACCGATGACCGCACCGTCACGCAGCACGTGCAGAATGATCGCACCCTCGCTGCGCCACCGCTCCGCCACCGGCAGCTCACTCGCACGCTCTTCGTCGAGCAAGTGGGGACCGCCGACCCGAATGCTCGCACCGTCGATAGTCGCGGTGACACCCACTGCTGGCGACGAGATGAAATCGCTACTCTCTCGCACCTCAAGATTCTGTTCCGAGGCAGCGCGTACGATGGCCTTCGCGAGCGGGTGCTCGCTTCCTGCCTCGGCCGCGGCGGCAAGCGCAAGCACGAGATCGTCATCGGCGTCCTTGACCGCGAACACCTCGGTGACGCTCGGTTCCCCCTTGGTCAGGGTGCCTGTCTTGTCGAAGAGCACCGCGTCGATGGTTCGCATGCTTTCGAGTGCGAGCCGATCCTTGACCAGCACTCCACCGCGCGCCGCGCGCTCGGTAGCAATCGACACTACGAGCGGAATCGCGAGGCCCAGCGCATGCGGGCAGGCGATCACGAGCACCGTGATCGTACGTATCACCGCGTCGTCGGGCAGACCGACCGCCGCCCACACAAGCGCGGTGACCGCTGCTGCGGCGAGCGCGAACCAGAACAGCCACCCCGCTGCGGTATCAGCGAGCCGCTGAGCGCGCGAAGACGAGTTCTGCGCGTCGGCGACGAGCCGCCGAATGCCGGCAAGTGCGGTGTCGTCGCCGGTTGCCGTCACTTCGATGCGGAGGCCCGAGTCGGTTGCGACCGTTCCGGCCGTCACCTGATCGCCGACGGCGCGCGAGACGGTGCGCGACTCGCCCGTGACCATCGACTCGTCCATTGCAGCTCGACCGTCGACGATGCGCCCGTCTGCGGGCACGCTGCCTCCGGGACGCACGATCGCTAGGTCACCGACGCGAAGCTCTGCGGGCGCGACGGTCACGATCTCGCCTCCCTCAACCCGCTCCGCCTCATCGGGCAGCAGCGCGGCCAGCGAATCGAGCGCCGAGGTGGTTTGAGCGAGCGAGCGCATCTCGACCCAGTGCCCCAGCAGCATGATGACGATGAGTAGCGCGAGCTCCCACCAGAAATCAAGCTGGTGATGCAGCAGCCCGAGGCTCGCACCCCACGAGGCGAGAAACGCGACCGTGATGGCGAGACCGATGAGCAGCATCATGCCTGGTTTCCGAGATCGAATCTCGCTCGCCGCGCCGACGAGAAAGGGCTTGCCGCCACAGAGGTACATCACGGTTCCGAGCACGGGCGACGCCCAGGCAAGACCGGGGATGCTCGGGAGTTCGTAGCCAAGAATCATCGCGAACATGTTCGAAAGCAGCACGGTCGGTACGGCGAGGGCCAGCATGATACAAAAGAGGCGCCTGAACTGGCCGACGTGATTCCCGTGGCCCTCATGGCCACCATGGTTCTGGTGGCCGCTGTGCTCCGGATGGCTCTCGTCTCCGTGACCGGCATGATCGACATGGTCGCCGTGACCTAGGTGACCGCCGTGCTCGTGGTGATCGTGTTGCTCGTTCATCGTCGCTTCCCTCACAAAACTTTGCGTTCGGTATGCCCCTTCCAACCATATACCCCCTAGGGGTATTCCGAAACCGTGCTACCTACGAAACATTCCTGGCACGCACAGCCACCGAACCTAGAATCACCCTCATGACGCAATCACCGCAGTACGTGATCGTAGATCCGAACGCACCCCACCCTCCCGCAGGCGAGCTGCCACCGACGGTGACACCCAACTCCGCGTTCGTGCGCGCGCTCGACAAGGCACTGGCAGTGCAGCGCCCGGTCGTACTGGCGCACATTCGCAGTCTGCGTCTGAGGCACCCCGAGGCAACTCCAGCGCAGCTCGTACGCATTCTTGAGCGGCGCTACCTTCTCGCCGTCACCGGTGGCGGCGCAGCGGTGGGCGCCGCCGCAGTCATCCCAGCTGTCAGCACCCCGGTGGCGCTCGCGCTCTCGGGCGTCGAAACCGTCGGCTTTCTCGAAACCACGGCGCTCTTCGCGCAGTCTGTCGCCGAGGTGCACGGCATCCACGTTGAGAACCCAGATCGGGCAAGACTGCTCGTGATGACCCTCATGCTCGGGCAAGAGGGTGCCCAGTTGCTCGGGCAGTTCGCTCAGCAGGCCACCGGTAACGGCCCAGCACGTTCGGCATTCTGGGGTGAGATCATCACGAAGACACTCCCGCGTAACGCCGTCGGCCCAGTGCTCGACAGACTTCAGGCTGTCTTTCTACGCCACTTCGGCGCGGCCGGTGGCGCCTCATTGCTGGGCAAGGCGATGCCGTTCGGCATCGGCGCCGCGATCGGCGGCACAGGCAATCACCTGCTTGGTCGCCGGGTGGTCGCGTCGTCGCGGCGCGCATTTGGTATCGCCCCGATGACGTTCACCGCCGATTTGGCTCCAAAAGAGGGTGCGAAAAGGATCGAGCACCGTGTGCTCGGCGGAGTGCGCACTGCCGGCGCAACCGTCGGCGCCGGGGTTGGCGCCGTCGCTCGCGGGGCCAAACGCGCGGTCACCAGCAAGCGAAGAAAGGGTCAGGCCGCGATCGAGGCCCTGCCGCCCGAGACCTGGGCGAATTCTGCCACCGCAACCGGGCCCGTGGCCTCAGGGTTCACTCCGACTCCCCAAACTCACGACGCTTCCTGACAACCGCGGCACGCGCGCGCTCTACCGCCCAAAGAGCACCCAGCAGGGCCGTCACGCCGATCAGCAGCGGAATCAACTCAGTCAGCGCCCGAAAGCGATCAATCAGAATCACTTCGACTGCGAGCACCACGGCGAGCACAAGCACCGGCAGCAGCTGTGCGCCGCGAGCAACGCGAAAGTCCTCGCTATGCAGGCGCCCATCTCGATAGAGCACCCTCAGGAACCGCCAGAAACACACGAGCACGGCAGCCGCGCCCAAGCAGATCAGCAGAAAACCGAACTGCACGGCAGCGTCG